>NZ_CADIJR010000077.1 GCF_902859645.1 Achromobacter insuavis | reverse complement strand
GGGCTCCCGCGGCCGGTACGCCCGCAGCTGGTACGCCTTCCGCCAACGGCGGCGCCACTGCTGCGCCGGCGGCGCGCCCGGCGCAATCCGGCGGCGCCACGGCGCCCGCGCAGCCTGCCCAATCCACCCCATCCACCCCGCCCGCCGGGGGCCGCGCGCCGGATCCGTTCGGCAATCTGATCAACAAACCCTGATCGGCCCGCCGGACCCGGCAGGCCGGGTCCACGCGCCTTCGTCACTACGCATCCGCTGGGAGCCCTCAATGGCCAAGAAAGAAAGCGTTCAGAAAAGACTGCAGAAAGTGCGCCCGCCGCGCGTTCAACTGACCTATGACGTCGAGAAGGGCGACGCGATCGAGCAGAAGGAACTGCCCTTTGTCGTCGGCGTGGTGGGCGACTTCAGCGCGCAGTCGGAAGCCGAGCTGCCGCGCCTGAAGGACCGCAAGTTCGTCAACATCGACGTCGACAACTTCGACGACGTGATGCGCGGCCTGGAGCCGCGCGCCGCCTACCGCGTGAAGAACCGCCTGACCGACGAGGGCGGCACCTTCGGCGTCGATCTGAAGTTCCGCTCTGTCGAGGATTTCCGCCCCGAGGCGGTGGTGCAGCAGATTGAGCCGCTCAAGGAGCTGCTGGACATCCGCACCAAGCTGGCCGACCTGCGCAACAAGCTGGCCGGCAACGACAAGCTGGAAGACCTGCTGGGCGAAGTGCTCAGCAGCACGGAAAAACTGCAGCAACTGACCAGCGAAGCCGGCAAGGACGGCAAGGGAGGCCGCAATGAGTAATTCCGCCGCCGCGCACAGCGCATCCGCCCCGGCCGCCGCCGACGCGGGCCTGCTCGACCAGATCGTCGAACAGAGCCGGGTGGCCAAGTCCAGCGCCGAGCACGACCGCGCCAAGGACCTGATCGGCGAACTGGCCCGCGAAGTCATGAAGGGCACCGTGGTGGTGTCGGACAACCTGTCCGCCATGCTCGACGCCCGCGTGGCCGAGCTGGACCGCCTGATCTCCGCGCAGCTGAGCGAAGTCATGCACGGCGCCGAGTTCCAGAAGCTCGAAAGCACCTGGCGCGGCCTGCATTACCTGTGCCAGGAGAGCAATACCGGGCCGATGCTCAAGATCAAGGTGCTCAACGTCACCAAGCGCGACCTGGTGCGCGACTTCCAGACCGCCATCGACTTCGACCAGAGCCTGATGTTCAAGAAGGTCTACGAAGAGGAATTCGGCACCTTCGGCGGTTCGCCGTTCGGCGCGCTGCTGGGCAACTTCGAGATCACCCGCCAGCCCGAGGACATGTACTTCATCGAGCAGATGTCGCACGTGGCCGCGGCCTCGCACGCGCCGTTCATCGCCTCGGCCTCGCCCGAACTGCTGGGCCTGGACAGCTTCGCCGACCTGGGCCGCCCGCGCGACCTGGCCAAGGTGTTCGACACGGTCGAATACACCAAGTGGCGCAGCTTCCGCGATTCCGAGGACTCGCGCTACGTCGGCCTGACCATGCCGCGCTTCCTGGGCCGCCTGCCGTACGACCCGAAAGAGGGCACCTCGGTGGAAGGCTTCAACTTCGTCGAGGACGTCGACGGCACCGACCATTCCAAGTACCTGTGGTGCAACGCCGCCTGGGCCTTCGGCGCGCGCCTGACCGCGGCCTTCGCCGACTTCGGCTGGTGCGCGGCGATCCGCGGCGTCGAAGGCGGCGGCCTGGTCGAGAACCTGCCGACCCACACCTTCAAGACCGACGACGGCGAGATCGCGCTCAAGTGCCCGACCGAGATCGCCATCACCGACCGGCGCGAGAAGGAACTGAGCGACCTGGGCCTGATCCCGCTGGTGCACTGCAAGAACTCCGACTACGCCGCGTTCTTCGGCGCGCAGTCGGTGCAGAAGGCCAAGAAATACAACACCGACAGCGCCAACGCCAACGCGGTGCTGTCGGCGCAGTTGCAATACATCTTCTCCGTGTCGCGGGTGGCCCATTACCTGAAGGCCATGATGCGGGACAAGATCGGCAGTTTTGCGTCCGCGCAATCGGTCGAGAGCTTCCTGAACCGCTGGGTCTCGCAGTACGTGCTGCTGGACGACAACGCGAGCCAGGAGCAGAAAGCGCAATTTCCCCTGCGGGAAGCATCGGTGCAAGTCGCCGAGGTGCCGGGTCGTCCTGGCGTGTTCCGGGCCGTGGCGTTTTTGCGGCCGCATTTCCAACTCGACGAGCTGTCGATTTCCCTGCGCCTGGTTGCGGAACTGCCCGCCCAGGCCCAGAAATCGTGATGACCGTCTGATCCAAAGCTTTTAACCGGAGAGTACTTTAATGAAGGACATCTACGTCAAATTCGGCAATCCTGCGCTCAAGGGCGAGTCCCAGGACAAGGATCACCCGGACTGGATCGAAGTGGGCTCGTGGCGCCACGAGATCATCCAGCCGCGTTCGGCCACCGCCTCGACCTCGGGCGGCCACACCGCCGAGCGCACCGAGCACGGTGAAATGGTCTTCACCAAGGACCTGGACGTGGTCAGCCCGCTGCTCTACCAGCACGCCTCGGGCGGCACCACCTTTGACGAAGTGACCATCGATTTCCTGCGCGCCGATGGCGAAGGCAACCGCGTCAAATACCTGGAAATCAAGCTCAAGTACGTGATCATCTCGCGCGTGGCGCCGGAAGTGGTCAGCGAGGGCCTGCCGCACGAATCGTTCTCGCTGAAGTACGCCGCTGTCCAGTGGAAGTACACGCAGCAGAAGGTCGGCGGCAATCAGGGCGGCAACGCCCAGGGCGCCTGGAGCCTGACCAAGAACGACAAGACCTACTCGGTCTGACCCCGACCGCGCGGCAAGGCGAAGGCCGCGGCTCGCTCCCGGGCCGCGGTTTTCCTGAATGAGGTCCGTGATGAAGGGATTCGAACCCAGCCTGTTCGACAAGCTGTTCGACGGCGATGGCCCGGCGCCGCATGCGCTGCGGCGGTTGTCCGTCGAGGAAATCAAGGAAACCGTCGCGCGCGACATCGAGGCCCTGCTCAATACCCGCATGGTCTTCACCGAGGCGTCGCTCAAGCGCTATCCGAACTGCCAGCGGTCGATCCTGACCTATGGACTGTCGGATTTCTCCGGGCTCAGCCTGGCCAGCCACTACGACCGGGAGTTCATCTGCCGGTCGCTGGAGCAGGCCATCGCGCGCCACGAGCCGCGGCTGACGCACGTGCGGGTGGTGCTGCAGGTCGACAGCCGCGCCACGTCGGTGCTGTATTTCGCGATCACCGCGATGCTGGACGTCGGTCCGGCGCATGAGCCGGTGACGTTCGACGCCACCCTGCAGCCGTCGACGCTGCAGTATTCGGTCAGCAAGGGCTGGGCCAAGGCCGCGGCGGCCGCCTGACAAGATCAACGCACGCGGGCGCCGGCGGCCAGCCGCCGGCGAGGAAGGGAAAGATGGAAGAACTGCTGCCGTATTACGAACGCGAGCTGGGGTTCCTGCGCGGCTCGTCGCGCGATTTCGCCCAGCGCTATCCGAAGATCGCGGCGCGCCTGGGGCTGTCGGGGGAAACCTGCGAAGACCCGCACGTCGAGCGGATGATCGAATCGTTCGCCCTGCTGGGGGCGCGCATCAACAAGAAGCTGGACGACGACTATCCGGAATTCACGGAAGCGTTGTTCGAGGTGATGTACCCGCACTACCTGCGGCCGTTTCCGTCGTGTTCGATCGCGCAGTTCGACATGGGCGGCGTGGCGGCCCAGCTGACCGCGCCGGTGCGCATGGCGCGCGGCACCGAATTGAAGTCGCACGCCGTGCGCGGCGTGGCCTGCCGTTTCCGCACGGCCTACGACGTGACGCTGGCGCCCGTGGCCATCCGCCAGGCCGCGTTCGCCTCGACCGCCAACGCGCCGTCCTCCACGCAGCTGCCGCCGGGCGTGACCGGCCGCCTGTCGCTGACGCTGGCGTGCCTGGCCGAAACGCAGAGCTTCGCCACGCTGGCGGTGGACCGCCTGCGCGTCTATCTGCACGGCGAGCCGTCGTTCGTGGCGGCGCTGCGCGATTGCCTGTTCCTGCGCACCGCCGCGGCCTACATCGAGACCCAGCCCGGCCGCTGGAACCGGCTGCCCGAGGTGCCGCTGGCGCAGGTCGGGCTGGCCGAGGACGACGCGCTGATCGATTTTCCGGCCAGCTCGCACCCGGCCTACCGGCTGCTGGCCGAGTACTTTGTTTTCTCAGAGAAATTCAACTTCGTCGACATCGACCTGGCGGCGCTGCGGCGCGCGGTGGGGCCGGTGCGCGAATTCACGCTGCACCTGCCGGTCAAGGGGCTGCGCGCCGACTCCAATACCGCGCGCCTGTTGGAGTCGGCCTCTGCCGACAACTTCCGGCTGGGCTGCACGCCGGTGATCAACCTGTTCGAGCAGCGCGCCGACCCCATCCGCGTGACGCACGCGGCCGCGTCGTACCCGGTGGTGGCCGATGCGCGCCGCGCCTATGGCTACGAGGTCTATTCCATCGACCGCGTGCGGCTGGTGCGGCAGAACGCGCAGGGCGATTCGGTGGTGGAGTTCCGGCCGTTCTATTCGTTGCACCACGGCGAGACGCCCGAGGGCGCCAGCCATTACTGGACCGCGCGGCGCGACCCGATGGTGGCCGAGCGCAGTCCGGGCTACGAGATGGAGATGTCGATCGTCGACATCGATTTCAATCCGGCGCTGCCGCAGACCGAAACGCTGAGCCTGGAGCTGACCTGCACCAACCGCGACCTGCCGTCGCACCTGGCGGTGGGCCAGCCGGGCGGCGACCTGTTCCTGGAGGGCGGCTCGGTGGCGCGCGAGATCCGCATGCTGCGCCGGCCGACCCACACACACCGCTTCCAGCAGGGCCGCGCGGCGCACTGGCGCCTGATCTCGCACCTGGCGCTGAATCACCTGTCGCTGGTGCACAGCGGCCTGCCGGCGCTGAAGGAAACGCTGCGCCTGTACGACCTGTCGCACGCGGCGGTGGCGGCCCGCCAGATCGAAGGGCTGGTGGGGCTGGACTACAAGCCCGCCACCCACTGGATGCCGGGCGAGCCGTTCGCGACCTTCGTGCGCGGCATCGAGATCCGGCTGACGATCAATGAAGACAACTTCGTGGGCACCAGCCTGCATGCCTTCGTGGCGGTGCTCAACCGCTTCTTCGGCCTTTACGTGCACGCCAACAGCTTTGTGCAGTTGGTGGTGCTGTCGCGCCGCGGCGCGGAAGAAATCCTACGGTGTGCTCCATGCAACGGCGACGCGATCCTAGCGTAATCGAATCGCTGCTGGCCGAGCCGCAGCGCTTCAAGTTCTTCCAGGCCGTGCGGGTGCTGGAACTGTGGTTCGCGCGCCAGGAAGGCACGCGCGCCAAGAACGCCGTGCCGGCGCACCTGCGCTTCGTCAACTCGTCGTCGCTGGGCTTTCCGGCCAGCGAGATCGCCGGGTTGACGGCCTTCGACAAGAACGGCCAGGCCCTGCACGACGCCGAGGCGCGCCTGGCGGCGCTGGCGGCTGGCACGCTGGGGCGGGTGGAGATCGAGCCGGCCTTCTTCGGTTTGCTGGGCGGGCAGGGCGCTTTGCCGCTGCATTACTCCGAGATCCTGAGCCACCGCGAAAGCGCCACGCGCGACCGCGGCGCGCGCGCCTTCTTCGACATCTTCTCGAACCGGGCCGCCGCGCTGTTCTACGCGGCCTGGAAGAAGTACCGCATGCCGCTGCGGCACGAGACCGAGCAGGACCATCACTACCTGCCGCTGTTGCTGGCGTTGGGCGGTGTCGGCCATCCGGCGCTGCGCGACCGCCTGCATGCCGGCGAAGGCCGCGTGTTCGACGAATCGCTGGCACACTACGCGGCGGCGGCGCGGCAGCGGCCGGTGTCGGCCGCGTACCTGCAGCGGGTGCTGGCCGATTACTTCCAGGTGGCCTTGCGGGTCGAACAGTTCGTCGGCCGCTGGTACCACGTGCCGCCCGAGAACCGCACCCAGCTGGGCCGGCCCGGCGCGGTGCTGGGTGTGTCCGCCATGGCCGGAGACCGCATCTGGCAGCGCGACCTGCGCATCCGGCTGTGGATCGGCCCGCTGTCCAAGACCGCGTTCGCCGATTTCCTGCCTGGCGGCGCCCGCGCGCAGGCGCTGGAAAAACTGCTGACGATGTTCGGCGGGCTGAGCTTCGAATACGAGGTGCGCCTGGTGATGGCCAAAGAGGACGTCGCCGGCAGCGCGCTGGGCGGCGATGCCGAGGGCGGCGGCGCGCGCCTGGGCTGGAATTCCTTTCTCTGCACCGAACCGTCGGCGTCGGATCGCGACGACGCCAGCTACGAACTGCACACCATCCACTAAGAACAAGACAACCGAGAACATGGCCACTCCCCTGAAAACCCTGATCGGGAAACTGAACCAGACCTGCCGCCAGGCCGCCGAGCGCGCCGCCAGCCTGTGCATGGCGCAAGGCCACTACGAGGTGGACCTGGAACACCTGTTCCTGGCGCTGCTGGAAAAGCCCGCCAGCGATTTCAGCATCGTGGCGCGCCGCAGCGGCATCGAGGCCTCGGTGCTCGAGGCCGACCTGAACGCCGAAATCCGCGGCTTCAAGAACGGCAATACCCGCACGCCGGTGTTTTCGCCGCATCTGCCGCGCCTGTTCGAGCATGCCTGGCTGATCGCCTCGCTCGACACGCAGACCACCCGCATCCGTTCCGGTCACCTGTTGCTGGCGCTGCTCACCGAGCCCGATCTGGCGGCGCTGGCGCGGCGCGGCTCGCGCCTGTTCGAGTCGTTCCGGCTGGAAGAGCTGAAGCACGATTTCGCGGCCCTGACGGCCGGCTCGGAAGAGGCCGGCCAGTCCGTCGCATTGGGCGATGACGCCGCGCAGGGCGAGGCCGCAGCGCCCGCGGCCGCGCTGTCCAAGACGCCGGCGCTGGACCAATACACCACCAACCTGACCGAGCGCGCCCGCGAAGGCAAGATCGATCCGGTGATCGGCCGCGATGCCGAGATCCGCCAGATGATCGACATCCTGACGCGGCGCCGCCAGAACAACCCCATCCTGACCGGCGAGGCCGGCGTCGGCAAGACCGCCGTGGTCGAGGGGCTGGCGCTGCGCATCGTGGCTGGCGACGTGCCGCCGGCGCTGGCCGGCGTGGCGCTGCGCACGCTGGACATGGGCCTGCTGCAGGCCGGCGCCAGCGTCAAGGGCGAATTCGAGAACCGCTTGAAAAGCGTGATCGACGAGGTCAAGCAAAGCCCCACGCCCATCATCCTGTTCATCGACGAGGCCCACACCATGATCGGCGCGGGCGGGCAGGCCGGCCAGAACGATGCGGCCAACCTGCTCAAGCCGGCGCTGGCGCGCGGCGAACTGCGCACCATCGCCGCCACCACCTGGAGCGAATACAAGAAGTATTTCGAGAAAGACGCCGCGCTGGCGCGGCGCTTCCAGGTGGTCAAGGTGGAAGAGCCCAGCGAGACCCTGGCCGCCAGCATGCTGCGCGGCATGGCGCCGCTGATGGAACAGCATTTCGGCGTGCGCATCCTGGACGAGGCGATCGTCGTCGCCGCCCGCCTGTCGCACCGCTACATCAGCGGCCGCCAGCTGCCCGACAAGGCGGTCGGCGTGCTGGACACCGCCTGCGCCCGGGTGGCATTGGGCCGCAGCGCCACGCCGGCCCTGATCGACGACGCCCGCCACCGGCTGGCGCGCCAGGAGACCGAGCGCGCGGCGCTGCGCCGCGAGGCCGCGACCGGCGCCGCGCAGTCGGCCCGCCTGCGCGAACTGGACGAGGAAATGGCCGCCACCCGCCAACAGCTGGCCGAGGCCGAGGCGCGCCTGGCGCAGGAAAGCGAGCTGGTGCGGCAGATCCACGCGCTGCGCGAGGAGCTGGAAGCCGCGGGCCAGGAACCCGACGCCGAAGCCGGCGCCAAGCGCCGCGGCGGCAAGGCCGCCGAGCCGACGCCCGCCCAGGCGCAACTGGCCGAATTGCAGCAGCAGTTGCGCGCCCTGCAGGGCGAGGCGCCGCTGGTGCCGGCCTATGTGGACGCGCAGGTCATCGCCGAGATCGTCTCGGCCTGGACCGGCATCCCGCTGGGCCGCATGGTCAACGACGAGATCCGCACCGTGCTGGAGCTGCAGCCGCTGCTGGCCGAGCGCGTCATCGGCCAGGATCACGCATTGCACGCCATCGCCCAGCGCGTGCGCACCGCGCGCGCCGGCCTGGAGGACCCCAACAAGCCCAAGGGCGTGTTCCTGTTCGTCGGCCCGTCGGGCGTGGGCAAGACCGAAACCGCGCTGGCGGTGGCCGACATCCTGTATGGCGGCGAGCGCAAGCTGGTCACCATCAACATGAGCGAGTACCAGGAGGCCCACAGCGTCTCGGGCCTGAAGGGTTCGCCGCCCGGCTACGTCGGCTACGGCGAAGGCGGGGTGCTGACCGAGGCCGTGCGGCGCCAGCCCTACAGCGTGGTGCTGCTCGATGAAATCGAGAAGGCCCACCCCGACGTGCTGGAGCTGTTCTTCCAGGTGTTCGACAAGGGCGTGATGGACGACGCCGAGGGGCGCGAGATCGATTTCCGCAACACGCTCATCATCCTGACCTCCAACGTCGGCTCGTCGGCCATCATGCAGGCCTGCCTGAACAAGAGCGCCGAGGAACGGCCCGATCCGGACGCCATGCAGGAACTGCTGGCGCCGCAGCTGTACAAGGCCTTCAAGCCCGCCTTCCTGGGGCGCATGAAGACCATCGCCTACTACCCGGTGGACGACGACGCCCTGGCCCGCATCATCGGCTTGAAGCTGGCCCGCATCGCCGAGCGCGTGCAGGCCAACCACCGCGCCGTGTTCGACTGGGACGAGGCGCTGGTCGAGGCCGTGCTGGCGCGCTGCACCGAGGTCGACACCGGCGCGCGCAACGTCGACCACATTTTGAACGGCACGCTGTTGCCGCAGATCGCCGAGCAGGTGCTGGGCCGCATGGCGCAGGGTGAAGCGATCGCGCGCATCCGCGTCACGGCCGGCAAGAACGGCGACTTCCGCTACCGCCTGACCTGAGCCCGGAGCCGAGACCATGCCCCAGGATGCTTCCGGATTGTCCCGCCTGTCGACCGCCGGCATCGCGCAGGCCAACCGCCTGCTGGACCTGCGCACGCCGCTGGGCGAAAACCGCCTGGTGGCCGAGACCCTGTCGGCCACCGAGCAATTGAGCGGCGGCGCCTATCGGCTCGAGATCACCGCGCTGTCCGACGACGCGCATATCCCCCTGAAGGCCCTGATGGGCCAGCCCGTCACGCTGCGCCTGCAGACCGCGCTCGACCGCGAGCAGCCGCGCCTGTGGCACGGCCACGCCACGGCGGTGCGCTTCCTGGGCGCCAACGGCGGCCTGGCGCGCTATGGCCTGACCGTGGAGCCGTGGCTGGCGTTCCTGCGGGCGCGGCGCGACAGCTTCGCCTACCAGGACAAGGCGGTGATCGACATCGTCGACAGCATCTTCGGCGACTACAAGGGCCAGGGCGCGCTGGCGCCGCAATGGCGCTGGGAGGTCAAGGACCGCGCCGCCTACGCCAAGCGCAGCCTGACCATCCAGTACCGCGAGACCGATTACGCCTTCATCGAGCGCCTGCTGGCCGAGGAGGGCCTGTTCTATTGGGTCGAGCACGCCGACGCCGGCCACACCCTGGTCATTGCCGACCACAACGACGCCTTCAAGGCCGGCCCGCAGGCCAGCGTGCGCTTCGCCCGCGTCGACGTGACCGAGACCGAGGACAGCATCCAGCAATGGAGCGCGCGCAAGCGCTGGCAGACCAACGCCGTGCGCATGGCCAGCTGGGACTACCGCAGCGCCCAGGCGCGGCCAGTGTCGGCGCAGGCGGACAGCGGCAAGCTGGCGAATCCGCTGGAACTGGTCAGCGATGACTACCCCGGGCAGTATGCCTACGAGGACAGCGCGCAGGGCGAGCGGCTGGCGCACAACGCGCTGGCCGCGCTGCGCGTGCGCCAGCAGAGCGTCGAGGGCGCCGGCACCGTGCGCACGCTGGCGCCGGGCCAGCGCTTCGAGCTGACCGGCCACTACCAGCAGGGCGGCCCGTCCGCGTTCGTGGTGATCGCGATCACGCACCAGGCCCGCAACAACTTCGACGCCGACCTCGGCCGCGCCGTGCGCGAGGCGCTGGGCGGCGACGAGGGCGAGGACGCCGATTTCTACCGCAACGCCTTCACCTGCATCGGCAGCGACACCGAATTCCGCCCCGCGACGCAGGACGGCCACGGCACGCGCCTGCATCCCCGTCCCACGGTGTTCGGCGCGCAGACCGCGCTGGTGGTGGGCGCCGAGGAGCCGGTGCACACCGACCGCGACCACCGCATCAAGGTGCAGTTCCACTGGCAGCGCGGCAAGGCGTCCAGCAGCCGGCTGGCGCACCCGTCGGGCGACGAGAACGCGCCGGCCAAGGACGAGCTGGGCGCCTGGGTGCGCGTGGCCGAGCCGGTGGCCGGCGGCGACTGGGGCGGCCATTTCGTGCCGCGCGTCGGCCAGGAAGTGCTGGTGGAATTCCTGCACGGCGACATCGACCGCCCGGTGGTGGTCGGCGCGCTGTACAACGGCGAGGGCGCCGAGGATGCCTCCCACAACCAGGTGCAGGCGGGCGGCGCCAATGCCACCGGCAACGCGCCGGCCTGGTTTGCCGGCGGCAATGACGGGCACGCGCACAACGCGGTCATGTCCGGCTTCAAGACCCAGGCCCTGGCCACCAGCGGCGCGGGCACCGGCGGCTACAACCAGCTGGTGCAGGACGACACGCCGGGCCAGTCGCGCCTGACCGCCTCGACCACCCAGGCCGATGCCCGCCTGAACCTGGGCCACGTCAAGCAGCAGCGCGACAACGAGCGCCTGCAGGACCTGGGCCATGGCGCCGAACTGTCGACCAAGGAAGCGGTGGCGCTGCGCGGCGGTTCCGGCCTGCTGATCAGCGCCGACCTGCGCGAGAACGCCGAGGGCGCGCTGCTGGACAGCGCCGAGGCGGCCAAGCAGATCGACGCCGCCCTCGAATCGGCCAAGGAACTGGGCGACATCGCGGTCAAGCAGAAGGCCATCCTGGATGGCGATCCGCAGGCGCTGCCGGCGCACGATGCCCTCGGGCACGTCCGCGACGTGGTCGAGGCCACCCAGGACGATGCCAACGCCGAGGGCGCCGCCGTCAAGGTGGCGGCCTACAGCGAACCGCACCTCCAGGTCAGCGCGCCCAGCGGCATCGGCCAGTACACGCCGGCCAACGCCTTCCTGGTGGCCGGCGCCACCTTCGCGCAGATCGCGCCCGATGTGAACTGGGCCAGCAGCGCCCACCTGGCGGTGGGCGTGGCGGCCGGCGTGGTGCTGTTCACGGCGGGCCACGAGGCCGGCGGCGGCCGCGCGGTGCAGGACCGTGGCCTGCGGCTGCACGCCGCGGGCGGCAAGCTGCGCCTGCACAGCCAGGACGCCAAGATGACGCTGACGGCCGAGAAGGCCGTGACCTTCGCTTCCGCCGGCGCCAGCGTGCTGATCGAGGCCAAGCAGCGCGTGCTGGCCACCGCCGCGGGCGCCTATGTGCGGCTGGAAGGCGGCGGCATCCAGCTGCATGCGCCGGGCAAGGTCGAGCTGAAGGCGGGAGCGCACAACTGGGTCGGGCCGCAGACGGCGAACGGCAACCTGGCGCCGCCCTCGGGCGAATTCAAGGATTGTCCCAGCAAGGTGAACAGCGCGGCGGCGGGAGGGGCGGCCTTTGTTTGACGGCATCCTTCCCCAGGGCGAGGACCGCGACGCGGCCGTCCGGCTCTACGAACGCCTGCTGGCCGCCGCCGCGCGCACCCCGTCAAGCGCGCTCTACGTACTGGTGGATCCCACCATCGAGGATCCGCTGGCGCATGCGGCCCGGCGCAAGAGCGCCGTGGCGCTGCCGTTGGACCGTGGCCGCTTCCTGGCCGGGCATTGCCCCTATCTGCTGGCGCTGGGAGACTTTGGCCGCGACGACGCCATCGAATTGAGCATTGCCGCGGCCTGCGCGGCCGCGGCGCCTGGCCACACCCATCGCGCGGTCTGCGGCTGGATCGCCAGTCCGGTGGCCCCGACGGCGCTGGCTCGCCATCTGGCCAGGATGGCGCGCTGCCTGGTGCCGGATCGGGCCGATCCGGTGACCTTGCGGCATTGGGATCCGCGCGTCGCCGAGGTGCTGGCCGAGGTGCTGTCCGAAGACCAGCTGCGCCAATGGCTCGCGCCAGTCCAGGCCTATTGGCGGCCGTGCCGCGCGGCCGGGGAACTGGCGGTCCAGTACGAACGGCCGGCCGCCGCGGGCGCGCCGCAAGCCGGGCCGGCCGCGCCGCTGGTGCTCGATCGCGCGCAGTGCGCCGTGCTGGAACGCGCCGGCTGGGTCAACCAGGCGCTCGACGCCCTGGCCGAAGCCGGACACGACATGGCCGAGGCGCGGCTGCGCGAGCGCGCCGACCGCCAGGTGGCGCGCGCGCAGGCGCGCTGGGGCCTGGAGACCGACACCGACATCGTCGATTTCGCGCTGCATGGCCTGCTGGTGCATCCGCATTTCGACCAGCATCCCGACGTCCGCCACGCCATGGCCACGGTCCAGGCGAGCGGCGTCGCGGCGGTGGCGGCTTTGAACGACATCACGGAAGAACAATGGAACCGCGTGCGGCAATGGCCCGGCACGACGGTCGAACCGGAGCAGACAGAGGTGAGGGATGGCGGAGCTTTCTAACGCGCGTTGCGCCGCGGCGGCGAATACATGCGGCGAGACCAAGGGCAAGTGCATCAACTGCGACAAGAAGGGCGGCGTGGCGATCATGCCGCTGGTGCCCGCGCCGCTGCCGCGGCCCATGGTGAGCGATGCCTGGGCCAACACCGAGCACGGCGGCGCCAGCAACACGCAGTGGGCGATTCCCGCCCACCGCATGTACAGCACCTGGATGGAGAAGAAGCTGGAGGCCCACACCAAGGTGCGGCTGTTCGATCCCAGGTTCGACCCCGCCGGACTGCCGGCGGAGACCTACTTCGCGCGCGTGCCGGCCGCGGGCTACCTGTACGTGCTCAAGCAGGACAAAACCTGGGACGGCTACCTGATCGACAGCAAGGGCTACTACCGCAAGATCCCGGTCGCCAAGATGCCCGAGGACGCCGAGACCACCGAGCCGCTGTCCGAGGCCTGCTCGTCGGAAGGGCACAACAACATCGGCACGCAGTTCATCACCATCGACCACCTGCGCAGCCCCACGGCCTGGATCGCCTACAGCCGCTACGTCTGGGACAAGCAAACCCGCCAGGACTACGCCGACGACAAAGACGGCTGCCGCGGCGCGCGGATGACCGAACTGAACCTGAAGGACATCGCCGACGGCAAGGTCGGGTTGGGCAGTGCCGCGCCCAACACCTGCAAGCTGACCCTGCCCGACATCACGGGCATCGTCGCCGACTATGCCGTGGCGGACGTGCAGCGCTGCCTGAATGCGGGCCTGCACAACCCGCTGCAGATGCGCGCCGAGCCGGAACCGCAACTGGTGACGGCGCAGATGTGGGCCGTGAATTCGCTGCTGCCGGCGCTGCAATGGGGGGTCGGGGTGGTGCTGCCGGATCCGGTGGGGATCGTGCAGGAGTTGAATCTGCGGCGCAATATTGCTGCGGCGCGCGCTTCGGTGCTTGAAGGAGCGCTGGACCCGGAACGCGCGCGCAAGCGCGTCATTGCCGACATCATTCAAGGCATGTGCTTGAGCGCTAAAGCCAATCCGGGGCCGTTCTGGGCGGCGAATTATGGACCCGAACGTTATGAAAGAAACATAGACACCGGCGCTTGGCAAGCCGCCCTTGCGGACAGTGAGGGCAAGAAGTCCTTGATGACACAGATCGCGAACTTGAGTGCGCTATTCACGACTTGGATCAAATGCCCGGGCTGGAAACAGCAGCAACGCACCGACTTCTGCGACAGGGATGACGCAGCCGGGGTACGGCGCGAAAACATGGCCGCGTCGTGTGTTGCCGGATCGGGGCAGACTGAAAAGGAGCGTGTGGAGGTATGGGGCGAGCTTTGGAAACTGTCGGTTGACGATCCGAACAACTGGTTCTATCGAAGCCTGTCTGCTGGAAACGCGGATCTGTTCAAGCTATTGGCGGATACGGGCTCAGTCGACGAGGCCGGTTCCATTGTCAGGGCCGCGTATGCAATGGTGACGCCATATCTGGAAGGGGGCGCGTTGAAAATCGACAACCTGCGCGAAGCCCTGCGTGCCAAGCGTCGCTACAACGAGGCTACCGCCACGCTGGTGGACACCGTGACCGGGCTGCTGACCAAGTTGATGATCAACGATCCAAAGACGTACAACCGGCTGATGCGTGGCATTGCGATGACGCTTGTCACGCGTGAGGATCTGCTGGTTGCTCCCACTGTGCTGAAGGGACCATTGTCGGAGATCAAGAATCTTCTGGAAGAAGCTGCCACCAAACCGATAGAAGGTCACGCCCCGGTGCGTGTTGGCGGTGACTTGCCCGCCGGCAGGGGCTATCTGGCTCAGGAAGGCAATTTGGGCCAGCGCGGTCTCAGCTTGTCGGAAACGGTGGGTCGCGGTGTGTATCTGGATTTGCCGGAGGACAGAACGACCATTTCCGCCGTGGTGGCGTTCACCTTCAAGAAGCTGGCCCAGGGGGAAAAGCTGAGTGGCTCCTTTGCTGGAGGCACACCCCTGCAGGAAATTGAATTGCCATTGCGTGAACAGGCCCGGATGAATCCTTATCTGAATGGCCGAGCTGCACTGGTAGGGAATCTGGCATCTACGGTATTAGGTTCCGGGATCATGTTCTTCCAGGCACAAGGTGCGATCAATGCCTTGGCGGCAACGCTCAAGGAAGGTGCTTCGCTGGAAGACAGGTTCTCGAGTGGCGCTGGCGCGACGGCGAATATCGTTGCCATGGTCGCCGTCGGCTTCGACCTGGCTTCCTCCATAGGCACGCTTGTTTCCAATGAGGTTTCCAAGAGACTCATGCGGCAAGGGGCCAAACTCGGACTCGCCGCCGGCATTCTCGATGGCTTGGTGACCGCCTACGGTGCATACCGCAAGCGGCAAGCCGGCAACAATACGTCGGCGTATTGGAGTACCGCATCGGCGCTCGCGACCGTGATATCGGGAGTGGCAGGCTATGGCACTACGATGGCGGTTGCTGGTGGAGGTACCGCCTTTACGGTCTTAGGGCTATCGCTGGGACCCGTCGGCTGGACCTTGTTGACGATCGCCGCGCTGGGCGTCGCCATATGGACTGCGGTGAACGCTGCTGGAACCGACGAAGCCAGCCGTTTGCCGGTCGAATACTGGCTTGATAACGGCGTGTTTGGCAAACGCACCCAGCTTGGCAATACGGATAACAACCCCTTTGCCACCAAGGCGAGCGCGGGAAAACGAGGTGCGCCGGCTGTTCCCTTCCTCAACTTGAATGACGAACTTCAAGCGTTGGAACGCATCATTCTGGTGGCCAGCGGTTACCTGATGAAAGGCGCGGTGGGCAATGGCTACTTTCATGCGCATTACAACGTTACTGTTCCGCTATATTCTGATGACAGTCGGGTCACGATCGAGTTCTATCGGAATGACAGGGACGGAAAGAAGGTTTTCCGCACCATGAGCGCCGGTAAGAACGCGACATTGCCTGCGGTACAGAGTGGATCGGTTCTTGTTCCTGCTCCCGGGTTCCAAAACGAGAAAATGACTATTGATCCAGTCAGTAAAAGCGCCAAATTGACGGGCTCTTTTCAGGTGTTCCTGGGGTTGCGCGGGTTCTATTGCATGAAGGTTCATTATTGGCCGAGCGAAATACAGCGGCCGGGAATGGAGACGGGGTTTGAGTCAGGGGTTTACGTTGACAGTTACTAGGAACAGGAAAGAGAAGAGAGATTTGGAGGTACTCCCTGATCGCACCGGAGCATGGGGCTGGCTGTTGTCGGGGCGCTCCGGAGTGCAGCCGGCGGCTGAAGGCATGGTTACCGAGTTGACGCCCGCTTGCCTGCGCTTGACGGGGCCTTTCGAGGCCTCGCGTGGCTACGTGGCATGTGTCTCGCTCGCTGCTGCGGTTGGTCTGACTTTGCTGTTCCTTACGGCTCTGATCGACCTGAGTACGGGGAGGACCGTTCTGGATACCGGACTTGCCGTGATGATGGGGGGGTATTCTGTATGTGCATTGATCGGTTGGATCTGCGCCTATCGATTTGTTTTTTCACCGATCCAGGAAACCACTCTCATCAGTCGGTCCTTGCGACGCATATATGTGTGGGAAAAGCGGACTGGTTGGACGTCGGTCGATTTTGATCGCGCGCACGCCTACGTTGGCAATTTTCAGGTGGTAACGACAACCGGCGCGGGAGCTGCCTATCCCTTGCGCGTCGTAGAGATCGAGCCCGACACTCGCCGTATCATCAAGGGCGTGGCACTGACCGCTCCATTTGATCGTCCAGAACCCGCCGCGCAACTTTGGGAGTTCGTCCGGTTGTACATGGACGGGGAGCCGGCGATGCTGCCGCCAGTGACGTTGGTGCCGGATTGTCGCGTCAATGCGTATGCGTGGATGGACCTTGAGCTGTTTCCATACGCAATCGATCGTCATCACAGATTGGTGCGGCCGTTTGCGTTCTGGTTCTTCAGTGGTGCCTATTACCTGCCGAACTGGATGGAATACTGGATTCGTCGATTCGGTCGTCGCCCCGCGCTGCCTCCGGAATTGGCGGCGGTGGTGGGCTGGCAAGGCGAAAGCCCGTATCGAATCGCCCCGCCGACACAGGAGGAGCTGGCGGCGCGAGCAGGTAATCTGCCCTCCGTGAAGAGGCGTTGGCGTCTGGCGAGCATCTTCGGCTTGGCGCTCTGGGTCGTCCTGCCGCTGTTTTTTGTGGGCGTCGTGGTGTCCAACTGGTAGGTGGATATTAATGGAGGTCGGTTCCACGCCGGCGGTATGCATCCGATGAGCAGAGCGCGATCGGCGGGACACACGGAAGCAGTGGCGATGACGCCTCAGTGGAATGACAAAGCCAGCAAGCTGACCGGCAAGATCGCGGGACTGCGCCGGGTCAGGCGATCGCGCGATTTCGTGATGGAACAGCTCGGAGGCGGCGCGGGGGCGTCGGCGGTGTCGGCGGGACTGGCGGGGATGGGGGGCGCGGCCATTGCGATTGCTACCCTCGACAGCACTGAGAAGGCGGATTTTGTCGAATTCACGCTCGATGGACAACCGGTTCGAGGCTGGTTCTGGCGGTTTCCCTTTGACGAGGGCGATGACATCGAACTGGTGGCCGAGCACGACGGGCAGGCGTGGATCGCCTACGGCGCCCGACGGCCGGCCGATGCGCTGGTTGCGGTGTATCCGCATTGCTTCGAGGGGCGCCGGGCGCACTACGCTTCCACGTTCCGCTTCTGGGGCATCGTAGTGGGGGCGGTTTTTCTGTTCATGATGTGCCTGGATGCGATTTTCGCGATGTTCAAGGGCACATTCAGCCTGGCAGGGCAGTTGTCCGCGTATGCGGTCTACCTGGCCTATGGGCTGCCCGCGCTGGTGCTGGTTTTCGGATTCCTGGCGTGGCGCGGCGGTCGCAAGACGGAAGGATTTGCGCGGATGGCGGAGACCATTTTCGCCGGCTTTGGCTGGCGGGACGCCAGCAGCATCAATTTGCGCAAGACCTCCAGGGCGCTGCGTCGCGAGGGTGATGGGCGTGACTACGGCACGCTCTATTTCCGCTACCAATGAAGCAAGCGCGCGCGTCCGTGATTGGCTCGCGCCGTCGACAGTGCGAGTCGCAACAAGGAGGAGCAATGCGGCATGGCAGAGGCCGGGCGGGCATCACCATGGTCCCGGAGAAGAGCGGTGCATGGGGATAGTTGCTGCCCGCGAGCTCGGAACGCGCGCGCAGCCCGGAGGATCCCTCCGTGCTGTACAACGTGGTCGAAATCAATCCCGCCTGCCTGCGGCTGGTCGATCCCACCGAGAACCTGCGTGGCCTTGGCATCGTCATGACGATTATGTTCAGCCTGATGTTGCTGCTGATCGCAACCAATTTCATCCTGTTCTACGACACGGCGACGCGCGGCTACGGCGGCGAGTATCTGGCGTTCGTCGCAGGCGGCTCGCTGCTGGGGGTGTTCGGGCTGTGGCGCGCCTACCGCGCTGCGTCCGCGCCGATGCAGTACACCTCCATCATCAGCCGGCGGCTGCGGCGCATCTACGCCTGGAGCAGGAAGGGCGGCTGGATTTCAGTGGACTACGACCGGGCCGTGGCATTCATCTTCAGGGGCCGGCTGGTGGCGCCCACAGGGGCGAGCGCGCCGGTTGTTTCGTTGCGGGTGGCCGAGCTTGAGCCGGGCTCGCGTCGCATCGCGCGCTGCGTCGCGCCCACCCGGATCTTTTCGTCGCGCGAAGCCACCGCTGGCGCCTGGCAGTTCATCCGGCGCTACATGGACGAAGAGCCCGCTGCTGTTCCTCCTGTGGTCCCGATGCCGAATCATCGCATCAATGCCTTTGCGTGGATGGACCGGGAACTGTTTACGGAGGAGATCGACCGGCAGCATTATCCCGCCGGCCTGTTCGACGGATTCGCGTTCTGGATCATGGCGGGGGCCTACTACCTGCCGAACTGGATGGAATACTGGGTACGGCGCTATGGCAAGCGGCCGCCGCTGCCTCCTGAATTGGCTGCCGCCCTGCAATGGGAAGGCGAGAATCCGTACCGCGTCGTACCGCCCACCCCGGAAGAAGCGCTGGCCATGCAAGGCAAGCTTCCCCATATGAAAAAGCGCTGGCTGCACGCCAGCATCCTGGGGATCCTGTTGTGGGGCGTCCTGCCTTTGGGGTTCGTGCTGGTGACGGTATTGAAGTGGATAGCGTCATTAAATTAAATCCGGGTAATATTGACGAACATATTTAATCCGGGTAAAAATTCGTCCTGCGAATGATCGCAACCAAGGACGCAAGCATGAGCACATTCGATCTGAACACCGGCGCCACCGCGCCGCTGGCCGATGAGGTTGACCTGGCCGACCTGCCCGTGGACGGCGCGCTGCCGCCCGGGCTGGACGGGGTCCTGGTCCGCAACGGCCCCAACCCCCTGCGCGGTCGCTTCGAGGGCAACGACGTGCTGTCGTGGTGGCCGCAGCCGGCGATGCTGCACGCCATTGCCTTCCACGGCGGCCGGGCGACCGGTTACCGCAACCGCTGGGCGCGCACCCGGATCTGGGCGCGCGAATACGACCCGCAGGCCGAGGCCGGCCTGCCGGAGACCAATCCCAACGTCAATGTGCTGCGCCACGCGGGCGAAGTGCTGGCGCTGGCCGAGGGCGGGGCGCCGTTGGCGATGACGCCAGCGCTGGATTTCCTGGGCGCCAGCCGGCGCCATCCGGGGCTGGCGGGCGGCATGACGGCGCACCCCAAGGCGGACCCCGAGACCGGGGAACTGATGAGTTTCCGCGCCCATTGGGAGCGGCCCTGGCTGCGCTACGGCGTGACGGGCGCGGGCGGCCAGCCGCGGGTGGATCAGGCGATCGAGCTGCCCGGGCCGTCGATGATGCACGACATGGCGATCACGGCGCGCTACAGCATCCTGCTGGACCTGAACGTGGCGTACGACTTCTCGATGCTGTCGCGCGGCTACCGCATGCCGCTGCGCTGGCATGACGAGCGCCAGTCGCGGCTGGGCGTGATCCCGCGCCACGGCGGCCCGGTGCGCTGGTTCGAGGTCGCGCCCTGTTTCATCCAGCACGTGGTGAATGCGTATGACCGGGATGCGTCGACGCTGGTGCTGGACGTGGTGCGCTATCCGGAATACTTGCGGCTGTCGCGCGAGGGCGCGGGTTTCGAGGACAGTCCGCTGGGCACGCTGTGGCGCTACGAGATCGACCTGGACGAGGGCGGCGTCACGGAGCGCGCGCTGGACGATGCCGGCATCGAGCTGCCGCGCATCAACGAGGCCCGGACCGGCCGCGCCTACCGCTACTGCTATGCGGTGGAGCAGCCCAACAACCGCGAGATGCGCGGCGTGGTGCGCTACGACCTGGAGACGGGCGCGCGCCAGCAGTATGCGGTGCCGCCTGGCGACCAGAACAGCGAACCGGTGTTCGTGCCCCGGCCGGGGGCGCGCGACGAGGACGACGGCTGGGTGCTGGTGTGCGTGTACCGCCAGACCAGCGATACCAGCGACGTGGTGGTGCTGGACGCGCGCGACCTGACGGCCGGGCCGCTGGCGACGGTGCGTCTGCCCCGCCGCATTCCGGCGGGTTTTCACGGCGCCTGGCTGCCGCGCGAGGCGGGCGGGAAGTAGACCGCGACAGTGTCAGAGCCGCGGGCAGGACGTCGCGCCTGTCACCGGCGGCCCGGGTTCAGCGGCTCTTGGCGCGCGTACCTTTCCTGGCGGGGGCGCGCGCCGTTTCCTTGGCCGGCGGCGCGGCGGCCGCCGTCAACTGCTCCATCCAGGCCAGCGTTTCGGTATAGGTCACGAATTGCTGCAGATAACCCGGCGACAGCTCGCGCATCAGCGACAGCGCGCGGTGCACCAACTGGTTGGAATTGAGCGGGCCGGCGTTCTTGTGCACCTGTTCCTGCGACTGGCGCACCTGCCGGTCGGCGCTCAGGCCGGACCAGATCTCGCGCAGTCCGTCCAGCGCCGGCAGGTCGGGATAGGCGTCGCGGCGCGCCTGCGCGGCGATGGCGTCGGGATCCTCGCCGGGCGCGCCGGGGTAGGCGAGATACGCCGCCAGTTCGGCCAGTGGCCCGCGCGTGCCGGCCGGGGGCGTCGCGACGCGCGCGGCTGCGGCTGTTACGGCGACGCCAGCGGCGGGGGCATTCCGTTCTTCAGGGGACGCGCTGGCGTCGGGCAGGCCGGCGGCGGCGATACGCGCCGCATAGGCGTCCAGCAACTGCGCCAGGCGCGCGTCCAGCGTGGCGCGCACCGCGCCGCCATGGCCTGCCGCGCGCCGGGCCAGCGCCTCGATGAAATGGAAACCGACCGGATCGAGCCGGTCGTCGCCGCGCTCGCGCCAGGCCCGCAGCGCGTTGTCCGCCGGCAGGCCGGCGTCGGCCGTGGCGTCCGCCTCGGTCGTCAGCGCGTGGCCAAGACCGCCATCACTGGCCACGCGGCGCCTCCGTGCCGTTGGACGGCTTGGGAATCGGCGTGATTTCGACCCGGCGGTTCCTGGCGCGGCCTTCCTCGTCGGCGTTCGAGGCCACGGGTTGTTCGGCGCCGAACGCGGCGGCGAACACCGAGGCCGACGGCACGCCTTCGTCGATCAGCGCGCGGGTCACGGTCAGCGCGCGCTGCGCCGACAGGTCCCAGTTGTCGGCAAAGCGCCGGTTGCCCTCGCGCACCTGCTGGTCGTCGGTGTAGCCGCTGACCATCAGGATCTCGTTGTTGGCCTTCAGGTAGGCCGACAGCGGCTCGATCAGGCTCTTGAGCACCTCGCGGCCCTCCGGCTGCAACTGGTCGGAATTGAGCGCGAACAGCACGCTGCCGCTGATGCCGATGCGGCCGTTGATGAGCGTCACGCGGCCCGCCGCCAGCGGCGCGGCCAGGGCCTGCTCCAGCGTCTGGCGGCGCTGGGTTTCCTCCTGGCGCTGCTTGACCTCGCGTTCGAGCTGGGTCGACAGCTCCAGCTGCACGGCCACCACGCTCACCAGGATCAGCACGAAGGCGCCCAGCAGCACCGACATCAGGTCGCCAAAGACGGCCCAGGTCGGCACCGCGGGTTCCACGCCGCCGTCGATGTCCTCGCCCGCGCTCATGCCGCCTGCGCTCCGGCGCTGGCGGCGCGCTGGCTGGCCAGGTCGCGCAGGTTCTCGACGATCTGCTTCTGCGACATGGTGCTCAGGTCGACCACTTCACGCGCCTGCGCCACGTAGTAGGCCAGTTGCTCGTCGCCGCGCGCGATCGATTTGTCGAGCGCGCTCTCGATGCGTTGCAGGTGCGCGACCAGCTTGTCGTTGGATTCGCCGAACAGGCGCACCGCGGCGCCGAAGGCCTCGCCCAGGCTCGCCATCTCGACGGCGCCGCTGGTCACTTGCGCGGCCACGTCGTCCAGGCGGGCGGTTTCGGATTCGACCTGCTCGGTGAACTGCGTGCCGACGCGGTCCAGCAGGTCCGCCGACGACGAGACCAGGGCGTCGACCGCGCTGCGCTGCTCGCTGGAGGCGTGGTTGACGGCGTCCAGCAGCGTCGCCAGCGTGTCCAGCAGGCGGTTGCGTTCTTCCAGCATCGCGTTGTCGTAGGCCAGGCTGTCCGACAGCTTCTGGCGCAGCTCGCCGATGACCTCGGCGGCCGCGCGCGGCGCTTCGGAGGCGGCCTGCACCAGCTGGCTGATCTCGGCGATGGTGCCGCTGGCGTGGGCCTCGGTCTGGGTGGCGATGTCCTGCGCGGTCTGGGCCAGGGTGGCGCAGATTTCCTGCTGCAGGCTGGCGCTGCGGGCGCCGGCCTGCTCCCATTCCTGGCGCAGCGCCTCGGCCATCGAGCCCAGCTCGGCGGTCCAGGCGGCCAGGCGTTCCTGGTCGCGCGAGGCCAGCGCGGCCTGCAGCTCGGCCTGAGATTGGCCCAGGGTCTGCAGCAGCGTTGCCGAATGCTGCTCGAAGGCAGCCGCGGCGGTGGTCAGGGCCTGCTGGTTGTCGCCGGCCAGTTTCTCGTTGGCCAGTTCCTGGCGCACCTGGGCCTCGGTCCAGGCCTGCGTCACGCCGCCGGCCGCCGTTTCCAGGCGGGCCGAGACGTTTTCCAGCAGGGCGGCCTGGGCCTGGGTCTGGGTGGTGATGTCGTGCGCGGTGCGGGCCAGCAGCTGGCCCAGTTCCTGGTGGCGGGCGGCGGTCTGTTCGCCGGCCGCGCGCCATTCCTGGCCCAGTTCGGTGGCCAGCGCGCCCAGCGAGGCATGCCAGGCGGCCAGGCGATGCTCGTCGCGCGCGGCCAGGGCGGCCTGCAGGTCGGCATGCGACTGGTCCAGCGTGCGCAGCAGCGCGGCCGAGTGCTGTTCGAAGGCGGCCGCGGCGGCGGTCAGGGCCTGCTGGTTGTCGGCGGCCAGCTTCTCGCTGGTCAGTTCCTGGCGCACTTGCGCCTCGGTCCAGGCCTGCGTCACGCCGCCGGCGGCGGATTCGATGCGCGCGGCCACGCTGTCGAGCAGGGCGCTCTGCGCGTCGCTGCGCGTGGCCAGATCCTGCGCGGTGCGCGTCAGCATCTGGCTGATGTCCTGCTGGCGGGCGGCGGCTTGCGCGCCGGCCTGTTCCCATTCCTGGCCGAGCTTGTCGGCGACCGCGCCGAGCGTGCCGGCCCAGGCGGCCAGGCGCTGTTCGTCGCGCGCGGCCAGGGCGGCCTGCAGGTCGGCGTGGGACTGGTCCAGGGTGCGCAGCAGCGCGGCCGAATGCTGTTCGAAGGTCGCGGCGGCGGCGGCCAGGGCCGCGCGGTTGTCGTCCGCCAGCTTGTCGCTGACCTGCGACTGGCGCGCCAGGGCCTCGTGCCATTGCGCCGAGACGTTGCCGGCGGCGGTTTCCAGGCGGGTCGAGACGTTCTCGAGCAGGCCGGCCTGGGCCTGCGCGTGCGCGGTCAGGTCCTGTGCGCTGAGGGCCAGGGCCTGGTTGATTTCCAGCTGGCGTTCGGCGGCCTGCGCGCCGGCCTGCTGCCATTCCTCGCGCAGGGTGGCGGACAGCGCGCCCAGCGTGTCGGTCCAGGCGGCCAGGCGTTGCTGGTCGCGCGAGGCCAGGTCGGATTGCAGCGCCGCGTGCGAGGCGTTCAGCGTGCGCAGCAGCGACGCCGAATGCTGTTCGAAGCTGGCGGCGGCGGCCGTCAGGGCCTGCAGGTTGTCGCCGGCCAGTTTCTCGCTGGCGCGTTCCTGGCGGCTCAGCGCCACGTTCCAGGCTTCGGACATGCTGCCCGAGGACGCCTCCAGGCGTTCGGACACGCTGTCCAGCAGACTGGCCGAGCGTTGCTCGAAGGTCTGCGCGAAGCGGTCGAGCGAGCCGCGCAGGTCCTCTGCCAGGGTTTCGCTGGCGCGCTGCTGGCCGGCCAGGGCCTGGTTCCAGATGCCGGCGACGTTGGCGGTGGCGGCCTGCAGGCCGGCGGTCATGCCGTCCAGCTGGCGTTGCACCGCCTGCGTGACGGTGTCGTGCAGCGTGGCGGTCTCGCGCGACAGGCCGGCCATGGTGGCTTCGACCGCGGGTTGCAGCGCCGCGCCGGCCGAGCGGGCGCTTTCGGCCACGCTTTCCTTCATCGACTGTTCCATCACCGCGGCCAGGCGCGCGTAGGCCGCCTCGGCCTTGCCCTGGAAGGCGTCCTGGCTGGCGAGCTGGCGCTCGTTCAGCGTGTGGTTCTGCTGTTCCAGGTTGCGCATCATGGCGTCCAGGCGGTCGACCAGCGCGGGCATGGCCTCCGCCTGCCGTTGCAGCACTTCGGCCTGGCGTTGCAGCAGCTTGAAGCTTTCTTCGCGCTGATGGCCCTGGGTGTAGAGGCGCAGCGTGGTCGCGGCCTTGGCGTCGAGCCCTTGCGCGGCCTGGATCCGGTCGCGGCGGCACAGCGCCGCCAGCAGGCCCAGCATGGCCGAGGTGGCGACGCCGGCGATCGAGGTGCCGAAGGCAAAGCCCAGGCCCTTGACGGGCGCGGCCAGCGAGGCGCGGATCGCGGCCAGGTCGGTGGCGCTTTCGAGCGCGGCGCCGGTGCCGCGCAGCGTCACCACCATGCCCAGGAAGGTGCCGAGCATGCCCAGCAGCACCAGCAGGCCGACCAGGTAGGGCGCCAACGCCGGGCCGGGCAGGCCCACGCGTTCGCCCTCGATGCGCAGCCGCACCGGGTTGCGCAGCGCGGCGGGCAGTTGTTCGAGCCAGCCGGCGAGGCTGGCGGGCGCTTCCGAAAGGTTGCCGACCGCGCGTCTCAGGGACGCGGTGGCTTGTTGATAGCGCAGCAATTCGAGCGCGCCGGCCACGTAGCAGGCGCCGATCAGCAGCGTGACGGCCAGGGCCAGGGGATTGGTGCCCGCGTAGCCCGCGCCGATCCAGCCGGCCACGGCCAGGCCGCTGAGGAAAACAACGATATTGATCAGATACTTGGACATAGTGTCCCGGTTAGCTGGTGCGAAGGGTGGCAAGCAGCCCTTCCACCGGTTGTAAACGAACATCCAGTTCGGCCAGCAGCACGCTGCGCATGTCTTTGCGGAACGTTTCCAGCCAGGCGCCCGGCGTGGGCGCGGGTAAAGCGGGTGGCGGCACGCCGACGTCGGTCGACGCTGGCGCGTTGGCATCGACCTGCGCGGCGCTGTCGGGCGCGGCCTGGGCATCGTCCCGCGCGCCGGCTTCGGCCTGCGCCTCGGGGTCGGCCGCCGCCGCGGCGTCGACCTCGGCCTGCGCCTGCGCGGCGGCCTGGGCCGCCGCTTCCAGCGCGGCCTGCTCGGCCAGCCGCAGCCGGTCGAAATGGCCCTGCAGCAACTTCGGGATCGCGCCCAGCAGCGTCCGCTCGCGCGGCAGCAGGGCGCGGTCCATGATGGCGTCCACCACCGCCAATCGCGTCATTTCCGGCGTCCTGGCCGCGACCATGCCGCGCAGGCGGCTGCGCAGATTGCCGATGCTGGTCTCCATCGTGTGCTGCAACGACAGATAGCGCTGACGGAAATTCGAGTAATCGGCGTCGCCGGCCTGCAGCGCCGCCACCTTGGCGGACACTTGCCCCGGCATCTGCCGCTTGGCGGCCGTGGCCGCGGTGTCGCTGGCGATGGCATCGGCCAGCGTGGTCCGGACGCGCTCGCACTCGCGCTCCTCGGCGCTGCTGAACTGGCGCGCGCCCGGCGCGATCGCCGGCGGGCGGTTGTTCAGGGCGGCGGACAGGGCAATCGCGTCGGTCCAGCCGAGCCATTGGCTCAGATGATCCGACAACGGCTGCCGGGATTCCGGCGCGTCGACATCCGTCAGGCGAGTCAGCAAGCGAATGAGCGTCGGGCCGCTTAAACCTGTGCGCTGTGGGGCTTGCAACATACCACCAGAGTCAAAAAGGGGGGAGTTTACACGCTGGCGGGGCCCCGCTGGGCCCGGAAACGGGGGGGCGCGATTGTGGCTGCAACAATTTGTCAGGACGACCCGCCGGCGCGGTTCGCCGGGGAGCGCGGGGCGTCGGCGCCGCGGCGTCGGATCCGGCTGATATCGGCCCGAAAAAAAGCCCGCCCGCCGGGGGCGGCCGGCGGGCGTCGCGGGCGGGAAGGTCAGGCGCTGGCGCGCGGCCGGCGCACGGCGCGCAGGCGGCCGCTGGTGGCGCCGCCGCAATAGAGCACGTCGCCGCCGTCCGATTCCAGGCCGGACACGTAGACGCCCGGCGGCATCGCCAATCGTTCCAGCACCTCGCCGTTGGCCGGATCGACCCGGCGCAGCTCGCTGGCGTCGTCTTCCCAGGTGCCGTGCCACAGGTTGCCGTCGACCCAGGTGACGCCGGTCACGTAGCGGTCGGACTCGATGGTGCGCAGGATGGCGCCGGTGGCGGGATCGACCTGGTGGATCTTGCGGTCCTTGTAGCGCGCGATCCAGAGCATGCCTTCGGCCCAGGTCATGCCCGAATTGCCGCCGCCTTCGGGCGCCGGCACGGTGGCCAGCACGCGGCCCGAGGCCGGGTCGATCTTCTGGATGATGTTGTCGGCCAGCTGGTACAGGTGCTTGCCGTCGAACGCGGTGCCGGCGCGGGCGGTGACGTCGATCGTGCGCACCACGTCGCCGCTGGCCGGGTCCAGGGCGTGCAGCTTGTCGCCCACGGCGATCCAGACGCGGCTGCCGTCGTAAGACACGCCGTGCACGTCGGTGACGCCGGGGAAGGGGCCGTATTCACGGAGGATTTCTGCGGGCTTGGATTTCATGACGATGTCCTTGTTCAGGGGGATGACGTCTCCATGCTAGGCATTCGCCAGCGGAACCGGGAGTAACAATGTCGTCGCGAAACCGGGCAGCGGCGGCGTGATCCAGCGCCGCGCCCGGCCGCGGCCGATCGCCTGGGCGCGGCCGGCGGCGGCCAGCGCGTCCAGGGCGCGCTGCACCTGGCGCTGGCTG
>NZ_CADIJR010000076.1 GCF_902859645.1 Achromobacter insuavis | reverse complement strand
CGGCGCCGGCGCAGGCCGGCGCGCGCGCATCGCTCAGGCGCGCACTTCCTGGAAGGCGCCGTAGGACAGCACGCGTTGCACGCGCTGTTCCACGAGCTGCTCGGGCGTCAGGCCCTGCAGTTGGCGCAGGGCGTCGCCCAGCGCGCGGCGCAGCAGGCGCGCCATGACGCGCGGGTCGCGGTGCGCGCCGCCCACGGGTTCGTTGATGACGCGGTCGACCAGGCCCAGGTCCTTCAGGCGCGGGGCGATGATGGCCAGCGCCTCGGCGGCCTCGGGCGCCTTGTCGGCGCTGCGCCACAGGATCGAGGCGCAGCCTTCGGGCGAGATCACCGCGTAGGTGGCGTACTGCAGCATCAGCACCGCGTTGCCCACGGCGATCGCCAGCGCGCCGCCCGAACCGCCTTCACCGATGATGGTGACGATCACGGGCACCTTCAGCTCGGCCATGGCGTACAGGTTGTGGCCGATGGCTTCGGACTGGCCGCGCTCCTCGGCGCCGATGCCGGGATAGGCGCCCGGGGTGTCGACGAAGGTGAACACGGGAATGCCGAACTTCTCGGCCAGGCGCATCAGGCGCAGGGCCTTGCGGTAGCCTTCCGGACGCGGCATGCCGAAGTTGCGCGCGGCGCGCTCCTTGGTGTCGCGGCCCTTCTGGTGGCCGATCACCATGCAGGGCGAGCCGTTGAAGCGCGCCAGGCCGCCCACGATGGACTGGTCGTCGGCGTACATGCGGTCGCCGTGCAGTTCGTGGAA
Organism: Achromobacter insuavis; assembly: GCF_902859645.1. Lineage (GTDB taxonomy): Bacteria > Pseudomonadota > Gammaproteobacteria > Burkholderiales > Burkholderiaceae_B > Achromobacter > Achromobacter insuavis. The sequence goes on along the minus strand of NZ_CADIJR010000076.1, from coordinate 26,274 downwards.
GTCGGTGAAGATTTCGCGCACGTAGTCCAGCGTGTAGGGACGCTGGGGGTGGCGGGCGACCAGCGCCGTCTGCCAAGGCGTGAGCTTGGCGTAGATTTCCTTGGCCAGCGACTGGCTCTTCTGCTGCAGACGTCCGATCTCGTCGGAGATGTCCACCGCCGAATCGGCCTGCACATAGCGCAGCTGCTCGATCTTGTTCTCAAGCTCGGCGAGCGGCTGTTCAAATTCCAGAAATGTATTGCGCATGTAGTGTGGTTCCGTAGATGGGCGACCTGGATTGCGTCAGTATTGGACCGGCGTCGGTTCCAGACTGCGCCACAGATACCAGGTTGCCACGGTACGCCAGGGTTGCCACGCCAACGAGACTTCGCGAGCCTCGAAGCGCGAGACAGGCTCGCCGCTGAAATAGTGTAGCGAGATTGCCTTGAGCAACCCAGGATCATCCAGCGGCAGAACATCGGGCCGCTGCAGATTGAAAATCAAAAACATCTCCGCCGTCCAGCGTCCGATGCCGCGGATGGCGGTCAATTCCGAAATGACGGCCTCGTCGTCCATGGCCGCCCATTTCTCGGGGTGCACCCGGCGTTCGCCGAAATGCACTGCCAGATCCAGCACGTATTCGGCCTTGCGCTGCGACAGGCCGGCCGCGCGCAGGCCTTCCAGGCCGACGCGCAGCACCGCCACCGGCGTGGGACGCTTGCCGGCGGCTTCCAGGAACTTGTCCCAGACGGCATCGGCCGCCTTGGCCGAGACCTGCTGGCCGATGATGGCGCGGGCCAGCGTCACGAACGGCGTGCCGCGCGACGTCAGCCAGACCTCGGGGTGCTGGGGAATGATCTTTTTCAGGATGCGGTCGCGCCGCATCAGGTGGGCGACGGCGGCTTCCCAATAATCCGGCTTGGGAATGTCGGTATCTGCGATGGACATGTCTGGCGTATCCAGGAGATCAGGCCCGACGCCACTGCGTCAGGCCGCCCGGCTTGTCATCGAGCTCGATACCGGCCTCGCGCAGCTCGGCGCGGATGCGGTCGGCCGCCGCGAAGTCGCGCGCCGCCTTGGCGGCCGCGCGGGCGTCGATCAGGGCCTGGATGGCGGCGGCGTCGAGTTCGGCGCGCGCGCCCTGCTCCATGCCGGCCGCCGAATAGCGGGTGGCCGACTGGAAGTAGGTCGCCGGATCCTGCTGCAGCAGGCCCAGCAGGCCGCCCAGGGCCTTGAGCTGGCCGGCGCTGCGGGCGCTCTTGCCGCGGTTGGCCTCGGAGGCCAGCTCGAACAGGGCCGCGACCGCGCCCGAACTGTTGAAATCGTCGTCCATGGCGGCCTTGAAGGCCTGCGCCTGGGGTTCGTTCCAGTCGACGCCCTGGTCGTCGGCCGCCACGTTCTGCAGCGCCTGGTACAGGCGGTCGAGCGCGTTCTGGGCGTCGACCAGGTTGTCCGGCGTGTAGTTCTGCGGGCTGCGGTAGTGGTTGCGCACGATGAAGAAGCGCACCATCTCGGCTTCGCGCGGGTTGACGCGGTAATCGGCCACGTCGGCCCCCGGCTCGCCCTGGGCGATGGTCTGGCGGATGGTGCGGAAGTTGCCGAGCGACTTGGACATCTTGTCCGAATCGACCATCAGCGGGCCGCAATGCATCCAGATATTGGCCAGCACGCCGCCGAAGGCGCCCTCGGTCTGGGCGATCTCGTTTTCGTGGTGGGGGAATTTCAGGTCGGGACCGCCGCCATGGATGTCCAGCGGCAGGCCGAGCAGCGACTTGCTCATGGCCGAGCACTCGATGTGCCAGCCCGGGCGGCCCAGGCCGTAGGGCGATTCCCACTTGGTGTCGGCCGGCTCTTCTTCCTTGGCCGACTTCCACAGCACGAAGTCGAGCGGGTCGCGCTTGGCCGAGCCCACCGCCACGCGCTCGCCGGCGCGCAGGTCGTCGAGGGTCTTGCCGGACAGCTTGCCGTAGCCCTCGAAGCCGCGCACGGCGTAGTTCACGTCGCCGTCGTCGGCCTGGTAGGCCAGGCCCTTCTGTTCGAGCTTGCCGATGATGTCCAGCATCTCGCCCACGTACTGCGTGGCGCGCGGCTCGCGGTCGGGCGAGTCCACGCCCAGCGCGCGCTCGTCGGCGTGCATGGCGGCGATGTAGAACTCGGTGACCTCGCCGATGCGGCGGCCAGTCTCGACCGCGCGGCGGATGATCTTGTCGTCGATATCCGTGATGTTGCGCACGTAATCGACCGCCAGGCCGCTGGCGCGCAGCCAGCGCTGCACCACATCGAACGACACCAGCATGCGGGCATGGCCCAGGTGGCAGAAGTCATACACGGTCATGCCACACACGTACATGCGCACCTGACCGGCCTGGGCCGGCTTGAACGGTTCTTTGGTACGCGATAACGTGTTGTAGATTTGCAGCATGGCGCTTGTGATGGTCCTGTTCTTTCCGTGGCGACCGCGGAAAAAGTTGCGCCCGAAGGACGATACCTTCGGGACTTGCCGTCCTGGTCGGGGTGGCTCGGGATGTTGCCCGGGGTTCGCCCGGGATTCGCGTCCCTCAGCGTCCGCCCCAACCAACGGGTCCGCTCCAACCAACGGGTCCGCCCCAACCGAGGGTTTTACTCATTGGTTTCGCCTATTGTCGAGCGATTGTCGAGCCAAAAACCCAACCAAGGCTAAAATGGCGGTCGTCAAGTATAGCAAGCGGCCCGGCCGCGCGCGTCAGCGCCGGCCGGCCACGACTTTTAACGGATGCCCACGTGACTATCAAGCCGCGTTTTTGCGTCACCCTGCTCGCCCTGGCCCTGGCCGGATCGCCGCTCGCCGGCGCCTACGCCCAGTCCATGGCCGGCGGCTCGGGCGAGAACCCGAACGCCAACCGGACCACCCTCGACCCCATCCCGCCCGAAGGCGGCTGGGAAGGCCTGTCGAACGTGCTCAAGGCGGTGCAACCCAGCGTTGACACGCGGCTGCAGCCGTCCGCCTCGCAGATCACCACCCACATCGAACGTCTGCTGAACCGCGGCGACAACGCCGAGGCGCTGGCGATGATCGAAAAGCGCGAAGCCGAGATCAAGGACCAGCGCGGCACCGACGTGCAGCTGATGTTCCAGCACGCCCGCGCCCTGGCCGCGCTCGACCGCAAGGCCGAGGCCATCGACATCTACACCGAGATGACGACCCGCTTCCCCGAGCTGCCGGAACCTTGGAACAACCTGGCGGCTCTATATGCCAGCCGGGGCGAACTTGAAAAAGCGCAGGACGCCCTGCAAATGGCCTTGCGCGCCGACCCGGGCTACGCCGCCGCGCGCGCCAACCTGGGCGACCTGCAACTGCTGCAGGCCCTGCGCACCTACAAGCAGGCCGCCGGCGAAGGCGTGCCGGGCATGCAGGACAAGGCCCGCGAAGTCGAAACCATGCTGAAGGATAGGCAACACAAATGATGTCTCGCTACTCCCCTCTTCACCTGCTGCGCCTGACGGCGTGCTCGTTCGCGCTGGCGTTTGCTCCGGCGCTCGTCAGCGCCGCGCCCGCGGCCGCCCCCTCCAACTCCACCTCTGAAGGCACAAAAGCCATGAGCACCAATCCCCGCGTCAAGCTTCACACCAACCAAGGCGACATGGTCATCACCCTGGACGCCGCCAAGGCGCCCAAGACCGTCGAGAATTTCCTGACCTACGTCAAGGAAGGCTTCTACAACGGCACGGTGTTCCATCGCGTGATCGACGGCTTCATGATCCAGGGCGGCGGTTTCGAGCCCGGCATGAAGCAGAAGCAGACCCATGCCCCGATCGAGAACGAGGCCAACAACGGCCTGAAGAACGACAAGTACACCCTGGCGATGGCCCGCACCAGCGACCCGCACTCGGCCACCGCGCAGTTCTTCATCAACGTCTCGAACAACGACTTCCTGAACTTCACCGCGCCCACGCCGAACGGCTGGGGCTACGCCGTGTTCGGCAGCGTCACCGAAGGCACCGACGTGGTCGACAAGATCAAGGGCGTGAAGACCGGCAACAAGGGCTTCCACCAGAACGTGCCGAACGAAGACGTGATCATCGAGAAGGCCGAAGTTCTTGAATAAGATCGTCCTGTCCGGTCCGATCTGGCTGGCCTCCGACCTGCACCTGGGGCCGGCCACGCCGGCCACCTCGGAGGCCTTCCTGGCCTTCCTGCAGGCGGCCGAGGAAGAAGCCGCCGCCCTGCTGCTGCCGGGCGACATCTTCGACGCCTGGATCGGCGACGACGTGATCCGCGCCGCGCCGCCGTGGCTGGCCACGGCGCTGACGGCGCTGCGCGCCACGGCCGGCCGCATTCCGGTGTGGCTGGGCCGCGGCAACCGCGACTTCCTGATCGGCGAGGAGCTGGCCGCCGCGGTGGGCGCCAGGCTGCTGCCCGAGCCGGCGCTGCTGCAGACCGACTACGGCGACATCCTGCTGACCCACGGCGACGAGTTCTGTACCGACGACGCTGCCTACCAGCAGTTCCGCCAGATGGTGCGCAACCCGCAATGGCAAGCCGAGTTCCTGGCCAAGACCATCCCCGAGCGCCTGGCGATGGCGCAGCAGGCCCGCGGCGAAAGCCAGATGGCCAACCAGGCCAAGTCCATGGAGATCATGGACGTCAACGCCGGCGCCGTCGAGCAGGCCTTCCGCGACCACGGCGTCACGCTGATGGTGCACGGCCACACGCACCGCCCCGCCCGCCACGTGCTGGAGGTCGACGGCGCGAAACGCGAACGCTGGGTGCTGCCGGACTGGGACTGTGACCACGTGTCGCCGCCGCGCGGCGGCTGGCTGGTCATCGACCGCGACGGACTGGAGTTCTACGACCTGGAAACGGCCGACTAGGCGGCGCGCCCGTCCTGTCCGCCCCAAGCAAAGGGCCGCGTCATGCGCGGCCCTTTCTTTTTGCCCGCCCGGCGGCGGGGCCCCGCCCTTCAGCGGGTGAAGATCCAGGCCGCCACGATGGCGCCGAACACGATGCGGTACCAGGCGAACACGCGATAGGTGTGGTTGGCGACGAAGCGCAGCACCGCGCGCACCACCACGATGGCGCTCAGGAAGGCCGCCACGAAGCCGACGGCGATGCCGGACAGGTCGTGCTGGGTCAGCAGGTCCATGTTCTTGTACATGTCGTACACGGCCGCGCCCAGCATGGTCGGCATGGCCAGGAAGAACGAGAACTCGGTGGCCGTCTTGCGCTGGATGCCGGCGATCATGCCGCCGATGATGGTGGCGCCCGAGCGCGAGGTGCCGGGGATCATGGCCAGGCACTGCGCCACGCCCACGCCCAGCGCCTGCTTCCAGGTGATCTGTTCCAGGGTGCGGGCGGTGGCGCGCTCGTCCGAGGCGGTGTCGTCGGCCGCGCCCGGCACGTCCCCGGGGGTGTGGCGGGTGCGGCGCTCCACGTACAGCATGATCAGGCCGCCCAGCACCAGCGTCACCACCACCACGCCGGGGTGGTAGAACACCTGCTTGATGGACTTGATGAAAATGGCGCCGATGACCGCCGCCGGCAGGAAGGCGATCAGCAGGTTGCGGGTGAAGGCCACCTCGCTCGCCACGCCGGTCAGCGTGCCGCGGATCAGCTGCAGCAGCCGGGCGCGGAAGATCCACATCACCGCCAGGATCGACCCCAGCTGGATCACCACCTCGAACACCTTGCCCTGGCTGGACTCGAAGTTGATCCAGTCGCCGATCAAAATCAGGTGGCCGGTGCTGGAAACCGGGATGAATTCGGTCAGCCCCTCGACGATGCCGAGGATGAAGGCCTTGATGAGATAGAGCGTGGTGTCAGTCACGATGGCGGAGTTCCTTGGGGCAATGTCGGAGGCTAGTCATGAGTCAGCGACGCGTCTTCGTCGAGCGGCTCGGGCGCGCGCTTCTCGACGCGCACCAGGGCAATGCGGCGACCGTCCATTTCCAGCACTTCGAAGCGGAAATGGTCGTGGTGGATCTCGTATTCGCAGACGTCGCCCGGCTTGGGCAGGTGGCCGAAGCGCGACAGCAGGTAGCCCGCCAGGGTGGAGAAGTCCTGCGCGTCGTCGACCAGGCCCTCGGTTTCCAGCACCTGTTCGACATGGTGCAGGTCGGCCGCGCCGTCAATCTTCCAGATGTTGGGGCCGTCGGCGACGATGTCCGGCAGTTCGTCCTCGTCGGGGAATTCACCGGCGATGGCCTCGAACACGTCGATCGGCGTCACCAGGCCCTCGATGGCGCCGAACTCGTCGGCCACCAGCACCAGCTGGCCGCGCGAGCGCTTGAGGGTGTCCATCAGGCGCAGGATGCCGATCGCCTCGTGCACGATGATCGGGTCGCGCAGGCGGTTGCGGCGCACCCGGCCCTCGGTGATCAGGTCCGCCACCAGGTCCTTGGCGCGGGCGATGCCCAGCACCTCGTCGAGCGAGCCGCGGCAGACCGGGAAGAAGCTGTGCGGCGCCTCGGTGATCTGGCGCCGGATGGTGTCGGGGTCGTCGTCGATGTTGATCCACGACACGTCGGTGCGCGGCGTCATGATCGAGCGGATCGAGCGTTCGGCCAGGGTCAGCACGCCGCTGACCATGTTGCGCTCTTCCACGCCGAAGGCCGGGATGGCGGGGCCGTCGGCGCTGGGCAGGTCGGGTTCGTCGGCCGGCGGGCGCTTGCCCAGCATGCGCAGCACCGCCGAGGCGGTGCGTTCGCGCATCGGACGGCGCGCGTCCAGCTTGAGCAGGTTGCGGCGCGCCAGCTGATTCAACGCCTCGATCGCCACCGAGAAGCCGATGGCGGCGTACAGGTAGCCCTTGGGCACCTTGAAGCCGAAGGCCTCCGCCAGCAGCGAGAAGCCGATCATGAGCAAAAAGCCCAGGCACAGCACCACCACCGTCGGGTGGGCGTTGACGAAGCGCGTCAGCGGCTTGGAGGCCAGCAGCATGATGCCGATGGCGATGACCACGGCGATCATCATGATGGCCAGGTGGTCCACCATGCCGACCGCGGTGATGACCGAGTCCAGCGAGAACACCGCGTCCAGCACCACGATCTGCGTGACGATGACCCAGAAGCTGGCGTACACGCGCGGTCCGGAAGAGCCGCCATGCTGGCCGCCTTCCAGGCGCTCATGCAGCTCCATGGTGCCCTTGAACAGCAGGAAGAAACCGCCGGCCATGAGGATCAGGTCGCGCCCGGAGGGCGCCAGCGGTCCGACCGAAAACAGGGGGGTGGTCAGGGTGACCAGCCACGACATGACCGACAACAGGCCAAGCCGCATGACGAGCGCCAGGCTGAGGCCAAGGATGCGCGCGCGGTCGCGTTGCGACGGGGGCAGCTTGTCCGCCAGGATGGCGATGAAAATCAGGTTATCGATTCCCAGGACGATCTCAAGGACGACCAGGGTAAGCAAGCCGACCCACGCAGCGGGGTCCAGCAGCCACTCCATCAGGAGCTCCAGAAGTTACACGACCGGTAATCGTACCCGGAAAATGCGTGACACGCCGGTGACACGGGTCGTGCGGATGACGGATGGGCGAGGTTTGCATCCCCATCTCCGGCGCTTTTTGAGCGGGCGCTTTCGATCAATATTGTTATATTATAACGTTCCATTTAAACGCACCCGGCTCATCGTCAAGGCCTCCCATGATCCGCAAGAACCCGCGCGGCGACCTGCCGCAGATCCACCCCAGCGCCTTCGTCGATCCCACCGCCATTCTCTGCGGCCTGGTCATCGTGGAGGAAAACGTCTTCATCGGCCCCTATGCCGTCATCCGCGCCGACGAGATGGACGCGCAGGGCCGCATCGACCCGATCGTGATCGGCGCGCACTCCAACATCCAGGACGGCGTGGTGATCCATTCCAAGTCGGGCGCGCGCGTGCGCATCGGCCAGCGCACGTCGATCGCGCACCGCGCCATCGTGCACGGCCCCTGCGCGGTGGGCGACGGCGTGTTCATCGGCTTCAACAGCGTGTTGTTCAACTGTACGGTCGAGGACGGCTGCGTGGTGCGCTACAACGCGGTGGTCGATGGCGTCCGCCTGCCGCCGTGCTTCTACGTGCGATCGACCGAGCGCATCGGCCCGGACACCGATCTGGCGTCGCTGCCGCAGGTGCCCGCCGCGGCCAGCGAGTTTTCCGAAGACGTGGCGCGCACCAACAATGCGCTGGTGCATGGCTACAAGAACATCCAGAACGAGTTTTGAATGACGGCACACCCATCGGCCAAGCCCTTCCCCCTCACGCTGCGCCAGGAAACCTCCGCATGATCGACGCCGGGCAACCCTCCCGACGGCAGGCCGACCTGCTGGTGCGCGGGGGCACCGTGCTGCTGCCGGGCGGCGCGATGGCGCGCATCGACATCGCCGCGCGCGACGGCCGCGTGGTGGCGCTGGGCAGCCTGGGCGACTGGCGCGCGGACGCCACGCTGGACGCGGCCGGCCTGCATGTCCTGCCCGGCGTCATCGACAGCCAGGTGCATTTCCGCGAACCCGGCCTGACCCACAAGGAAACCCTCGAAGCCGGCACGCGCGGCGCGGTGCTGGGCGGCGTGACCAGCATCTTCGAAATGCCGAACACCAGCCCGCTGACGCTCACGGCCGTCGATTTGCAGGTCAAGCTCGATGCGGCGCGTGGCCGCGCCTGGTGCGACCATGCGTTCTACATCGGCGGTTCCGCGGTCAATGCCGAGCGACTGGCCGAGCTGGAAGACCTGCCCGGCTGCGCTGGCGTCAAGGTCTTCATGGGCAGTTCCTTCGGCGATCTGCTGGCCGATGAAACCGACGTACTGCGCCGCATCCTGCGCCACGGCCGCCGCCGCATGGCCGTGCATGCCGAGGACGAGGCCCGGCTGCGCGAGCGCAAATCGATCGTGCAGGCCAGCGGCGACATCCGCCAGCACCCTCACTGGCGCGACGTCGAGAGCGCGCTGATGGCCACGCGGCGCATCGTGCGCCTGGCGGCTGAAACCGGGCGGCGGCTGCACGTGCTGCACGTCTCCAGCGCCGAGGAGATCGTCTTCCTGGCCGGGCACAAGCGGCGCGTCAGCGTCGAAGTCACGCCGCATCACCTCACGCTGCACGCGCCCGACTGCTACGAACGGCTGGGCAGCCTGGCGCAGATGAATCCGCCGGTGCGCGAGCAGCGCCACCAGGATGCGCTGTGGCAGGCCATTCGTGACGGCGTGGTCGATGTCATCGGCAGCGACCACGCGCCGCACACATTGGAAGAGAAGGCCAGGCCCTATCCGCAGTCCCCCAGCGGCATGACGGGCGTGCAGACCCTGCTGCCCCTGATGCTCGACCACGTGCATGCCGGCCGCCTGAGCCTCCCGCGCCTGGCGGACCTGACCAGCGCCGGCCCGGCGCGCCTGTTCGGCATCGAAGGCAAGGGCCGCATCGCGCTGGGCGATGACGCCGATTTCAGCATCGTCGATCTCCAGGCGCGCCGCACCATCCACAACGCCTGGATCGCCAGCGTCAGCGGCTGGACGCCGTATGACGGCCTGCGCGTCACGGGCTGGCCCATTCACACCGTCGTGCGCGGTCATGCCGTCGTGCGCGATGAGGCCCTGGCCGACGCGCCGCCGCAAGGACAGCCGCTGCGGTTCCTGGAGGTTGCGCCCGCCTCCGCGCCCCTCGACTCCTGAAAGAGACGGACTCAACCGCCCAGCTTGAGCGTGCCCTTCATCATGGCCCAGTGGCCGGGGAAGGAGCAGAAGTAGGCGTAGTTCCCGCCCGCGGCGATCTTGGACACGTCGAACGTGACCGAATCGGATTCGCCGCCGCCGATAACCTTGGTGTGGGCGATGACGCGGGTGTCGCCCGCCTTGACGTAGTCCTGCGCCAGGCCGGCGCCCATGCCGTCGGTGGCGACGCCCTGCTTGTCGGCGTCCTTGGTCAGCACCAGGTTGTGGCCCATGGCGACCTTGGCCATCTTGCCGACGTGCTTCAGGTGCACGGTGAACTGCTTGCAGCTCTTGTCGACGACGATTTCCTTGACGTTGTACTGCATGGCGTCGTTGCTTTCGACGGTGGCTTCGCATTGCGCGGCAAGCGCGGGCAGGCTGGCGGCCGACAGCAGGATGGCCAGGGTGGTTTTGGCAAGCATTGAATCTTCTCCGATGACTGAACGGTGTATCTGCGCGTTGCCGGACTCCGCCCGCAACGCCACCGCGCACCAGTCTAGGAGGGGGACCCGGCAAGCCGCTTGATGCGCGTCAAGCGAAGCGCGCTTACCTGCGCACAGCCCTATGGTCAATAGGGGTATTACTGATTACGCCGACGATCTTGACAAACCGCAACGTGGACCCGCGCATCGATTCGTAGGATGGCTGCAAACCTACACCAACAAAGAGTCGAAGCATGCGCGGCAGTCAGGCGGCACATTACGGGGCACGTTGCGGGGCACATCACGGGACACATCGCGGCACACATCGCGCATTCCCCCCTTTCATCCGGGTCTTCATTTCAATTTTCCTGCTGTGCTGTACGTTGTGCGCGAACGCCGTCCAGGCGCAGCGGCTGCCCGACTTCCTGAAGACGGTTTCCATCGCCGACCTCTTCCCCGGCGCCGATCGCGTCGGCCCGCCCGAGGGCAAACCGATGACCGCGCGCGCCTATGCCGGCGAGCGCGCCCTGGGCCGCATCTACCTGACCTCCGACGTGGTCAACACTCGCGGCTATTCCAGCAAGCCCATCGATGTGCTGGTGGCGCTGGCGGACAACGGCCGCATCGTCGGCACCAGGCTGGTGGAGCATCACGAGCCCATCGTGCTGATCGGCATTCCGCAAGCCAAGGTCGATCACTTCATCCAGGGCTACGTCGGCCTGAACTTCATCGACAGCCCGCCGCGCCATGGCGCGCCGCCGCCGGTGGACATCATCAGCGGCGCCACTGTCACCCTCATGGTGATCGGCGACAGCATCACGCGCTCGGCCATCGCGGTGGCGCGCGCCTACGGCGTGGATGGCGCCGGCGCCGCCAGCGCCACGCCCGCCGCCACGGCGGCCACCGCGCCCGCGCGCCAGATCGATGACACCCGCGACGCGGTCGAATCGTGGCAGGCCCTGCTCGACGCCGGCGCGGTGCGCAACCTGCGCCTGGCGCCCGAGGACGTCAACCGCGTGTTCCGCGAATCGGGCCGGCAGGACGCCGCCGAACGCGGTCAGGAAGCGGCCGACGACGACGTCTTCATCGACCTGTACGTGGCGCTGGCAAGCGTGCCGTCGGTCGGCCGCAGCCTGCTCGGCGATGTGGAATGGCAGCGCCTGAAGGAACGCCTGAAGCCCGGCCAGCAGGCCATCCTGGTGTCGGGCAATGGCGCTTATTCATTCAAGGGCTCGGGTTACGTGCGCGGCGGCATCTTCGACCGCATCGAGATCATCCAGGACGAAGGCAGCTTCCGCTTCCGCGACCGCAATCACCAGCGCCTGGCCGACGTCGCCGCGCAGGGCGCGCCGGCCCTGCGCGAAGTGGCGCTGTTCGTGGTGCCGGAGGACGCCGCGTTCGACCCGGTCAAGCCATGGCGGCTGCAATTGATGGTGCAGCGCGTGCTGAGCGTGTCGGACAAGGCCTTCGTCACCTTCGACCTGCCGTACACCCTGCCCGACCGCTATACCCGCGCCGCGCCGGCCGCGTCGGCGCCGGCCCCCGAGGCGACGGCCGAGGACGCCGCCCCGCCCGCGCTGTGGCAGCAGATCTGGCGCGGCAAGACCGTGCAGGTGGCGATCCTGACGGCGGCGTTGCTGGTGCTGGTGGGCATCTTCTTCTTCCAGGACCAGCTGACCAGCCGGCCGCTGCTGCATGACCGGCTGCGCCTGGCGTTCCTGGCCTTCGCGCTGTTCTGGATCGGCTGGTACGGCCAGGCCCAGCTGTCCATCGTCAACGTGCTGACGTTCTTCTCGGCGCTGCGCACCGACTTCCGCTGGGACTACTTCCTGATGGATCCCCTGGTGTTCATCCTGTGGTGCGCCACCGCCATTTCGATGGTGTTCTGGAACCGCGGCGCCTTCTGCGGCTGGCTGTGCCCGTTCGGCGCGCTGCAGGAACTGGCCAACCGCATCGCCAAGCGCCTGGGGCTGCGCCAGGTCAAGGTGCGCCACGGTGTCAACCAGCGCCTGTCGACCCTGAAGTACGTGATCTTCCTGGTGCTGTTCGGCTTCTCGCTGTACGACCTGGCGCTGGCCGAGCGGCTGGCCGAGGTCGAACCCTTCAAGACCGCCATCATCCTGCGCTTCCTGCGCGACTGGCCGTTCGTGCTGTTCGCGGTGGCGCTGGTGGCCGCGGGCCTGTTCATCGAACGCTTCTTCTGCCGCTACCTCTGTCCGCTGGGCGCGGCCCTGGCGATTCCGGCGCGGCTGCGCATCTTCGACTGGCTGCGCCGCTACCGCGACTGCGGCAACCCCTGTCAACGCTGCGCCAAGGAATGCCCGGTTCAAGCCATCGAGCCGACCGGCGAGATCAACCCGAACGAGTGCATCCAGTGCCTGCATTGCCAGATGCTCTACCACCACAAGCAAAAGTGCCCGCACCTGATCCAGCAGCACGGCAAGCGCGAGCGACGCCGCGCCGCCGACAGCGAGCCCGCGGTGCAGGAGGTGGTGCTGCACCGCGCGCCCAACCCGAACGCGCCCGCGACCTCCGAATCCTGATTTCCGTTCCGCGGCGCGAGACGCCGTTCCTATCGAGGAGTTACCCATGTCCGACAAGAACCCCGACAAAACCGGCCTGAGCCGCCGCAGCTTCCTGGGAACCGCCGCCATCACCGGCGCGGCCGGCCTGGTGGGCGGCGCGCAGCTGTCCACCGCCCACGGCAAGGACGCCAAGGCCGGCGCCGCCGGCCAGAGCGGCCACGTCGCGCCGGGCGAGCTGGACGAATACTATGCCTTCAACTCCAGCGGCCAGTCGGGCGAAGTGCGCGTGCTGGGGCTGCCTTCCATGCGCGAACTGGTGCGCATCCCGGTCTTCAACCACTGCAGCGCCACCGGCTGGGGCCGCACCAACGAAAGCCGCAAGATCCTCACCGAAGGCCTGACGCCCGAGACCCGCGAATACCTCAAGGACAAGGGCGGCGTGTTCCTGAATGGCGACGCCCACCACCCGCATCTGTCGTTCACCGACCGCACCTACGACGGCCGCTACCTCTTCATCAACGACAAGGCCAACAACCGCGTCGCCCGCATCCGCCTGGACGTGATGAAGACCGACAAGATCACCGAGCTGCCCAACGTGTCCGGCGTGCACGGCCTGCGGCCGCAGCGCTATCCGCGCACCGGCTACGTCTTCGCCAACGGCGAGCACATCATCCCGCTGCCCAACGACGGCAAGGTCACCGACGATCCCAAGAAGAACTTCTTCGCCATTTACACCGCGCTGGACGGCGACACCATGAAGGTCGCCTGGCAGGTGCTGGTGGACGGCAACCTCGACAACGGCGACGCCGACTACCAGGGCAAGTATTCCTTCTCGACCTGCTACAACTCGGAGAAAGGCCTGACGGTGGAGGAAGCCTCCGCCAACGAGCAGGACTGGGTGGTGGTGTTCAACATCAAGCGCATCGAGGAAGCCGTCAAGAAGGGCGACTTCAAGATGATGGGCGGCGTGCCGGTGATCGACGGCCGCCACGGCTCCAAGTACACCCGCTACATCCCGGTGCCGAACTCGCCGCACGGCTGCAACGCCGCGCCCGACGGCATCCACCTGGTGCTCAACGGCAAGCTGTCGCCCACGGTGACCGTGCTGGACGTTCGCACGCTGGACGACCTGTTCGACGACAAGATCAAGCCGCGCGATTGCGTGGTGGCCGAACCGCAGCTGGGCCTGGGCCCGCTGCACACCGCCTTCGACGGCCGCGGCAACGCCTACACCACGCTGTTCATCGACAGCCAGATGGTCAAGTGGAACATCGACCTGGCCAAGCGCGCCTACAAGGGCGAGAAGGTCGACCCGATCATCCAGAAGCTGGACGTGCACTACCAACCCGGCCACAACCACTCCACCATGGGCGAGACGCGCGAGGCCGACGGCAAGTGGCTGGTGTCGCTGAACAAGTTCTCGAAGGATCGCTTCCTGAACGTCGGCCCGCTCAAGCCCGAGAACGACCAGCTCATCGACATCTCCGGCGACACCATGAAGCTCGTGCATGACGGCCCCAGCTTCGCCGAGCCGCACGACATGTGCCTGGTGCACCGCTCCAAGGTCCATCCCATCAGCATCTGGAAACGCGACGACCCCATGTGGGAAGACGCGCGCCAGATGGCCAAGAAGGACGGCGTCACGCTGGAGGACGCCGCCAAGATCGTGCGCGACGGCAACAAGGTGCGCGTCTACATGATGGCGGTGGCGCCGATGTTCAGCCTCAAGCGGATCGAGGTCAACCAGGGCGACGAGGTCACCGTGGTGGTCACCAACATGGAGGTGATCGAAGACCTGACGCACGGCTTCACGCTCGAAGGCCACGGCATCGCCATGGAAATCGGACCCCAGGCGACCTCGTCGGTGACGTTCACGGCGGACCGGCCGGGCGTGCACTGGTACTACTGCCAGTGGTTCTGCCACGCGCTGCACATGGAAATGTCCGGCCAGTTGGTGGTCCTGCCCAAGAAGACGGCGTAACGCCCATGACGTGCATCGCGAACCTGACCCGGGGCGGCAGGAGGACCGCCGCCGTGCTGGCCACGCTGGCCGCGCTGGGGAGCCTGCTCGGCTGGGCGCCCGCCGGCGCGGCGGCCACCGTGGCCATCGCCGCGGGCGCGGACCTGGCCGCGGCGGTGGCCGCGGCCCAGCCCGGCGACGTGCTGGTGCTGGCGCCCGGCAGCTACACCGGCGGCATCGTCATCGACAAGCCCCTGACCCTGCAAGGGCCGCCCGACCGCGCCGCCGTCATCGCCGGCACGCGCCGGGGCCGCACGCTGTGGGTCAAGGCCGAGGACGTAACGCTGCGCAACCTGACCGTCACGCGTTCGGGGCTGAGCCTGTCGGACATGGACGCCGGCGTGTTCCTGGACCGCGGCGCGCACCGCGCGCGGGTCGAACACAACGACATCCTCGACAACCTGGTGGGCGTGCACGTGTGGGGCCCCAATGACGCATTGGTGACCGGCAACCGCATCGTCGGCAACCGCGAGCTGCGCGTGGCCGAGCGCGGCAACGGCGTCACGCTGTGGAACACGCCCGGCACGCAAGTGCTGGACAACGACATCTCCGCGGGCCGCGACGGCATCTTCGTCAACACCAGCAAGCAGAACACCTTCAGCGGCAACTACTTCCACGACCTGCGCTACGCGGTCCACTACATGTACACCAATGACAGCGAGATCAGCGGCAACGTCTCGAGCGGCAACGATATCGCCTACGCCATCATGTATTCGCACCGCCTGGTGGTGCAGGGCAACATCGCGCGCGGCAGCCGCGAGCAGGGCCTGATGCTGAACTACGCCAACCAGTCGCGCATCACCGGCAACACGGTCGATGGCGCCGGCAAGTGCGTGTTCATCTACAACGCCAACCACAACGCGTTCCTCGACAACCGCTTCGCCAACTGCGAGATCGGCGTGCACTACACCGCCGGGTCGGACGGCAACCAGATCTCGGGCAACGCCTTCCTGAACAACAAGAACCAGGTGAAGTACGTCGGCACCCGCACGCTCGACTGGGCGGTGAACGGCCGCGGCAACTACTGGAGCGACAACACCGCCTTCGACCTGGACGGCGACGGCATCGCCGACACCGCCTACCGGCCCAACGACGTGGTCGACCAGCTGCTGTGGCGCGCGCCGGCCGCGCGCATCCTGCTCAACAGCCCCTCGATCTCGATCGTGCGCTGGGCCCAATCCCAATTTCCCGCCATCCTGCCGGGCGGCGTTATCGACAGCGCGCCGCTGATGCAGCCGCCGCCGCGCCCCGCCGCCCGCGCCAAGGAGACTCCATGAATACCGACCTGGTGACGCTGGCCGGCGTCAGCAAGCACTATGGCGCGCAGCGCGCCATCGACGGCCTCGACCTGCAACTGCGCCAAGGCGAGTGCGTGGCGCTGGCCGGCCACAACGGCGCCGGCAAGAGCACGCTGATCAAGCTGGTGCTGGGGCTGATCCGCCCCACCCACGGACGCGTCACGCTGTTCGGCGAAGACGCCCACAGCCGCGCCGCCGCACGCCTGCGCGACCGCATCGGCTACCTGCCGGAAACCGTCGCGCTGCATCCCTCGCTGACCGGCGTGGAGACGCTGGCGTTCTACGCCCGGCTCAAACGCCGGCCGCTGTCCGGCAACCCCGCGCTGCTGGAGAAGGTCGGCATCGCCGGCGCCGCCCACCGCCGCGTGGGCGGCTATTCCAAGGGCATGCGGCAACGCCTGGCGCTGGCCCAGGCCCTGCTGGGCGAGCCGCGCGTGCTGCTGTTCGATGAACCGACCACCGGGCTGGACCCGGCCTCGCGCCTGATGTTCTACGACATCGTCCACGAGCTGCGCGCCGCCGGCGCCACCGTCCTGCTCAGCACCCATGCGCTGTCGGAACTGGCCGGCCACGCCGACCGCATCATCGTCATGAAGGCCGGCCGGAAGATCGCCGACGGCGCCATGTCGGCGCTGCGCCAGTCCACCGGGCTGCCCATCCGCATCCGGCTGACACTGGCCTCGCCGCAGACCGGCACGGTGCTGGCGCGGCCGTGGCGCCGCCTCGACGCCTGCCGCTACGAACTGGCCTGCCTGGAACGCGACAAGGTCGACGCCATCCGCGGCATCGGCGCCATCGCCGCGCCCATCGCCGACCTCGACATCCAGGCCCCCAGCCTGGACGACATCTACGCCCACCTGCTTGAACGGGAAGACATATGAACGCCGTCTGCACCATCATCGGCAAGGAAATACGCGACGGCCTGCGCAACCGCTGGGTGCTCGCCACCGCCCTGCTGCTGGGCGCGCTGGCGCTGGCCCTGGGCCTGCTGGGCAGTTCGCCGACCGGCACCGTCAAGGCCGACCCGCTGACCGTCACCGTGGTCAGCCTGTCGAGCCTGTCGATCTTCCTGGTGCCGCTCATCGCCATGCTGCTGGCCTACGACGCGGTGGTCGGCGAAGTCGACCGCGGCACCATGGCCCTGCTGCTGAGCTACCCCGTGGCACGCTGGCAGGTGCTGGTGGGCAAGTTCATCGGCCACCTGGCGATCCTGGCGCTGGCCACCGGCGCCGGCTACGGCTCGGCCGGCCTGGCGTTGCAATGGGCCTATGGCGGCCTGGACCCGGCCGCCTGGCAGCCGTTCGCGCTGCTGATCGGCGCCAGCGTGCTGCTAGGCGCGAGTTTCCTGGCCATGGGCTACCTCATCAGCACGCGGGTGCGCGAACGCGCCACCGCGGCCGGCATCGCCGTCGGCGTGTGGCTGTTCTTCGTGGTGATCTACGACATGGCGCTGCTGGGCCTGCTGGCGGCCGACCAGGGCCGCCACGTCAGCCCCGGCCTGCTCAACGCGCTGCTGCTGCTCAACCCCTCCGACGTCTACCGCCTGCTCAACCTGACGGGCTTCGAGAACATTTCGCTGTACGCCGGCATGGCGGGCGTGAGCGACCAGGCCAGCCTGCCCGTGCCCGCGCTGGTGGCGGCGCTGCTGCTGTGGATCGCCGCGCCCTTCCTGCTGGCAATCGCGTCGTTCAGGAACCGGCCGCTATGAGACCCCTGCTGCTTTCCCTTTGCCTGGCCGCGCTGCTGGCCGTGACCGCCTGCGGCGACGGCGCCGCGCCCGCCGCCCCGCCGCCGCCCCAGCCGGTCACGTCGCAATCGGTCGGCCACTACTGCGGCATGGCCCTGGCCGACCACGCCGGCCCGAAAGGACAGATCTTCATCAAGGGCCGGCCGGCGCCGGTCTGGTTCTCGTCGATCAAGCAGGTGTTCGCCTACACCCTGCTGCCCGAGGAGCCCAAGGCCATCACCGCGATCTACGTGAACGACATGGCCACTGCCGGGCCGGACGGCGCGCCCGATCCGGCCGCCTGGATCGACGCGCGCCAGGCGTTCTACGTCATCGAGGGCCGCTTCGTCGGCGGCATGGGCGCCGAAGACGCCATGCCGTTCTCGCTGCGCGCGCCCGCCGAGGCCTTCGCCCGAGCGCACGGCGGCCGCGTCGTGGCCTATGCCGAGGTTCCGGAAGCCTATGTCTTCGCCCAGTAGCGCGGCCGCCCGCCGCCCCACGCCGCTCCATTCCGCCATGTCCACCGCCATGAATCCCCGCCGCCGCCGTTTCATCGGCATCGCCGCCGCGACGTCCGCGCTGGCGCTCGCCCCCCTGTCCTTGCGCCGCGCATCCGCCGCGATCGCTCCCACCACCTGGCAAGGCGTCGCGCTAGGCGCGGATGCCGAGCTGCGGCTCTACCATCCCGACCCGCGCACCGCGCGGCAACTGATCGCGCAGGCGCTGGCAGAACTGCATCGCCTGGAAGGCATATTCAGCCTGTACCGCGACGACAGCGCGCTGGCGCGGCTGAACCGGCAGGGCTACCTGGCCGATCCGCCCGCCGACCTGCTGCGCCTGCTTGGCGACGGACTGCGCTACAGCCGCCTGACCGATGGCGTCTTCGACCCCACCGTGCAGCCGCTCTGGCAGCTGTATGCCAGCCATTTCGCGCGGGCCGGCGCGGCAGCGCAAGGCCCGTCCGAAGCCGAACTGGCGCAGACCCTGGCGCGCGTCTCGTATCACGCCGTGACGCTGGACAGCCGTCGTATCGCGCTGCAACGGCCCGGGATGGGCATCACGCTCAACGGCATCGCCCAGGGCTACATCACCGATTGCATCACGCGCCTGCTCAGGCAAGGCGGGCTGGAACGCGCGCTGGTCGACATGGGCGAGATACGCGGGCTGGACCGCCGCGCGTCGCCCGGCGACTGGCGGGTCGGGCTGGCCGACCCCCGGGCGCCGCAGCGGATCCTGGCTTCGGTGCCCGTGCGCAACCAGGCACTGGCCACCTCAGGCGGCTACGGCACCGCCCTGGATGCGGCGGGCCGCTACACACACCTGTTCGACCCCCGCACCGGCGCCGCGCAGCCGCGCTACCAGAGCGTGTCGGTGATGGCGCCCAACGCCACCATGGCCGACGCCCTGTCCACCGCGTTCTCGCAGATGCCGCTGCAGGCGACCGCGCCGATCGTGCGCGAGCTGGGGCTGCGGGCGTGGTTCGTGCCGCTCGAGGGGGGGCTGGTGTCGCAGGGCGGCGAAGGGTGACCCAACGCACACCGACCGCCTGCGCGTGGCCTCCAGTTCCCTCTGCAGCAACGCAGCATCCGGCAACACGGTACGGTAGTTGGCTGCCATGACCTGGGTTGGCAGTCCGTCCAACGCATACTGCGCCAGCGCACGGCCCTTGTCCGCGCACAGGATAAGCCCCACCGGTGGATTCTCGTCAGCAAGCACCCAGTGCGCTTTCGCATAGTTGCAGTACATATGCATCTGGCCCACATCCGCGTGGGTCAAGCTGCCGAGTTTCAGATCGATGATGACCAGGCAGCGCAGCCTGCGATGAAACAGCAGCAGATCCACGCGATACCAGGTCTGGTCGATGCGCAATCGACGCTGCCGTCCCACGAAGGTGAAGCCGTCCCCAAGTTCCAGCAGGAAACCTTCCAGACGCTGCGTCAGGGCGGTTTCCAGGTCGGATTCCGAGTATTCGTCCTTGAGATCGAGAAACTCCAGCACATACGGATCCTTGATCGCATCATCCGGGGTGACAGCATCCGCGGGCATCGCGAGCGCTGCCTTGGCCAGCACCGCGTCCTTGTTCCTGGACAATGCCGTGCGCTCGTAGAACTGGCTTTCGATCTGCCGGTCGAGCTGGCGCACGCTCCAGCCGCCACGCAGCGCATGCGCCTCGTAGAACCGGCGAGCCTGGCCATCCTTGACCGATAGCAACCGTACGTACGCCGACCATGGCAGTGCGAATGCCTGGGCCAGATCGGATAGGTCGAATTTCCGAGACACTGTCTCGGAAATTGCAGATGGAGGATAGGCAAGGAAGAATCCCCGCATGTTCTCCAGGTTGTCGGCGCTGAATCCGCGTCCGAACCGGGCGGTCAGGTCAATGGACAACCGTTGAATCAACTGTTCCCCGTAGCCGGCCCGCCGCCTGCCTTTCTGCTCGGCGTCGACGATCCGTTGGCCGATCGCCCAATAACTCGCCGTCATCAGTGCATTGACCCGTCGGACCGCGGTCCGGCGAGCGCTATCGAGTAGTTCAACGATATCGCCGTGAATACCGGCATAGCCGGCCGGCAATGCGCCGGCCCGGCCCGGCCGCATCGACGTTTTTCCTGTCATGCGATCACCTCCGTATGAGGAAGACGCAGGCGCCTTCCTCACCGGCAGACCATTCGTTCGGTGCCGGGCACCCCGCGTCACTCCCGGCGTGACCTTAGCGCATGAACCCGGCCGCGGCCGGCCGAACCGTGAGCAATCAGTCCACCCCGGCCATTCTCGCAAGACACGCCGAAACCGCATCACCCAAAACAAAAAACCGGCGCGAGGCCGGTTTTTCGTGGACAGGCCGAAGCGCGCTCAGGCAGCCGGCGTCGGGTTCAGCGCCGACAGCATCTGCGTGAAGATCTTCGGGCTGGCGGCCAGCACGTTGCCGGAGTCCATCCAGCCTTGCTCGCCGTCGAAGTCGGCGACCAGGCCGCCGGCTTCCAGCACCATCAGGCTGCCGGCCGCCAGGTCCCAGGGCTTCAGGCCGACGCCGCAGAAGCCGTCCAGGCGGCCGCAGGCGACATAGGCCAGGTCCAGCACGGTGGCGCCCAGGCGGCGCACGCCAGTGCTGCCTTCGGCCATGGCGCGGAATCGGGCCGAGCCCTGTTCCAGGTCGCCCGAGTTGGGCCAGTGCGCGCCCAGCAGGGCCTCGTGGTAGCGGGTGCGGCCCGAGACGCGCACGCGGCGGTCGTTCAGGAACGTGCCGCTGCCACGGCTGGCGGTGAACAGTTCGTTGCGCGACGGGTCATAGATGACCGCCTGCGTGACCTGGCCGCGCTGGGTCAGCGCGATCGACACGGCGTAGTTGGGCAGGCCGTGGATGAAGTTGGTGGTGCCGTCCAGCGGATCGATGATCCACTGGAACTCGGCCTGGTCGGGGCCCTGCAAGCCGAATTCCTCGCCCAGGACGGCGTGATCCGGATAAGCGGCGCGCAGCGTCTCGACGATGGACTCCTCGGCGGCGCGATCGACTTCCGTGACATAATCGCGCGGCCCCTTGCGAGCCACGCTGAGTCGTTCCAAATCCATGCTGGCACGGTTGATAATGGTGCCGGCACGCCGGGCCGCCTTGATGGCGATGTTGAGCATCGGGTGCATAAAATTCCGTACGTATGCGGTGGGTAGGCCGCTAGCCGCCCTCCCGGGTCCGCCGCCGCCCCGACAGGGGGAAAACGGCCCAAAAAACCAGGAAGGCACTAAGCCAAACGTGCCATTTTAAATGACTCAAGCATTTTCACGCGTTCGCTTCATTATGGTGAACCCCAGCCACCCCGGAAACGTCGGTTCGGCGGCCCGTGCGATCAAGACCATGGGCTTCTCCGAACTGGTGCTGGTGGGGCCCAAATTCGCCGATGTGACCAGCCAGCCGGAAGCCGTGGCCCTGGCCAGCGGCGCCCTGGACGTGCTGGAAAACGCGCGTATCTACGATACCCTGGAAGAGGCGCTGGCGCCCGTGACCCTGGCGTTCGCCCTGACCGCCCGGGTGCGTGACCTCGGCCCCCCGCCCTGCGACATCCGCCAGGCGGCCGACCTGGCCTGCGCCCATCTGGCGGAAACCGCCGAGGGCTGTGCCGCCATCGTGCTGGGCACCGAGCGCGCCGGCCTCACCAACGCCCAGATCGGGCTGTGCCACCGCATCTGCCACATCCCGGCCAACCCCGAGTACAGCTCGCTGAACGTGGCCCAGGCGCTGCAACTGGCGGCCTGGGAGCTGCGCTACGCGCTGCTGGTGGACCAGGGCGCCGCCCTGCTGCCGGCGTCGACCGCGCAGGCGCCCTCGCGCGGCGCCGAGCCGGCTTCCGGCGAGGCGGTGCAGGCCTTCCTGACGCACTGGGAAGAGGCGCTGGTGGGCGTGCGCTTCCTGGACCCGGCCCATCCCAAGAAGCTGCTGCCGCGCATGCGGCACCTTTTTTCCCGGGTCGCCCTGACCCGCGACGAGGTCGACATGATGCGCGGCGTCTGCACCGCGATGCTGGCGACGGCCCGCCGCGACGACGATACAAAAAAATAGGGACGGGCATCCGCCCGTCCCCCGTCATCGGCCACCGGCGGTTGACCCGCCGCGGCACGAAGCGCGCGCTCAGTCGACCTTGGCGCCCGACGCCTTGACCACCGGCGCCCAGCCTTCCACTTCCGACTTGATGAACTGGCCGAATTCGGCCGGCGTGGTCTTGACGCCCACGGCGCCCAGCTTTTCGAAGGCCAGTTGCACTTCGGGCTTGTCCAGCGCCTTGACCATGGCGGCGTTGAGCTTGTTGACCACGTCGGGCGGCGTGCCGGCCGGCGCGATCAGGCCGAACCACGACGACACGTCGAAGTTGGCGAAGCCCGCTTCCTTCATGGTGGGCAGGTCCGGCGCGCTCTTGGAGCGCTCGGCCGTGGTCACCGCCAGCGCGCGCAGCTTGCCCGACTGGGCGTGCGGCCAGGCCGACGGCATGTTGTCGAACATGAACTGCACCTGGCCGCCGATCAGGTCGGTGATGGCCGGGGCGCTGCCCTTGTAGGGCACGTGCAGCACGTCGATGCCGGCCTGCATCTTGAACAGCTCGCCGGCCATGTGGATCGAGGTGCCGCTGCCCGACGAGGCAAACGCCAGCTTGCCCGGGTTCTTCTTGGCGTAATCGACCAGTTCCTGCACCGTCTTGACCGGCACCTGGGGGTTGACCACCAGGATGTTCGGCACCTTGGCGCCCAGCGCCACGGGGGTGAAGTCCTTCGTCAGGTCGAACGTGACGTTCTTGTACAGCGTCTGGTTGATGGCGCTGGTGACGGCCACGAACAGCAGCGTGTAGCCGTCCGGCGCGGCGCGCTGCACCTGGTCGGTGGCGATGTTGCTGCCGGCGCCCGGCTTGTTCTCGACCACGAACGACTGGCCCAGGCTCTCGGTGAGCTCCTTGGCCATGATGCGGGCGATCACATCGGTGGTGCCGCCGGCGGAAAAGCCGACCACGATGCGGACAGGTTTATCGGGATAGGCGGCCTGGGCGGAACCCATGGCGAAAGCGCTTGCGGCGGTAGCCAGTAGCGTGGCGGCAAGACGCCGCAGTCCAGGCTTTTGACCGGTCATCATATAGTCTCCGTGCTGATACTGTCCATTACATGGACGATTTGAATTATTGGATGCTGCATTCTGATCTATACACGAGAGGAGCATCAAGGTAGAGTCCACGCTACGGACTATGGTTTTCCCTTGACCAAGACGCAATAACCCCCAAGTTTTCAGAGAGTTGCATGCAAGACAGCGATGCCGCGGCCGCAGGCCCACGCACATTGCGGCGCGGGCTGGCCGTTCTGGCCGCCCTGCGGGACCAGGGGCCTGACGGCCTCAGCGTGACCGATATTGCCCGCCTGACGGGCATTCAGCGCCCCACCATCTACCGGCTGCTGGCGGCCCTGCTCGACGCCGGCCTGGTGCTGCCGGTGACGGGCACCAAGAAATACCGCGCCCAGCTGGCGGTGGACCCCGACACCCGATCTCGCGACCCGCGCGTGCGCCAGCTGCTGCCGGTGCTGCGGCGCCTGGCCGACCGCACCGGCGACGCCGTGTTCCTGGTGGTGCGCGACGAGGACGATTCCATCAGCCTGCATCGCGAGATCGGCAGCTATCCGGTGCAAATCCTGGCGACCTACGCCGGCAAGCGCCAGCCGCTGGGCGTGGGCTCGGGCGGCATGGCGCTGCTGGCGGCGCTGTCCGACGACGTCGCCCGCGGCATCGTCGAACGCAATTCCAGCCGGCTCGACGAATACGGCGGCATGACGCCTCAGGAAATGTTCCGCCTGATCGAAAACACCCGCGCGCGCGGCTATTCGGTGGTGGGCAACCACGCCGTGCGCGGCGCGCTGGGCGTGGGCTGCGCCCTGCTCGACAGCCATGGCGCGCCGCTGCTGGCGGTCAGCGTCACGGCCATCATCGACCGCATGCCGGCCCAGCGCCAGCGCGAGATCGCCGGCTGGATCAAGGCCGAATTGGCGCGGCTCGCCGTGCAGGCCTGACGCGGTCCGCACGGCCGCGCGCCGACGATGCCACGACCGCGCGCGGCATGATGTCCGCGCCGGCCACAATGAAAAAAAGGGCGTCCGCGCATCGCGCGAACGCCCTTTTCGTTGGCGCCGCCTGTCAGGCCGGGGCGCCGGTCTTGGGATTCTGGATCTCGCGCAGCGGGATCGGCGCCTGGAAGCCGGCGGCCTCCAGCGAGCTGCGGATTTCCTGGTACAGGCCCCAGCGCAGGTCCCAGTACTTGCCGGCCTCGGCCCACACGCGCACGTTCACGACCACGCCGTTTTCCTTGTAGTCCACCACCTTGACCAGCGGCTGCGGATCCTTCAACGCATTGGGGTTGGCCGCGACGATGCCCTGCAGCTTGGCCAGCACCGCGTTCAGGTCGTCGCCATAGCGCACCGGCACCGGGATATCCAGGCGGCGCGTCTTGTTGCGGCTGTAGTTGGTGATGGTGGCGTTCCAGACGGTGCTGTTGGGCAGCGTCAGGTGGATGCCGTCGACCTGGATCAGGCGCGTCAGGAACAGGCCGACCTCTTCGACCGTGCCTTCGGCGCCGGTGCTCAGGCCCACGTATTCGCCGGCGCGCACCGGGCGCAGGATCAGCAGCATGATGCCGGCCGCGATGTTCTGCAGCGTGCCCTGCAGCGCCAGGCCGACGGCCAGGCCGGCGGCGCCGAGCACCGCGATCAGGCTGGCGGTCTGCACCCCGAAGCGCGCCAGCACCGCGATCAGCGTGAAAATGCGCACCGTCCAGACCACGGTGCTGTAGAACATCGGCACGATGGTCGGATCGATCTTGCTGGAACGGGTGGCGATGCGCCGCACCCAGCGTCCCAGCAGCGCCGAGACCCACCAGCCGATGACCAGGATCAGCAAAGCGACCAGCAGATTGATGCCCAGGTCCACCAGCTTGGGCGCCCAGGCATTGAATTCCTTCAAGGCGTCTTCCATCGTTGTCGCTCCCTCTTGCAAAAAAAGACAGCCGAAAACTTTATCAGATGCGCTTGAAGGAATGGGCCGCTGCGGCCCCTCGTTGTGTCAAGCTTTGTAAGGACGCGGCCGCTCAGGCCGCGCCCGACGCCTGGCGAAAATGGTTGTCCCAGGCGCGCTCGCGCGACGGCGCCAGCAACGGCTGCTCGGCGCCCGCGGCGTCGGTGCGCAGCATGGCGCCCAGGCCGCTGCTGACGAGAAAGCCGCCGCCTTGCGCCGGCGCCACGCCGCAGCCATCGGCCAGCCGCGTCTCGCCCAGCCAGCGCCCGCTGGCCGCGTCCCAGTACAGCACGCGCCCGCCCACCGGGCTGGAGGTGGCGATGATGCCGCCGGCCGCGTCCGCCGCCACCGAGCCGACGTAGTTGCGCATCTCGCGCAGCGTCGGCGCCGGGCCGGCGAACAGTTCCGGTTGGGCGCCGCGCCGGTGACGGCCGACCAGGGCCGGCCGGTCGCCGGCGGGGCCCATGTACTGGCAGCCGAACCACACCGTGCCGTCGGCCGCCAGCGCCAGGTGGCGGATCGACAGGCGATGCAGTGCCGGCGCCAGTTCGACCTTTTCCAGCAGGCGGCCGCTGGCCGTGTCGATATAGGCCAGCGACGGCCGCATGGTGTCCAGGTTGAGTTCGAGCTTGCCGTAGTCGGGGTGGGTCAGGATGCCGCCGTTGGCCACGCACAGCGTCTTGCCGTCGGGCATCAGCACCACTTCGTGCGGACCGATGCCGCCGCTGTCGAACTCGCCGACGCGGCGGTAGCCGCCGCCCGGCGTGGCGTCATAGATGCCCAGCACGCCGCGGCCGCCGTCGAAGTCGTTCTCGGTCGCGGCCAGCAGGCGGGCGCCGTCGAAATAGGCGCCGTGGCCGAAGAAATGACGGTCCTCGGGCAATGGCAGTTCGAGCGGCGCGCGCTCGCCGCGCAGGTCGAACGCCAGGGCGAAAAAGCCCGGCTGGCGGCCGAACACCACGGCGCGTTCGCCGGCCGCGTCGATCGCGAAGCTGTGGCCGCGCGCGGGCATCGGCAGCACCCGCCGGTCGGCGCCGGCGGCATCGAGCACCACCGCCTCGTCGCGGCCGCCGCGCTGGCGCGCCGTCACGTACAGGGCCGCGGGCGCGTTGCT
>NZ_CADIJR010000075.1 GCF_902859645.1 Achromobacter insuavis | reverse complement strand
CCGCGGGCAGGCGCAGGGTCGGTTGCGGCGCCAGCGGCGTCAGCGGCGCACGGGCGCGCGGCAGGCGCAGGCGCGCGTGATAGACCGCGCCGGAACGCGCATGCACCCGGCCGGCCGCGTCGGGGCTGTGGTCGAGGTCGCCATCGAACAGGTCGCCGTAGCGATACACGCCCAGCGCCGTGGGCGCCAGCCCCAGCATCTGCAAGGCGCGGCGGTTGGCGCCCACCAGCAGGTCGCCCTGGAAGGCCAGCAGGGCCTCGCCGGGCGTGCCCAGGCCCGAGCGGTCGGCGTGCAAGCGCAGCACCGCGCACGGCTCGTGCGCCGCGTCGAACAGCTGATGCTCGATCAGGTCGACCGCCGCGCGCACCAGCGCCAGCACGTCGGGACGGATCGCGCGCGCCGGGCTCGACAGGTCCAGCACGCCCAGCATGCGCCCTTCGCTGTCGGTGATGGGCACGGCGGCGCAGGTCAGGATGCGGTTGGGTTCGAAATAGTGTTCGGCGCCGTCGACGACGATGGGCCGGCCTTCCACCAGCGCGGTGCCGATGGCGTTGGTGCCGGCGGCGGCCTCGTCCCACGGGGCGCCGGGCATGAGCGCCACGCGCGAGGCGCGCTGCGCGAAATCGATGTCGCCGTCGCTGTCGAGCACCAGGCCCTGCGCATCGGACAGGATCACCAGCCCGTCGCTGCCGCCTTCGCGCCGCAGGAGCGACATGGCCGGTTCGGACAGGCGCCGCAGCGCCTCGTTGCGTTCACGCGCCTCGCGCAGCTCGCCGGCCGTCATGGGCTCGGCGCGGCGCGCGCCGCGCATGTCGAAGCCCAGATCGGCGCAACGGCGCCAGGACCGCAGGATGGGCTCGGCGACCAGCCCGCCGGGCACGACGCCCTGCTGGTTGAACAGCTGGCGCGCTTGCGTCAGCGATTGCCGACGGGATTGACTGGCCATGCATGTCTCCTTGGACGGTGTTCTGCGACACCTGTTCCGCGACACTGTCGCGAAACGCGACACCCTGGGGCGGCAATGCGCCGCCCACGCCCTTTGCCGGCGCGTGGAAATCTACTTTCGCACGCGGCACGCGCGCTTGTCCAGCGGATAACCCCCCGATGGCACGCGATTTGCTTCAGGAGAAGCAGGCACCCGACTGCCGTCATTCCCACAATACCGGAGACAAGCATGGACATCGCGACCCGCGTCACCCCCGAATCCTATGGCACGCGCCTGGATCTCAGAACGCAGTACGACAACTTCATCGACGGCAAATGGCAGAAGCCCGCCGATGGCGAATACTTCGACAACGTCACGCCGGTCACGGGCCAGGTGCTGAGCCGCAACGCCCGCTCGAAGGAGCGCGACATCGACCTGGCGCTGGATGCCGCGCACCGCGCCGCACCCAAATGGGGTGCGACCCCGGCGGCACAACGCGCGCAGATCCTGATGCGCATCGCCGACGTCATGGAAGCCAACCTGGAACGCCTGGCCACCGCCGAGACCTGGGACAACGGCAAGCCGATCCGCGAGGCCCGCGCCGCCGACATCCCGCTGGCGATCGACCACTTCCGCTACTTCGCCTCGTGCATCCGCAGCCAGGAAGGCGGGCTGTCCGAGATCGACCACGACACCGTGGCCTACCATTTCAACGAGCCGCTGGGCGTGGTCGGCCAGATCATCCCGTGGAACTTCCCCATCCTGATGGCCGCCTGGAAGCTGGCGCCGGCGCTGGCGGCGGGCAACTGCGTGGTGCTCAAGCCGGCCGAGCAGACGCCGCTGGGCATCCTGCTGCTGATGGAACTGATCGGCGACCTGCTGCCCCCGGGCGTGGTCAACGTGGTCACCGGCTTCGGCCTGGAAGCCGGCAAGCCGCTGGCCTCGAGCAAGCGCATCGCCAAGATCGCCTTCACCGGCGAGACCACCACCGGCCGCCTGATCATGCAGTACGCGTCGCAGAACATCATTCCGGTGACGCTGGAGCTGGGCGGCAAGTCGCCCAACATCTTCTTTGCCGACGTGGCCGCGCAGGACGACGACTTCCTCGACAAGGCGGTCGAAGGCTTCGTCATGTTCGCGCTGAACCAGGGCGAGGTCTGCACCTGCCCCAGCCGCGCGCTGATCCAGGAATCGCTCTACGACAAGTTCATGGAGCGCGCGCTCAAGCGCGTGGCCGAGATCAAGCAGGGCAACCCGCTGGACGCCGACACCATGCTGGGCGCGCAGGCCTCCACCGAGCAGCTGGAGAAGATCCTGTCGTACCTGGACATCGGCAAGCAGGAAGGCGCCGCGGTGCTGGCCGGCGGCGAGCGCGCCAGGATGCAGGGCGCGCTCGAAGGCGGCTACTACGTGCAGCCCACCGTCTTCAAGGGCCACAACAAGATGCGGGTGTTCCAGGAAGAGATCTTCGGGCCGGTGGTGGCGGTGACCACGTTCAAGGACGCCGACGACGCGCTGGCGCTGGCCAACGACACGCTCTACGGCCTGGGCGCGGGGGTCTGGTCGCGCGACGCCAACACGTGCTATCGCATGGGCCGCGCCATCAAGGCCGGCCGGGTCTGGACCAACTGCTACCACGCCTATCCGGCGCACGCCGCGTTCGGCGGCTACAAGCAGTCGGGCATCGGCCGCGAGAACCACAAGATGATGCTCAACCACTACCAGCAAACCAAGAACCTGCTGGTGAGCTACTCGCCCAAGAAGCTGGGCTTCTTCTGACGCGTCGAGGGCCGCGCCGGGCCGGCACCCGGCGCGGGCCATGGGAGGCTGGTCATGCCTGAGATCACTGCGCGCGTGGTGGCCACCGACGCGGCCCGCGAACTGATCGACACCTTGCGCGCCAAGCACGGCGCGCTGATGTTCCATCAGTCGGGCGGCTGCTGCGATGGCAGCTCGCCCATGTGCTATGCCCTGGGCGAATTCATGGTGGGCGGCTCGGACGTGCTGCTCGGCGAACTGGAGGGCTGCCCGTTCTACATGGGCGAAGACCAGTTCGCCTACTGGGAGCACACCCAGCTCATCATCGACGCGGTGCCCGGACGCGGCGGCGCGTTCTCGCTCGACAGCGCCGAGGGCAGGCGCTTCCTGCTGCGCTCGCGCCTGTATTCGGACGAGGAGTGGGCCAACGTGGCCCCGGTCACGCGCGGTTGAAGCCGGCGCCCGGGGCGGCCCGGCGGACGCGGCGCGTCAGGAACGCCGCGGCCCGCCGCCCTTGCCTGCCGGCTCGGCGCCACAGGCCTCCTGTTGTTGCCACTGGAACGACACGCGGCGGATGCGCGCGGCGCGAAATTGCGTGAACGAACGGCCACCCGGCATGGGTGCGCCACGTAGCGGACTGCTGCTGTTTTTCATTGCGGATAAAGCGTTGACGGAAGAAATCTGCAAGGTGGCCGCGCGGCGGCGGCGATGGCAAGACGGACCTGAAACCGGCAGCGTCAGCCGGCCGCGGCGGCCCAGGCGCTGACGGGCGCGCGGCGGGTCCATTCGAGCGCGTCCTCGAGGCGGTCGTTGCCCCAGAACATCTCGCCGTCCACCAGGAAGGTCGGCGCCCCGAACAGGCCCAGGTGACGGGCCTCGTCGACGCGGCGGCGCAGCGCCTCCTTGGCGGCTTCCGACTTGCCGCGCGCGATCAGCGCGTCGGCGTCCAGCGACAGCCCGGTCAGCAGCGCGTGCACCACGTCCTCGGCCTGGATGTCCTCGTCGCGCTGGAAATTGGCGCGGAACACCGCCAGGCAGAAATCACGGCCCCACGGTTCGTCCTCGCCCAGCAGCGCGATGCGCGCCGGCAGCACGCTCATGCGCGGGAACAGGCGCGGCCGGTTGTAGGGCACGCCGTACTTTTCGGCCAGGCGCGCGATGTCGCGCATCATGTAGGCGCCCTTGCCGGGAAACAGCCGGAACGGCGTGTCGTTCCAGCCCTGGGCCTGGAAGATCGGCCCCAGCAAGAACGGCCGCAGGTCGACCCGTACCTCCGCCCGCGCCGCCAGCTCGCCGATACGCTCGATCGCCAGATAGCTGTAGGGACTGGCGAAATCGAACCACATCTCGAGGCGGGGCGGGGCGGACAGGGGCGCATTCATGACACAAGCTCCAACGGCAGGGGGAACTGGGAAACCAGGCCGGCGGGCCTGGCCGAATCGCCTTCGCTTCACCCGTCGTCCGAGTCATATTGGACGCCGCAGGCGTTATATTGCACAAGCGAAATTTCCGCCGCCTACGCATGAGTTTCACGAATGTCATACCCGCTGGCCAAACTTCCCCCGCTTGATCTGGTCCGAGGCTTCGTCGCCGTGGGCCGGCGCATGAGCATCACGCTGGCGGCGCAGGACCTGCACGTGACGCAATCGGCCGTCAGCCGGCAGATCCGGGCGCTGGAAGCGCACCTGGGCGTGCCGCTGCTGCTGCGGGGCTTTCGCAGCGTCTCGTTCACGTCCGAGGGCGCGCAGCTGTTCCGCATGGCGGACGCGTGGCTCAGCCAGCTGGGCGACCTCACCGAGCAACTGCGCGCGCCGGAGCGCCGCACCCCGGTCACCGTCACCACCACCATCGGCGTGGCCTCGCTCTGGCTGCTGCCGCGGCTGGGCGACTTCCAGGCCGCCTATCCCAACATCGACGTGCGCGTCGCGGCCGACAACCGCGTCATCGACATCGACCGCGAGAGCGTCGACATCGCCATCCGCTACAGCCTGCGCGACACGGTGCCGGACGGCGCGGTCTGGCTGTTCGGCGAATCGGTGGTGCCGGTGGCGCATCCCTCGCTCAAGGCCCGCGCCCTGGACGCGCGCGAGCTGCAGCGCCACGTGCTGCTGGAGTTCGACGACCCCACCCGTCCCTGGCTGCAGTGGTCCGAATGGCTCAATGCGCGCGGCCTGGGCCGCGTGCGGCCCAAGGGCATGCTGCGCTTCAACCAGTACGACCAGATCGTGCATGCGGCCCTGGCCGGCCATGGCATCGCGCTGGGGCGGCTGGCGCTGATCGCGCCAATGCTGGCCGACCACCGCCTGGCCACGGTCGGCGGCCAACCCGCCGATGCCACCGAACATGCCTACTGGCTGGTGCGCAACGCGCGCCGCAGCACGCCCGACGCCGAGATCGTGACGCGCTGGCTGGTGCAGCAGGCCGCCACGACGGCGAGCCTGCTGACCCCGGAATAAGCCCGACAAATGGCGGGCGCCGGCGGACATGCCGTCCTTTCAGACCGACGCACCGGCTGATGGTCTGGGCAGCGCGCTACAAGTTCTATACAAACCTTCATAGATTCGCGCTGCCCCTCCTGTAGATTGCGGCCTGCATCCCCGCACGGCTCCGAGCTCCCCTGCGAATGAACCCCGTACCCACCGTCCCGACGGCGGGCGCGGCCTGTTGCCGCCGCTTTCCGGCAACGCCCCGCATTTCTTTCATGACGCAGATGAAGCGCTTCCGTTCCGCGGACGCCTGGCAAGCCTGGTTCATCAACTTCCAGCGTTCCTTCCTGATCCTGCTGGCGCCGTGGCTGGTGTCGGTGCTGGCGCAAGGCGCCGGCCGCGCCTACCTGCTGGCGGCCTATGCGCCGCCGGGCGCCTATGCGGCGCTGCCGCAGGACATCAACCGCACCCTGGCGATCGGCCTGCTGTTCGACATCAAGGTCGCGGCCATCGCATTCTCGGCGCCGCTGCTGGCCGCCCTGCTGCTGGCCGCGCGCCCGGCGGCGCAGGCCCTGTGGCTGCGTTGCCTGCCCTACCTGGGCGCCGTGCTGGCGACGCTGTTCGCCGCCAGCACGGTGGTGAGCGTGTGCTACTTCGCCACCTTCTCGCGCTCGATCGACATCTTCGTGTTCGGCCTGATCGACGACGATACCCGCGCCATCGTGGCGACGCTGTGGCACGGCTATCCGGTGCTGCGCACGCTGGCGCTGCTGGCGGCGGTGCTGGCCGGCACCAGCTGGCTGGCGTGCCGCTGGCGCGCCCGGGTGCTGCGCGCGCGGCTGGCGCGGCGGCCGCTGGCGCCCAGCGCCTTGCGGATGCTGCTGATCCTGGGCGTGACCGTGCTGGCCTGCCGCGGCTCGCTCGGCGCCTTCCCGCTCAACAAGGACGACACCGGCATTTCCTCGCTGCGATTGCTCAACGACATCGCGCCCAACGGCATTTCGGCCTTCTTCTGGGCGCTGTCCGAGCGCGACAACGACAAGCGCTTCACGAGCGTCGTCGACGACGAGGGCGCGCAGCTCTACCAGCGTTTCCTGGGAAGGTCGGGCCAGGGCCTGCAGCCCTTCATGGCCACGACCGGCGCCAACCCGCAGGCGCGCGAGCGGCCGCCGCACGTGGTGCTGCAGGTGATGGAGAGCATGGGCCATCACATGAACATGTACGACCGCCCCGGCCGCGACCTGCTGGGCGCGCTGCGGCCGCACTGGCGCGAGGACTGGCGCTTCGACCGTTTCCTGTCCGAGGGCAACGGCACCATCGACACCCTCAGCCGCCTGCTGGTGCGCAGCCCGATGCCGGCCACGAGCCAGTCGTCGGCGGCCAACGCCACCTTCGCCAGCAACGCCTTCGCGCCGTTCTTGGCGCGCGGCTACCGCGTGGTGTTCGTCACTTCGGGCACGGCCACCTGGCGCAACCTGGGCCGCTTCGCCAGCCACCTGGGCGCGCAGGAATTCGTCGACCAGCTGACATTGCGGCAGCGCTACCCCGAGGCGCAGCCCGGGGTCTGGGGCGTGCCGGACGAATACATGTTCCGCTACATCGGCGAGCGGCTGGCGCGGGCAGACCGCGACGGCGAGCGCCTGCTCGTCATGGCCCTGTCCACCACCCATCATCCGCCCTTCCTGGTGCCCGAGGGCGGCCAACGCGGCGGCCTCGACCTGGACGACATCGAACGGCTGCCCTACTACGCCGGCTGGACCGGCCTGGACGAGGCCTTCGACACGCTGCGCTACGCCAACGATCAGCTGGGCCATTTCCTGACCCGCCTGAAGGCCTCGCCCAACGGCGCCAACACCATCGTCGCCGTCACCGGCGACCACAACATCCTGGGCGTCGACTACGCGCTCGACAGCGATGCCGTGCTGGCGCGCGCCGTGCCGTTCTACCTGTATGTGCCGCGCGCCTATCGCGGGCAGTCGACCTACGATCCCGCGCGCCCCGGCAGCCACAAGGACATCCTGCCGACGCTGTATCAGCTGAGCCTGCCGGACACGCCCTATTTCCGCAGCGGCTGCGACCTGCTGGCGGCTCAACCCGACCCGCAATGGTGCTTCGGCTTTAACAATCCACGCCTGCTGATCACGCGCGACGGCGCCTACCTGCGCGACCGTCCCGGCCGCATCCTGCCCTGGGCCGATGGCGCCGGCCTGGCGCTGGCGGCCGAACGCGACGCCACGCCGGCCCAGGCGGCCGAACAGGCTCGGCTCGACGCCTACGGTCCGCTGCTGCAATGGCAGATCAACTACCAGGTGCAGCACCAGCTGCCATCGCGCCCGGAGCGGCCCTGAGCCGCGGCGCGGCCCGGCCCGGCACGCCCGGCCGCGCCGTCGCGATGCGCGCTAGTCGACCCGCACCAGTGGGTCGCCCGCCGTCATCTCGCCGACCACCGCGGCGTCGGCGAAACCCTGTTCGCGGAACAGATCCAGCACCGCCTGCGCCGCTTGCGGCGCGCACGCCACCAGCAGGCCGCCGGAGGTCTGCGGATCGGTCAGCAAGGCCCGCTCGACGTCGGTCACGCCGGCCGCCAGCCGCACCGATTCGCCATACGAGGCCCAGTTGCGGCCCGACGCGCCGGTGATCACGCCGTCGGCGGCAAAGGCCTGCACGCCCGGCAGCCACGGCAGGGCCTCGCGCCGCAGGGTCGCGGTCAGCCCCGCGCCGCGCGCCATCTCCAGCGTGTGGCCCAGCAGGCCGAAGCCGGTGACGTCGGTGATGGCGTGCACGCCGTCCAGCGCCGCCAGGGCCGCGCCCGGCCGGTTCAGGCGCGTGGTCGTCTCGATCATCACGCGGTAGCCGTCCGCGTTCAGGCGGTTCTTCTTGAGCGCCGCCGACAGGATGCCCACGCCCAGGCCCTTGCCCAGCACCAGTACGTCACCGGCGCGAGCGTCGGCGTTGCGCTTGATGCGGTCCGGATGCACCAGCCCCATCGCCGCCAGGCCGTAGATCGGCTCGACCGAATCGATGCTGTGGCCGCCGGCCACCGGAATGCCGGCGTCCTTGCAGACCGATTCGCCGCCGCGCAGGATGTCGGCGATGACGCCGTGCGGCAGCACATTGATGGGCATGCCGACAATCGCCAGCGCCATGATCGGCGTGCCGCCCATGGCGTACACGTCGGACAGCGCGTTGGTGGCCGCGATGCGGCCGAAGTCGTAGGGATCGTCGACGATCGGCATGAAGAAGTCGGTGGTCGCGATCAGGGCCTGCTCGTCGTTGAGCCGGTAGACGGCGGCATCGTCGGCCGTCTCGGTGCCCACCAGCAGGTTGGGGTAGCTGGCGGCCGGCCCGAAACGCGCCAGCAATTGCGACAGCACGCCGGGCGCGATCTTGCAGCCACAGCCGCCGCCATGGGACAGCGAGGTCAAGCGCGGCACCGCCGCGGACGCAGCATCCTGGGTCATGTCAGTCTCTCCATAGGTGATGGGAAAAGGATAGCATCGCGCCCCCGAATGGCCCTATGATGATCTGGCAGCAGGCAGCAACGGACGGCCGCCCGCCACCGGGCGCACCGACAGCCAAACTTCACCGTGCGTGAGGGCTTTATGGATCGCCGACACTTCCTCCGTTTCTCGGGCGCCCTGTGCGCCGCCCAGGCGGCCTTGCCCCTGGCCGCACGCGCCGAGCAGGCGCCCATCAGCGCCGACTGGCGCGGCTTCGAACTGACCACCCACATCCAGGTGCTCGACCCCGGCGCCCATCCGCGCCTCTGGATACCCCTGCCCTACGCCGCCGACACGTCCTACCAGCGCGGCGCGCAAAGCGCCTGGCTGGTCAGCGGCGGCGGCAGCGCGCAGCTGGCGCAGTCCCCCGGCTACGACGTGCGCATGCTGGCGGTGCAATGGCCCGACGCCCAGGCGCCGCGCGAGGTCACCGTGACCAGCCGCTTCCAGACCCGCAACCGCCGCGTCGACCTGACCCAGCCGTCCCCCGGCGCCCCGCGCGAAAGCGCCGCCACCCTGCGCGAGTTCATCCAGCCCACCGAGCTGCTGCCCACCGACGGCATCGTCAAGGCCACCGCCGACCGCATCACCCAGGGCCACCAGGGCACGCTGGCGCGGGCCCGGGCGATCTATGACTGGGTGGTCGACAACACCTGCCGCACCGCCTCCACCCGCGGCTGCGGCACCGGCGACGTGCGCTACATGCTCACCGCCAACGACCTGAACGGCAAGTGCGCCGACATCAACGCGCTGTTCGTCGCGCTGGCGCGGGCCTCCGGCATCCCCGCCCGCGACGCCTACGGCCTGCGCGTGGCCGACTCGCAGCTCGGCTACAAGAGCCTGGGCAAGGCCGGCGACGTCACCCGCGCGCAGCATTGCCGCGCCGAGTTCTACGCCGACGGCTATGGCTGGATCCCGGTGGACCCGGCCGACGTGCGCAAGGTCATGCTGGAAGAACCGCCCGGCGACCTGCCCGCCACCGACGCCCGCGTGCGCAGCGCCCGCGTCATGCTGTTCGGCGCCTGGGAAATGAACTGGGTGGCCTACAACCACGGCCACGACGTCGCCCTGCCCGGCTCCGCCCACGGCCCGGTGCCATTCCTGATGTACCCCAACGGCGAAACCGCCGACGGCCGCCTGGACAGCCTCGACCCCGACCGCTTCCGCTACACCCTGACCGCCCGCCCCCTGTCCACCTGAACCGGCCGCGCCATGCCCAGCCGCCGCCAACTGCTGCAATCCGCCCTGTCGCTGGCGGCGCTGCCCGCCTGGGCCCGCGCCGCCGCCAGCGACAGCGCCCTCAAGCTCGCCACCGGCCCCGACTGGGCCCCCTGGACCGCCGCCACCCCGCCCCTGGTCCTGCCCGACCTCTCCGGCCGCGAACAGAAGCTTGCCAACTGGCGCGGCAACGTCGTCATCGTCAGCTTCTGGGCCACCTGGTGCAATCCCTGCCGCGACGAAATTCCCCTCATGTCCGCCATGGCCCGGCGCCACCGCGAAGAAGGCCTGCGCCTGGTCGCCGTCAACGTCGGCGAAGCCCTCGGCAAGATCACCACCTTCCTGGCCAAATGGCCCGTCGCCGGCGCCGTGCTGCACGACCGCAACAGCACCGTCTCCAAGAAATGGGACGCCGTGGGCCTGCCCGCCAACTACCTCGTCGACCGCGGCGGCAGCATCCGCCACTGGCACCTGGGTGCCCTGGACTGGAAAGCCGAGAACGTCAGCAGCGTCGTCACCCGGATGCTGCGCGCTTAGGCTCTGGCTACCGGCTGGCGGCCGCGTCGGCGGCGACTGAGCTTTCGGCCCGGGCCATTCGTCGCAGCCGCCAATACGCCTTGAGCAGGCGTCGAAGATCGGCGACACCGCGCGCGTGGCGAACCAGCCGCGGCCAGGCGCGAAGATCGAGCATGGCGCGCGCGAGGTGCGCCCGCATCTGCGGATTGTCCACGTCCTTGCGTAGCAGATTCACGAAGCACAGAAGTTCATGCAGCACGTGGCGGGCGATCGAGATACGCGTCCTGCGGCCGAGTTCTTGCCTTGAGGAGACAGCAAGCAAGGTGCCGATGATATGGACGTAGCTGATGCCGCGCCACTGGCGGACCTGGGGTGACGGCGAGAGCGTTGTCGAATCGGGGTTGCGGCGATAGCCGTACACGGGTTCGGGCGCGAAGCCAATCCGCTTGGCGACGAGGGCGAGATCGGCGGTCCAGAGAATGTCTTCGTGGAATATCGTGGGGTCGAACGCCAGCCGGTGCCGGGTGATGAGTTCACGCCTGACCAGTTGCAGGCAGACGTAATGCGGCCATTCGCCGACGCCGACACAGTGGGCGATCCAGTCCTGGCCGGTCATCGTCCGGGCGACGGGCTGGCGTGTCAGGACGGGAGGACGGGGAGCGGGAGGCGGCGTGTCCGTGAACCGATACGCGTTTCCGATCAACACATCCAGATCCTGCGAGATGACCTGTTCATGCCAAGCCGCGAGATCCGCCACGGGCAGCACGTCATCGGCATCGGCGAAGGCAATCCAGGTGCCGCGCGCCGCCCGCAGGCCCGCATTCCTTGCGGCGCCCTGCCCGAGATGAGCCTGTTTGATGATGCGCAGGCGGGCATCCCTGGCGGCGTAGGCCTGCATGATCGCCATGCCACCATCGGAGGAACCGTCATCGACCGCAATCACCTCCATGCTCATCGCGGCATCGCCCAGCAGCGCGTCCAGTTGGTGGGGAAGAAACCGCTCGCAGTTGTAAACGGGGATGATCAGACTGATCTGTGGCGCAATGGGGTCGACGTGGTTCATATCCGGTGATGCGTAGGCGCTTGAATCCTCGCGCCTTGAACCAGGGTCTTGCCATTGGTCTTCGATATTGGATCCATCGTCCAACAGGCGCGGGTGGATCGGTAAACTACGCCGGATTACGGGGCCAGGGGGGGCCGAACGCATCAATACAAGACCGGTCCGCCTATTTTTAGCCGGACGACCATCACGGGTAAGAATGGCGGAAGGCAGCAGGAGTCGAACCTACCTGGGAACGTCTGACGCCCCCAACCGGGTTTGAAGCCCGGCCGTGCCACCGGACACGGATGCCTTCCAGAAAGACCCGCCTATGATACCGCCTGACTCGCCCCGAGATACGCGCTATCGGCGCGCAGCACATGCGTGTCCCGCACCCGCCGCGTCAGCCCCGTCCGATCGAAGAACTCCAGGATCTGAATCGCCCGTTTGCGTCCCAGCCCCGTGGCGTCCCGGAAGGCCGCCGCGTTCAGCCCTTCCGGCTTTCCGGCCAGCTCGACCGCCAGCGCCACCAGCTCCGCCACCCGCTCGCGGTGATAGAACAGATCCTTCACCACTTGCGCCACGTCCCCGCGCCGCAGCAGCTTGCGCAGCACCTGGCGCACCCGTTCTTCCGGCTCGGCCAGCGACCGCGCCAGGTCGCGCACCCAAGGCGGGTCGTAGGCCCCCGCCGCCAGCAGCGGCAGCAGGCGTTGCGCCAGCTGCGCCTCGGCCTCGGCCAGCGCGGCGGTGTGGCCCGGCAGATGCAGCCACGGCCCGTTGCGCAGCACCCGGCCCTGCTGCCGCAGATCGTCCAGCAGACCCTGCCACAGCGCCTCGGGCGCCGCCGGCAAGGCCATGCGGCGCAGGCGCGAGCCGTCCGGCCCGGGTTCGTCCGGCGCGCCCTGGTGGAACGTGGCCAGCGCCTGCTCCACCCGCGCCCGCAGCGCTTCCTGGTGCGTGGCCAGGATCAGCGTGCGCACGCCCTGCGGCGCGCGCGGCTCGATCCAGGTCGCCCCCTCGGGCGCCGCCAGGTCGCGCACCGGCTTGCCGGTCAGGCGCTGCAGCGTCGTCTCGTCCAGCCCCAGCGCGGCCTGCGCCAGCAGCGGTTGCAACCCGCCGCCATCCAGCATCCGGGCCACGCCTTGCAGCCACTGCATCCGCGCCGGCGCGCGCCGCTTGCGGTCCGGCGCGTTCGGATCGAGCACCCGGCCGCCGCCGACCGTGCGCGAGGCCTGCGCGTTGCGCACGATGTAGCGGTCGCCCGGCATCGCGCACACCGGCTCATCGAACACCAGTTGCACCCAGCCCGACTGGCCCGGCGCCAGCGCGTCGGCCGACAGCGGCACCGCATGCGCCACATGGCGCGCCGCGCCGACATGCACATGCAGCGGCGTCCAGGCCCGCAGGGGCGCGTCGGCCGAGGGCAGCAGCGTCAGCGCCACGTCGACATGGCGCGACGGCAGGAAACAGCGCGCGTCCACGATCCAGTCGCCGCGCGCGATGGCGTCCTTGTCGATGCCCGCCAGGTTCAACGCGCAACGCTGCCCGGCCGCGCCGGTTTCGCTGGGCTGGTTCTGCGCGTGGATGCTGCGCACCCGCACCCGCGCGCCCGCCGGCATCAGGCGCAGGTCGGCGTCCTCGTCACCGGCGCGGGCGCGGCCGCCATGCGCCGTGCCCGTCACCACCGTGCCGTGGCCGGCCAGCGTGAAGACGCGGTCCACCGCCAGCCGGAACAGACCGGCGCCGTCGCGCGCGCCGAGCGCCTGCGCGGCCTCGTCCAGATGCTGCTTGAGCCGCGCCACGCCGTCATCGCCGGGACGCGCCGCGCAGACCTCGAACAGCGGGGCGTCCTGAAGAAAGGTATCGGTCGCCAGCGCCGCGATCTCGGCGCGCACCGCCGCCAACCGGTCCGCGTCGGCGCGGTCGACCTTGGTCAAGGCGACGGCGCCGCGCGCCACGCCCAGCAGCGCCAGGATCGCCAGGTGCTCGCGCGTCTGCGGCATGACGCCGTCATCGGCCGCCACCACCAGCAGGCCGAAGTCGATGCCGCTGGCGCCGGCGGCCATGGTGTGCACCAGCTTCTCGTGGCCCGGCACGTCGATGAAACCCAGCACGTCGCCATTGGGCAGCGGCGTGTAGGCGTAGCCCAGCTCGATGGAAATGCCGCGCGCCTTCTCTTCCTTGAGGCGGTCGGTATCGACGCCCGTCAGCGCCCGCACCAGCGTGGTCTTGCCATGGTCGATATGGCCGGCGGTGCCGACGATCATGCCTGCGGCTCCGCGGGTTGCGCCGTGGATGGCGCGGCGGGTGGTTCAGCGAGACTTTCGGCGAGTTGTGCGGTAAAGGCGGCTTCGTCGCGCGCCTCCAGGCAGCGCAGATCGAGCCACAGCGCGTCATCGGCGATGCGGCCGATCACCGGCACCGGCAGATTGCGCAAACGCGTTTCCAGGCGGTCCAGGTGACGCCCCGGACGGCCCTTGCCGCGGTGGCGCACCGCCAGCCCGTAGCTTGGCAGCTGGTCCACCGGCAGGGCGCCGCTGCCGATCTGGCTGAACATCGGCACCGCCTCGACCTCGTAGTCCGCGCCCGCGGCCTGCGCCAGCACGCCGCGCAGGCGCTCGGCCTGCGGCTGGATCTCGCGCTGCGGCCGGGTCAGCAGGCGCAGCGTGGTCAGACGCTGCGCCAGGAATTCCGGCGCGCGGTACAGCTGCAGCACCGGCTCCAGGGCCGCCAGCGTCAGCTTGCCCACGCGCAGCGCGCGCTTGAGCGGATTCTTCTTGATCTTGCGGATCAGGTCGGCGCGCCCCACCAGCAGGCCGGCCTGCGGGCCGCCCAGCAGCTTGTCGCCGCTGAAGGTCACCAGGTCGGCGCCGGCGGCGATGGTCTCGCGCACCGTGTCCTCGCGCGGCAGGCCGAACTGGGTCAGGTCCACCAGCGTGCCGCTGCCCAGGTCCACCGTGGCCGGCAGGCCGCGCGCATGCGCCAGCGCCGCCACCTCGGCCACGCTGACGCTCTTGGTGAAGCCGGTGACGGCGTAGTTGCTGCAATGGACCTTCATCAGCATCGCGGTGCGCGGGCCGATGGCGTTCTCGTAGTCGGCGGCGTGGGTGCGGTTGGTGGTGCCGACCTCGACCAGCTTGGCGCCAGCGCGCTTCATGATGTCGGGGATGCGGAAGGCGCCGCCGATCTCGACCAGCTCGCCGCGCGACACCACCACCTCGCGGCGGTCGGCCAGCGCGTTCAGCATCAGCAGCACGGCGGCCGCGTTGTTGTTGACCACCGTGGCGGCCTCGGCCCCGGTCAGTTCGCACAGCAGGTCGTCGATCAGGTCGTCGCGGTCGCCGCGGCCGCCGCTGTCGAGGTCGAATTCCAGGTTGGCCGGCGTGGTCAGCGCGCGCAGCACCGAGGCCACCGCTTCATCGGGCAGCAGCGCCCGCCCCAGGTTGGTGTGCAGCACGGTGCCGGTCAGGTTGTAGACGGCGCGCAGGCGCGGCGCGGCGGCGCGCGCCAGGGCGCCGTTGATGGCCGCGGCCACGGCGCGCTCGGCCAGTTCCGCGCGCGGCAGTTCGCCCGCCAGGGCGCGTTGACGCAGGGCGTCCAGGTGCCGGCGCAACGCCGCCACCGCTTGCGTGCGGCCATGGGTGTCGAGCGCCGCGGCCAGCGCCGGCGCGTTCAGCAGCCGGTCGAGCGCGGGGATGTCGGCGGCGGCGGCGAGCCCGGTCATGGCTATTCCTCCTCGGCGCCGTGCCACAGCAGCGGATTGCCGCTGGCGCGCGAATAGCCGGCCTCG
The DNA here is from genome assembly GCF_902859645.1 of Achromobacter insuavis. Classification (GTDB taxonomy): domain Bacteria; phylum Pseudomonadota; class Gammaproteobacteria; order Burkholderiales; family Burkholderiaceae_B; genus Achromobacter; species Achromobacter insuavis. The sequence goes on along the minus strand of NZ_CADIJR010000075.1, from coordinate 12,030 downwards.
CCCACCAGCACGTCCAGCATCAGGCTGGCGAGGTCGTCGGCCACCGGCTCCACGTGCAGGTCCTTGTCCTGGTAGAAGATCTTGCGGTAGGTGTGGCAGCGGTCGCAGGTCTCGGCCTTGATGGCGGGCGCGCGGCCCTCGATGGCCTGGTAGGCCACGGATTCGACGTCCTCGCAGTGCGAGCACTTGACCCGCACCATGTGCCACTGGGTCGCGCACAGGCTGCAGCACAGGTAGCGGTAGCCCTCGAACTGCCCGCCCACCCGCACCACGCTGGCCACCGGCAGGCTGGCGCAGACCGGGCAGACGCCGAACGGCGAGGCCACCGGCAACTGCTTTTCGTCGAAGCGGCTGGCCAGGTCGGTCCAGTAGACCTGCAGCGCGGCCATGACGAACGGCGCGGCGGCGCCGTCGACGCCGCGATGCTGTTCCGACAGCACCGCCTCGGCCAGGTCTTCCAGCGACTCGGTGTCTTCATCGAGCGCGCGGCGCAGCGCCGCGCAGACTTCCAAGGCCTCGGCCGGCACGTCCTGGCCGCCGGCGACCTCGTCGACCAGCTGGCGCAGGATGTCGCGCCACAACGGGTCGCGCGGCCAGCCCACCGCCTGCAGCGGCGGCATGCCATGGGCCTGCGCCAGGGCGATGCGGTCTTCCGAGGCGGGCGGCGCGTTGCAGCCGCGCAGGGCATGGTGCTGGGCGTCGACCAGCCGCGCCATCAGCAGCAGGTAGTCGGCCACCGGGCTGTCCACGGCCAGCTGCCGCAGGCGCGCCGCGCGCGTCGCGAAAACCGAATCGCGCGCCGGCAGCTGGATGCGGGGAATGGTGTTGTGATCGAGCGCCTCGATCTCGCCACGCGGAAGAATTCGCTGCAATTGCGTCTCCAGATAAACAAACACGGCTGCCGCCCCGCAAAGGGGAGGCAGCCGTGCGGTGGGATCGGGCGGAGCCGGCCCGGCCTGGCCGCCACCGCAAGGTGGCGCCCGCCGGGCGGGACCCGCCTATTTCGTCGTGGACTGCTTGCCGATTTGTTCCCGGAACCAGGCGCGGTGGTGCTTCCACGCCCAGCCCGCGGTCACGTAGCCGCGCAGCATCGCCGTGAGCGAGCCCTTGACCCAGATCGCCGCATAAATATGCACAATGATCGCGCAAATCAGCACCAATGCACAAACGGCATGCAGCACCGAGGCGGCGCGCACCACCCAGATCGGGAAGTAGAAGGCGAAGAACTCGCGCCAGATCACGATGCCGCTGGCGAACAGCCCCAGCATGCACAGGATCAGCACATAGAACAGCAGCTTCTGGCCGGCGTTGTACTTGCCAACCTCGGGCAGCTTCTCTTCGCGGTTCTCGACCACGTCGTTGAGCTGGCGCAGCCACTGGCGGTCGGCCTTGGTCATCATATTGTGGCGCCACATGTGGCCGGCGAACACCACGAAGCAGAAGAACATCACCAGCCCGATGAACGGATGCAGGATGCGGGTCCAGGGACCGCCGCCGAACAGGTTGGTGAGCCAGAACATCGACGGGTGGAACAGCGCCAGCCCGGATAGCGCCAGCAGGATGAAGGTGAAGGCGATGATCCAGTGGTTGGTGCGCTCGCCGGGCGAATAGCGCTTGATCCGGCGGTGATGGCGATCGTCACTCATGGCGGATCTCCTCTTCGGCACGGCGTTCGTCTTCCTCGTCGACCTCGTTGCGGCCGACGCGGGCGTAGTGGAAGAAGCCGGCCAGCGCCGTCAGCGCCATGGCGGCCACGCCCAGCGGCTTGGCGATGCCCTTCCACAGCGACACCATCGGGCTGATCTGCGGATCCTTCGGCAGCCCGTGGTACAGCCCGGGCTGGTCGGCGTGATGCAGCACGTACATCACGTGGGTGCCGCCCACGCCCTGCGGGTCATACAGGCCGGCCTGCTCGAAGCCGCGCGACTTCAGGTCCTCGATGCGTTCGGCCGCGTGCTGCTTCATGTCGTCCTTGGTGCCGAACACGATGGCGCCGGTGGGACAGGACTTGACGCAGGCCGGCTCCTGGCCGACGGCCACGCGGTCGGAACACAGGGTGCACTTGTACGCCTTGTGGTCCTTCTTGGAGATGCGCGGCACGTTGAACGGGCAGCCGGTGATGCAGTAGCCGCAGCCGATGCAGTTCTCTTCGTGGAAATCCACGATGCCGTTGTTGTACTGGATGATGGCGCCCGGCGACGGACAGGCCTTCAGGCAGCCCGGGTCCTCGCAGTGCATGCAGCCGTCCTTGCGGATCAGCCACTCCAGGTCGCCCTGCGGGTTCTCGTATTCCGAGAAGCGCATGACGGTCCAGGAATGCTCGGTCAGGTCGGCCGGATTGTCGTAGACGCCGACGTTGGTGCCGATCTCGTCGCGCAGGTCGTTCCACTCCATGCACGCGCTCTGGCAGGCCTTGCAGCCGATGCACTTGGAGACGTCGATCAGCTTGGCCACGGACCCGGTGATGGGTTCGCGGATGCCGGGCGGCGGCGTGGTGGTGGCCGAGCGCCGTTTGATGTCCAGGGATTGCATTGACATGAGCGCTCTCCTAAATCTTCTCGACCTGCACCAGGAACGACTTGAATTCCGGTGTCTGGGAATTGCCGTCGCCCACGAATGGCGTGAGGGTGTTGGTCAGGAAGCCGGGCTTGGCCAGGCCGACGAAGCCCCAGTGGATCGGGATGCCCACGTGGTGCACGGTCTTGCCCTCGATGGTCAGCGCGCGCAGGCGCTTGGTGACCAGCGCCACCGCCTTGATGTAGCCGCGGTTGGACGACACCTTCACGCGCGAACCGTTGGCGATGCCCAGTTCCTTGGCCATGGCCTCGCCGATCTCGACGAACTGCTCGGGCTGCAGGATCGCGTTGATGCGGACGTTCTTGGTCCAGTAGTGGAAGTGCTCGGTCAGGCGGTAGGTGGTGGCCACGTAGGGGAACTTGTCCACCGTGCCCATCGCCGCCAGGTCGTCCTTGAACACGCGCGCCGCCGGATTGCTGGTGACGCCCTTGGCCTTCGGATACAGCGGGTTGTAGCCCAGCGGCGTCTCGAACGGCTCGTAGTGTTCCGGGAACGGCCCTTCGGCCATGCCGGCGCGCGCGAAGAAGCGCGCCACGCCCTCGGGGTTCATGATGAACGGGCCCATGCCGCCGTCGGGGTTTTCATCGCCCTTGAAGTCGGGGATGTCGGCGCCGACCCAGGCCTTGCCGTTCCACGAGATCAGGCTGCGGCGCGGATCGAACGGCTTGCCCGAGACGTCACAGGACGCGCGGTTGTACAGGATGCGGCGGTTGGCCGGCCAGGCCCAGGCCCAGTTCAGGGTCTGGCCGATGCCGGTCGGGTCGCTGTTGTCGCGGCGCGCCATCAGGTTGCCGGCCGGGCTCCAGGCGCCGGCGAAGATCCAGCAGCCGCTGGCGGTGGAACCGTCGTCGCGCAGCTCGGCGAAGCCGGCCAGCTGCTCGCCGCCCTTGCGCGTGACCTTGGTCGCGTCCTTGGGATCGACCAGGTCGACCAGCGCCTTGCCCGAGTATTCCTTGGCCAGTTCTTCCGCGGTCGGGCTTTGCGGGTTGGAGTACGGCCAGGACAGGTTGACGATGGGGTCCGGGTACTTGCCGCCCTCTTCCTGGTACATCTTGCGCAGGCGCGTGAAGATCAGCGACATGATCTCGATGTCGCTCTTGGCCTCGCCCGGCGGCTCGGCGCCCTTCCAGTGCCATTGCAACCAGCGCCCGGAGTTCACCAGCGCGCCGTCTTCCTCGGCGAAACAGGTGGTGGGCAGGCGGAACACCTCGGTCTGGATCTGCTTGGGATCGACGTCGTTGGCCTCGCCGGCATTGCGCCAGAATTCCGAGGTCTCGGTGACCAGCGGGTCCATGATGACCAGGAACTTGAGCTTGGCGAAACCGGCGTTCAGCTTGGCCTTGTTGGGCGCGGCCGCCAGCGGGTTGAAGCCCTGCGCCAGGTAGCCGTTCATCTTGCCCTGGTTCATCAGCTCGTAGACCTGCAGCATGTCGTAGAGCTTGTCGAGCTTGGGCAGGTAGTCGAACGCCCAGTTGTTCTCGGCGGTCGCGGCCTTGCCCCACCAGGCCTTCATCAGGCTCACGTGGAACTTGCTGTAGTTCTGCCAGTAGCTGAGCTGGTTGGGCCGCAGCGGCTTGAGCGCGCGCGTGGCGATGTACTTGCCGTAGTCCTGCTCGGGCTCGTTGGGCAGCGTCATGTAGCCGGGCAGCAGGTTCGACATCAGGCCCAGGTCGGTCAGGCCCTGGATGTTCGAGTGCCCGCGCAGCGCGTTCATGCCGCCGCCGGCGATGCCGATGTTGCCCAGCAGCAGCTGCACCATGGCGCCGGTGCGGATGATCTGCGAACCGATCGAGTGCTGCGTCCAGCCCAGCGCGTACAGGATGGTCGCGGCGCGATTGGTGGTGGCGGTGGACGCCAGCATCTCGCAGACCTTCAGGAACTTGTCGCGCGGCGTGCCGCAGACGCGTTCGACCATCTCCTCGGTATAGCGCGAGTAGTGCTTCTTGAGCAGCTGGTAGACCGAACGCGGATGCTCCAGCGTCGGGTCGGTCTTGACGTAGCCGTCGTCGCCGCGCTCGTAGTCCCAGCTGGCCTTGTCGTAGGTCCGCTTGTCGGCGTTGTAGCCGGAGTACAGGCCCGCGTCGAACGCGAAGTCCTCGCGCACGATGTAGGAAAAGTCGGTGTAGTTGCGCACGTACTCGTGCTGGATCTTGTCGTGATCCAACAGGTACTTGATGACGCCACCCAGGAAGATGATGTCGGTGCCGGTGCGTATGGGCGCGTAGAAGTCCGCCACGGATGCCGAGCGCGTGAAGCGCGGATCCACGACGATCAGCTTCGCCTTGTTATGGGCTTTCGCCTCCGTGACCCATTTGAACCCGCACGGGTGGGCCTCGGCGGCATTGCCGCCCATGATCAGTACTACGTCCGCGTTCTTGATGTCGACCCAATGGTTCGTCATCGCTCCACGGCCAAACGTCGGGGCAAGACCTGCCACCGTCGGGCCATGTCAGACACGGGCTTGATTGTCGAACGCCAGCATCCCCATGCTGCGCACAGTCTTGTGCGTGATGTAGCCCACCTCGTTGCTGCTTGCCGAGGCGGCCAGCATGCCGGTGGTCAGCCACCGGTTGACCGTCTTGCCGTCGTCGGTCTTTTCGACGAAGTTGGCGTCACGGTCGGCCTTCATGAGCTTGGTGATGCGCGTCAGGGCGTCGTCCCACGACATCCGCTCCCACTTGTCCGAACCGGGCGCCCGGTATTCCGGGTACTTCAGGCGGTTGGGGCTGTGGATGAAGTCGATCAGGGCCGCGCCCTTGGGACAGAGCGTGCCGCGGTTGACGGGGTGGTCGGGGTCGCCCTCGATGTGCATGATGCTGGCGCGGGCGTTCTTGGCGCCGTCGCCCAGGCCATACATCAGCAGACCACAGGCGACCGAACAGTAGGGACAGGTGTTGCGCGTTTCCGTCATGCGCGCAAGCTTGTACTGGCGCACCTCGGCCATGGCCGTGCCGGGGGCTACCCCCAGCAATGCCAGGCTCGAGCCGGCCAGCGTCGTACCGGTCACCTTGAAGAACTGGCGGCGGTTCATGTTGACCATGAAGCACTCCTCTCCGGGTGAATGGGGGGAAGCCGCGGGGCCGTCCAGGGGAAAAGCCCTACGAATTCCAAGGATATGCAAGCAAGTATAGGCGCAGCGCGGACGAGTTTCCATGCCTTGCGTCCCCCGACCATGAAATCGAGCAATGAGAACGATTTACGGCCAGGATCGGGTTTTTTCGCGGATTTTGGATGATCGCGAGACTGCTACCATTGCCGACGGCGGGTTCCGGCCCGCTTTTCCGCCCGTCCCGCATGCCCGTTGGAGCGCCGATGCGCCGTCTTGCCCCCCTGGCCCTGTCCCTGTCGCTGGCCGCGCCGAGCCTGGCGCCGGCCCCCGCCGCCGCCGCGCCGGCGCCGAGCCCGGCCGCCGCCGCCACCGAGTCCGCCCGCGAGGCGGCGATGGAAGGCTATCTGTACTTCTATCCGCTGCTGACGCTGGACCTGACCCGGCGCCAGTTCACGCATCCCGCGCAGGGCGCCGAGGGCGCGCCCGCCAACACCTTCCAGCACACCCGCACCCTGCCCCGCCCGGGCGCGGCCCTGCCCTGGGCCAATCCCGACATGCTGCGCAGCGCCGCCTGGCTCGACCTGACGGCCGGCCCCGTGGTGCTGTCGACACCGGACAGCCACGGCCGCCTGTACACCCTGACGCTGCTGGACATGTGGAACGACGCCTTCGCCACGCTCGGCAAGCGCAGCACCGGCACGGCGCGCGGCAACACCGCGATCGTGCCGCCGGGCTGGAGCGGCACGCTGCCCTCCGGCATGCCGCGCATCGACGCGCCCACCGCCTACGTCTGGGCCCGCGCCCTGATCCAGACCGACGGCGCGGCCGAATACGCGGCGGTCAACGCGCTGCAGGACGGCTTCACGCTGACGCCGCTGGCGCAGTGGAACCTGCCGCCGCAATCGCAGCGGATCAAGGCCGACCCGTCCCTGGATCTGAAGATCCCGGTGCGCGAGCAGGTCGACGCCATGCCGACCGAGGCCTTTTTCGTGCGCGCCGCCGAGCTGCTGCGCCGCAATCCGCCGCACGCCACCGACCAGCCGGTGCTGGCCAAGCTGCGCCGGGTCGGGCTGATCCCCGGCCGGCCGTTCGATTTCGACAAGCTCGACAACCCGGTCAAGCAGGGCCTGCGCCGCGGCCTGCGCGAGGCGCGCGAGCGCATGGAAGCCGCCGCCGGCGCCACCCTCAAGAGCATCAACGGCTGGCAGCTGGAGACGGCCAGCCTCGGCGTCTACGGCAACGCCTACCTGCGCCGCGCGCTGGCCGCCCAGGCGCAGCCTGGCTCGGGCCTGCCCGAGGACCTGACCGCGTTGCTGCTGGCGGCCGACAGCCTGGGCCGGCCGCTGGATGGCGCGCACCGCTACGTGCTGCATTTCGACAGCGGCCAGTTGCCGCCGGCCGGCGCGCTATGGTCGCTGGCGGCCTATGACGGCCAGGGCCTGCCCATGGCCAATCCGGTGGACCGCTACGCGCTGGGCGACCGCGATCCGCTGCAATACAACGCCGACGGCTCGCTCGATCTGGTGATCAGCCACGCCGCCCCCGAGCCGGGCGCCCAGGCCAACTGGCTGCCGCTGGCGGCCAGCGGCCCGGTCTACGTGCTGCTGCGTGCCTACGGCCCCGGCCCGGCGCTGCTGGACGGGTTGTGGACGCCGCCGCCCGCGGTGCGCGACGAACCGGCGCCTGAACCCGAGGCGCAGCCCGAGCCGGCGTCCGCCGCCGCGGCGCCCGTCGTCACGCCCCCGGCGTCCGCGCCCGCGAAGAAACCCTGACAAACCTGGCGGCAGACGGCGATATGACAGGGTTTCGCCACTACCATAGGCGTTTTGACGCCGAGTAGAACGCCCGCCATGGACGACGCCTTTAGCCACCAACTGTCGATGACCATCCTGATGACGCCCGATATGGCGAACTTCTCAGGCAATGTGCACGGCGGAACCATCCTCAAATACCTGGACCAGGTCGCCTACGCCTGTGCCAGCCGCTACGCCGGCCAGTACGTGGTGACCCTGTCGGTCGACCAGGTCGTGTTCCGCGAGCCGATCCACGTCGGCGAGCTGGTGACCTTCCTGGCGGCGGTGAACTACACCGGCCGCACCTCGATGGAAATCGGCATCAAGGTGGTCACCGAGGACATCCGCAAGAAACTGGTGCGCCACACCAACAGCTGTTACTTCACGATGGTGGCGGTGGACGACAACGGCGCCCCCACCGCGGTGCCGCCGCTGGCGCCGCGCAACCTCGAGGAAAAGCAGCGCTTCGAGGCCGCCCGCCTGCGCCGCGAGCTGCGCCAGGAAATGGAACGGCGCCACGACGAGATCAAGCGCGAAACCACCAATGAAGGGTGAGCCCCCACGCCGCACGCGCTTCGCGCGCTAGCTGCCCCCCGAGGGGGCTGCCCGCCCTTGGGGCGGCCCGGCGGGCGGTAGGAAAGGCCCCCACGCCGCGCACGCTTCGCGCGCTAGCTGCCCCCCGAGGGGGCTGCCCGCCCTTGGGGCGGCCCGGCGGGCGGGCGGCTATTCTTGCGACGAGCTGCGTCCAGGTCACAGGTGACCGGACATGAAAAAACCGGGCCTTGAGGCCCGGTTTTTTTGCGACGGCGCGACGCGGCGCGTTACGCGCCTTCGGCCGCGCCTGGCGGACGGGACGGCGGCGCGGCCACGGGCGGCTCGCGGTCGCGGCCGACCATGCGCTTGAGGCCCAGCCACTGCTGCGACCAGAAGCCCCGGCCGTAGTCGCGGCCGCCCAGCTCCGGCTGCTGGTCATGGATGCCGGTGGGGCCGTAGCCGACGCCGAAGCGCGCCGAGCGGAACAGCACGTCCCAGATCGGGAACAGCGCGGCGAAGTTGTAGCCGCCGGCCGGCCCCGGCGTCGACGCGTCGTAGGCGATGGAATGGTGATGGCGGTGGAAACGCGGGCTGACCAGCAGGCGCTCGCCGATGGCGCCGAAGTGCATGCGCAGGTTGGCGTGCGAGAAGCTCTGCGCCAGCTGGGTGATGGCCACGATCGCCACGAACTGCGCGGGCGGCACGCCCACCAGCTGCGACACGAACACCACGACGACGTCGCGCAGCATGTCGTCCAGCAGGTGGTTGCGGTCGTCGCTCCACATGGTCATCTGGCGCTGGCTGTGGTGCACCGCGTGCAGCGCCCAGAGCCAGGCGAAGCGGTGCTGGGCGCGGTGGTACAGGTAGTCCACCAGGTCGAACAGCAACAGGTAGATGATCAGGCTGACCCAGGCCTGGTCGGTCACGCCGGGCCAGTACTGGTCGAGCTGGAACGGCGCGAAGCCCCAGATGTGCAGCTGCCCGAAGATGCTGTCCCAGAACGGATCGATGGTGAAGAACAGCGCCAGGCGGAACACGCCCAGGCGGTGGATCAGCGTGTAGAGCACGTCGATGCCGATCTGGCGGCGGTCGGTGACCGGCTCGACCGGGCGCAGGCGCTGCAGCGGGCCGAACACCAGCAGCAGCACGGCCACCTGCAGCAGGCCGACCAGCAGCCACATGGTGGCGTCGTAGCCGTCCTCGATGAAATTGCTCAGGCCCAGGTGGAACAGCGCCGGCTGCACCAGGGTTTCGAACAGCCATTGCTGGCAGTTCCCGAACCATTGACTAAGCGTATCCATGATCAGTGATGCGTAGCGATCCAGTCGCGGTAAGCGGGATGCGTATCCAAAGTGGCAAAACAAAAGCCCTTGCGCTGCAGGCCTTCAATCAGCGGCTCCAGCACGGCGGGGGCCCAGGGGTCCTGGCGCGACCAGATGCCCAGGTGCGCCAGCAGGATGTCGCCGGGCTTGATGGTGCGCAGCGCCTGGTCCAGCAGCTTGGCGTTGGGGTACTTGTCGCTGGGCAGTTCGTCGCCCAGGAAGCCGACCGGCGCCCAGCCCACGTGCTCGAAGCCGCAGGCCTTGGCGGCGCGCAGCAGGGCCGGCGAGGTCTTGCCGCCCGGCGCGCGGTACAGCGGCAGCATCTGCTTGCCGGTCATCTGCGTGAAGCGGGCGGCGGAGCGCTTGATCTCGGCGCAGTACTGCTCGGCGGTCCAGGTCTCGCGCTTGCCCGTGCCGGGGCCGGCGCTGGGCTTGACGCGGAACTTGCCGTCCGGCAGGTCGCCCTGCCAGTAGACGTGGTCGTAGGTGTGCGAGCCGAACGCGTGGCCCTCGGCGGCGCGCGCCTTCCACCACGGCGCCCACTGGTCGTCCAGGCTGCTGCCGTCGGTGAGGGTGCGCTCGTTGGCCAGGAAGAACGTGACCTTGACGTGGTGGCGCGCCAGCACGTCGGCGATCAGCGGCGCCACGCCCATGTGGCCGGTGTCGAAGGTCAGGTAGACCGGCTTGTCACAGGTGGCCGGGGCCGCCGTGGCGGCCTGCGCCGCCAGCGCCAGGCAGACGGCGGCGGCCAATTGCCGTTTAGCGGGTCGGCGCATGGTTCAGCGTCCAGACACCGTGCGGCGACTTGCCGACGGTCACCTGCTTGACGACCTTCTTCTGCTCCAGGTCCACCACGGTGAGCTTGCGGGCCCAGCGCGACGTGACCAGCAGGGTCTTGCCGTCGGCCAGCACATCCATGCAGTCGGGACCGCCCGGCACCGGGAAGGTGTCGACCACGGCCAGCGTCTGCAGGTCGATGCGGCTGATGGAGTTGGCGGTGCGGTTGCTGACGAACAGGTGGCGCTGGTCGCCCTGGGCGCGGAAGGCGTGCGCGCCGGCGGCGGTCTTGATGCGCGAGATCAGCTTGGCCGGGCCCTTGCTGACGTCATAGGCCTCGACGTAGGAATCGCCGGTCAGCGCCACCAGCAGCGTCTTCTGGTCGGGCGTGAGGAACACGTCGGCCGGGGTCTTGCCGACCGAGACGGTCCACTTGGGGGTCTGCGTGGCCAGGTCGATGGCGATGAGCTGGTCGCTGTCCTGCAGGGTGACGTACGCCGTGGTGCTCTTGGCGTCGATCATGATGTGGCTGGGCGTCTTGCCGGCCGGGATGCGCTTGACCAGCTTCAGGTCGAAGCCCTTGTCCAGCGGCTTCCAGGCGTAGATGTCGATGTGGTCCAGGCGGTTGGCGGCCGTGACGAACCACTTCATGTCCGGCGAGAACTGCAGCTGGTAGGGGTCGACGATGCCGGTCAGGGTGCGCTGCACCTCGCCGGTCTTGGGGTCCATCAGCGTGATCGAGTCGCCGGTGGCGTTGGCCACCATCAGCGACTTCTTGTCAGGCGTGAGGTACAGGTGGTGCGGTTCCTTGCCCGTCGGGACGCGCCGCAGTTCCGTGTAGGTGGCGGGATCGACGATGCTGACGTTCGCGTCCAGGGAGTTCAGGACGAAGATCGGGGCCGACGCCGCGGCGGCGCTGAGCGCCATCCCTGCGCCAAAAATGGCGCAGCGGACAAAATGCAAGGGATTCAATTTCCAGGTCCGACAAAAGGGGATCGGGCACCGATCCCAGTGCCCGCCATTTTGGCATAGCCAACTGTCAAAAAACCGTAAGCCGGCGCCCGCCGGGCAAACCGCGGCGCGGTTTGCGGCACCGCTACAACGCTTGCCCGGGGCCACTGCAACAAACGTAAAAAATCATTTAGCGCCAACGGGTTGCGGCGTAATGCTGCTCCAGGTTCCGAACGAGACATCGGTGCCCTGCAGCGCGGGCGCGCGGCGTCCGGTGGCAGGCCCCAGGTCGGCCTCGCGCACCCCGCCGCCGGCGCCGATGACGAAGCTGCCGATGCCGGTCTCGCCGTAGCGCGCCGGCCAGGCCAGGATCCAGTAGCCATCGCCGCCGCGCGCGGGCAGCACCTTGTAACGGTAGCCGTAATAGGCGTCCGCCACCGGCACGTCCGGCCCCATCGCCAAGGCGTCGGGACCGAACGCCTGGGGTGGATAACCGGGCAGGTCGGGCCAGTACAGGCCATCGGTGGCGCCGGGCCGGCTCACCAGCCGGTCGGCGTAGCGGCCCTGGCCGATGCCGTCGCGGTAACGGGCCTGCGCCGCCTGCAGCGCCTGCAGGGTGTCGATGGCGGTCAGTTCATTGCGCCCGATGGTGCGGCGCCGGATTTCCGCCTTGCCCGCGACGGGGTCGAAACGCCAGCCTTGCGCCACGCGCACGATCGGCACCGCCAGCGTCCAGCCGGAATCGCCCACCCCCAGCCAGGCGCGCCGGTCGCCATCGGCGACCACCTCGTGCTTGCGCGCCCAGGCGGCCAGGAACCGGTAGATCTCGTCCTGCCCCACCCCGCCCGGCACGAGCTGGCGGTAGTCCGGCCCCAGCACCCGGGCCACGGCCTCGCGGTCACTGGTGGCCAGGGCCTGGCCGAACGCGTCGGCCGCGGCCTGCGGCGTGGGGAACACCTGCTGCGCCGCGGCGGGCGCGGCCAGGGCCGCCAGCGCCAGCAGCGCAGCGGCGCCGGCCAGGCGCAGG
>NZ_CADIJR010000074.1 GCF_902859645.1 Achromobacter insuavis | reverse complement strand
AGCTGGGCCTGCTGGCCGCCGCCGCGCCGCGCCAGCCGGCCCCGTCGCTGCACGACCTGGACGCGCCGGCCGCGACCCTGCGCGGCCGCGAACCGGGCGTGTTCATCCCCGCCGTCGATCTGGGCCAGACCGTGACCGCCGGCCAGACCATCGGCCAACTCATCGAACCCGCCCGCCCCGACCTGCCGGCGCGCGCCCTCGCCAGCCCGCAGGCCGGCACCGTCGTCTGCCTGCGCGCCATCGCCCGCAGCGACGACGGCGACTGCCTGCTGCAGGTCGCGCCCGCCCTTCCCCTGGACTCCCTTGCCTCGTTGTACTGACCCATGCAGATGAACCCCCGCTTGTCCGGCCTGCGCTGCATCCGCTGCGACAGCCGCCTGCCGCCCGCCGACTACCCGGAAGGCTGCCCGCATTGCCTGGAGGCCGGCCATCCCGCGACGCTGGAATGCCAGTACGACGCGGGCGCCGCCGACGCGATCGACCTGCCGGTGCTTGACCCCGTGACGCTCGGCGAAGGCGCCACGCCCTGCCTGGACGCGCCCGCGCTGGCGCAGGCCGAGGGCGTGGGCCGGCTCTGGCTCAAATGCGAAAGCGCCAACCCCACCGGCAGCCACAAGGACCGCATGGCCGCGCAACTGGTGTCGCGCGCCCGGCTGGCCGGCGCCACGCGCGTGGCCGCGGCCTCCAGCGGCAACGCCGGCGTCTCGCTGGCGGCCTATTGCGCCGCCGCAGGCCTGCAGGCCGACATCGCCATCACCCGCAACTGTCCGCCGTTGCAGCGCGACGCCATGCAACGCTTCGGCGCCCGCTTGACCGCGTTCGACGACAGCCTGGGCCGCTGGCCCCATGTCGCCGACCTGTGCCGCAACCAGGGCGCCTTCGCCGGCACCAACTACCTCAATCCGCCGGTCGGCACGCATGCCTACGGCGTCGAAGGCTACAAGCCGATCGCGCGGGAATTGTTCGACCACTGCGGCCTGCCCACCGATATCGTCGTGCCGACCGCGCGCGGCGACCTGCTGTGGGGCATCCTGCTGGGTTGGCAGCAACTGCTGCGCGCCGGTCGCATCCCGCGCCTGCCGCGGCTGCACGCGGTCGAGCCGTACGCCCGCCTGTCGCGGGCGCGCGCCGCGGGCGATGCGCGCGGCCTGTGGGAAGGCGCCACCGACCAATACTCGATCGCCGGCGGCACGGTCACGCTGCAATCGCTGGAGGCCCTGGCGCGCTCGGGCGGCTCGCCGGTCGAGGTCTCCGATGCCGCCGCCGCCCAGGCGCAGCAGCGGCTGGAGCGCCTTGGACTGGCCACGGAGCTGTCATCGGCCGCGGCGCTGGCGGCGGTCACGCGCTTGCGCCGCGCCGGCCAGCTGGATGCGGAATCGTCGGTGGTGCTGATCCTGACGGCGGACGGCCGCCGCGGCTAGGCGGCGGCAACGACTGCGCGACACCCGCGCCCGTCAGCCGCGCTTGACGCCGTAGCGCTCCACCAGCGGCGCCAGCGCCGCGCGCAGACAGGTCGCCCAGTACTTGCCGGCCTCCGACAACGGCCGGCTGCCATGCAGGATCATGTGGCATTCGAAATGCACCGGCGCCGCCAGCGGCCGGTGGCACAAGCCCGCGGCTTCCAGCCCCACCGCGGTGGCGGGGTTGGCGATGCCGACGCCATGGCCGGCCAGCGCAAGCTGGCACACCGTGCTCGAGTACGGCGTCTCGATCGCGACGCGCAGGCTGAGGCCGGCCTGCAGCACCAGCGCGTCCAGCCGCTGGCGCGAGGCATCCTCGGCATTCAGGGCGATCACGTCCACCTCGGCCAATTGCGCCAGGCCGACCTGCTCCAGGCGCGCCAGCGGATGGCCATCGGGAAATACCGTCACGGCCCGCAGGCTGGCCAGGCGATGGCCGCGCAGGCCCTCCAGCTCCGACTCATCGGCCACGGCAGCCAGATCGAGCTCACCCGACACCACCATGTCGCGCAGCGTGTTCGAATCCCGGATCTGCAGATACAGGGGCGTGTCCGGATAGCGCTCGCGAAAGCGCGCGATCGTATCGCTGACGATCGCCCCGCTGTAGGCATGGATGCAGCCGATGCGCAGGCGCGGCTGGGCCGCGCCGCGGATCGCGCGGATCTTGCGGCCCAGGCTTTCCAGGCCGACGTTCAGGCGGCGGATTTCCTCGTACAGCAGCGTGGCTTCGGGCGTGCGCTGCATGCGCTGGCGCACCCGCTCGAACAGCCGCAGTTCGATGCTGGCCTCGAGCGCGGCCAGCGTGGCGCTGACGGTGGCGGGCGACACATCGAGCCGCCGCGCCGCGGCGGTCACGCTTTCCGTTTCATAGACGGTGCGGAAGGTCTCGACCTGTTTGAGCGTGAAGGTCATGGCCGGACGCGCCGCGGCTTCAGATGCGCTGCAGGTCCATCAGCACCCGGCGCGTGGCCAGGGGCCGGCCCGCCAGGTTCTCGGCCAGGCGTTCGCGCAGGTCGCGGCGCAGCGCCGGCTCGATGACGGGGTCGTCGAAATCGGGTTCGGCCTCATCGACGCCGTAGCCGGTTTCGCGCAACAGCGTCCATTCGAAGCGGCGCAAGGCGCCGGCCGCGCGCGTGCCGCCCGACAGCTGCTGCAGCGCCATGTCATAGGCGTCGAACAGCAGCGGATGGGCGTCTTCGCGCGGCAGCAGCCGCAGCAGCAGTTCATTCATGTACCACGCCGACATCAGCGCGGTGCCGCTCAGGGCGCGCACGCCCATGATCTCGGCGCGGGTCAGGGTCTTGACCTCGCCGTTGCCGGTCCAGGACAGCAGCAGCGGCTGGAACGCCGACAGCACCGGGCGCAGCACGGAATACGGGCGCTTGGCGCCCTTGGCGACCATGGCGACACAGCCGTGGTCGCGCGAGAAAGTCTGAACGATGAGGGATGTCTCGCGCCACGCCGTGGCGTGGAGCATGTATCCCGGGCGATCCTGGACGCGAGGCGCCCGTTTACTCATAGCCCAGGTCGCGCAGCGCACTCTCGCGGTCAGACCAGCCCTTGCGCACCTTGATGTAGATCTCCAGGTGCACCGGCTTGTCCAGCAGCTTGGCGATGTCCTGCCGCGCCTCGGAGGCGATGCGCTTCATGTGCATGCCGCCGGTGCCCAGCAGGATGGGCTTGTGGCTGTCGCGCTCCACCACCACGCAGGCGGCGATGCGCGCGCCCTTGTCGGTCTCTTCCCATTGCTCGATCACGACCGTACAGCCGTAGGGCAGTTCGTCGCCCACCAGGCGGAAGATCTTCTCGCGCACCAGCTCGGCGGCGATGAAGCGCATCGGCCGGTCGGTCAGGGTGTCTTCCTCGAACATCGGCTCGCCTTCCGGCAGCCGCGCCGCGATTTCCTGCAGCAGCTGGTCGAGCTGCTGATTCTTGGTGGCGCTGACCGGCACCACGGCGCCGAACGGATGCAGCGCCATGATCTTCGAGACGAAGGCGAACAGCTCGTCGCGGTTCTTCAGCGCGTCGATCTTGCTGACGACCAGGATGGTGCGCTCCGGCGCCGGCAGCAGCGGCAGCAGCTTGGCGTCGCCCTCCGACCACTTGCCGGCCTCGACCACGTGGACCACCACGTCGACGTCGGCCAGCGCCTGCGTCACGACGCGGTTCATCATGCGGTTCATGGCGCCGCCGTGGCGCGTCTGGAAGCCCGGCGTATCGACGAACACGAACTGTTCGTGGTCGCGCGTCAGCACCCCGTGGATGCGGTGGCGCGTGGTCTGCGCCTTGCGCGACACGATGGAGATCTTGGAACCGATCAGCGCGTTCGTCAGCGTGGACTTGCCCACATTGGGGCGGCCGACGATGGCCACGAAACCGGTACGGAAAGGGGTATCGCTCATTTAGTCTCTTGGGACACTGCCACGGGCAGCGACAACTGCGCGGTCTTGCGCGCCTTGCCCGACTTGCGGGCGGCCTTGGACGCCGGGCTGATGGCCTGCGCCGCCTCCAGCGCCAGCTTGGCGGCCGACTGCTCGGCCGCGCGGCGGCTGGCGCCGGGCGCGTTCACCTTGATCTCCAGCGCCGGAATGGCGCATTCGACCTCGAATTGCTGGCTGTGGGCGGCGCCGTGCGTGGCCACCACGGTGTACACGGGCAAGGCCAGCTTGCGGCCTTGCAGGAATTCCTGCAGCAAGGTCTTGGCGTCCTTGCCCAGGGTCTTGGGATCGACCGAGGCCAGCACCGGCTGGTACTGGCGCACGATCACGCGACGGGCGGCATCGAAGCCGGCGTCCAGGAACACCGCGCCGAACAGGGCTTCGACCGTGTCGGCCAGAATCGACGGACGGCGGAAACCGCCGCTCTTCAATTCGCCTTCGCCCAGGCGCAGGTATTGGGACAGTTCCAGGCGCTGGGCGATATCCGCCAGCGAGGCCTGCTTGACCAGGTTGGCGCGCAGGCGCGACAGGTCGCCCTCGTCGATTTTCGCGTAACGCTCGAACAGCATCGCCGCGACGACGAAGTTGAGCACGGAATCCCCGAGGAATTCCAGGCGCTCGTTGTGGCGCGCACCATGGCTGCGATGGGTCAACGCCTGTTCAAGCAATGCTGGGTCACCAAAGTGGTGATCCAGCCGGTTTTCTAGCGTGGCTAGCGACATAATCAGTTGAACCGGCCGATGCGGCTGAGATCGCTGAAATTCATCCAGATGAAGAAGGCCTTCCCGACGATATTGGATTCCGGCACGAAACCCCAGTATCGGCTGTCGGCGCTGTTATCCCGATTATCGCCCATGGCGAAGTATTGCCCCTCGGGTACTTTGCAGCGTACCCCATCGCGGGAATATTGGCAGTTCCCGAGGTTGGGAAATTGGTATTGCGGGCGATATTCCTGCGGCCGCCCCTCATCCAGCAGGATATTGTGACTAACTTCGCCCAACTTCTCTTTATATTGCGCGATATACGAGACACGGTCGGGTTCGAAATAGTCGCCGGCGCGCTCATGCGGCACCAATTGACCGTTCACATACAGTTTTTTGTCGAGGTAGGCGATTTCGTCACCAGGCAGGCCGACCACGCGCTTGATGTAGTCGACGTCCGGATCGACCGGATAGCGGAACACGAACACGTCGCCGCGCTGCGGCTTGCCGATGTCGACGACCTTCTTGTCGATCACCGGCAGGCGCAGGCCATAGCTGAACTTGTTCACCAGGATCAGGTCGCCGGATTGCAGCGTCGGCAGCATCGAGCCCGACGGAATGCGGAACGGCTCCACCACGAACGAACGCAGCACGAACACGAACAGGATCACCGGGAAGAAGCTGACCGCGTATTCGATCCACCACGGCACGCGGCGGGCCTTGTCGCCGGCCTCGCGCCGCTGGCGTTCGGCATCCTGCGGATCGTCCGCCAGCGCCGCGTCGTACTGCGCCATCGCCTCTTGCGCCCGACGCTCGCGGCCGCGTCGCAATACGGCCAGATCGAGCGCCCAGATAATGCCGGTCAGCACCAGCAGAACAAACAGGATCAGGGCAAAGTTCCAACTCATCAGCTAACCGCCTTCTTTGGTTCTATTTGTCTTCCACTTGCAGGATGGCCAGGAACGCCTCCTGCGGAATTTCCACGGTACCGACCTGCTTCATGCGCTTCTTGCCGGCCTTCTGCTTTTCGAGCAGCTTCTTCTTGCGCGAGATGTCGCCGCCGTAGCACTTGGCCAGCACGTTCTTGCGCAGCGCCTTGACGTTCTCGCGGGCGATGATTTCGGCGCCGATGGCCGCCTGGATCACCACGTCGAACATCTGGCGCGGAATCAGGCCGCGCATGCGCGTCACGACGTCGCGGGCTCGATGGCGGGCGTTGCTGCGGTGGACGATCACGGCCAGCGCGTCGACGCGGTCGTTGTTGATCAGCAGGTCCACGCGCACCACGTCGGCCGAGCGGTACTCGAGGAACTCGTAGTCCATCGAGGCGTAGCCGCGCGACACCGACTTGAGCTTGTCGAAGAAGTCCAGCACGATCTCGGCCAGCGGGATCTCGTACACCAGGTGCACCTGGCGGCCGTGATAGCTCATGTTGATCTGCACGCCGCGCTTGTTGTTGCACAGCGTCATCACCGGACCGACGTAGTCCTGCGGCATGAACAGCGTGACCTTCACGATCGGCTCGCGAATGTCGGCGATCTTGCCGATCTCGGGCATGCGCGACGGGCTTTCGACGGTGATCACCGAACCATCGCGCTGCTCGACTTCGTACACCACCGACGGCGCGGTGGTGATGATGTCCATATCGAACTCGCGCTCCAGGCGCTCCTGCACGATTTCCATGTGCAGCAGGCCAAGGAAGCCGCAGCGGAAGCCGAAGCCCAGCGCCTGCGACACTTCGGGCTCGAACATCAGCGCGGCGTCGTTCAGCTTGAGCTTCTCGAGCGAATCGCGCAGCTGGTCGTATTCCGAGCTTTCGACCGGGTACAGGCCGGCGAACACCTGCGGCTTGACTTCCTTGAAGCCGGGCAGCGGCGCGGCGGCCGGCTTGTTCGCCAGCGTCACCGTGTCGCCGACCTTGGCGTCTTCGAGCTGCTTGATGCCGGCGATGATGAAGCCCACCTCGCCCGCCGACAGGTGCGGACGCTGCTGCGACTTGGGCGTGAACACGCCGGTCTGCTCGCACAGGTGGGTGGCGCCGGAGGCCATCAGCAGGATCTTGTCCTTGGGCTTGAGCACGCCGTTGACGATGCGCACCAGCATGACCACGCCGACGTAGTTGTCGAACCACGAGTCGATGATCAGCGCCTGCAGCGGCGCGTCGGGGTCGCCCTTGGGCTGCGGCACGCGCGCGACGATGGACTCGAGGATCTCGTCGATGCCCATGCCGGTCTTGGCGCTGGCCAGCACCGCGTGCGAAGCGTCGATGCCGATCACGTCCTCGACTTCCTGGCGCGCGCCTTCCGGATCGGCCTGCGGCAAGTCCATCTTGTTCAGCACCGGCAGCACTTCCACGCCCAGCTCGATGGCGGTGTAGCAGTTGGCCACGGTCTGGGCCTCGACGCCCTGCGAGGCGTCGACCACCAGCAGCGCGCCTTCGCAGGCCGACAGCGAGCGGCTGACTTCGTACGAGAAGTCGACGTGCCCCGGGGTGTCGATCAGGTTCAGGTTGTATATCTTGCCGTCCTGCGCCTTGTAGTGCAGGGCCGCCGTCTGGGCCTTGATGGTAATGCCGCGCTCACGCTCGATCTCCATGGAGTCGAGCACCTGGGCCGACATTTCGCGATCCGCCAATCCGCCGCAGCGCTGGATCAGGCGATCGGCCAGGGTCGATTTGCCGTGATCGATGTGGGCAATGATGGAGAAGTTGCGAATATGCTGCATGCTTGAATTTAAAAGGGACGGAACATTCGGCAAACTGCCGGAAGACGCCGCCACCAGGGTAGGCACGGCTGACGGGTTGGGGCCGCTAGGCCGGACCGCCCGCCGCCGGGCCTCGCTTGCGGCGGGCCGCGGGCGGCATCTGGCGGGGAGCCGGGCAAAAACGAGGGGGCGCCAGGCGCCCCCTCTTGCGGCAACCAGCCATTTTAGCCGGTCTTGGGCCTTATTTGCTTGCGGGCACCGCCACCCACTGGGTCTGCTCGCCGCGGCGCACCAGCAGGCCGACCGCGCGGCCCTTCTCCAGCTTGCCGACCAGCTCGGCGAATTGCTTGGCGCCGGTGACATCGGTGTCGTTCAGGGCCAACACAATGTCGCCTTCCTGCAGGCCGGCCTTGGCCGCGGCGCCTTCGGCGACCTTGACCTGCACGCCGCCCTTGATGCGCTGCTTCTTCTGCACATCGGCGGGCACGTCGATCACGCCCAGGCCCAGCGCGTTGGTGACTTCCGGCGCCGGCGGCGTGCCCTTCTTGCCCGGGGCCGCCTTGTCGACCGGAATCTCGCCGACCTTGACCGACAGGGTCATCTTCTTGCCCTTGCGCCACACTTCCATGTCGGCGCGCGTGCCCGGCTTGGTTTCGCCGACGATGCGCGGCAGATCGGACCAGCGCTTGATCGGTTCCTTGTTGAAGGTCAGGATCACGTCGCCCGGCTGCACGCCCGCCTGTTCGGCCGGACCGTCCGCCTCGACGCTGCTGACCAGCGCGCCCTCGGCCTTGGGCAGGCCGATGGCCTCGGCCACGTCCTTGCCGACTTCGCCGATCTGCACGCCGACGCGGCCGCGCGTGACCTTGCCAGTGGCGCGCAGCTGGTCGACCACCCGCATCGCTTCGTCGATCGGGATGGCCAGCGAGATGCCCATGAAGCCGCCGCTGCGCGAGATGATCTGGGAGTTGATGCCCACGACCTCGCCCGCCAGGTTGATCAGCGGACCGCCCGAGTTGCCCGGGTTGACCGCCACGTCCGTCTGGATGAACGGCAGGTATTCGCCGGTATCGCGGCCGATGGCGCTGACGATGCCCGAGGTCACGGTGGAGTCCAGGCCGAACGGCGAACCGATCGCCAGCACCCACTGGCCCTTCTTCAGCTTCTTGGGGTCGCCGATCACCAGCGGCGTCATGTCCTTGGCTTCGATCTTGATCAGCGCCACGTCGGTGCGCTCGTCGGTGCCGATGACCTTGGCCTTGAATTCGCGGCCGTCGGTGAGGGTGACGTAGATGTCGGTTGCATCGCTGACCACGTGATTGTTGGTCATGATGTAGCCGTCATCGGAGATGAAGAAGCCCGAGCCCACGCCGCGCGGCACGGTGCGTTCCTCGGGCTGCTGCGGCTGCGGGCGCTGGCGCGGGTTGGGCGACTGCTGGCCCGGCGGCTGGAAGTCAGGACCGAAGAACCAGCGGAACAGCTCGGCCGGATCGTTGCCGCCCGGGCCCACGCCGCGGATCGGCACGGTGGCCGTGGTGCGGATGTTGACGACCGCCGGGTCGGCTTTTTCGATGATGCTGGTGAAGTCAGGCAACGCCACCGTCGGGGTGGGCGTTTCGGCCGCCGGGGTCTGCGCGTGCGAGACCGGCGCGAACGCGGCCGACATCAAGAGCCCCGCCGTCGCGGCCGCCAGGAAGCGGCGCAGGCCGGGGTTCGACACCATCATTGCTTTCATAGATTGCTCCGAAATCACTTCTTGCCGCAGAGGCCGCTCATCACTTGGAGCCGGCCGCCGGAGCGTTCGCCACGGGTACGTATTCTGTCGCTTCCGCCAATTGTTCCAGCGTCGCCACGGGCACTTCGCCCACGGCCGTCAGCCAGTAATCGGCGATGCGGGTGCCATAGACGGTAATCGATCCACGCTGCGCCGCGCCAGGGGGCGGATGATGGCCGCGCTGGCTGTCGTAGGGTTCGATGAACACCGAGATGGCCGCCAGGCCGTCGGACAGCACCATCTGGTTGACCGTCGCGCCGCGACCCATCGAGCGCGCCACCTGCATCACCACCGTGAACCCCTTGGGCGCCGGAATGCGCCATCCCAGGGCGCCCAGGTCGACCGGCTTCATGGAGGGCTCGAGCACCTTCCAGTCGCGCGTGTTCCAGCGCGACGACAGCGACTTGGGATCCACTTCGGCGCCCAGGCGCAGCGAGGTGAACGACACCTGCTCGACCACGCCGCGGGCGGCGTTGAGGGTCTGGGCCTTCAGCAGCAGATTGGTTTCGACGTCGGCGCAGAGGCGATAGCCATAGCGCAACTTGTCCAGCGGCTCGATAGTGATCAGGCGGCATTCGCGCCCGGCGACGCGATGCAGCGCCGACTCGGTGCGGATCTTGTAGTGATCGGTCAGGTTGGCCGGATCGCCCAGCAGCAGGCCGGGAAAGCGGTCGCCGCGGCGACGCTCGATCAGGACCGTCTTGCGCTCGGGGATCAGGCACTGCACGTCTTCGTTGTGCCGCAGGTATTCGCGCGGCTGCCCGTCCAGGATCTCGAGACGCTCGCGCTCGCCGGTGCCGTCCAGGACATGCACCAGCCGCGAGGACTGGATCATCTCGCCTTGTTGATACATGAACACGCCGGCGTAGTCCTGCTTGCGCGCGGCCTGCTGGATGCGCGAAAGCAGCTGCACCACGTCATCGCCCTGCTGGGCGGGGGCGGCGTCGGCGGCGCGCGCGGGGTCATGCGCGGCCAGGAATGCGGTCAGGAGCGTAGCGGCGAACCAGCCGGCGCGGTGGGCTTGCCAGGAGGCAGCCCGTCCCAGCACCGGCCAACGAGTCGGAAGCACCAGGGCCATCAGCGCCCCGCCCCGACGTCGAACGACACCTGACGCACCGCGCTGGGGCCGGCCATCTGGCGATGGGCCTCCAGGTAGTCGCTCAGGCCCGACGTATCGGCGCTGCCGCTCAGGCTGGCGTCCGCCAGCACCCGCGTCTCGGTGGCGGGGGAACCGCCCGCCAGATACGGCTGGGCGACCCAGGCCACCGTGGCGACCGCGGCCGCCACCGCCAGGCCGGACAGGCCCAGGCGCAGCGGTGAGCGGCGCCGCGGCGCGGCCACGATCGGCAGTTCGGCATCCAGCGCCCGCGACAGGCGGGCGTGGAAGTTCGCGCTGGGCGTCAGCGCCAGGTCGGTGTTGCGCAGGGCATCACCGATCAGATGATAGGTATCCCAGGTCTGTCGCCCTTCGCGGGTCAACAGGCCGGAGAGAATATCGTCGGTTTCTTCCCCGTCCATCCAGGCGGAAACGGATTCCTCCCAGGCGGCTTCGGAAGAAACGACGGACTTGGCTGCTGTAGTCTGCATGACTGCCACTCCTTACCAGCGACGCTCGGCATCGGTGCCAAGCAATGGGCGCAACTTGGTCGCAATGGCTTCTCGCGCACGGAAAATGCGGGAGCGCACCGTACCAATGGGGCAGTCCATGCTCTGGGCGATGTCTTCGTAACTCATACCTTCGATTTCACGCAGGACGATTGCGGTGCGCAATTCCTCGGGCAATTCCTCGATGGCCGCGTTCACCGTTTCGGCGATCTCGCGGCTGGCCACCATGGACTCCGGCGTGCTTATATCGGTTAGGTTGTCGGTTTCGTTAAAAGTTTCACCGTCTTCCGTTTCTATCGCATTGGGCGCGCTCGGCCGCCGTCCCTGGGACGCGAGCCAATTTCGGGCCGTATTGATGGCGATACGATACAACCAGGTGTAGAACGCGCTCTCCCCCCGGAACTGGGGCAAGGCCCGGTAGGCCTTGATGAACGCTTCCTGGGCCACGTCCTCGATCTCGGCGGGATCGCGGATCATGCGGGCCAGCAGACGGAGGATCTTGCGCTGGTACTTGAGCACCAGCAGGTCAAAGGCCTTCTTGTCGCCCCGCTGGACGCGCGCGACAAGCTCAGCGTCGACTTCGCGCTCGCTCATGAGGCCTCCCGCAGGCAGACCGTCCGGGGCGTCTGCCGCGCCGCGCCGGCCAGCAGGCACAGGCGCCGCCAGTCGTCGGGTCGCAACGTCGGTTGCCAGACGGTGAAAGTTACATGGTGGTCGTTAAAGGCCATACTCCCGGAGGGCAAGGGCTGCAGGGTGAGCGAAAGCCACGCCGGTCCGCGACGCTGTTGCACCAGCGACGCGTCCCGCCAACCGCTGGGCAGGCGCACCTGCCAGCGGCCACCACCGGCCGCCGTGCGCAGGGCCGATACCGGGGACAGGCTGCGACGGGTCAAGTGTAACAGCCCCGCCGCCAACGCCGATGACATCAGCGCGGCGCCGGCCGTCCAGGCCGTGCCGTGCCACGAGGCGGCGGTGAGAAGGCTGGCCGCGGCGGCGGCCAGCCCCAGGCCGGGCAACGCCGTCACGCCGCGCGGCCGCAGAACGGGCACGCGAAACGTCCAGCGCCCCTGGCCCGGGCCTTCCAAATCAGACCCGGCGAACGGCCATCGAGCCGTTGGTGCCGCCGAAGCCGAACGAGTTGGACAGGCCGACGTCGATCTTCATCTGCCGTGCCTCGTTGGCGCAGTAGTCCAGGTCGCATTCCGGATCCTGGTTGAAGATGTTGATGGTCGGAGGCGAAACCTGGTTGTAGACCGCCAGGGTCGTGAACACCGCCTCGATGCCGCCGGCCGCGCCCAGCAGGTGGCCGGTCATCGACTTGGTCGAATTCACCACCAGCTTCTTGGCGTGGTCGCCGAACGCCAGCTTCAGCGCGTCGCTCTCGTTCTTGTCGCCCAGGGGCGTCGAGGTGCCGTGCGCGTTGACGTACTGGACGTCTTCCAGGTTCAGGCCGCCGTTGCGCAGCGCGTTGAGAATGCCGCGGCGCGGGCCGTCCTTGTCGGGAGCCGTGATGTGATGCGCGTCGGAGCTCATGCCGTAGCCGGCGAACTCGCCATAGATGCGCGCGCCGCGCTTCTTGGCGTGTTCGTATTCTTCCAGCACCAGCACGCCGGCGCCCTCGCCCAGCACGAAGCCGTCGCGGTCGCGGTCCCAGGGACGCGAAGCCGTCTGAGGATCATCGTTGCGGGTCGACAGCGCGCGCATCGCGGCAAAGCCGCCGATGCCCAGCGGCGATACGGTCGACTCGGCGCCACCGGCCAGCATGACGTCGGCATCGCCGTACTCGATCAGGCGGGCAGCGTCACCAATGCTGTGCAGGCCCGTGGTGCAGGCCGACACGACGGCGTAGCTGGGGCCCTTCATGCCAAAGGCGATGGACAGGTGGCCGGAGATCAGGTTGATCAGCGAACCCGGCACGAAGAACGGCGAGATCCGGCGCGGACCCTTGGCCATGTATTCGACCTGGGTTTCCTCGATGCGCGGCAGACCGCCGATGCCCGAGCCGACGATCACGCCGATGCGTTCGGCGTTGGCTTCGGTGACTTCCAGGCCGCAATCGCGCCAGGCCTGCATCCCGGCGGCCAGGCCGTAATGGATGAAGGTATCCATCTGGCGGGCTTCTTTGCTCGAGATATAGGTGCTGATGTCGAAGTCTTTGACTTCGCCGGCAATGTGCGTGGTGATGGCCGAGGGATCGAAACGGGAGATACGGCTGATGCCAGAACGTCCGTTGACGATATTGTCCCAAGCGGTGGTCAGGTCGTTGCCAACGGGCGAAACGATACCAAGGCCAGTGATGACGACACGTCGCTTCACGGATGACTCCTCAAACAGACAAAAGAAAGGCGGCTTTCGGGATGCACTGCGCGTGCGGAACACGCAATAGCGGGTCGGGCATCAATGCCCTTCCCGCGCGTGGACCACACGGCAAATTCCTGAAACCGCCCCGGTTCCCGGCTGGCCCCGGACATGGGGCAACCGGAAGGATATAGGCTGAGCTTACTGCTTACCGTTCGAATTGATGTAATCAATCGCTTGTTGCACGGTCGTGATCTTTTCGGCCTCTTCGTCGGGGATCTCGGTCTCGAATTCGTCTTCGAGCGCCATGACCAGTTCGACCATGTCGAGCGAATCGGCACCGAGGTCGTCAAGGAAGGAGGATTCGTTCTTGATCTCGGCTTCGTTCACGCCAAGTTGTTCAGCGACGATCTTCTTGACGCGCTGTTCGATGCTTTCCATGCAGATCTCCAAATGGGAAAAATCCCGCGAATTATAGCCAAGCGCAGAGTACTGCAAACGCCAGGCCGTGACAAAAATAACACCGCGCACTTTGATCTGTCGCCCGCCGGGCGCAGGAAAACCGGTGTGCGGCGTTTCCGGATGAACCGCGCGTTGCCGTGCCGGTTGTCCGGCGCCGGCGCGGCGGCCTGGGCCGCCCGCGCGTTTCGTGACTTATTGCATGTACATCCCGCCGTTGACGTGCAGGGTGGTGCCGGTAATGTAACCCGCCTGCGGCCCGGACAAAAAGGCCACCGCATGGGCGATGTCCGTGGGCGAACCCAACCGGCCCAGCGGGATCTGCTGCAGCAGCGCGGCGGTCTGGTTCTCGCCCAGCGCGCGCGTCATGTCGGTGTCGATGAAGCCCGGCGCGACGCAATTGACGGTGATGTTGCGGCTGCCCAGCTCGCGCGCCAGGGCGCGCGACATGCCGGCGACGCCGGCCTTGGCGGCGGCGTAGTTGGCCTGGCCGGCATTGCCGCTGGAACCCACCACGGAGGTGACGTTGATGATGCGTCCCCAACGGGCCTTCATCATGTTGCGCAGCACGGCGCGCGACAGACGGAAGACCGACGCCAGGTTGGTGTCGATGACCGCGGACCAATCGTCGTCTTTCATGCGCATTGCCAGCGTATCGCGGGTGATGCCGGCATTATTGACGAGGATGTGCGGACCGCCGCCTTCCTTGCCGAGCGCGTCGATGAGCGCGTCGCAGGCTTCGGCGTTGGTCACGTCCAGCACCACGCCGCGGCCGCCGAACGGCGCCAGCGCCTCGGTGATGGCGGCGGCGCCCGATTCGGACGTGGCAGTGCCGACGACCACCGCGCCGCGCGCGGCCAGTTCCTGGGCGATGGCGCGGCCGATGCCGCGCGTCGCGCCGGTGACCAGGGCGATCTTGCCCTGCAGTTCGATCGAGGTGTTTTCCATGGTCTTAATTTCCGTTGACCGCGGCCAGCGCGGCCTCAAGCGAGGCCGGATCCGTGATGGCCAGGCCGGTGAGCTCGGGGTCGATGCGTTTGGTCAGGCCGGCCAGCACCTTGCCCGGCCCGCACTCGATGACGTGGGTCACGCCCTGCGCTTTCATGGCGCGCAGCGTCTCGACCCAACGCACAGGATGCCATGCCTGGCGCACCAGCGCATCCCGGATTGCCCCGGGTTCCGTCGGCGAGGCGACATCGACGTTGTTGATGACCGGGATCTGCGGCGCCGCCACGTTGACCGCGGCCAGCGCGCCCGCCAGCACGTCGGCGGCGGGCTTGAGCAGGCTGGAGTGGAACGGCGCGGACACCGGCAGCAGCAGCGCGCGCTTGGCGCCCGCGGCCTTGGCCAGTTCGCAGGCGCGTTCGACGGCGCCCTTGTGGCCGGCGATCACGACCTGCGCCGGCGCGTTGAAGTTGACGGCTTCGACCACTTCGCCCTGGGCTGCCGCGGCGCACGCGGCGCGCACGGCATCATCGTCCAGGCCGAGAATGGCGGCCATGGCGCCCGTGCCCACGGGCACCGCGGCCTGCATGGCGTCGGCGCGCACGCGCACCAGGCGCACGGCGTCTTCCAGCGCCAGCGAACCAGCGGCCGTCAGGGCCGCGTATTCGCCCAGGCTGTGGCCGGCGACGACGTCGGGATTGCGGCCACCCGCCGCGCGCCAGGCCGCGAAGAACGCGACGCCGGCCGTCAGCATGGCGGGCTGGGTGTTGGTGGTCAGGCTGAGCTGTTCGATCGGACCCTGCGCGATCAGCGCGCCCAGGTCCTGGCCCAGCGCCTGCGAGGCGCGCGCCACGGTATCGGTCACGGCGGCGACGTCGGCCCAGGCATCCAGCATGCCGACGGCCTGCGAACCCTGGCCAGGAAAGACAAAAGCGATTTTCATGTTCGACCGTGTGGAGTGATTCTGAGTCTGTGGAATGTCGGACGTGGCATCCGGGCGGGCGCGGCAATCCGCGTCCCGGCCGGACACGCCCTTACATGCGGGCCAGTACCGAACCCCAGGTGAATCCGCCGCCCACGCCCTGCATCAGCACGAGCTGGCCCGGCTTGACGCGGCCATCGCGGCGCGCGGCGTCAAGCGCCAGCGGCACGCTGGCAGCGGAGGTATTGGCATGGCTGTCGACGGTGATGACAACCTTCTCGACCGGCACGGCAAGCTTGCGCGCCAGGAAATTCAGGATGCGGACGTTGGCCTGATGCGGCACCAGCCAATCGACTTCACTGATGTCGACGCCGGCTTCGGCGCAGGTGTCGCGGGCGGAGCGGTCCAGCACCGTGACGGCCTGCTTGAACACCGCCTGGCCGTCCATGCGCAGGAACGGATCGCCGGTGACGTCGCCATAGGCCACGTTGCCCGCGGCGCTGAGGATCTTCATCTGGCTGCCGTCGGCATGCAGCTGGGCGGCCAGGATGCCGGGCTTGTCGGAGGCCTTGAGCACCACCGCGCCGGCGCCGTCGCCGAACAGCACGCAGGTGCTGCGGTCGTTCCAGTCGAGGATGCGCGAGAACACTTCGGCGCCGATCACCAGGGCGCAACGCGCGCGGCCGGCGCGGATGAAGCTGTCGGCGGTGGTCAGGGCATAGACGAAGCCGCTGCACACGGCCTGCACGTCGAAGGCGGCAGACCCCTTGGCGCCCAGGTTGGCCTGCACCAGGCAGGCGGTGCTGGGAAACACGAAATCGGGCGTGGACGTAGCCAGCACGATCAGGTCAACCTCGGAGGCATCGACACCCGCATCGGCCAGCGCGCGGCGCGAGGCCTCGGTCGCCAGCTGGCTGGTGGTGACGCCGCGTTCGGCGAGGTGGCGCTGGCGGATGCCCGTGCGCTCGACGATCCACTCGTCGGAGGTGGCGATATCGCGCGTCGCCAGCTCCGCGGCCAGGGCGTCATTCGAAACCACACGTTCCGGCAGGAAGCTGCCGGTGCCCGCGATCACGGAATATTTCATTGCGGTATCCATCAAGCGGTGTCTCCAGCCGCGCCCGGCTCGAGCGCCGGAGCACCCGAGGCAGACTGGACGCGCTGGTTGAGCTGCGCGACCGTCTGTGCGGTGCGCTCCAGCAGTTTACTCACGACGGCTTCGCGCGCCCGTTGCAGCGCGAACCCGAAGGCGTAGACATCAGCCGAGCCGTGGCTCTTGATGACCACGCCACGCAGGCCCAGCAACGCCGCGCCGTTGTAGCGGCGGTTGTCGACGCGATTGCGCAAGCGGTTCAGCACCGGCTTGGCCACGGCGCCGGCCAGCAGCGTGATCAGGTTGCGTTTGAACTCTTCGCGGATGACGCTGGACAACATCTTGGCCAGGCCTTCCACGGACTTGAGCACGACGTTGCCGACGAAACCGTCGCAGACGACGACGTCGACCGTGCCCTTGAAAATGTCATTGCCTTCCACGTTGCCGTAGAAGTTCAGGGGACTGGCGCGCAGAAGCTCGGCGGCTTCCTTGACGACCTCGTTGCCCTTGATGACCTCTTCGCCGATGTTGAGCAAGCCCACGGTGGGGTTGTCGCGATGGTCCACCGCCTGCGACAGCGCGGCGCCCATGATGGCGAATTGCAGCAGGTGCTCGGCCGTGCAGTCCACATTCGCGCCCAGGTCCAGCACCGTGGTGGCGCGGCCCGTCTGGTTCGGAATGGACGTGGCGATCGCCGGCCGGTCAATGCCGTCCAGCGTCTTGAGCACATAGCGTGAAATGGCCATCCACGCGCCGGTGTTGCCGGCGGAAATGCAGGCGTCGGCATTCCCGTCCTTGACGGACTGGGCGGCCAGGCGCATGGAGGAGTCTTTTTTGCGGCGCAGGGCGACCTCGACCGGGTCGTCCATGGTGACGACTTCGGAAGCCGCCACGATCTCGAAGCGATCACGCTCGACGCCGCGGTGCTCGGAGAGCGCCGCTTCGATGGCGTCGGGAAGCCCGACCAGCAATAGCCGGGTGTCCGGAAATTGCCGGGCGAACTCGATCGCAGCCGGAATCGTGACGGGCAGACCGAAGTCTCCGCCCATACAGTCTATGGCGATGCGTATCACGGGTGCCAGGTATCAGCGCTCAGCCGAATTGGTCCGAGTACGAGTTCGGCCCGGGGGCCTTATTCGTCGGCCTTGGTCTTCAGGACCTTGCGGCCACGGTAGAAGCCGTTGGGGCTGATGTGGTGACGCAGGTGCGTTTCGCCCGTGGTCGGTTCGATAGCCGTCGACGGATTCACCAGAAAATCGTGCGAGCGGTGCATACCGCGCTTGGACGGGGACTTCTTGTTTTGTTGAACAGCCATGATGACTCCTAGAAACGGGGCGCATTGTACGCGATGCGGCCCGATGTTGATCTCAATCTTTGTGCTTCAGTTGTTCCAGCACCGCAAACGGCGACGGACGCTTGACAACGGGCTCTTGGGGAGCTTCGCTGTCCTTGGCCTGCGCGCCCGGGCATACATCATGCTTGGGCACATACGGAACGCTCAGAATGAGCTCATCTTCGATCTGGGCCAACAGATCGAAATGATGCGAACCCACCACCTTTTCAGGCTGGTTGGACACAAAACCTTTTCCTGCGTTTCCTGCTTCCTCGCCGTCCTCATCCTCGTCGTCGAAACCCGCGGCGTGACCGCCGGAGGCAACGCCGTCGTCGAGGTCGGCTTCGGACTTGACCAGTTGCAGCAGGACCTCGCTGTCCACCGGATAGGCGAACGGCTCATTGCACCGCTGGCACACCACGACCGGATTCGCCCGCACATGAATGTGCAGGAGCGGCTGACCTTGCAGCAACCCGGCCTTGCCCATCTCGCCGCGCACGGACCACGTCACGAGGCCGGCCTCACCCGCCGGTTGCTCGGGAAGTCCGTCAACCGCGCGCGTCAACCGCACAAGAGGTATGGTGCCTTGCGCTTCCTTGCCCGAATGGGCGAATGCGAATGCGTCGATGGGCTTGATGTTCTGTCCTTTCGCACAAGACCGCCGGGCATGCGCATCGCGCACAACCTGCTCATCCCGTGCATTCGCGGCCATCCCAGGGCGCCAAACCGATGACTCGCGCCGGGGTTGCGCCCCGCCCAAAAGTCATGCTGCCCTGCAAAAATGCCGCAAAACGTTAGATAATACTGTGACTTACGTCCCAGCGTCAAATATCGCATGCCCTCACAACCCAGCCTGATCCTCGCTTCCAGCTCGCGCTACCGCAAAGAACTGCTCAGCCGCCTGCGCCTGCCCTTTACCGCCATTTCGCCGGATGTGGACGAAACGCCACAACCGGGCGAATCCCCCGAAGCGCTGGCGCTGCGCCTGTCGGTCGCCAAGGCCATGGTGGTGGCGTCCGCGCATCCGGGCAGCATCGTGATCGGCTCGGATCAGGTGGCGACCGTGGACGGCCAACCCATCGGCAAGCCTGGCGACTTTTCGCGCGCCCAGGCACAATTGCGGGCACTTTCCGGGCAGATGGTGGAATTTCACAGCGCGTTGGCGGTCACGGACGGTCAACGGGTGGAAAAAGCCGACATCGTCACGCGCTGCCGCTTCCGGCGCCTGTCCGACCAGGCCATCGACGCCTATCTGCGCGCAGAGGAACCCTACGATACCGCAGGCAGCGCCAAGGCGGAAAGCCTGGGCATCGCCCTGATGGAAAGCATCCAGAGCGACGATCCGACCGCCATCATCGGCCTGCCGCTAATCGCCCTGACCACCATGCTGGCCGGGTTCGGGCTCGACCCGCTGGCGGCGCCGGGAGCGCCCGCATGAGCGGCTCGCTGCACCTGATCCCCGTGGGGCTGGGCGAGGCCGCCCCGGAAAGCTGGCTGCCCGCCGACGCGCGCGCCCGGGCCGGCAGCCTGGACACCTACATCGCCGAGAACGCCAAGACGGCGCGCGCCTTCCTCAAGCTGGTGGGCACCACCCGGCCGCTGCAGGAAATCACCATCCACACGCTCAGCGACAAGACCGACGCCGCCGAGATCGGCGCCTGGCTCGAGCCGGTGCGCCGCGGCGCCGACATCGGCCTGGTGTCCGAAGCCGGCTGCCCGGCGGTCGCCGACCCTGGCGCCAAGGTGGTGGACGCCGCCCACCGGCTGGGCATCACCGTCAAGCCCTGGGTCGGCCCCTCCTCCATCCTGCTGGGCCTGATGGCCAGCGGCCTGGACGGCCAGCGCTTCGCCTTCCACGGCTACGCCCCCGTGGACGCCAGCGAGCGCGCCAAACAGCTCAAGGCCTGGGAACAGCACTCCGCCCGGCACAACCAGACGCAACTGCTGATCGAAACCCCCTACCGCAACGCCGCCATGTTCGCGACGCTGCTGGCCAGCCTGAAGGGCGACACCAAGCTGTGCGTGGCCCGCGCGCTGACCACCGCCGACGAATGGATCGCCACGCGCACCATCGCCGACTGGAAAAAGCAGCCCGCCCCGCAGCTGGACAAGATGCCCACCCTGTTCCTGTACCTGGCGCGCTGACCATGATCCGAATTACCGCCGTATTCCTGGCCCTCGCGGCCCTGGCCGGTTGCGCCCAGCGCGGCCCCGCCGGCCTGAACCTGGACACCTCGGTCACCGCGGTCAGCCAGAGCAGCCGGGTGCGTTTCGTCGTGGTGCACTACACCTCGACCGACGACGCCGTATCGATGAAGCTGCTGTCGCAGGGCAAGGTCAGCGCCCACTACCTGATCGATACCTCCGGGCGCGCCCACCGGCTGGTCGATGAAACCCGCGCCGCCTGGCACGCCGGCGAAAGCGCCTGGTACGGCCTGAACGCCATGAACAGCACCTCGATCGGCATCGAGATCGTCAACCCGGGGTGGACCGACGGCACCGACGGCAAGCCGCAATGGCATGCCTACGGCGACCGCCAGATCCGCGCGCTGACCATCCTGTTGCGCGACATCATCCAGCGCAACGGCATCACGCCCGAGAACGTGGTGGGCCACAGCGACATCGCGCCCCAGCGCAAGGTCGATCCGGGCCCACTGTTCCCCTGGAAGCAATTGGCCGCGGCCGGCATCGGCCGCTGGTACGACGAAGCCGGCGCCGCCGCGCACCTGGCGCGCCTGCAGGCGCAGGGCACGCCCGACGTCGCCTGGTTCCAGCAACAGTTGCAGCGGCTGGGCTACACCACGCCGCAGAACGGCACACTGGATCGCGCCACCATCAATGTGCTGGCGGCCTTCCAGATGCACTACCGCCCCGCCCTCCACGACGGTCAGCCCGACGCCGAGACGGCGGCGATCCTGCTGGCCATGCTGTAGCCGGACGGCGCGCGCCGCTCAACCCGGGCGGCGGCGCCACCAGGCGGCCAGCCGCCAGCCCAACAGCAGCGCCAGCGCCGCGGCGTACAGGATAGGCTGCGACAGGTCGTTCTTGCCGGCCTTGTGCCACCAGTAGTGCAGCACTGCCAGCAGGCCGATCAGATAGATGGCGCGGTGCAGCTGCTGCCAGCGCCTGCCCAGCTTGCGCATGGCCCACTGGGTCGAGGTGGCCGCCAGCGCCGTCATCAGCACGAAAGCGGCGAACCCCACGGTAATGAAGGGCCGCTCGCCGATGTCCTGCAGCATGGCGGCCGGATCGAAGCCGCGATCCCACCAGACCCAGGCCATGAAATGCATGGCGCCGTAGAAGAACGCGAACAGGCCGCACATGCGGCGCAGGCGCACCAGGGCCGGCTGGCCGGTCAGGCGCCGCAGCGGCGTAATCGCCAGCGTCACAAGCAGGCACACCAGCGTCCAGGTGCCCGACGAGCGGGTCAGGAATTCCACCGGGTTGGCGGTCAGCCCATCGGTGAAGCCCAGCCAGATCCAGCGCGCGAACGGCGCCAGGCCCAACAGGAACAGCCAGGGCTTGAAGCGCCCCACCGCGCGCGCCGACCACTGCGGCTTGCGCGGCGCGGCCACGGCGGCGCCATCAGCCACGGGCGGCTTCAATAGTTGGCCTTCAGATCCATGCCCTGGTAGAGCGACGCGACCTGATCGGCGTAACCGTTGAACATCAGGGTCTTGCGCTTGGGCGTGAACAGGCCGTCCTCGCCGATGCGGCGCTCGGTCGCCTGGCTCCAGCGCGGATGCGGCACGGTCGGATTGACGTTGGCATAGAAGCCGTATTCCTGCGGCGCGGCCTTGATCCACGAGGACACCGGCTGCTTTTCCACCAGGCGGATCTTGACCAGCGACTTGCCCGACTTGAAGCCGTACTTCCAGGGCACGGCCAGCCGCAACGGCGCGCCGTTCTGGTTGGGCAGCACCTTGCCGTAGACGCCGAACACCAGCATGGCCAGCGGATGCATGGCCTCGTCGATGCGCAGGCCCTCGACATAGGGCCAGTCGAGGATGGCGGCGCGCACGCCCGGCATGTTCTCGCGCTGCACGGCGGTCACGAATTCCACGTACTTGGCATTGCCGGTGGGCTCGACCTGCTTGAGCAGCGCCGACAGCGAGTAGCCGACCCACGGGATGACCATGGACCATCCCTCGACGCAGCGCAGCCGGTACACGCGCTCTTCCATGGGCGCCAGCTTGAGCAGCTCGTCGATGTCGAAGGTGCGCGGCTTGCCGACCTCGCCCTCGACGCTGACCGTCCACGGACGGGTCTGCAGCTTGCCGGCGTTGGACGCGGGCTCGCCCTTGTCGACGCCGAATTCGTAGTAGTTGTTGTAGGACGTGATATCAGCGAAGGACGTCTGCTTGTCCATGACGCTGAATGCCGCGTTGGGCTGGCCCGCCAGGCCGCCGGCAGCCGCGCCCTGGGCGAAGGCGCTGCGCGCCGCCCAGCCGGACAGCCCCAGCCCCGCCGCCGCCACGCCCGCGCGCAGGATCAGGTCGCGGCGCGAGCGCCAGACCGCCTCGGTAGTGATGTCGGACGGAACGATGTCATCGGGCCTGCGTATCAACATGGGGATTCTCCTGGGGGCCGGCGCGTGGATTCGCGTCGCTGCCGCCCCGCTCAAACCGTGGACGTTTCGCGACCCCATGATATTCCGCCGGACTGGCCGACGGCGATCAGCAATAGACCGCCCCACCCGCCGGGCGTTCCCGGCGGGACCGACGCCTCGGCCGTCAGGCGGCGGCCAGGGCCCGGCTGAGCAGCCATTCGCGCACCAGCGGCACGCTTTCCAGCACCGCCTGCGGGCCGCAACCCTCAAGTTCCTTCAGGGTATGCGCGCCGTAGGTCACGCCCAGGCCGTGCACGCCGGCGTTGGTGGCCATCTGCATGTCGTGGGAAGTGTCGCCCACCATCACCACGCGGGCCGGATCGACATCCAGCTCGCTCATCAACTCGTGCAGCATGGCCGGATGCGGTTTGCTGAAGGTCTCGTCGGCGGTGCGGGTAGCGTCGAACATGGGGCCCAGGCCGGTCGCGGCCAGGGCGCGGGTCAGGCCGACCCGGCTCTTGCCGGTGGCGACAGCCAGGCGCACATCGCGCTCGGCCAGCGCCGTCAGCAGCTCGGGGACCCCCTCGAACAGGCGCAGTTCGGGGTCGCGCAGCAGGTAATGGGTGCGGTAGCGCTCGAGAAAGCGCGGCAGCATCGCCTGGGTCAGCTGCGGCACGGCGCGGCGCAGCGCGCTTTCCAGCGACAGCCCGATCACCCAGCTGGCGTCGGAGGCCGACGGCACGGGCAGCTCCAGGTCGCGACAGGCGCCCTGGATGGCGGCCACGATGCTGTGCGTGGAATCCATCAGGGTTCCGTCCCAGTCAAAAACGACCAGCGAATACGACATATCAGACCGACTCCAGTTGTTTCAGTATTTTCCGGCAGGCGGGCGGCAATTCGGCGGTCAGCGTCATCGGCTCGCCCGTCAGCGGATGATTCAGGGTCAATTGGTGGGCATGCAGGAACATGCGGCCAAAGCCCATGCGCGCGAACTCGGCGCGGACCTCGTCGTGGCCGTACTTGTCGTCGCCCACGATGGGAAAGCCGCTGGCCGCCAGGTGCACGCGGATCTGGTGGGTGCGCCCGGTGCGCAGTTCCGCGTCCACCAGGCTGTAGCGGCCGAAGCGCTGCTTGAGCGTGATGATGGTGTGGGCGGTCTGGCCGTCGGGATCGACCTTGACGCGGCGTTCGCCGGACTGGGTGGTCCATTTCGACAGCGACAGCTTGATGTGCTGGCGGTCGTTGACCCAGTCGCCCTCGACCAGCGCGTAATAGTGCTTGTCGCTGCGCCCCTCGCGCAGCATGGCGTGCAGGGCCAGCAGCGCGCTGCGCTTCTTGGCGACCATCAGCAGGCCGGAGGTCTCGCGGTCGAGCCGGTGCACCAGCTCCAGGAACTTGGCCTCGGGACGGGCGGCGCGCAGTTGCTCGATCACGCCGAAGGACACGCCGCTGCCGCCGTGCACCGCCACGCCGGCGGGCTTATCCACCACCAGCATCGCGTCATCCTCGAACACCACCGGGAATTCGGCGGCCGGCACCGGCTTGGGCTTGCCCGGGTCGGGCAGGCGCAGCGGCGGAATGCGGACCATATCGCCTTCCGCGACCCGATAGTCGACCGAGATGCGTCCCTTGTTTACCCGGACCTCGCCGCCACGGATGGCCTTGTAGATGTGGGTTTTGGGGACGCCCTTGCACAGGCGCATCAGGTAATTATCCAGGCGCTGGCCGGCGTGTTCGGCCCCCACTTCCACCATGCGGACGGAGGGGGTGGCCATAGGGGAGGAAGTTTCTTTGCGCATTGCGGAAAGCGACATATAATCGGGACAGCCTTAAGGGGCTGAATCAGCCGCTGGCGTAGAGATGCAACTCAAGTACGCAACTCCGTCGAGCGCGTGGGCCGCCATTGTACTGCCTGCTCATTCAACCCCTGGGTCATTTGGTCGCCGGCGCAACCGCGCCCTGCCGGATAGTGGTGTGGCATTCATTTTGCCCGCTGTCCCAGCAGGTCCGTTGCCTGCCGCAAGCGGCTTGAAGCACTGCAAGAATCGTCGCATATTTAAAGCACCAGCTGCGCGTCGGCAACCAATCCGGCCGCAACTGCCGTTCACAGCACATTTCCGTCAAACCACATTCAGTGAAGCTGACCCTCCTGCTGAAAGAACCCCGTGCCCCACGGCACGACGTGCCCGCCTGACCCGCGGCGGATACGCCTGGGCGCCGCCCAGGTACGGTCCGCATCTTCTTGCCCGCTTCAGCCGCAGCCCGAGTGGCCCGAGGTCACGCGCCGATATCGGCGCGTCATGACAACGGAGAAACCCTCTCATGAAGCGCATGCTGTTCAATGCGACGCACCAGGAAGAATTACGCGTCGCTATCGTCGATGGGCAAAAACTCATCGACCTCGACATCGAGACTGCCGGCCGCGAACAACGCAAAGGCAACATCTACAAAGGTGTCATCACCCGGATCGAACCCGGCCTCGAAGCCTGCTTCGTCAACTACGGCGAAGACCGCCACGGCTTTCTTCCCTTCAAGGAAGTGGCCCGCAGCTTCTTCAAGGAAGGCGTCGACGTCCGCACCGCCCGCATCCAGGACGCCCTGCGCGAAGGCCAGGAACTGATCGTCCAGGTTGAAAAGGAAGAGCGCGGCAACAAGGGCGCCGCCCTGACCACGTTCATCTCGCTGGCCGGCCGCTACCTGGTCCTGATGCCCAACAACCCCCGTGGCGGTGGCGTTTCGCGCCGCGTCGAGGGCGAGGACCGCCAGGAACTGCGCGACACGATGGAGCAGCTCGAGCTGCCCCAGGGCATGAGCATCATCGCCCGCACCGCCGGCATCGGCCGCAACGTCGAAGAACTGCAATGGGACTTGTCGTACCTGTTGCAGCTCTGGACCGCCATCGACGGCGCCGCGCGCGACAACTCCGCGCCCATCCTGATCTATCTGGAATCGAGCCTGGTCATCCGCGCCATCCGCGATTACTTCTCGCCCGAGATCGGCGAAATCCTGATCGACACGGACGAGATCGCCGATCAGGCCACCGCGTTCATGAGCGTGGTGATGCCGGACAACGTCCAGCGCGTGAAGCGCTACCGCGACGACATCCCGCTGTTCTCGCGCTTCCAGATCGAACACCAGATCGAAACGGCCTACTCGCGCACGGTCACGCTGCCCTCCGGCGGCGCCATCGTCATCGACCACACCGAAGCGCTGGTGTCCGTGGACGTCAACTCGGCCCGCTCGACCCGCGGCGCCGACATCGAGGAAACCGCCCTGCGGACCAACTCGGAAGCCGCCGACGAAGTGGCCCGCCAGCTGCGCTTGCGCGACCTGGGCGGCCTGATCGTCATCGACTTCATCGACATGGAAGACAGCAAGAACCAGCGCGCCGTCGAACAGCGCCTGCGTGATGCCCTCCATTTCGACCGCGCCCGCGTCCAGATGGGCAAGATCTCGCGCTTCGGCCTGATGGAACTGTCGCGCCAGCGCCTGCGTCCGGCCCTGAACGAAGGCTCGCACATCACCTGCCCGCGCTGCAACGGCACCGGCGTGATCCGCGACGCCGAATCCAGCGCCCTGCACGTCCTGCGCCTGCTGCAGGAAGAAGCCATGAAGGAAAACACCGCGGCGGTCCACGCCCAGGTGCCGGTCGACGTGGCGACCTACCTGCTGAACGAAAAGCGCGCCGACATCACCAAGATGGAAGCCCGTCTGAAGGTCAACCTGGTGCTGATCCCCAACAAGCACCTGGAAACGCCGCACCACCACATCGAGCGCCTGCGCCACGACGATCCGCGCCTGGAAGAAGTGAAGACCAGCTTCGAGCTGGTCGAAGCGCCCGCCACGGACGCCCCCTGGCAGCCGCGCGAAAGCGAGATCAAGGCCCGTCCGGAAGCGCTGGTCAAGGGCATCACGCCCTCGCAGCCGGCCCCCGTGTCGACCCCTGCCCCGACGCCCGCCCCCGCGGCCGCGCCGGCGCAATCGGGCGGCCCCGGCCTGCTCAAGCGCCTGTTCGGCTGGCTGACCGGCAACAGCGAGCCCGCCAAGGCCGCGCCCGCCGCCCAGGAAGAGACCGGCGCCAAGCGCGCCGCGTCGCCGGCCCGCGGCAAGGGCCGCAGCGGCCACGACGGCCAGGAACGCCGCGGCGAACGCCACGGTTCCGACCGCAACCGCAACCGTCGCGGTGAATCCCGCGCCGAAGGCGCCGAGGGCAGCGAAGGCGGCCGTCCGCATATCCGCGGCAACCGTCGCCCCGAAGGCGAACGCGGTGAACGCCAGGAACGCGGCGAGCGCCACAACCGCAACGAGCGTGGCGACCGCGATCAGGCCGTGCAGGCCGCGCAAGCCTCGAACCGTCCCGACATCGCCCCGGAAGCCGCTGGCGATGACGCCGGCGCCGGCCGCAACCGCCGTCGCGGCCGTGGCCGCAACCGCCGCGAGGAAGGCCAGGCCGACGCGCCGATGAGCGATCAGGAAAGCATGGTGGCCGCACTGGCCCAGACGGTCGCCACGGCGCTGCCTGAAGCCAAGCTGCCCGCCGCCGACGCCGCGGCCGAGCAGGCCGATGCCGTCGAACAGACCGCCGATGGCGTGCCTGCCGCGGAAGGCGCCGAAGCCGGCGCCGATCCGGAACGCAAGCGCCGCCGCCGCCGCAGCCGTCGTGGCCGCCGCAGCCCGGACGAAGCCGGCCTGGCTGGCAGCGACGAGCAGCAGGAAGATGGCATCGACGACGAAGCCGGCGAGCCGGCCTCGGACGTGACCGCCGCGCCCGCGCCGGTGGCCGCCGCTCCGGTGGCATCGCAAGCCGAAACGGCCCCGGCCGAGGCGCAAGCCCCGACCCAGCCGGTCGAGGCCGCGCCGGTTCAAGCCGAGCAGGCTCCCGCTCCGGCGGCCGAGCCCGTGGTCGAGCCGCAGCCCGTGCAGGCCGCCGCGCCCGAAGTGACCGCGCCGGTGGCCGTCGAGCCCGCCAGCCAGGTCTCCGAGCC
Organism: Achromobacter insuavis; assembly: GCF_902859645.1. Taxonomy (GTDB): domain Bacteria; phylum Pseudomonadota; class Gammaproteobacteria; order Burkholderiales; family Burkholderiaceae_B; genus Achromobacter; species Achromobacter insuavis. The sequence goes on along the minus strand of NZ_CADIJR010000074.1, from coordinate 70 downwards.
CGCCGTGCCCGCCACGGCGCCGGTGGAAGCCGCCACGGCCGAACCGGTCGTCGAGCCCGTCGTGACGGCG
>NZ_CADIJR010000073.1 GCF_902859645.1 Achromobacter insuavis | reverse complement strand
CACCGCGCGGCGCTGCTGGCCGTGCCCGTGCTGCTGGCGGCCGCCGGCATCTGCGCCTCGGCCTGGCACGGCGTGGCCTACACCGAACTGGCCACGCTGGCCGGCGCCGCCCGCGCCGGCACCGCGCTGGGGCTGGCCAACACCTGCGTCTACCTGGGATTGTTCCTGACGCCGCTGGCGCTGCCGCGGCTGGTGGCGGCCACGTCCTGGCCGCTGGCCTGGCTGGCCGCCGGCGGCGCCATGCTGGCGGTCTTGCCGCTGCTGCCACGGCCAGCGCGGCCGTGAATGCACGTCAACCGAGACGCATCGACCGACGCCACCACTAGCCCTTGAACTCCTGCCGCAGCCACGCCAGGAACGCCTTGACCGGCGGATGGCGTTCGCGGCCCGGCGCGCACAGCGCGGTGTAGGCGGCGCCCGCCACGCTCACCTCCGGCCGCAGCGGCACCAGCGTGCCCGCCGCGACGCTGTCGGACACCATCACCGAACTGGCCAGCACCAGTCCCTGCCCGGCGATCGCGGCCTGCAGCGCGTAGTGTTCCTCGGCATACGCGTGCACCGCCGCCGGCTTGCGCCAGCCGGGCAGGCCCGCCGCTTCGCACCACTGCCGCCAGCCCTCGTCATACAGCGCCGAATCGCGCCAGCGCACCGTCACCAGCGCGGGCTTGGCGCGGCGCGCCTGCGCCACCAAGGCCGGCGCGCCGTAGACCCCGAACCGTTCCTGCAACGCGCAGGCCGCGTGCAGCGCCGGATAGCGCCGGCTGCTGTAGCGGATCGCCACGTCGACGCTGGCGTCCTGCAGCAGGTCGATGGTCTCGGCCTGCGACTGCAGGCGCAACTGGTATTGCGGATAGGCCTGGTAGAAACGGCCCAGCCGCGGCACCAGCCACAGCGCCGCGAACGAATGGGTGGTGGACAGCGTCAGGGCGCCCGCCGCGCTGGCCGGCCGCAGCGCATCCAGCGTCTGCGCGATGTCGAGCAAGGCGCCATGCGCGCTGGCGAACAGGCGCGCGCCGCCATCGGTCAGGCGCACGCCCTGCGGCACGCGGTCGAACAGCGCCACGCCGGCGTGGCGCTCCAGCGCCTTGATCTGGTGCGACACGGCGGTCGGCGTCACCGATAGCTCGGCCGCGGCCGCCTTGAAACTGCGCAGCCGCGCGGCGGCCTCGAACGCGCGCAGCGCGGTAACCGGCAGGGAGGCGAACACAGCGGCCCCTTATAGATGAATTAATTTCATCTTAGCCAAGAAATGCTCGTTTGTCGCTGTGGAAGGATATCCGTAAATTTTCCTGGCAATCTCTTCCAAACGAGGCAATCAAACATGAATTCAGATCATCAACATAAACGCCTGCTGATCCTGGCGGGCAGCCCCCGCCGCGACGGCAACAGCGCCGCCCTGGGCGCCGCCGCCCTGCGTGGCGCCCAGGCGGCCGGCAGCGCGGCCACGCTGCTGTTCCTGGACGACTACATCAAAGGCTTCCTGCCCGACCTGCGCCATGCGTCGGCGCCGGACGACCGCTATGGCGAGCTGTTCCTGGAACACTTCCTGCCCGCCGACGGCGTGCTGTTCTGCACCCCGCTCTACTGGTATGGCATGTCGGCGCAGACCAAGGCCTTCTTCGATCGCTCCTTCACCCACTACGCCGGCGCCGGCCCCGAGCCCGAGGCCGTCAAGGCGCGCATGGCCGGCAAGCGCCTGGGCCTGGCCGTGGCCTCGGAGGAAACCTATCCCGGCGCCGTGCTCGGCGTGGTGCACCAGGTGCAGGAATTCGCCCGCTACACGCATGCCGACTTCGTTGGCTACGTGCACGGCTCGGGCAACAGCCGCGGCGAGGTCGCGCTGGACCCGCGCCGTCCGCTGGCGGCGGCCGAGGCGCTCGGGGCGGAATTCTTCACGCGGAAATACTCGGACTATCGGCTAGAGACGCCACGCAGTCACAACGTATGGGCGTCGCCCCCGCCAGGCGACGCTCGCCGCGACTGAGCCAGCCCAGCGCGATCGGCCACAGCGTGTCGCGAAAACGCTCGTGAAAGAAGGCGAAGTGGCCGATCGCCTCCAGCCCCAGCGATGCCGGCGCCAACCGCAGATGGGTGCGGGCGCTGCCGGTGAAATACGCCAGCAGCCGGCCGATGGCGGCCTCGGTGCCGAATTCGTCGTCGGTGACGCTGAGCGCCAGGATCGGCGCGGTCACCGCCGCCATCGCGGCCACCCGATGGTCCGCCCCGCCGCGCCCCTCGAACCGCGGCCCCATCAGGCTCCAGTCGCGCACCACGCCGCGCGGCGTGTCCTCCAGCCAGCCCAGCCGGCGTCCCGGAAAATAACCGAGACAGACCGCCAGCAGCGGCATCACCACATGCCACTTGGCCAGCATGCGCAGGCGCTGCCCGGCGGCGTAGTCGCGCCAGTAGGCGTACTGCGCGCCCATGGTGAAAATGCGCCGCAGCCGCCGCGCCGACGGCGCCAGGCCGGTGACGAAGCCGCCGATGCTGTGCGCCACCACGTCCACCGGCTGGCCGGGAAAATGCGCGTCGACATAGCCCAGCACCGCCTCGAAATCCTTCTCGCCCCAATCCATCCAGGACGCCTCGAAACCGCGCAGCGAGGCCGGCCGCGATTCGCCGATCCCGCGATAGTCGTAGGTCAGCACGTCGAAGCCGTGCTGGTGCAGGTAGCCCGCGAACCGGGCGTAATAGCGGCAGCGCACCGACGTCGCGGCGTTGATGACAACCACCGGACGCGGTCCGGCCGGATCCGGCTCGGGGTGGCGCCACACGTAGCCTCCCAGCGCCACGCCGTCGGCGGCGCGCAGCGTAATGCGTTGCGGGTCCATATTCACATTCCTAATGATCAATCAATAAGGCACGAAAACCTACTGTCTTGGTCGATTAAACCCGCACGAAAGTGCTGATTCAAACGATTATTCGTCGCCCATTACATGATCTACAGGAATGTCTAATTGACCACTGAGCGCCCCGCCGAGCGGCGCAGCACCCCCGGCGGGCTGCCATAGACCTGCTTGAACACCCGCGTCAGGTGCGCCTGGTCGGCAAAGCCGACGGCCAGCGCCGCCTCGGCCAGCGGCAGGCCGCCGCGCAGCAGCGCGCGGGCGCGCGCCACCCGCCAATTACGCAGCCACGCCAGCGGCGGCAGGCCGTAGCGCCGCGCGAAGCGCTTGACCAGCGTGCTGCGGTGACGGCCCTCGGCCCGGGCCAGCGCCTCCAGGTCGGGCGCGCACGCCGGATCGGCGCGCATGCGCTGCAGCAGCAACGCGCAGACGTCCGGCTCGCCGGCCGGCGCCGCCGCGGCCTGCCGCCCGTGCGCGGCCAACAGGCCGAACAAGGCCGCCGACAGGCGGGCGCTGCGGGCGGCGTCATCGATGGCGTCGGGCGCCAGCGCCGCCAGCCACGCGTTGCAAAGGCCGGCGTCGTGAATGACCGGCCCCGGCAGCGCCAGGCCGCCTTCGCGCAGCGCCCGGGCATGGTCCTCGAACCAGTCCGGCTCGATATACGCCATGCGATAGGCCAGCAAACCGGCCGACGTGCCGCCCGTGTGCACCTGGCCCGGCGCGATCACCACCAGGTCGCCCTCGCCCGCCTCGAACGGCCGGCCGTGCACGGTGAAGGCGCAACGCCCCCGGGCGATGGCGCCGATCGACCAGGCGTCGTGGAAGTGCGCCTCGTAGCGATAGGCGCGCAGGTCGGCGATCAGCACGTCGCCGGGCAGGCTCGCGCCGCAATGCCAGATGTGTTGGGAAACCGCCATGGGAAGATGCCTGGGCAGGACTGAGGGGACGCGGCCGCCAGCGCCGGCCGCCCTGGCGACAGGCTACCCGAAATAGCGCCCTTCCGTGTTCAGCGAGCGCGCCAGCAGCCAGGCGTTGCGCGGATGTTCGCCGATGCGGCGCGCGGCATAGGGCCACCAGTCCTGGCCGAACGGCAGATAGACCCGGACCGTGTAGCCCAGCCGGCGCAGCGCCAGCTGCCAATCCGGCCGCACGCCGTAGAGCATCTCAAACTCGAACGCCTCCGGCGCCCAGCCGCGCTCGCGCGCCAGCGCCATGATGGCGCCCGCGAGCCGGTCGTCGTGAGTGCCGAAGACCGGCAGGAAGCCGGCCTCGCGCGCCGCGGGCGACAGCATGATGGCGGCGGCATCCAGGTAGGCCTGGTCGATGCGGGCGCGGCCGGCATGGTCCAGCGCGCGTTCGGGAAAGGCGCCCTTGACCAGCCGCAGCGAGGTACGCTGGCCGATCGTCCAGGCCAGGTCGGCCGGCGTGCCAAGACGCCGCGCCTGCAGCGTCAATCCGGCGGGCAGGCCCGCTTGCAACAGCTCGCAATGCAAGGCGCAGGTGCGCTCGCGCAGGCCCGAGTCCTCCATGTCCAGCACCACCCAGTCGCGGCCGCCCGCCGACGCCTCGCGCGCCGCGGCGGCGATGCGCCGCGCATTGCCGCGCCCGAGCTCGTCGCCGCGCATGTAGCCGATGGCGGTGGGGTCGATGGACACGTGCACGTCCAGCCCGGCCTGGCCCAGCGCGGCGCAGGCCTGCATGGCCTGCCGCGTGTTGTGCTCGATGGCATCGGCGTCGGCCACGTACTCGCCCAGGTAGAACAGGGATGCGCGGATGCCGTGCGCCTCGCGCAGCCGGACGGCGGTGCGCACCGCCTGCGCGACGTCGGCGCCGCCGACGAAGCGCCGCGCCAGCGAGGTGCGCGCGGCCAGTGCGCGCATGGCGCGCCCCACGCCCGGGCTGCGGGCCAGCGCGATGGCGGATTTCTGGAAAAGGCTCATGGACGCTCCGGTCAAAGCGCCTCACTATGCGGCGGCGACCGGCGCGCGTCTTGAACGGGAGTGAATCCGGCGGACGCTTGTCCGCCGGCCCGGACGGACGCGGGCGCCGGGCCCGCGTCCCTCAGGCTTTGCCGGCGGCCAACGCGGCCGCCCGGCCACGGCCGAACAGCGGCCGCTGCACCGTCTGCGCCAGCAGCACGCCCAGCAGCGTCACGGCGCCGCCCAGCAGGTGGTACGAACGCAGTTGCTCGCGCAGCAGCACGAACGCGGCCAGCGCGGTGAACAGCGGCAGCAGGTTGATGAAGATGCTGCAGCGGTTGGGCCCCAGGCGGTGCACGCCTTCGATCCACAGGAACGACAGCAGCACCGACGAGAAAATGCCCGCGTACAGGATCAGCGGAATGGTCTTGGCGTCCAGCGCCGCCTGCGCGGCCGGCACCTGCAGGTACAGCGGCAGCATGTAGAGCAGCGCGAAGATCGACTGCACGAAGGTCGACTGCCACGCCGGCAGCGGCACCTTCCAGTGGCGCAGCAGCACGCCGTACAGCGCGTACGAGAAGGCCGCCATCAGCATCAGCCCGTCGCCGACGTGGATGCCGTGCTGGAACACGCTCAGCATCTCGCCCTGCCCCACCAGGTACAGCAGGCCCAGGAACGACAGCGCCCCGCCCGCCGCCATGCCCAGCGTCAGCGGGTCGCGCAGGATGACCACGCTCAGCAGCATGCTGAGCAGCGGGATCAGCGCGGTCAGGATGGCCATGTTGGTGGCGGTGGTGGTTTCGGCGGCGCGGTACGACAGCGCCTGGAACAGCGCCGACGACAGCGCGCCGTACAGCGCCAGCTTGGGCCAGTGGCGCAGGATCACCTTGCGGTTGCGCCAGGCCGGCACGGCCGTGAACAGGCCCATGATCGCCAGCGCCAGGATCAGCCGGTAGAAGGTGATGGCGGTGGGCGAGATGGCGCTGGCCGCCATCTTGGACACGATGACATTGCCCGCCCAGAACAGGATGGCGAACAATGGGAACAGGTAGGACATGATGGGATCACTCGCAGAATGGGAAGCGGCTCTCCGCCGCGGCGCGCGGCGGCGCGCAGGTGGCGGATGACCGGTATCCTATTGAGCGTGCGAGCGCCCGTCTGCCGATGAACAGGCAGGGACTATCTCGAAATGGACATTCCCGATGCCGGCATGCCCCGGGTCGGCTTGTATGGGGAGTGCAGGCCTGGAACGCCAAGGCCCGCGAAGTTCCGCCCCGGCCTCACGGCCGGAACGGCAGCGGATCCAGCGGCGTCTCCAGCCCCGCCATCTGCGCCGTCAACAGCGCGGCGCTGCCGCAGGCCAGGGTGAAGCCAAGCGCGCCCTGGCCGATGTTCAGCCACAGGTTGTCGGCGGCGGAACTGCGCCCGATCAGCGGCTTGCCGGTGGGGGTGGCCGGACGCAGCCCGGCCCAGGGTATCGCCTGCGCCAGGTCCAGCGCCGGAAACGCCTCGCGCACCTGGCGCTTGAGCAGCGCAATGCGGGCCGGATCGATGTCGGCGTTGGCGCTGCCGATGTCCACCATGGCCGCGATCCGCAGCACCCCGCCGACGCGCGCATAGACGATGCGGCGCTCGTAGTCGGTAACGCTGATGCGCGGCGCCACGGCGTCGTCGTCCGCCAGCGGCACGGTCAGGCTGTAGCCCTTGAGCGGATACAGCGGCACGTCGTGGCCCAGCGGCTGCAGCAGCGCGCGCGTGCCGATGCCCGTGGCCAGCACCACCGCGTCGGCGCCGATGTCGCCGTCCTGGGTGTGCACGGCGACGATGCGGCGGCCTTCGCGCTGCAGGCCGGCGACCGGATTGGACATGGCGCACTGCACATTGGGCAGCGCTTGCAGTCGTTCGAACAGCGCCTGCGTGAACTGGCGGCAGTCGCCCGCTTCCTCGCTCGGGGTGTAGATGGCGCCGGCCAGGCTGGCGCCCATGCCGGCCAGCGCCGGCTCGCGCTGCAGCGTCTGGGCGGCGTCCAGCACCTGCTGCTCGGCGCCATGGGCCGCCTGGTAGGCGACCAGCGCGCGCGCCTTGTCCAGCAGGGCCGCGCTGCGATAGGCGATCAGCTTGCCGTTGCGCAGGTGGCCGAATTCCAGGTTTTCCTGTTCCAGCAAGGCATGCATGGCGTCGCGGCTGAGGAAGGACAGCGCCTGCAGTTGCGCGGTGGACTCGCGCGCCACCGAGGCGCGGCAGGCCAGCGCGAACCGCAGGCACCAGCGCCACTGGTGCGGGTCCAGCCGCGGCCGGAAGCGCAGCGGCGAATCCTCGCGCAGCAGCCAGCCCGGCACGCTCGGCAGCACGCCCGGCCCGGCCAGCGGCGCGACGTAGCTGTAGCTGAGCTGGCCGCCGTTGGCGTAGCTGGACACCTCGGCCGGATGGGCGTGGCTGTCGACCAGCACGACCTCATGGCCCTGGCGGGCCAGGAAATAAGCCGAGGTCACGCCCACGACCCCGGCGCCGATCACGCATACCCGCATAGCCTGCATCCCGATAAGAAAATGGCGACGGTCTTATTCTGAAGCGGGGGACGGATGACCGCAAATCACCAAAGCCCCAGCACCCATAACCCCGGCTCATGGACCGGACTCATGGACCGGCCTCGCGGCCAACGGCCACGCCCACGGCCACCGGCGCGCAGCCGGCGCGTCCTTCAGGCGGCGCGATGCAGCTTGATGATGGCGGCGGCGGTCGGATCGCGCACCAGGTCGGCCAAAGAATAGCCGTTGAGGGCGTCATAGAACGCCTGCAGGGTCTGCGCCAGCACGCCCGCCAGGCGGCAGGCGCCGTCCAGCGCACAGGGCGGCTCGCGGCAATCGATCAGCGGCCCTTGCTGTTCCAGTTCACGCACCAGATCGCCCAGCCGGTACTCGGCCGCCGGGCGCGCCAGCGCCAGGCCGCCGCCCTTGCCGCGCGTCGTGCTGACCCAGCCGCGCTGCGACATGAAGTGCACCACCTTGACCAGGTGGTTGCGCGACAGGTCGAAGCGCGTGGCGATCTCCGGAATGGTGACCGCCGCGGGCCGGTCGCGGCACTGCGTCAGGTACATCAGCACGCGCAGGCCGAAGTCGGTGAATCGGGTCAGTTGCATGGGCGCCAGGATACACCGGTCAGGCCGGCGCGCCGCCGCTGCCGAAGACCTCGGCGTGGATGCGGTCGGGCGTCACGCCCAGTTCCAGCAGCGTTTCGCGCTGCGCCCGCATGAAACCGGACGGGCCGCACAAGTAGTAGTCGGCGTCCGGCACGATGGCTTCGTCACGAATGGCGCGCAGGTCGACCCGGCCATGGTGGTCATAGTCGCGGCCCGCGCGGTCGGCGCCGCCGACTTCCTCGTAGAACACCGCCTTGCGCACGTTGCCGCGGCGCGCGGCGATGTCGTTGACGTGGTCCTTCATGGCGTGCGCCGCGGCATTGCGACAGCCATGCACGAAGCGGATCTGGCGCGCATCGCCGGTGGCCACCAGGTGGTTCAGGATCGACACCATCGGCGTCAGCCCCACCCCGCCGCTCAACAGCACCACCGGCGCCTCGCCGTCCTCGCGCAGGTGGAAGTCGCCCTGCGGCGGCGCCACGTCCAGCACGCCGCCTTCCTCCAGGCGGTCATGCAGCGCGTTGGACACGCGCCCGGCCGGGCCATGCGCGCCGCCCGCTTCGCGCTTGACCGAGATCCGCAGGCGGTCCTGGCCCGGCGCGTCCGACAGGCTGTACTGGCGCGGCTGCATCAACCCCAGCTCCGGCACATAAACGCGCACCGAGACATATTGGCCGGGCCGGTAGGCCGGCACCGCGCCGCCATCGGCCGGCGCCAGGTAGAACGAGGTGATCTCGGCGCTTTCGGGCTGCTTGCCGACCACGCGGAAGGCGCGCCAGCCGGTCCAGCCGCCCGGCTTGGCGGCCGAGTCGGCGTACAGCCGCGCCTCGGCGGCGATCAGCATGTCGGCCAGCTGCCCATAGGCGGCGGCCCAGGCGTCGACCAGTTCATCGGTGGCGGCCTCGCCCAGCACTTCGCGGATCGAGGCCAGCAGGTGCTTGCCGACGATGGCGTAGTGCTCGGGCCGGATGCCCAGGCTGACGTGCTTGTGGACGATGCGCGTCACCACCGGCGCCAGCACCGACGGGTCGTCGATGTGCTCGGCATAGGCCGCGACCGCGCCGGCCAGCGCCTGCTGCTGTTCGCCGCCCGCCTGATGGCCCTGGTTGAAGACATGCTTGAGTTCCGGATTGTGCTGGAACATGCGGGCGTAGAAATGGCGGGTCAGGGCCTCGCCATGGGTTTTCAGGACGGGGGCCGTGGCTTTGACCAGGGCGCGGATCTGCGGGCTCAACATCGACTGCTCCTTGCGCGGCGGATGGCGCCGGGGCCATCCCTTTTAAAGATGCATTAATAATACATGTTTAAGCCGCCACGCACAAAATCCGCGCCCGCCGGGGCCATCCCACGGATGGCCGCCCCACGGTTACACTGCCCCTTCAACGCAACACCACAAAGGTTTAACCATGAGCACCGCTACGCTCAAGACCCGCCTCTCCGACGCCGTCAAGGACGCCATGCGCGCCAAGGCGACCGAGCGCCTCGCCACCCTGCGTTTCCTGCTGGCCGCCGTCAAGCAGAAGGAAGTCGACGAACGCCGCGACCTGACCGACGCCGAGATCACCGCCATCATCGAGAAGCAGGTCAAGCAGCGCCGCGAATCCATCGCCGCGTTCGAGCAGGCCGGCCGCACCGAGACCGCCGAGCAGGAAAAGGCCGAACTGGTCGTGCTGCAGGAATTCCTGCCGCAGGCCGCCACGCCCGAGGAAGTGGCCGCCGCCATCGACGCCGCGCTGGCCGAAGTGGCCGCCCAGGGCGTCACCGGCGCCCCCGCCATGGGCAAGGTCATGGCGCTGCTGAAGCAGTCGCTGGCCGGCCGCGCCGACATGACCGCGCTGTCGCAGCAGGTCAAGGGCCGGCTCGCCTGAGCATGGCCGACGCCGCCGCCCTGGACGCCATTGCCCCGCCGCTGCGCGCGGCGATCGGCGACTGCGTGGCGGCGATCAACCTGGCGCGGCAGCATTTCGAGTCGCGCCATGACGCCACCCTGCCCGATCCGCTGCAGTCCGACCCCGCGGCCCTGCGCCGCCTGTCGGAGGCCATCGCCCCCGTGATCGAGCGCCTGGCCGCCGAGCCGGACAACGGCCACGGCTGGGGCGCGGGCGGCGGTTCGCCGCTCGGCTACCGCGAGGCGCGCCCGGTGACGCTGGGCCTGTGGCGCGGCAGCCATGGCCGTCCCGGCGACGCGGACGGCACGCTCGACTACACCCGCTGCCTGTATCTGCTGTTCCAGGCCGCGCGCCTGCCGCCCGCCGCCATGGCGCAGGCGATCGCGCCGCTGCGCGACGACATCGTCTTCAACCACGTCGCCCTGCACATCATCGAGGACGCGCTGGCCCAGGCCCTGCGCGACGGCGCCAGCCAGGCGGCGCGCGCCGCCGCGGCCGAACCCTACATCCAGCTGCTGCGCGTCACCCACATCTTCCGCGAGGAAGACAACCGCTACCAGGGCTACCGCATCCTGCTGCGCGACGCGGCCGACCAGGGCGACGCCGCCGCCGCGCTCAAGCTGCTGCCCCAATGCAACACGCGCAGCGAACGCCACGAGATCGACACGATCAAGAGCCGGCTGGTGGCCGCCGTCAGCGCTCGCGACGGCCTGCAGGCGGCCCTCGACCTGTGCGACAACAAGCGCATCGGCGCCGCCTGCCGCGAATACGCGCTGCAACCGGTCATCGACGCCGGCGCCTACGACGCGCTGCGGGCCGCGCTGGCGCAACACCCCGACCTGGCCACGGCCGACAGCGGCGACGGCCTGGGCTTGCTGGTGCCCGCCTTCTGCGTCCGCGAAAAAACCGCCGGCGCCACGCGCGATGTCCAGGAATTCGATGCCCTGTTCGCGCGCGTCGACGCCATGGATCCCAAGCTCAAGCACGGCGACGCGCGGCTGCGCGACTGGCTGCTGCTGGAACTGGGCCTGGCTTCGCGCGGCGACCCGGCCTACCTCGGGCGCTGCCGCAAGGCCATCAAGAACGCCTCCATCAAGCGCGAACTCGACGGCGCCTGAACCGGCGTCCGTCCCGTTCCCCTCGGCCTCAGAACGCGCCGCCGAACAGATCCGGCTGGCGCGTCTGTTCCTGCGGATCGGCGAAATTGCTCATGCCCACGCCGGCCAGCCGGTACAGCGTCTGCGCCGGCAGGTCGACGCGCTCGCACAGCAGCCGCGCCAGCGCCGCCAGCTCGGCGGCCGAGGCCGGCGGATGCGGGCTGGTCTGGCTGCGCGTCAGGATGCGGAAACGGTCGGTCTTGAGCTTGAGCACCACCGTGCGGCCAAGGGCGCCCTTCTTCAGGGCCTGGCTCCAGACCTTCTCGGCCATGCGGTCGATGGCCTCGCCAACCGCGTCCAGCCGCACGTCTTCGGAAAACGTGGTCTCGGCCGACACCTGCTGCAGCGGCTGGTCGGTCTGCACCTCGCGCTCGTCGATGCCGCGCGCCAGCTCGTACAGGCGGCGGCCGTAGCGGCCGAAATAGTGCTCCAGTTCCTGCACGCCATGGGTGGCCAGGTCGCCCACGGTCTGGATGCCCAGCTGTTCCAGGCGCGCCTGCGTCACCTTGCCCACGCCCGGCACCTTGCGCACCGGCAGCGGCTGCAGGAATTCCAGCACCTTGGACGGACGGATCACGAACTGGCCGTCCGGCTTGTTCCAGTCGGACGCGATCTTGGCCAGGAACTTGTTGGGCGCGATCCCGGCGGAAGCGGTCAGGCCGGTCTCGGCGCGGATCTGCTGGCGGATCACCTGCGCCACCTCGGTGGCCGACGGCAGCCCCAGCTTGTTGACGGTGACGTCCAGGTAGGCCTCGTCCAGCGACAGCGGCTCGATCAGGTCGGTATGGCGGGCGAAGATCTGGCGGATCTGGCGCGACACCTCGCGGTAGCGGTTGAAGTCGGGCGGCACGTAGACCGCCTGCGGACAGAGCCGCTGCGCGCGCACCGCCGACATGGCCGAATGCACGCCGAAGCGGCGCGCCTCGTAGGACGCCGCGCACACCACCGAGCGCGGCCCGGTCCACGCCACCACCACCGGCTGGCCGCGCAGCTCGGGGTTGTCGCGCTGCTCCACGGAGGCGTAGAACGCATCCATGTCGATGTGTACGATCTTGCGGCTGACGTCGCTCATGTTGGTGAAAAACGGATCGGCGGCCGCATGGCGCCGGGGCGGGCGCGAAAAGTATGGTCACCGGAAAAAACGGCCACGGCCGCCGAATCCGCTCGGGCCGGCGGCGTAAAAGTGGATATTATGACCGCCAAATTCCCGTCGTTCCCTTTCCCCGCATAGCCACTTCCATGACTGTCTCCGCAACCCCCGCTCCGGGCGAGTATTTCGGCCTGGCGATTCCCTTCATGCGCTTTCTGGGCCTGGTGCCCGAGCAGATCGGGCCGGCCTACGCCCGCACCTCGCTGCCGTGGCGCCAGGACCTGACCAACAGCCGCGGCGACGTGCACGGCGGCACCCTGATGAGCGTGCTGGACTTCACCCTGAGCGCCGCGGCGCGCGGCTCGGCCGAAGCCACCGAGGGCATGGCCACCATCGACATGAACACCACCTTCCTGTCGCCGGGCACCGGCGACCTGGTGATCGAGGCGCGCTGCCTGCGCCGGGGCGGCTCCATCGCCTTCTGTGAAGGCGACATCCGCCGCGCCGACGGCGAACTGGTGGCCCGCGCCACCGCCACGTTCAAGATCATCCGCCGCCGCCCGGGCGGCGACTGAACGGCGCCGCGCGCCCCGGCAAACGGGGCGCGAACAGGCCTATTTCTTGAAATCGCGCGACGGCGGCACCGTCGGCCGCGGATCCAGCGGCATGTAGCTGGCGCACGAGCTCATGCCGTAGTAGATCGCGTCCTGCATGGCGCGCATCGCCGCCGCGTCCCAGGTGCCCTTGCCCCACATCACGATGCGGGTTTCGGTGGTCTTGGGACCGGCCGCCTTCAGGTCGACCCGGGTCATTTCGTTGTCGCTGTACGGGGCCAGCACCCGCACCACGGCGGACTGGGCGCCCTCGTCCAGGCTCGACACCACGCGATAGGCGTTGTCGGTGCTGCGCAGGCACGCGTTGGCCTGGCGCACCGTGGTGGCATAGGCGTCCTTGAAGGCAACGGGCGCCTTGAACTCGCTGTGCGGCGACGAGCCGTCCTGCGAAATGCCCAGCGAGCAGCCCGCCAGGCCCAAGGCCAGCGCCGACGCCGCGACCAGATTCCGAACCATGTATTTCTCCAGATTGATAGCCGCGATTATCCCGCAAACGGGACACCGGCATAAGTGGCCCGACCGGTTCGACACCCCGGCCGCGGCTATGGCATTATCGACGAGTCCGGCGGCGCATGGCGGCCGGGTGGAACCGTCGGAGGTATGCCTTGCTCTCATTCATGAAACACACCCTTATGGCCGCCGGTATCGTCGGCGCCTCGCTGGGCGCCAGCGCCGCGGCGCAGCCGCCCCGGGCCTACCCCCTGAAGGATTTCTTCCGCAATCCGGAACGCGGTTTCTTCCGCCTGGCCGACGACGGCAAGACCCTGGGCTTCATGCAGCCCACCAGCGTCGACGGCAAGCCGCCGCGCATGAACATCTACGTCCAGTCCCTGGAAGGCAGCAAGCCCGTGGGCGAGCCGCGCAAGCTGACCAGCGAATCGGCCCGTGACATCAGCAATTTCTTCTGGAAAGGCCCCGACGTGGTGCTCTACCAGAAGGACTTCGGCGGCGACGAGAATTTCCACGTCCTGGCGGTGGACGCCAAGACCGGCAAGGTCACCGACCTGACCCCGTATGAAGGCGTGCGCGCCAGCATCGAGGACGACCTCGAGGACGATCCCGACCACATCCTCATCAGCCACAACCAGCGCGATCCGCAGGTGTTCGACGTCTACCGCGTCAACGTGCACACCGGCGCCGGCGTGCTGGTGGCGCAGAACCCCGGCAACATCGTCGGCTGGCAGACCGACCACGCCGGCAAGGTGCGCGCCGCCGTCACCAGCGACGGCCTGAACACCACCCTGCTCTACCGCGACAACGAAGCCTCGGCATTCCGTCCGCTGTTCACCACCGACTACCGCACCAGCGTCAGCCCGGCCTTCTTCACCTTCGACGACAAGAAGTTCTACGCCCTGTCCAACCGCGGCCGCGACAAGCTCGCGCTGGTGGTCATCGATCCGGCCAGCCCCGACAAGGAAGACGAGATCTTCACCCCGGACACGGTCGACCTGGACGCCGCCGGCTTCTCGCGCAAGCGCCGCGTGCTGACGGTCGCCTCGTACCAGACCGACAAGCCGCAATACAAGTTCTTCGACGCCGAGACCGAAACGCTGTTCAAGAAGCTGTCAGCCCAGCTCGAGGGCTACCAGTTCATGATCCAGGGCGGCAACCGCGACGAGGACAAGTTCATCGTCGCCGCCTACAACGACCGCACCCCGGGCTCGCGCTACATCTACGACGCCCGCGCCGACACCCTCAGCAAGCTGGCCGACATCAACCCGGCCATTCCCGAGGCCGACATGTCGCGGGTGCAGCCCATCAGCTACCAGAGCCGCGACGGCCTCACCATCCACGGCTACCTGACGCTGCCGGCCGGGCGCGATCCGAAGAACCTGGCGTGCATCGTCAACCCGCACGGCGGCCCGTGGGCGCGCGACGGCTGGGGCTACAACCCCGAGGTGCAGTTCCTGGCCAACCGCGGCTTCTGCGTGCTGCAGATGAACTTCCGCGGCTCCACCGGCTATGGCCGCGCCTTCTGGGAAGCCAGCTTCGGCCAGTGGGGCCTGAAGATGCAGGACGACATCACCGACGGCGTCCAATGGCTGGTCAAGCAGGGCATCGCCGATCCCAAGCGCATCGGCATCTACGGCGCCAGCTACGGCGGCTACGCCACGCTGGCCGGCGTGACCTTCACGCCCGACCTGTACGCGGCCGCGGTCGACTACGTCGGCGTGTCCAATCTGTTCACGTTCATGAAGTCGATTCCGCCCTACTGGAAGCCGATGCTGGACAAGATGCAGGACATGGTCGGCGACCCGGTGCGCGACAAGGACCGCCTGGCCGCCACCTCGCCGGCGCTGCACGCCGACAAGATCAAGACGCCGCTCTTCGTCGCCCAGGGCGCCAAGGACCCGCGCGTCAACAAGGACGAGAGCGACCAGATGGTCAAGGCGCTCAAGGCGCGCGGCGTCGAAGTGGAATACATGGTCAAGGACAACGAAGGCCACGGCTTCCACAACGACGAAAACAAGTTCGAGTTCTACGCGGCGATGGAGAAGTTCTTCACCGAGCACCTCAAGCCGTAAGGTTGGAGGCCTCGGCGGCCAACGCGCCGCCTTCCTGGGTGGCGCTGTCCCGCGCGGCACCCTCCCCTCCCTGCTCCCGGGCCGCCTGCTGGCGGCCCGTCATCCGTCCGCTCCAGGCCATCTCGACGCGGTCGCGCCCCAGTTCCTTGGCCTTGTACAGCGCCAGGTCGGCGCGGGCCAGGATGCCATCGGCGGTGTCGCCCGGCTGGAATGTCGCCACGCCGCCGCTGACGGTCATGCGCAGCGCCTGTCCCTGCAGGTACAGCGGCGAATCGCGCAAGGCATCGCAGACGCGTTGCGCCTGCACCAGCGCACAGGCGGCGTCGCAGCCGTACATCAGCAGCACGAACTCCTCGCCGCCCAGGCGGCCGAAACGGTCGCTGGCGCGCACGGCCTTGGGCACCGCCTGCGCGAAATGCCGCAGGGCGGCGTCGCCGGTCGCATGGCCATGGCGGTCGTTGATCGACTTGAAGTGGTCGATGTCCAGCACCAGCACCGCCAGCCGGCCATCGCCGCGCTCGCAGCGCAGCAGTTCATGCTCCAGCTCGTCGAGAATGCTGCGGCGGGAATAGGCGCCCGTCAGGCTGTCGAAGGTCAGCGCCGCCTGCATCCGCTCCGACAGCACGGTCTGGATCAGCAACAGCAAGGCCAGGAACAGCGCCGGCACCGTCACCGATCCACAGACGATGAAGAACAGGCCCCAGGGCGCCGGATCCAGCAGCGACGACACCGGCACCCAGCCGCTGCCATACACCACCACGCGCAGGGCGTGCAACAACGCCAGGCCGGCTATCGCCAGCAGCACGTACAGCACCACCCCGGGGGTCTGGATGCGCTGGCGCTGGCGGTACACCACGCCGCCGGTGGCGATCATCAGCACACAGGTGAAGGTGGAAAACACCACCAGGCGGCCGACCAGGTTGTCCTGGCGGTACAGCATCGCCGCCATCGCCACGATACAGAGCGCCGCCGCCAGGCCCGCGCGCACGGCCAGCGGCCGCAGGCCGAAGAACTGCCGCACGCCCACGTACACCAGGCTCACCGACGCCAGCCAGGCGGCGTTGGACACCATCACATAGGCGCCGGGCGGCATGATGTCGGCCGACGCATACGCCAGCAGCGACAGCACCGCCAGGCCGTTGGCGATCGTGAACGCCCGCACGCCGCCGACGCCGCGCGCCTGCAGCGGCAGCAGCAAGGGCAGCGCCAGAGCCGTCGCCAACCCCCACACCAGGAAAAATAAAGAAGTCGTCATGTTGTTTGCCGGCTCGCGCCTTCATGGGCGGTCGCCGTCGCTAGGATGTTGCACCGGATGCAGGGTCGGGGACACGTTACAGACCTGCACTTTTGACGTTTTTTGTTACCTGCATGGCGAGCCATGCGAACCTTTTCCGTCGCGCGCACAACGTTCCGTACCAGGTTTGCCCCAATACCGGCATACCGCCACGACGGTTGCGCGGTATGCACAGAGAATACGTCAAGCTTCGTAACAACGGCCCACCCTTTGCACTAATTGACAGTTGGATTGGCCGAAAACCCATAAAGTTCGGCCTGTTGACGGCGCCGCCAGAAGCGCCGCAACCACGCCCCACGGGCGTGGCGCGTACTAGCCATGCACTCCCTTGCGCGAGTGCGAAGGTCCCCGCAGCGGGCGCCGCGCAGTCACTACCCAACGCTCATCCATCCGCCGCCGGCGCCCCCTCGCGTCCGCGCCGCGCCTTCGGCAACGCGACCCGCGCGTCCGGCCGGCGGAGCCTTGAGCGCCCTCGTCGCAACTGCGGAAGTACTACGGATGCTGAAAGGAACAATGCCCCCCGGGGGCCAGGCGGGCCCCGACCTGGCCCCCGCCACGCAGGCAGGCCCGCGACCGCGCGCCGCCGCCATGGCGCTGCGCGCCTTCACGGCCGGCGCGCTGCTGGCTCCCGCCCTGGCGCTGGCCGCCCCCGACGCCGACTATGACGCGCTGATCGCGCGCGCCCGCGCCGGCGACTACGAACCGGCGCTGGCCATGCTGCGCCAGGGCGCGGGCGCCGGACGTCAGGCGGTCTACGACCACATCGTCATCGCCGGCTGGGCCGGCCGACCCGCCGAGGCGGTCGCCGCCTACGAATCCCTGCCCCCGGCCGCCGCCGTGCCCGCCGACATCCAGCTGGCGGCGGCGCGCGCCTATCGCGACCTGCGCCGCTGGCCCGAGGCCCTGACGGCCTACCGCGCCGGCCTGCGCCGCCATCCCGGCCAGACCGCCTTCGCCGCCGGCGAGATCATGACCCTGGCCGACGCCGGCCAGACCGAGGCCGCGCTCGCCGCCGGCCAGGCCTGGGTCAAGCGCGCGCCGCGCGACGCCGACGCGCGCCTGGCGCTGGGCTACGTCCACGCGCGGCTGCGCCAGCCCTACGAGGCCCTGCACCAGGCCGACCAGGCGCTGGCGATCGCGCCCGGCACGCCCTACGTGCTGCGCGAATACATCGACGCCCTCAGCCGCGCCCGCCTGGCGCAGCCGGCGCTGGACCTGGCCCGCCAGCATCCCGACCTGTTCGACGCCGCCCAGCTGCGCCGGCTGGAGGGCGACGCGCTGGCCCAGCAGGTCCGGCTGGCCGCCATGCCGACGCGCGCCGAGGCCGAGCGCTTCGCCATCGCCGACCGCGCGCTGGCGCGCTACGACGCGTTGATCCCCGCCTGGGAAGCCCTGGGCGAGCCGGCGCGTCAGGACGTGCTGCGCGCCCGCATCGACCGCCTGCACGCGCTGCATGCGCGGGTCCGCATGGCCGACCTGGTGCGCGAATACGAGGCCCTGCGCGCCCAGGACGTGGCGGTGCCGCGCTATGCGCTGAACGATGTCGCCTCGGCCTACCTGTACCTGCGCCAGCCGGAAAAGGCCCGCGACCTCTACCGCCAGGTCGGCGCCGACGGCGCCAACCGCGACGACGATGCCGAAGACCGCCTCAGCACCGAGACCGGCCTGTACTACGCGCTGGCCGAAGCCGAGGAATTCGACCGCACCGACGCCGTCACCGACGCCATCGAATCGGGCTACGCGCCCTGGCTGTACTTCAAGGGCCAGGCCACCCGCAATCCCAACGACCTCAAGCTCGAAAGCGCCCAGACCGTGGCGGCCGCGCGCCAGCTGGCCGACGACACGGTCTCCGCCGAGCAGCGCCTGCGCGGCATGGTCGAGAACGCCCCCAACAACTCGACGCTGCGCGCCGACCTGGCCTCGCTGTATCGCCGCCGCGACCTGCCGCGCGCCTCGGAACGCGAGCTGAAACTGGCCGAGACCCTGGCGCCGCGCGCGCTGTCGGTCGAGAACGGCCAGGGCTTCACCGCCATGGACCTGCAGGAATGGCGCCAGGCCGAGGTCCTCTCGGCCGACACCCTGACGCGCGCGCCGGAGAACCTCACCAGCCGCCGCCTGGCGCGCGAATGGGAAGTCCACAACAAGGCCGAGCTGCGCATCAGCGGCTACCGCGGCCTGGCCTCGGACAGCCCGGTCAACGGCAATGGCGACTTCGGCATCGACGCGGTGCTGTATTCGCCGCCGATCGACTACAACTGGCGCGCCTTCGGCGGCGGCGGCTACGCCACCGGCGATTTCGAGGAAGGACGCGGCAACTACCGCTGGCTGCGCACCGGCGTCGAATGGCGCGGCCGCGACCTGACGGTCGAGGGCGAAGTCTCGACCCACAGCTACGGCCACGGCGTCAAACCCGGCCTGCGCCTGTCCGCCGCCTACGACATCGACGACCACTGGCAGGTGGGCGGCTCGGGCGAACTGCTGTCGCGCGAGACCCCGCTGCGGGCCTTGACCAACGACATCACCGCCAACCGCCTCACCGGCTTCGTGCGCTGGCGCGCCAACGAGCGGCGCGAATGGACCCTGTCGCTGTCGCCGTCGCGCTTTTCCGACGGCAACCAGCGCTGGGAACTGGGGCTGGACGGGCGCGAGCGCGTCTACACCGCGCCGCACCTGAAGGCCGACCTGACGCTGGACCTGTCGACCCAGCGCAACAGCCGCGACGACGCGCCCTACTACAACCCGCGCTCGGACCTGATGGCGCTGCCCGGCGTGCGCCTGACCCACACGCTGTACCGCCGCTACGAAACCGCCTGGGAACAGATCGGCACCGTCGGCGCCGGCAGCTACACCCAGCAGGGCTACGGCACCGGCGGCGTCATCGCCCTGGGCTATGGCCAGCGCTACCGCGCCAACGACGTCCTGGACATGGGCGCGATGGTCACCGGCATCAGCCGCCCGTACGACGGCCAGCGCGAGCGCGAACTGCGCATCGTGTTCGACCTTGCCTACCGCTTCTGAGACCGCCATGTTGCTCAAGCTACCCACCCGACTCCTGCTGGCGGCCCTGCTGCTGCTGGCCATCCTGGCGCTGACCGCCTGCGCCAAGGACATCCCGGTCTACATGCCGCCCGCCGAACGGCCCGTGGCCGCCGCCGAAAAACCCTGGGCGCCCGGGAATTTCCTGGCGCTGGCGTACCACGACGTCGAGGACGACGACCCCGACCAGGCCTTTCTGAGCGTGCGCACCGACCGCCTCGTCGACCAGCTGGCCTGGCTGCGCGAGAACGGCTACCAGGCCGTTTCGGTCGACCAGATCCTGGCCGCGCGCCAGGGCGGCAAGCCGCTGCCCGAGCGCGCCGTGCTGCTGTCGTTCGACGACGGCTACCGCAGCTTCTACACCCGCGTGCTGCCGATCCTGAAGGCCTACCGCTGGCCGGCGCTGCTGGCGCCGGTGGGCACCTGGATGGACACGCCGGCCGGCAAGCCGGTGGATTTCGGCGGCAGCCCGGAACCGCGCAAGCGCTTCCTGGACTGGGACGAAATCCGCGCCATCTCCCGCTCCGGCCTGGTCGAGATCGCGGCGCACACCGACGCCTCGCACTACGGCGCCCTGGCCAACCCGCAAGGCAACACCGAACCGGCCGCGGCGATCCGCGCCTACGACGCCAAGACCGGCCGCTACGAAAGCGAGGCCGAGTTCGACGCCCGCATGGGCGGCGACGTGCGCGCCATCAGCCGCAAGATCGAACAGGTCACCGGCAGGAAGCCGCGCGTCTGGGTCTGGCCTTACGGCGCCGAGGGCGGCAGCACGCTGCGCATCGCCGCGGAAAACGGCTACGAACTGGCGCTGACGCTGGAAGACGGCCCCGGCCGCCTGGACCGCCTGATGTCCACGCCGCGCATGCTGCTGGCCAGCGATCCGCCGCTCAAGCCCTTCGCCAACAGCATCGTCGGCATGGAGGCCGCGCCGTTCATGCGGGTGGCCCACGTCGACCTGGACTACGTCTACGACCCGGACCCGGCGCAGACCGACCGCAACCTGGGCGAACTGGTGCAGCGCATCCTGGACCTGCAAATCAACACCGTGTTCCTGCAGGCGTATTCGGACCCCACCGGCGACGGCCTGGTGCGGTCGGTTTACTTTCCCAACCGCTGGCTGCCGGTACGCGCCGACCTGTTCAACCGCGCCGCCTGGCAGCTGCACAACCGCGCCAACGTCATGGTGTACGCCTGGATGCCGGTGCTCGCCTACGACCTGGACGCCTCGATCCCGCGCGTCACGCGCTGGCAGCCAGGCCAGACCGAGGCGCGGCCCGATCCGGACCAGTACCGCCGCCTGTCACCGTTCGACGCCACCGCGCGGGCCCGCATC
Source organism: Achromobacter insuavis (assembly GCF_902859645.1). Lineage (GTDB taxonomy): Bacteria > Pseudomonadota > Gammaproteobacteria > Burkholderiales > Burkholderiaceae_B > Achromobacter > Achromobacter insuavis. The sequence goes on along the minus strand of NZ_CADIJR010000073.1, from coordinate 7,437 downwards.
GGCGACCTGTACGAGGACCTGGCGCGCCATGCCATCTTCGACGGCATCCTGTTCCACGACGACGCCGTGCTGTCCGACTTCGAGGACGCCAGCCCCGGCGCGCTGGCGGCCTACCGCGCCGCCGGCCTGCCCGCCGACATCGGCCAGCTGCGCGCCGATCCGGACACGCTGCAACGCTGGACGCGCTTCAAGAGCCGCGCCCTGGTCGACTTCACCGCCGAGCTGACCGACCGCGTGCGCGCCGTGCGCGGCCCGCAGATCAAGACCGCCCGCAACATCTTCGCCATGCCGATCCTGGAGCCGCGGTCGGAAACCTGGTTCGCGCAGAACCTGGACGACTTCCTCGGCGCCTACGACTGGACCGCGCCGATGGCCATGCCGTTGATGGAGAACGTGCCCAAGGGCCGGGAAAACGCCTGGCTCGACCGGCTGGTCGACGCCGTGGCGCGGCGCCCCGGCGCGCTCGACCGGACCGTGTTCGAGCTGCAGGCCCGCGACTGGCGCACCGGCCCCGGCCGCCCCGAGGCCACGCCCATCGACACCGCGGTATTGGCCGGCTGGATGCAGCGCCTGCAACTGCGCGGCGCGCGCAGCTTCGGCTACTACCCCGACGATTTCTCGCAAGACCAGCCCCGGTTGCAAGGCATCCGGCCCGCCATCTCCGAAGCCTGGTATCCCCTCCGATGATCGACCGTCTGATTGCCCTGATTATCCTGCTGGCGGTGCTCGGCGCGCCGTTCGGCTTCACCATGATGCTGACCGGCCAGGCGCTGCTGGGCTTCGTCTTCTTCTACCCGCTGTTCATGTCCGGCATGTGGATGGCCGGCGGCCTGTACTTCTGGTGGCACTGGGAACGGCGCTGGCAATGGGGCCCCGGATCGGCGCCGCCGGCGCTGGCCGGCGATCCGCTGGTGTCGATCCTGGTGCCCTGCTACAACGAGGCCGACAATGGCGAAGAGACCCTGCTGGCGGCGCTCAACCAGCGCTATCCGAACATCGAGGTCATCGCCATCAACGACGGCTCCAGCGACGGCACCGGGCCGATGCTGGACCGCCTGGCCGAACAGCATCCGCGCCTGCGCGTGGTGCACCTGGCGCAGAACCAGGGCAAGGCCATGGCGCTGCGCATGGGCGCGCTGGCCGCGCGCAGCGAATACCTGGTCTGCATCGACGGCGACGCGGTGCTCGACCCGGACGCCGCCGCCTACCTGGTGGCGCCGCTGATCGACAACCCGCGCGTGGGCGCGGTCACCGGCAACCCGCGCATCCGCACCCGCTCGACCCTGATCGGCCGCATCCAGGTGGGCGAGTTCTCGTCCATCATCGGCCTGATCAAGCGCACCCAGCGCGTCTACGGCCAGGTCTTCACCGTATCGGGCGTGGTCGCCGCCTTCCGGCGCGCGGCGCTGGACCGGGTCGGCTACTGGAGCCTGGACATGATCACGGAGGACATCGACATCAGCTGGAAGCTGCAGCGCGACCACTGGTCGATCTTCTACGAGCCGCGCGGCCTGTGCTGGATCCTGATGCCGGAGACGCTGCGCGGGATCTGGAAGCAGCGCCTGCGCTGGGCCCAGGGCGGCGCCGAGGTGTTCCTGAAGAATCTGCGCTCGATCTGGAGCTGGCGCCACCGCCGCCTGTGGCCGCTGATGCTGGAGTTCTGCCTGTCGACCGCCTGGGCCTTCGCCTTCGGCGTCTCGGTGCTGCTGTGGCTCGTCAGCCAGGTCGTGACCCTGCCCAACAACATGCACATCGCCAGCCTGATGCCGCCCGCCTTCACCGGCATGATGCTGGCGATGGTGTGCCTGCTGCAGTTCGCCATCAGCATCCTGATCGACCGCCGCTACGAGCCGGGCCTGTGGCGCGCGCTGTATTGGGTCATCTGGTACCCGCTGGCCTACTGGATGGTGAGCCTGTTCACCACCCTGGTCAGTTTCCCCAAAGTCATGCTGCGCAAGCAGGCCGAGCGCGCGCGCTGGACCAGCCCCGACCGCGGCATCAAATCACCGGACGCATCATGATCATCACCACGCAACGCTCGCGCGCGGGCTATCTGTTCGACCTGCTGCTGACCGCGGTCGGCTGGTTCGCCTTCGTCTACCTGTTCGGCGCCGGCATCGCCGCCATCCTGCGCGGCGCGGCCAGCGGGCCGCAAGCGCCGCTCTGGCCGACTTTCCTGCCCACGCTGCAGACGCTGGGCAGCTATGCCGTGCTGGCCCTGTTGAACGCCGCCCTGCTGGTGCTGTGGGCCGCCTACAACCACCTGCGCTTCGGCGGCAAGGACCGGCGCCAGCCGATCAAGCCGCTGGACGACCACCGGCTGGCCCTGAGCTTCGCGGTCACGCCGCGCCAGATCGCGCAACTGCGCGCCACGCGCGTGGCCGTCATCCATCACGGCGACGACGGCGAGATCCAGGGCATCGAAAGCGCCCGCCCGCGGCTGGCCGCCGTGCCCGAAGCGGCCAACGCCGCCGCCTGACGCCGCGGTCCGCGCCGCGGCGCCTGCCGGGGCGCGGACCGCGCGCGGCCGGCGTCAGGCGCGCTTGCGCTCCACGCTCGGCAGCAGCACCGCCACCACGCCCAGCAGCGGCAGGTAGGCGCAGACCTGGTACACATAGCCGATGCTGGTGGCATCGGCCAGCTTGCCCAGCGCCGCCGCGCCCAGCCCGCCCATGCCGAAGGCAAAGCCGAAGAACAGGCCGGCGATCATGCCGACCTTGCCCGGCACCAGCTCCTGCGCATACACCACGATGGCCGAGAAGGCCGACGCCAGCACCACGCCGATGATGACCACCAGCACGCCGGTCCAGAACAGGTTGGCATGCGGCAGCAACAGCGTGAACGGCGCCACGCCCAGGATCGACACCCAGATCACGATCTTGCGGCCGATGCGGTCGCCCACCGGCCCGCCCACCACCGTGCCCACCGCCACCGCGGCCAGGAACAGGAACAGGTACAGCTGCGCCTCGCGCACCGACAGCGCGAACTTGTCGATCAGGTAGAAGGTGAAATAGCTGTTCAGGCTGGCCAGGTAGAAGTACTTCGAGAACACCAGCAGGCCCAGCACGCCCAGCGCGCCCAGCACCTGGTTGCGCGTCAGGCCGTGGCCGCTGCCCTCGCGGCGGGCGCGCGGCTTCAGGCGCACGCGGTTGGCGCTGTACCAGCGGCCGATGCCGGTCAGCACCACGATGCCGAACAGCGCCGCCAGCGAGAACCAGGCCACGCTGCGCTGCCCGTGCGGGATGATGAACAGCGCCGCCAGCAGCGGCCCCAGCGCCGAGCCGACGTTGCCGCCGACCTGGAACAGCGACTGCGCCAGCCCGTGGCGTCCGCCCGAGGCCATGCGCGCCACCCGCGACGATTCCGGATGGAACACCGACGAGCCCGTGCCCACCAGCACCGCCGCCACCAGCAGCCAGCCGAACGACGGCGCCACCGACAGCAGCAGCAGGCCGGCCAGCGTGAAGCCCATGCCCACCGGCAGCGAATACGGCTTGGGATTGCGGTCGGTGTAGAAACCGATGAACGGCTGCAGCAGCGAAGCCGCCAGCTGGTACACCAGCGTGATCAGGCCGATTTGCGCGAACGACAGGCTGAACGAATCCTTCAGCATCGGGTAGATGGCCAACAGGATCGACTGGATCATGTCGTTCATCAGGTGCGCCACGCTGATGGCGCCCAGCACCGCGAACGCGGTGGAAGGGTCGGCAACGGCGGGGTTCGGCGCCGACGCGGCGCGGTCCGGCAGCCCGGCGGCGGGATTCTGGGCGGAGTTCATGGATAGGGAAAAGGCGAAAGGAAACGGAAATGCGTCCGACCCCATGCCGGACGTCCGGACAGTGTAGGAACGCCGGCCCGCCCACGCCTGACAATTTTCGTCGGGAAAGTGACAAAATAGCGTTTTTCCCGCAATGAATCCGGCTTCCTCCTTTTGTCGGAAGTGACACCATGCCGACCCGGCCCGCCCGCCTCGACCCCGCCCGCAGCATCGACGCCCAGGACTACCAGGACCGTCCCCGCGGCGTGACGGCGATGGCCAAGGAATTCACCGCCGGCGCCCGCACCGGCGCCCACTCCCATCCGCGCGCCCAGCTCATCTACGCCGTCGAAGGCGTGATGCACGTCACCACCCCGAGCGGCTTCTGGGCCCTGCCGCCGCTGCGCGCGCTGTGGGTGCCGGCCGGCGTGCCGCACGGCGTCGACATGATCGGCGCGGTCTCGATGCGCTCGCTGTACATCCATGCCGACGCCGCGCGGGCCTACTGGCCGCAGTGCCAGGTGATCGAGGTCAGCGGCCTGCTGCGCGAACTGATCCTGGCGCTGACCGCCGAGCCCATCGACTATCCGCTGGGCGGCCGCGCCGAACAGGTGGCCGCGCTGATCCTGTCCGAACTGGCCGCCGCCCGCGTGGTGCCGATCCAGATTCCCTGGCCGCGCGACCGCCGCCTGCAGACCATCTGCGAAGCCATCCTCGACCGCCCCGGCCTGCAGCGCGGCATCGAGGACTGGGCCGGCGAGGTCGGCGCCAGCGCGCGCACGCTGATCCGGCTGTTCCAGGCTGAATTGGGACTGAATTACCGTCAGTGGGTGCAGCAGGTGCGCCTGGCCGACGCGGTCTGCCGCCTGTCGCTGGGCGTGCCGGTGGCGCGCATCGCCGCCGACCTGGGCTACCGCAGCCCCAGCGCCTTCAGCGCCATGTTCCACCGCGCGCTGGGCGCGCCGCCGCAGCGCTATCTGCGGGCGGAAGCGCCATGACATCTGCAACCGGCCTTGCCGTTTGTCACGGCGCGCAATACATTTCAGCGCGCGCTTGCCATGTCGCGCTGCGCGAAACCCGCGCAGCGCGTATGCTCAAACCCGTCCCCATATCCTTGACCCACCCGCCGGTTCCTCCCCGCGGGCAAGTTTGGTTACCGAAACCTTCCGGCGCCGTCGCCGGTCTATAGCGTTCTGCCCTAGAATCGCCTGCAATGAGCACCCCCCAGCAATCCTCCGCCACCCCGGGCGGCAAATCGGGCTTTCCCTGGAAACGACTCCTCGTCAAAGCCGCCGTCGCCGTCGCCGGCCTCGGTGTCTGCGGGGCGGTCCTGGTCGGCCTGGCGCTGGCGATCGCCTGGCCCAGCCTGCCCGACCTGCACGCCATGACCGACTACCGGCCGCGGGTGCCGCTGCGCATCTACACCGCCGACAAGGTCCTGATCGGCGAATACGGCGAAGAACACCGCAACGTGCTGCGCTTCGACGAGATCCCGCCGGTGATGCGCCAGGCCGTGCTGTCGGCCGAGGATGACCGCTTCTACCAGCACGGCGGCGTCGACTGGATGGGCATGGTGCGCGCGGTGCTCGTGAACCTCGTCAAGCAATCCAAGACCCAGGGCGGCAGCACCATCACCATGCAGGTGGCGCGCAATTTCTACCTGTCGTCCGAGAAGACCTATTCGCGCAAGTTCTACGAACTGCTGCTGACCTACAAGATTGAATCCGAGCTCACCAAGGACCAGATCCTCGAGCTCTACATGAACCAGATCTACCTGGGCCACCGCGCCTATGGGTTCGCCGCCGCCTCGCGCACCTACCTCGGCAAGCCGCTGTCCGAAGTGACGCCGGCCGAGGCCGCGATGCTGGCCGGCATCCCCAAGGCCCCGTCGCGCTTCAACCCCATCACCAACTTCCCGCGCGCCGAGATCCGCCAGCACTACGTGCTGGGCCGCATGAAGACGCTGGGCTACCTGACCCCGGAACAGGCCGACGAGGCCCTCAAGCAGCGCCTGGTCATCCGCGGCGCCGACGGCTCCAGCACCCGCGGCTTCGCCATCCACGGCGACTACCCGGCCGAACTGGCGCGCCAGCTGATGTACGGCGTGTTCCAGGAGCAGACCTACTCCAAGGGCATCGACGTCTACACCACGATCGACTCCAAGGACCAGGAAGCCGCCTACCGCGCCGTGCGCGATGGCGTGATGGACTACACCCGCCGCGCGCCCTACCCCGGCCCCGAAGACCAGATCGAACTGCCCGACGGCGTCGAGAAGGACCCCGCGGCGCTCGACGACCTGCTCGACGGCGTGCAGGAAAAGACGCCCGACAGCGAAGACCTGCTCGCCGCCGTGGTGCTGGCCGCCAGCCCGCAGGAAGTGACCGTGGCCCGCAGCGCCCGCGACATCATCACCATCTCCGACAAGAAGGCGCTGTCGGTGGTGGCGCGCGCGCTCAACCCCAAGGCCAGCGACAGCCAGCGCATCCAGCGCGGCTCGGTGGTCTACATCCACAAGAACGGCGACGGCTGGGAAATCATCAACATGCCGGCGCTGCAGGCGGCGCTGGTGTCGATGGTGCCGCAGGACGGCGCCATCCGCGCCATGATCGGCGGCTTCGACTACAACCGCGGCACCTTCAACCGCGTCACCCAGGCCTGGCGCCAGCCGGGCTCGAACATCAAGCCGTTCGTCTACGCCGCGGCCCTGGAGCGCGGCCTGACGCCCGCCACCCAGATCTCCGACCAGCCCTTCATGCTGACCGCCGCCCAGACCGGCTCGAAAGACTGGCAGCCCAAGAACGACGGCAACCGCTACGAGCCGATGCTGACGCTGCGCCAGGGCCTGTACAAGTCCAAGAACATGGTCACCATCCGCATCCTGCAGGCCATCGGCCCGCAGTACGCGCAGGACTACCTGACCCGCTTCGGCTTCGACAAGGCCCGCTGGCCGGCGGTGCTGCCGCTGGGCCTGGGCGCCGGCGGCGCCACGCCGCTGCAGGTGGTCAACGGCTACAGCGTGTTCGCCAACGGCGGCTACCGCGTCACGCCCTACCTGATCGACAAGGTCACCGACCGCTCGGGCAACGTGCTGATGCAGGCGCAGCCGGTGGTGGCGGGCGACGCCGCCGCGCGCGCCATCGACCCGCGCACCGCCTGGGTCATGGACGACATCCTGCGCGGCGTCACCACCAGCGGCACCGCGGCGCGCGCGCACCAGGTGCTCAAGCGCAACGACATCGGCGGCAAGACCGGCACCACCAACGAAGCGGTCGACGTCTGGTTCTCCGGCTTCACCCCCACCCTGGCCACCACGGTCTGGATGGGCTTCGACCAGCCCAAGTCGCTGGGCACCAACGAATTCGGCAGCGGCCTGGCGCTGACCACCTGGCTCGACTACATGCAGCCGGCCCTCAAGGGCGTGCCCGAGACCAAGCCGGCGCCGCGTCCCGACGGCCTGCTGGTGGACAACGGCGAATACTATTTCAACGAATTCCCGCCGGGCCAGGCGGTGGCCTCGCTCGACCTGTCCAGCGGCGACCCGCTGACCGACTTTCTCAACAACAACCGTTCCACCGACGGCGTCGACAACTCGGTGCGGCCCCTGCCCGCGCCGGGCGCGACGCTGCCGCCGGCGACTCAGCCCCAGGCGGGCGCGCCGCAGCAGGCGCCCGCACAGCCGG
>NZ_CADIJR010000072.1 GCF_902859645.1 Achromobacter insuavis | reverse complement strand
CGTCCCGACACGCTCGCCGCCCGCCGCGCGGTGGCCCTGCCCGTGCTGGCCATGTCGTGCGCGCTGGCCGGCTTCGGCGCCTGGTCGGCGCTGACGACGGGGCCGGCGCAGCCGCTGTCCGCGCAGCAGGCGCAACGCCTCATGGCGCGCCTGCCCGCGGTCCAGGCGCTGATCGCGGCCAGCGGCGCCTCCCACGTGCTGGTGCTGGACACCCGTTCGGGCGCGACGCTGCTCGGCCGCGCCGAGAACGACGCCGTGCCGATCGCCTCGCTGACCAAGCTGATGACCGCCATGGTGGTGCTGGACACCGCGCCGGACCTGTCGCGCGCCATCCGCATCGATGAGCGCGACGCGCGCGCCACCGCCGCGGGCGCCGCCTCGCCGCTGCCGGTGGGCGCCAGCGTGACGCTGGACACGTTGCTCAAGCTGGCGTTGATGGCCTCGGACAACCGCGCCGCCCACGCCCTGGCCCGCACCTATCCGGGCGGCGAGGCGGCCTTCGCCCAGGCCCTGCGGCGCAAGACCGCGGCGCTGCATCTGGAACACACCACGCTGGAAGAGCCGACCGGCCTGTCGTCCGCCAATCGCGCCAGCGCCGCCGACGTCGGCCGCATCGTCAGCGCGGCCGCCGCGTATCCGCAGATCGCGCGCGACACCACCACGCCCGCCGAGACGGTGGCCGCCGCCGGCGGCTCGCTGCGCTATCGCAACACCAATCCGCTGGTCGGCGCGCAGGGCTGGGACATCCGCCTGTCCAAGACCGGCGCCTCGACCGAGGCCGGACGCTGCCTGGCCATGCGCATCCACATCGACGACCGCGACCTGACGCTGGTCCTGCTCAACGGCCGCGCCGACCGCGCCTGAACGCACTTTCCGTTTTTCCCCACCACGCTTCATCGATCATGACCGTTCGACGTTTTTCGTGCGCCCTGGGCGCAGCCCTTTCCCTGTCCGCGCTGGCGGGCGCCCCCGCCCGCGCCGCGGTTTTGTGCACCGTGGTGGCCGACGCCGCCGACGGCCGCATCGTGTTCCAGCAAGGCACGCAGGCGGCCTGCGCCGAGCGCTACACGCCGGCCTCGACCTTCAAGCTGCCGATCGCGCTGATGGGCGCGGACGCGGGCATCCTGCAAGGCCCGCACGCGCCGGTCTGGAACTACCAGCCGGGCTACCCCGACTGGGGCGGCGACGCCTGGCGCCAGCCGACGGATCCGGCGCGCTGGATCAAGTATTCGGTGGTCTGGTATTCGCAGCTGACCGCCAGGGCGCTGGGGCAGGAGCGCTTCCAGCGCTACGCCTCGGCCTTCCAGTACGGCAACGAGGACGTCTCGGGCGAGCCCGGCAAGCACAACGGCCTGGATGGCGCGTGGATCAACTCGTCGCTGCGCATTTCGCCGCTGGAGCAACTGGCGTTCCTGCGCAAGCTGGTCAACCGGCAATTGCCGCTCAAGCCCGCGGCCTACGATCTGGCCGAGACGCTGTTCGACGCCGGCGAGGCCGGCGGCTGGCGCCTGTATGGCAAGACCGGCACCGGCTCGCCCGGCGGCAACGGCGTCTACACACCGGACAACGCCTACGGCTGGTTCGTCGGCTGGGCGCGCAAGGACGGCCGCCAGCTGGTGTTCGCCCGCCTGCTGCAGGACGAGAAGGCCACCAGGCCCAACGCCGGCCTGCGCGCCCGCGATGACCTGATGCGCGACTGGCCGGCCATGGCCGACGCGCCCCGCCAGTAGGCCGGCGCCGAGCATGAACGCCGCCCCCCGCGATGACGCCATCGACATGCTGCGCGGCCTGTCGATCCTGCTGGTGCTGCTGCATCATTTCAACATCGCCTATCCGCTGCGCGACACGGCGCCGGCCGGGCTGCCCGGCTGGCCGCTGCCGCTGGCGCTGGCGCGCAACGGCAATTACGGCGTGACGATCTTCTTCGTCATCTCGGGGTTTCTCATCACCCGCAACGCGCTGGAGCGCTGGGGCCGCCTGGACGCCATCCGGCCGGCGCCGTTCTGGCGGCTGCGCGTGGCGCGGCTGCTGCCGACGCTGGCATTGACGCTGGCGGCGGTGGACGGGCTGGCGCTCGCTGGCCTGCCGCTGTTCGGCAACCGGGCCGGCAGCGCGGTCTCGCTCTGGACCACCAATGCCGCCGCGCTCGGCGCCTGGATGAACGTGCTGGTCATCCGCGAAGGATGGATCAACTACGCGCTGGGCGTGATGTGGTCGCTGTCGGTGGAGATGGCCTTCTACCTGCTGTTTCCGCTGGCCTGCGCGCTGCTGCGGCGCGAGGCGCGGCTGGCGCTGCTGGCCGCCGCGCTCGTGATCGCCGGGCCGCTCTACCGGCTGGCCCACCAGGGAGACAGCGAGGCCTACCTGTATGGCTACCTGGCCTGCTTCGATGCCATCGCCATCGGCTGCGTCGCCGCGGCGCTGTCGCGCGGCCGCGCATGGCCGGCATCGCGCTGGCCCGGGATCCGCCCGCTCGTCGGCAGCGCCATGGCGCTGCTCTACCTGGCATGGCCGATCAGCCAGAGCAACGTCCTCGGCGCCAGCGCCATGGCGCTGGGCGCGGCCCTGCTGCTGCCGGGCCAGCCCGCGACGGGGCCGGCCGCGCCCGGCCTGGCGCGGCGCGCGCTGATGCGTTGCGGACGCGACTGCTACGAGATCTACCTGCTGCATCTGCTGGTGCTGGGCCTGCTGCGCACCTGGCTGCCCGCCGCGCAAGCATCGGGCGACGCCCGGCTCGGGCTGCTGCTGGCCTACTTCGGCGGCGCATGCCTGCTGGGCGCGCTGGTGTCGCGCCATTACTCCACGCCCCTGAACCGGCGCCTGCGGCAATGGCTCGGCGTCGCGCCGGCCGGCCCGCGCCAGCCGGCTGGCGACCTCAGCCCGCGGCGACCTCGATGACCTTGTAGATCACCATGCCGACCGCGACCACCAGATAGGTCCGCAGCACGCCCATCCACAGACGGTTGGAGAACGACAGCGAGAGCGGCTTGAGACGGTGCAGCGGCGGCATGCGCCAGGTATCGCGGTCACCGCGGCGCAGCACGCTGGCCGCCTGGCTGCGGCCCGCGCCCCGCGCAACGAGCTGGGACGCGAACACCACGCCGGCGCCGATCACGCTGCCGCCGGCCAGCACCATCGTGATCGCGCGACCGGAGATGTCCGGCCACATCACGGCGGCGGTGAGGATGATGGACAGCATCACCAGCACCGACACGATCACGCCGGTGAACAGGTTGGTGAAGCGCGTGTTGACCCACGGCCCCAGCACTTCCTTGTCATTGCACAGCAGCAGCAGGAACACCGAGGCGCTCGGCAGCAGCACGCCGGCCAGGGTCTGCACCGCGTTGGTCAGCACCCCGAGCGGCACGCCCGGGATCAGCACCAGCGCCGCGGCGCCGGCGATCAGCAGGCCGTAGATGGCGTAGAAGGCCTTGGCGTCGGTCGGCTTGCGATGCAGCGAGTGCTTCAGGCTCAGCACGTCGGCCACCGCATAGGCCGTCGACAGCGACACGGCCGCCGCCCCGATCAGGCTGGCATCGAGCAAGGTCACCGCGAACAGAATGCCGGGCAGCCGGCCGTGATAGTTGGCGATGGCGGTGGCCACCGCGCCGGCATCCTCGAAGTTGCCGAACTCGGGACGGCCCGCGAAGGTGGCGGCGGCGACGGCGATGATCGCCACCGCGCCGATCACCACCAGCACGATGCCCAGCCACAGGTCGGCGCGCTCGTAGCGGATGAAGCGCGGCGTCACGCGCTTGTCGATGACGTAGCTCTGCTGGAAGAACAATTGCCACGGCGCCACCGTGGTGCCGACGATGCCGATGATGAGCAGCATCACGTCGCTGAGCTTGCCGTCCTTCGGCAGCCCGGGCACCAGGAAGTCGAAGCCGATCTGCGCCACGGGCGGATGCACCATCAGCAACAGCGGCACCAGCAACAGGCTGCCGAACACCAGCACCAGCGAGAACCGCTCGAACCGGCGGAAATCACCGGTGCTGACCGCAATCATGATGAGGGCCGCGGCGCAGACCACGCCGAGCAGTTTCGGTATCCCCAGGAAATCCAGGGCCAGCGAGATGCCGATGAATTCCGTGACGATCGTCAACGCGTTCAACACGAACAGATCGATGGCGCTGAACGCGCCCCAGAACTTGCCGAACCGCTCCAGGATCAGGCGGGCATGGCCCACGCCCGTCACCGCGCCCAGGCGCAGCACCATCTCCTGGTTCACATACAGCACCGGCACCAGCAGCGCCAGCGTCCACAGCAGGGTGGTGCCGTAGTTCTGGCCCGCCTGCGCATAGGTGCTGAACGCGCCGGCGTCGTTGTCGCCCACCATGACGATGAGGCCAGGCCCCAGGATCGCCAGCAGGGTCCGGAACCGGTGCCACCAGTTCCTGCGTTTTTCAATATCGCCTTCCTTGATGGTGCCGAAGGCGCCTCGGATATCGCCAATATGCGCGTCGTCCAGGACGGCCGCGTCTTTCACTTTGTTCTGCATGAATCCAGTTCCTGATCATGTACTGCCAGTCATAGCCATTGCCTGGTCATGCGAACACGTTCATCCGCCACGCCGAAGGAAGACCCGTGGGCTCCTTTGCGTCGCGCAGGCGATCACGGACCCACCCCGGCCGCGCGGCGCGTCCATCGACGCCGGCGGACCGTGGAGGGATTCCACGCCCCGGATGACACCATGCCGAAAGTCTCCGCATTCCATGGCATCGAAATCGATAAGTCGCTACTGTCGGGGTCTGACATATCCCTCCTTCCTCTTGAGTTGGCGCGATTAAAAACCTTGGAGTGACTCTAAGGTCAAGGCCCGGCGCGCGCGGCATGACAGCTGTCGCCGCGCGGCCACAAGCCTTTGCCATAAAAGAAAAATCCACAATAATTCAATAATCGTTGTATTATCGAATCATGAATGAAGACCAAGCCATCTCCGCCCTCGGCGCCCTCGCCCATGCCCAACGCCTGCGCACCTTCCGCGCGCTGGTCGTGGCCGGCCTGCCCGGCCTCACCCCCAGCGTTCTCGCGGACCAGCTGGGCATCGCCCGCAATGCGCTGTCGTTCCACCTGAAGGAGCTGGCGCACGCCGGCCTGGTCACGGTCGAACAACAGGGCCGCAACCTGATCTACCGCGCCGACTACTCGCGCATGAACGGCCTGCTTGGCTATCTCACCGAACACTGCTGCCAGGGCGCCCCCTGCGACGTCACCGATCCCGGCGCCTGCACCACCTGCTGATCAGGAGTTATCCCCATGTCATCCGTTCCCTTCAACGTGCTGTTTCTCTGCACCGGCAATTCCGCCCGCTCGATCCTGGCCGAAGGCCTGCTCAGGGGCCTGGGCGGGGAGCGCTTTCGCGCCTACTCCGCCGGCAGCGCGCCCAAGGGCGAGGTCCATCCGCTCGCGCTCGCCACGCTCCAGACCTATGCATTGCCGACGGACGGCTACCGCAGCAAGCCCTGGGACGAATTCGCCGGGCCGGGCGCGCCGGCGATGGACTTCATCATCACCGTCTGCGACAACGCCGCCGGCGAAGCCTGCCCCGTCTGGCCGGGCCATCCGGCCACGGCGCACTGGGGCGTTCCCGACCCCGCGGCCGAAACCGGCGACGAGGCCCGCCGCCTGAAGGCCTTCCACGACGCCGCGCGCACGCTCAAGCGCCGCATCGAACTGTTCCTGTCCCTGCCGCTGGACAAGCTCGACGCCCTGTCGCTGCTGGCCGAGCTGCGCGGCATCGGCGCATCGCGGGAGTAAAGCCATGTCGCTCTCCAGACAGCAGGCGCCCGCCCGGCGGCCGCCCGCGGGGTTGAGTGTTTTCGAACGCTATCTCACGCTCTGGGTCGTGCTCTGCATCGTGCTGGGCATCACGCTGGGGCAGCTCATGCCGTCCCTGTTCCAGGCCATCGGCCGGCTCGAAGTCGCCCAGGTCAACCTGCCGGTGGGGTTGCTGATCTGGGTGATGATCGTCCCGATGCTGCTCAAGGTCGACTTCGGCGCGATGGGCCAGGTCGGCCGCCACTGGCGCGGCATCGGCGTGACGCTGTTCATCAACTGGGCGGTCAAGCCATTCTCGATGGCGCTGCTGGGCTGGCTGTTCATCCGCCAGGTGTTCGCGCCCTGGCTGCCGGCCGACCAGCTCGACAGCTACATCGCCGGCCTGATCCTGCTGGCCGCGGCGCCGTGCACCGCCATGGTGTTCGTCTGGAGCCGGCTGACCGGCGGCGACGCGACGTTCACGCTGTCGCAGGTCGCGCTCAACGACACCATCATGGTGTTCGCCTTCGCGCCCGTCGTCGGCCTGCTGCTGGGCCTGTCGGCCATCACCGTGCCGTGGGACACGCTGCTGGTGTCGGTCGGGCTGTACATCGTGATTCCGGTCATTCTCGCGCAGCTGTGGCGCCGCGCGCTGCAACGGCGCGGCCAGGCCGCCTTCGACGCGGCCCTGGCCCGGATCGCGCCGTTCTCCATGGCGGCGCTGCTGCTGACGCTGGTGCTGCTGTTCGCCTTCCAGGGCCGCGCCATCCTCGCCCAGCCGCTGGTGATCGCCATGCTGGCGGTGCCGATTCTGATCCAGGTGCTGTTCAATTCGGGCCTGGCGTACTGGCTCAACCGCCGCGTCGGCGAACGCCACGAGATCGCCGGTCCGTCGGCCTTGATCGGCGCGTCCAACTTCTTCGAGCTTGCCGTGGCGGCCGCGATCAGCCTGTTCGGCTTCCAGTCCGGCGCGGCGCTGGCCACGGTGGTGGGCGTGCTGATCGAGGTGCCGGTGATGCTGCTGGTGGTGCGCGTGGTCAACCAGAGCAAGGGCTGGTACGACGCCGGCCCGGGACGGCGCTGAGCCATGGCCGGCGCCGCGCTGCGCGTGGTCGGCGCGCTGGGCACGGCCCAGACCCTGGCCTGGGCCTCGTCGTATTACCTGCCCGCCATGCTGGCCGCGCCCATGGCGCGCGACCTCGGCATCCCGACGGCCGCGGTCTATGCGGCTTTCTCCGGCGCGATGACGGTCTCGGCGCTGACGGGCCCCGGGGCCGGCCGGCTGATCGACCGGCACGGCGGCGTGGTGCTGGCCGCGACCAGCGTGCTGTTCGCCTGCGGGCTGGCCCTGCTCGGCCTGGCGCAGGGCGTGTGGTCGATGACCGCGGCCTGGCTGGTGCTCGGCGTGGCCATGGGGGCCGGCCTGTACGAAGCGGCCTTCGCCAGCCTGGTGCGCCTGTATGGCCATGACGCGCGCGGCGCGATCACCGGCATCACCCTGATCGCCGGCTTCGCCAGCACCGTCGGCTGGCCCCTGTCGGCCTGGATGGACAGCCATCTCGGCTGGCGCGGCGCGTGCCTCGGCTGGGCCGCGCTGCACCTGCTGATCGGCCTGCCGCTGAATGCCTGGCTGCCCAAGGCCGCGGTCCGGCCCGCCGCCGCCCAGCGCGACGCGGCGCCACCGGCGCAGGCCGCCGCGCCGCCGAGCCAGGCGGGACGCGCCACCGCCTTGCTGGCCCTCGTCTTCGCCGCCACCTGGTTCATCAGCACCGCCATGGCCACGCACCTGCCGCGCCTGCTGGAGCACGCCGGCGTCGGCCTGACCGCGGCGGTGGCCGCGGGCGCGCTCATCGGCCCGGCCCAGGTCGCCGGCCGCCTGTTCGAATTCGGGCTGCTGCGCGGCGTGCATCCGTTGCGGTCGGCGCGCCTGGCGGCCCTGGCCCACCCCGCCGGCGTGGCGGTACTGCTGGCCGCCGGTCCGGTCGCCGCGCCCGCGTTCACGCTGCTGCACGGCGCCGGCAACGGCATCCTGACCATCGCCAAGGGCACCCTGCCGCTGGCGCTGTTCGGTCCGCAAGGCTACGGCGCGCGCCAGGGCTGGCTGATGATGCCGGCGCGCATCGCGCAGGCGCTGGCGCCGTTCGCCTTCGGCCTGGCCCTGGACGCCTGGGGCGTGCGGGCGCTGTGGCTGTCCGGCGCGATCGGCGTGGCCGCCTGGGCGGCGCTGCTGGCGCTGCGGGCGCCGCGCCATCCCCACTGAGATTTCCATCCTGCATCACGAGGCATTGCATGCATTCCACGTCGCCCTCCGATCTTCCCAACCTCGACGCCGCGCTGTTCGAGGCGCCGGACCGGACGCGCCTGTTGTCGCCCGAACGCGCCGCGCATGCGCCGCGCTTCCTGCTGCTGTACGGCTCGTTGCGCGAGCGCTCGTACAGCCGCCTGGCCGCCGAGGAGGCCGCGCGGCTGCTGCGCGCGCTGGGCGGCGAGACGCGGCTGTTCGACCCCGCCGGGCTGCCGCTGGTCGATGACGCCGGCAGCGAAGACCACCCCAAGGTGCGCGAACTGCACGCGCTGGTCCAATGGGCCGAGGGCATGGTCTGGAGCTCGCCCGAGCGCCATGGCGCCATGACCGGCCTGATGAAAACGCAGATCGACTGGATTCCGCTGTCGGTCGGCGCCGTGCGGCCGACCCAGGGCAAGACGCTCGCCGTCATGCAGGTGTCCGGCGGCTCGCAGTCCTTCAACGCGGTGAACCAGATGCGCATCCTGGGCCGCTGGATGCGCATGCTGACCATCCCCAACCAGTCGTCGGTGGCCAGGGCCTACCAGGAATTCGACGACGCCGGCCGCATGAAACCGTCGCCGTACTACGACCGCATCGTCGACGTGGTCGAGGAGCTGATGAAGTTCACCCTGCTCACGCGCGACGCCTCGCCCTATCTGACGGACCGCTACAGCGAGCGCAAGGAAAGCGCGCAGGCGTTGTCGGCGCGGATGAGGCAGGCGGCGATCTGACGCATCGGGCCGCGGCGCGCCGATGCCGCCGTGGCGCCGATGGCCGCGGGATCCGCCACGGCGGACCGCATAGAATGACGGCATCTGCCCCGCCATCCGCTCCTCATGCCGCACCCGCCCGAACCCTACCTGCCCCGCCGCATCGAACCGCTTGGCGCCTGGCGCCTGGCCGGCCATGCCATCAAGGCGTATGGCATCCACCACGCGCCGGCGCATCCGGCGCCGCTGCTCACGGAGGCGGTCGCCGCCGCCGCGCGGGCCGCGGTTGGCGCGACGCTGGCCGACCACGCGCAGGACGCGCGCAGCCATGGCCTCGGCTTCTGCATGGTGCACGTGGGCCAGGAAGCCGTCTGGCTGCTGGTGGACTGGTGGATCACCGGCGGCATCGTCTGCCAGCGCATGCTGTCGGCGCCCCTGGCCCGGCCCGATGTCTTCACCCCGGTCACCGCGCCGGCGCTGGCCTGCGTGTGGGAACTGGCGGTGACCGGCCATGAGCGCAATGCCTGGATCCGGCACATGCTGACGGCCCGCCCCGATGCGGCGGCGTATCTCGACGACGTCTTGCCAGCGGGACGCTATTGAACCGTCCCCGACCGAGATGAACGCGCCCCGCGTGCCCGCGGCCGCCGCCCAAATGTAATATTCACGCCAAGGCCGGGAATAATCCCGACCGTCAGTCGTCTTACGGCAACCCTGGACCCGTGAAAGGCTTGTTTCCCCATGACTGGCGGCTTTACCGACGATGATCTGCGCGAGGTGCTGCCGCGGCTGCGCCGCTTCGCGCTGTCGCTGACCCACGACGTGGCCAACGCCGACGACCTGGTGCAGTCGTGCATGGAGCGCGCGCTGTCGCGGGCCGGCGGCCGCCGCGCCGACGGCGACCTGCGGGCCTGGCTGTTCTCGATCCTGTACCGGTGTTTCCTGGACGGCCAGCGGCGCGGCAAGCGTTACGCCCGCATTCTCGACTTCTTCAGCGGCGCGCCCGAGCCGGTGGCGCCGTCCGCCGAGGACGTGGCCCTGGCCCGCGCCGCGCTGGGCGACCTGGCGCGCCTGTCAGCCGACCAGCAGAGCCTGTTGCTGCTGGTGTCGGTGGAGGGCCTGGGCTACCAGGAGGCCGCCGACGTGCTCGATATCCCCATCGGTACGGTAATGTCCCGGCTGTCGCGGGCGCGCAAGGCGCTGCGCGAGATCACGGAAGGCCATGTGGCCGCCAAGCCTGCCCTGCGATTGATGAAATGACCATGCCGACTCCCAGCGATCAAGAACTGCATGCCTACGCCGACGGCCAACTCGATGCCGAGCGCCGCCGCGAGGTCGAGCGCTATCTGGCCGACCACCCCGACGCCGCCCGCGAGGTCGACGCGATCCGCCAGCAGACCGACGGCCTGCGCCGCCAGCACGCCGACCTGGGCCGCTTCGCGCCGCCGCCGCGGCTCGACCCGACGCAGATCCGCCTGGCCCAGGCGGCGCGCCGGCGCCGCGCCATGGCGCTGGCGGCCTCGCTGGTGCTGACGCTGGGGCTGGGCAGCGTGGGTGGCTGGCAGATGCGCGACGCCGCCATCCGCGCCAGCTACCTGCCGATGGCCGACGCGGTGCAGGCCTACCGCATGTTCGCCTCGGACGCGGCGCCCTCGATGGTCGACTTCCGTTCCAGCCAGCCGGCCGAATTGCAGGCCTGGCTGAACCGGCACTTCGTGCAGCCGGCGCCGTTGCCCGACTTCAACGCCTTCGGCTTCCAGCCGGTGGGCGGACGCCTGATGTCCTCGGAGTACGGGCCGGCGGCGATGGTGCTGTACCAGAACCCGGCGGGCGAGTCGGTGCTGTACTACGTGCGCCCGCCCGGCGGCGTGGTCAATTTCGGCGACGGCAAGCGGCGCGACGGCGACCTGACGGCGCAGTACTGGAAACAGGGGCGCTACTTCTACGGCGTCGTCAGCCCGAGCGATACGCCCGCCGCGCGCGCGGTGCAGCAGGCGGTGGCGCCGGACGCCTGAGCCAGCCGAACCAGGCCGGACCGCCGCAAAAGACCCACGCGCCAGCCGCCCCGAACCGGGCGGCTTTTTCTTTCATGTCCCGGGAATAAGCCCGAGGCCCGTTCGTCTTACGGCGGACAGGCAGACGCCGGCGACATCGCGCCGGACGCCCCAGGCCTGCATGCCTCTTATCGACCGAGAACCGAAGGATATCCCATGAAGATCAAGCATTCCCTCATCGCCGCCGCGCTCGCCCTGGCCGGCGCCGGCCTCGCCCACACCGCGTCGGCCGCCGAGGCCGCCCCCATCCGCAATGTCGTGCTGGTGCACGGCGCCTATGCCGACGGCTCGAGCTGGTCGGCCGTGATCGAGCGCCTGCAGAAGGCCGGCCTGCATGTGACTTCGGTGCAGAATCCGCTGACCTCGCTGGCCGACGATGCCGCCGCCACGCAACGCGCCCTGGCCTTGCAGGACGGCCCGACCATCCTGGTGGGCCATTCGTGGGCCGGCACCGTGATCAGCCAGGCCGGCAATGATCCCAAGGTGGCCGGGCTGGTGTACGTGGCGGCGCGCGCGCCCGATGTCGGCGAGGACTACGGCGCGCTGGCCGCCAGGTTCCCCACCCCGCCCGCCAGCGCCGGGCTGGTCAAGTCGGGCGGCTACGCGCAATTGAACGAACAGGCCTTCCTGCATGATTTCGCCGGCGACCTCGACCCGGTCCAGGCGCGCGTGCTGTACGCCGAACAGGGCCGCATCTCGGACACCTTGTTCGCCTCGCGCACCACCGAGGCCGCCTGGCGCCACAAGCCGACGTGGTACGCGGTCTCGACCAACGACCGCACCACCTCGCCCGAGCTGGAGCGCTTCCTGGCCAAGCGCATGAACGCCCACACCATCGAACTGGCGTCGGGCCACCTGTCGCTGCTGTCGCATCCCGACGAGATCACCGACCTGATCCTGCAGGCCGCCGGCCGCAAGGGCTGAACCGACAGGCCCGGCCGCCTTGCGCCGGGCCGCCCCGCGGCGATCACGACGCCGGACGGGCCGCGTCAACGCGGCCCGAACACCTCGGCCAGCTTGCCGGCCTGCGGCATGCCGTTGTACTTCTTGATCGCCCCGGCGTCGTCGCGCACGACGATGCCGGGCGTGCCGCGAAAGCCCAGCGACACCATCAAGGCCTGGTTGTCGTCGAGCATCTTGCCGATGTTGTCGGGCACGCTCTTGGCCGGGGTGATGCCGCCGGCGTTGAACTTGTGCTCGTTCTCCAGCAGGGCCGCCGACGGATCGGCGGCGCCCAGGATGGCCGCGGCCTTGGCCGGGCTGTCCTGACGGATCACGCCCACCAGCACGTGGCGCAACTGCACCTTGCCGGAATCGACCCACGGCCGCGCCGCTTCCCAGAACTTGTGGCAATAGGGGCAGTTGGCGTCGCTGAAGGTGTAGATGATGCGCGGCGCATCCTTCTTGCCGTCGAGCACCCAGGTCGATTTCTCGAGCTGCGCCCAGGCCTGGTCGCCCATGGGCTTGCTGACCAGCGCTTCGAGCTTGGCTTCGTCGAGCGGCTTGCCCTCGGCGTCCAGGCGGGCGCCGACGATGGCGTTGCCGTCGCGGGTGACGTAGATCGCCACCGGCTGGTCGCCCGCCACGCCGGCGAACGCGCGCAGGTCGCCGCCGACCTTGAACTCTTCCACGACGCGCAGCCCGCGCGCCTCCAGCGCCTTGAGCACGGCGGGCCGGTCCGGGCCCTGGGCGTGGCTGCCGGTGGCCGCCAGCAAGGCGGCGACGGCAAAAAGGAAGCGGCTGGGCGCGTGCAATCGAATCATGGGTACTCCTGGTCTCTGCGGAAATGGGGCGACGGGCGTGGCCGCCGTCAGCGCCTGAGGGTTGCATGATACCCACAGCACTGTCATTTCATCGTACAGGGGCGCCAGGCCGCCCCACGGCGCGGACGGCGCTACGGCAGCAGGCCGGCCTGCTGCAGGCGCCAACGTGGAATCTCGTACTCGTACGACGCGGTGGCCAGCGTGTCGTACTGGCTGAACCAGGGGCCGACATAGCGCTCGATATCGGCCGGCAAGACCGCCAGCCAGCGCGCCAGGTCGTCGGGCGAACACAGCTCGATCACCGCGCCGCTGCCTAACGTGGCCTCGCCGACCAGCCCCTGCCCCGGCGCCAGGCAGGCGCGGCGGTAAAGCCGCCCCTTGTCCCACACGTCCGGCGGCACGTAGACCGGCCATTCACGCTCGCACGGGACCGACACGTAAAGCCCCAGCGACACCAGCTGGCGATTCTCGAACGAGTCGCGGTAACGCAGCAGTTCCACGCCCTGCTCGACGCCGTCGGCCAGCGCCCGCCACAGGCAACGCTTGCGCCGCTTCTTCCAGCCCGCGAACGCGGGCTGCGCGCGCAGGGTCTGCATGAACGCCTGCTCGATCGGCTCGAAATCTATCGGCATGCACGACTCCCATGGCTGCGCCGCTCCGCCCGGCGTCGGCCCAGATGCATCAGCGTCATGCCCGAAATGGCCAGGGCAGCGCCCAGGAACAGGCTCGGGCTGGTCGCCTCGCCCAGCCACAGGCTGGAGAACAGCACGCCGAACACCGGCACCAACGTGATGTAGCCGGAGGCCGCGCCGGCGCCCAGCACCTTGACGCCCTCGAAGTACCAGGCGTAGGCGATGGCCGTGGCGCCGAAGGCCAGGGCGGCCAGGCTGCCCCAGGCCTTGAGCGGCGCATTGCCGAGCGCCTGCCAGGCGGCGGGACCTTCGAAGCCGAGACTGGCCAGGAGCAGCATCAGCGCGCCGATCACGGTGGTGACCGTGGTGGTGGTCAGCGCGTCCATGCCCTTTAGCACCAGCCGGCCGATCAGTGTATAGGCGACCCAGCAGGCGACGCAGCCGAGCAGCAGCAGTTCACCGATGCCGAGCGTGCCCGGCAGGGCGGCGCTGGAGCCGCCGCTGATGGCGATGTAGGCGCCGATGGCCGACAGCACCATGCCGGCCAGGATGGCCGGGTTCAGGTGCTCGCGGAACAGGATGGCGGCCAGCAGCAGCGTGGCGCCGGGATTCAGCGTCACCACGATGGCGGCCTTGCCGGCTGGCACCAACTGCAGGCTCAACATAAAGAAGCTCGAATAGCCAAACACGCCGGCCATGGCGGCGGCGGTCAGGCCGAACCACTGGCGTCCGCTCAGTTTGCGCAGGTCGCGCAACGCCGATGCGCGATGCATCCATAGCAGCAGGACCACGCTGGCGAACAAAAACCGCAGGCTGGCCGCCGCCAGCGGCGCCATCGATTGGGCCACCACCTTGCCCCACGACCACGACGCGCCCCACAGCGCCGCCATGCCGACCAGCCGCAGGTGCGTGGCCATCAATGTGTTTTTCATGTGTGGTTCTTGAAGAAAACTAAATTGAAAATGAGCGGAGTGAATTCTAGACTGCCCCGACATCGCCCATGCAAGCTGGCATGCGGCCGTTGCCCCCTGGCACGTTCGATGGGGTGCGCATCCTCGATGCTTTCGCGCATCCTGGCCGGTTATTGCGCCACCCAGCTGCTGGGTAACGGCGCAACGCCGGCTGGGGGCTGCCGGCCCAGATGGACGCGCACGCCCGGAAACCGGCAATGGGAGCGAACATGGGCGCGGTCCTGCATGAGAGGAATCAGTCTAGAATTCACATGATTCAATCTCAATTGAATTTGAATTCAATATGAATTCCACTCTCGGTCCCAACGCGCCCACGCTGCGCCAGCTGGAATTGCTGTTATCCCTGGCCGGCGCCGACGGCATCGCCAGCGCCGGCGCCAGGATCGGCATGACCGCGTCGGCCACCAGCCACGCGCTGCGCGCGCTGGAGTCCACGCTGGGCGTGATGCTGATCGACCGCAACGCGCCGCAGCTCGAACTGAGCCACGCCGGACAGCAGATCCTGCCGCACGTGCGCGACCTGTTCGCGGCCCTGCAGCTGATACAGGCCACCGCCAGCGCCAGCGAGGGGCTCAAAAGCGGCGTGCTGAAGATCGGCTCGTTCGGCCTGAGTTCGTCGCTGCGGCTGCTGCCGCCGCTGCTGCGGCAATTCCGCCAGCGCTATCCCGGCATCGACCTGCGCGTGTTCGAGAAGGCCGACGCCGACATCGAGCAGGACCTGATCGAACGCCGCCTGGAGATCGGCGTGGTCACGCTGCCCAGGCCACAGTTCGACACCCTGGCCATCGCCCACGACGAGCTGGTCGCGGTGGTGCCCGCGGACCACGCGCTGGCCGCCGCCGACACGATCGAGGTCAGGCGGCTGGCGCAGTTCCCCTTCATCCTGACCCACGCGGGTTCGCAGGGCCTGGTGGCCAGGATGTTCAGCCGCGCCGACGTCACGCTCAAGGTGACGCACGAGCTGTCGCAGATGCTGTCCATCCTCGACTTCGTCGCGCGCGGCGAAGGCATCTCGGTGGTGGCGGCGCTGGCCCTGCCCGCGAAGTATGACGGCGTGGTGTACCGGCCGCTGACGCCGCCGACCTCGCGCCGGGTCGGGCTGGCCTGCCTCAACGAGGGCCGGCTCTCGCCGGCGGCCGCCGCATTCTGGAAACTGGCCAAGTCGCTGGCCCGCAAGCGCGCCGCCTGAGACGACGCAAGCGGCCGAGGCCGCAGACCGACAAGGACAGGACCGTATTGACGCACGCGCCAACGCGTCGTCAAACAGCAAGGAAGGGCCAGGTTCACCGCCAAATTCGGCACATTGACGACGACGCCCCGGCCGTCTAATGCCGGGTGAGCCAACCACCGGAGAATGGACTGTGAACAAAGTCGAATCGACAGGCAGCGCCCTGGGCGCCTGGGCCGGCAAGCCGGCCATGGCCGCCGGCGCCGGCGGCAAATCGTTCGCCGCGACGCTGCAGGACGCGCAGGACGCGGACGCCGGCCGCCACAAGCTGGGCCTGGCCGCCCAGGGGCCGTCCGACGCCGAGCAGGAATTGCAGGATTACCTGACGATGTCGCCGGCGGAACGCCTGTTCACGCAGATCCTGCAGTCGCTCGGCGTCACCAAGGAACAATATGCCGCGATGACGCCCGCGCAGAAGGAAGAAGTCGCCAGAAAGGTGCAGGAACGCATCAAGGAACTGGCCAGGCAGGAACAGGGCGCGGCCGGGCCGGTCTGACCCATCACGCACCGCGCCTCGCGGGAGACCGACAGGGCCGCCCCCCCCAGGACGGCCCGCGCCCGCTTCAGGCCGGTTGATCCGCCCGCGCGACCACCGTGTCGTAGCCCAGCGCGCCGCTATTGATGTTCACCGTGCGGGTATAGCGCAGCGTGTCGCCCTCGAACTCGCACAGCACCGTGTCGCGGAACGCGGTCTCCGGCAGGATCCACGTCATGTGCAGGCGGCGTTCGTCGAGCCAGGCGGCGCGCGCGACCACCACGCAATCGGGGATGTGATAGCCGTGGTGCAGGTCGCGCCCCGGCATGTCGGTCACGCCCTCGATCCAGCGGTCCCAGCCGGCCACGATCGAATGGGGGCCGTCGGCATCCGTCAGCGTGAAACGGCAGCCCTCGGCGGACAGGTCCAGTTCGATGCCGGTGATGCCCTGGGCATTGTCGGTGGCCGTGAAGCGCAGGCGACGCAGCTGCGCGGGCGTCTGGCCGGCCTGGAACGGCGCCTTCCACGGCGCGGCCGCATCCTCGTGCTGCCAGGCCGCCAGGCGCGCGGCCAGGCGGGCATCCTTGGCGGCGTCGGGGTTCGACACGCCAAACGCCGCCGGGAAATGCGCGTTCATGTGCGGCACCAGGCGCGAACTGCCCTTCATCGCGCCGATCACCGCCAGCACCGCGCCATGCTCGGGATAGACGCGCACCATCTGCACGAACTTGCCGATGCCGGCGTAGGTCGCATCGTCATACACCCACCACTGATAACCATAGCCGGCGGACGGCCCCTGCGCGCGGGTCGCGGCGCGCACCCAATCCGGCGGCAGCACCTGGCGGCCCTGCCAGGCGCCGTCCTGCAGGTGCAGGATGCCCAGCTTGAGCAGGTCCGCCGTCGTCGCCACCAGGCCGTTGCCGCCGGGGTTGACGCCGTCCGGCCCCACGTCCCAGGCTTCGCCGGCGATGCCCAGCGGCTCGAACAGGCGCGGCTTGAGATAGTCGTGCATGGTCTGGCCGGTCAGGCGCGTCAGGATGGCCGACAGCATGTAGCTGGCGGCGCTGGTGTAGACGAAGCGCTCGCCCGGCGCGTACGCCAGCGGGATCTTGAAGAACTCGCGCACCCAGCTGGTCTTGATGCCGCGCCAGACCGCGCCCGAGGTCTCCGATTCATGGCCGACGCTCATGGTCAGCAGGTGCTCGACCGTCATCGCCTCCAGGCCTGGCTGGCGGGCCTCCTCGGCGAACTCCGGGAAGAAGCCGATGACGGGCGCGTCCAGGCGCAGCAAGCCTTCCCGCACCGCCAGGCCGATGGCGCTGGCCGTGAAACTCTTGGCCACCGAATGCAGATTGCGCGGCCGGTGCGCGGCGTAGGGCCAGCGCCATCCCTCGGCCGCCACCGCGCCATCACGGAACAGCATGAAGCCATGCAGGTCCAGCCCGGCCTGTTCGACGTCGTCGAGAAAGCCGATCACGGCATCGGGATCGACGCCGGCGGCGCTGGCGGTCTTGCGGGGCAGGCCGTCGTGACGGGCCGTGGGGTCGGTGGCGGGAGCGGCGTCGAGCGGTGCGGACATGGGCGATGGCAAGGTGGACGTCCGGCGCGGGCGGACGCATGGGGTGGCGTCGGACCGTCAGGGACGTCATGCAGGCGCGCGCCGTCCCGACGGCATCGCGGGAAATTTTCGCACAAATTGGCGCCAAAACACATACACCGATGTCTTGCGCCGACGCCGCGTGCCGGACGGCCCGGACGCGGAATCCCGCGCCCGGGAGCCGGACGCGCCGCGCTCCGGAACCGACTGAAAGAACTCCCTCGCCCGTCCGCCCGCCTTCCTGGCGGCGGGCCGCGCAAGTCCTCCTACACTTTTCAGACGCCGCGCACCGTTGCCCGCGGACGAGATCGAGGACCCGCGCATGACCGTGATACCGAACCGCTGGCTGATCGCCGGCCTTTGCGCCGCGCTGGCCGCGACGCCTGTTGCCGCGCAGGTCGTGTCCGACGCGGGCGATGGCGGCGTGCCCGCCTTCTACCGCTGGGACGGACCGTTGCCCGGCCGGCCGGGCGAATTGCTGCGCGCCGAGGCCTTGACCGCCCGCCAGAGCCTGGCGCAGGCAGGCCAGAACATCCGCCTGCTGTACAGCTCGACCGATGGCGTGGGCGGCCAGGCCCCGATCGCGGTGTCCGGCGCGCTCTACCTGCCGCACGGCACGCCGCCGGCCGGCGGCTGGCCGCTGCTCGCCTGGGCCCATGGCACCGTCGGCATCGCCGACGTCTGCGCGCCGTCGTTCGCGGGGCGCGGCGAACGCGATACGCGCTATCTCGATTACTGGCTGGCGCAGGGCTATGCCATCGTCGCCACGGACTACCAGGGCCTCGGCACCCCGGGCGCGCATCCTTACGTGCATGTGCGGTCCGAGGCCTACAGCATCCTCGACAGCATCCGCGCCGTCCAGAAGCATTACCCGGTCTCCGCCCGCACGGTGCTGATCGGCCAGTCGCAAGGCGGCGGCGCGGTGGTGGCCACGGCCACCTTCGCCAAGGACTACGCCCCCGAACTCGATATCGCCGGCGCCGTGGGCACCGGCGTCAACCTGTCGGCGCGCGACTACGCGGCGCCGATGAACAACACCAAGCGGGTCGCCTATTTCCTGGTGTACCTGAACGCGATCCAGCTGGTCGATCCCGCGATCAAGCCGGAGGAATACGTGTCCGACAAGGCCCTGCCGGCCTTCGAGCTGACCCGCACGGCCTGCTTTCCGCAGGTCGAGCAGCGGGTCCGCTTCGATCACCTGGACAAGGACAACAGCTTCCGCCAGGACCTCTCGGCCGTCACGCGCAAGCTGGCCGGCTTCAAGCATCCGCCCACCCTGCACACGGAGATCCCCATTTTCTGGGGCACCGGCGGCAAGGACACCGACGTCTTTCCCGAGGCCCAGCAATCGGGCGTGTCGGCGGCCTGCGCGGCCGGCAGCCGCGTCGAGTGGCATGTCTATCCCGCGTTCGACCACTCCGCTACGGTGAACGGATCGCTGCCCGACTCCACGGCCTTCATCAAGCGCGCCTTCGCGGGCGAGACGATCGAAGGCAATTGCGCGGCGCCGCCCGCATTGCCCTGAGCCGGCTGCCTGTTCATGCCATCGAGCGCCGTGATCCGGCTCCTTTTTTTCTTCGCCGACGCACCAAAAACGTGCATGGCGCGTCGCATGGCAATCACGCAACACGTCGCGGCTGCGGTTCGAAACTGCGAACAATTCTTGGTATCATTTCCTGCATATCGGCCGCTGGACCTGGCACAGGGACGCGGGTTCCTCGTGTCCTCCCCGCCGCTCGCGGGGACTCCCAAGCATGTCCAATCCCCTCCAGCTATTCTGCGAAGATCACTACGATTGGCTTTGCCAGTGGTGGCGGCATCGGCTTGGCCATGGCGATGAGGCGGCCGACCTGGCGCACGACACGTTCATCCGCGTCCTGCGCAAACCCCACGAAGTCAGCGCGCTGCGGCAACCGCGCGCCTACCTGACGACCATCGCGCGGGGCCTGCTCAACGATCATTGGCGCCGCCGTTCGCTGGAGCGCGCCTGGCTGGAGGCCGTGGCGGCCCTGCCGCCCGAGATGGAAACCTCGCCCGATGTCCTGCTGGGCGTGCAGCAGGCCCTGCAGCAGCTGGACCAGATGCTCGCCAACCTGGCGCCCCAGGCGCGCGAGGTCTTCGTCCTGTCGCAACTGGAAGGGCTTTCGTATGCCGAGATCGCCGCCCGCACCGGACTGAGCGACCGCACCGTGAAACGCTACATGGCACAGGGCTTCGAGATCTGCCTGACCCTGATGGAACACTGATCCGCCATGGCCGCCATCAACACCCCGTCCCCGGACGCCACGGTCATCCGTGAGGCCGCCCGCTGGCTGGTGCGCCTGCATTCGGGCGAGGCCGGACCGGAAGACCATGCGGCCTTCGAGCGCTGGCGCCAGGGCAACCCCGAACGCGAAATCGCCTGGCAGCGCGCGCAGCGCCTGAGCCAGCAATTCAACGCGGTGCCGCCCGCCCTGGGCGTGCCCCTGCTGACGCGGCAACGCCGCGCCAACCGCCGCGCGGTGCTGCGCACGGTCGCGGCGCTGGGCGTGACGCTGCCCGCGGCCTGGCTGGGCTATCGCCTGGCCGCCGCGCCTGACGGCGGCCAGGCCTACCGCACCGCGGTCGGCGGCCACCAGGACCTGACGCTGGCGGACGGCAGCCAGGTGCAGATGAACACCGATACCGACGTCGACGTGCGCTTCTCCGAGCACACCCGGACGCTGCAATTGCGCGCCGGGGAAGTCTACGTCCGCACCGCGTCCGACCCCATGGGCACGGCGCGGCCCTTCATCATCGAAACCCCCCAGGGACGCCTGCGCGCCCTCGGCACCCGCTTCGTGGTGCGGCGGCCGGAGGACGATGACGCGACGACCGCGCTGACGGTGCTGGAACATCGCGTCGAGGTCACCCTGCGCAATGGCGGCGCCCCCCGCATCGTCAACGCCGGCGAGTCGCTGCGCTTCACCGCGAACGCCTTCCTGCCGGGCCAGCCCGCCAGCCCCGAGGCGCCGGGATGGACGCGCGGCGTCATCGAGGCCAACAACATGCGGCTGGACGCCTTCCTGGCGGAAGTCTCGCGCTACCGGCGCGGCGTCGTCCGCTGCGATCCGGCCGTGGCCGGCCTGCGCGTCTCGGGCGTGTTCCGCCTGCAGGACACGAACGCGGTGCTGGCGATCGTGGCCAGGACGCTGGGGTTGCGGGTGGTCGAGCGCACGCGCTATTGGGTGACGCTGTCGAGCCCGGCCGCGTGACCCGCCCTCCGGCCAGCAGTTTCATTTAGTTTCAATTCAGCTTCCCTTCCCTTGTCCCTTTTCCCA
Organism: Achromobacter insuavis; assembly: GCF_902859645.1. Lineage (GTDB taxonomy): Bacteria > Pseudomonadota > Gammaproteobacteria > Burkholderiales > Burkholderiaceae_B > Achromobacter > Achromobacter insuavis. Next base: position 7,537 of record NZ_CADIJR010000072.1, on the reverse strand, counting down.
TCGGTCGTCCGGCATAGCGGGCATTGATGATCAACCAGGGACGTGAACCGTGGCCTTTCGACTCCAATCCCCCCGCGCCCGCCAATCGGGACAAGGCGCCCGCCTGGCGGCGCTGACCTTCGCCCTGGCGGCCGCCTTTGCGGCCGCGCCGCCGGCGCGGGCCCAGGCGGCGCAGCAGGCCACGGCGCGCGACTTCCACATCGCCGCGGGGCAGCTCGACCAGGCCCTGAACGCCTTCGCCAAGGCGGGCGGCATCACGGTGTCGTTCCGTCCCGAGGACGCAGCGGGCCAGACCACCCGCGGCCTGCAGGGCAGCTACACGATCGACGCGGGCCTGGCGCAACTGCTGGCTGGCACCGGCCTGAGCGCGGAGCCGCAGCCGGGCCAGGGCTATGTGGTGCGCCCGCCGCGCGCCGCCGGCGCCAACACCCTGGAAGCGATCCAGGTCAGCGCCGACTGGCTCGGCACCGGCCTGGAGAACAGCGTCCAGACCTTCGGCGGCGCCCGCACCCTGCTGCGCAGCGACGACATCAACAACAGCGGCGCGACCAGCGTGGCCGACGTCCTGCGGCGCGTGCCCGGGGTGCAGATCAGCGGCAGCACCAGCGCCAGCGGCAGCTCGGTGGGCCTGCACGTCGGCATCCGCGGCCTGAACCCGCGCAACTCGTTCCGCACCACCATGCTGCTGGACGGCATCCCGATGGCCATGGCGCCCTACGGCCAGCCGAACCTGGTGATGTCGCCGACCAGCCTGGGCAACATCGAATCGATCGACGTGGTGCGCGGCGGCGGCGCGGTGCGCTACGGCCCGCAGAACGTGGGCGGCGTGATCAACTTCAAGACGCGCTCGATCCCCAACACCAGCGGCCTGACCGCCGATGCCTCGGCGCGCTACAACATCTTCAGCCACGGCGGCACCAACACCCAGTACACCGGCTTTCTCGGCACGCAGTTCGACAACGGCCTGGGCGTGGCGCTGATGTACTCCGGCATGGACGGCGAGCAATGGCGCGACAGCAGCCATGACCGCTACAACGACGTCGCGCTCAAGTGGCGCTTCGCGCTGACCCCGACCTCGGAGATCTACGGCAAGTTCTCGCACTACGACGTCAAGTCGATGACCCCGGGCGGCCTGACGGTGGCCCAGTACCGCGACGATCCGTTCCAGAACACCCGCCCCACCGACTACTGGAAGGGCCAGCGCGACCAGGTCGACGTCGGCTACCTGAACTCGCTGTCGGACACGCAGGAATTCGAGGTGCGCGTCTACCACTACGACAGCTCGCGCCAGAGCTCGCTGATCAACACCGCCACCGGCCGCAACGACTTCCAGCCGCGCAACAACCAGGTGCTGGGCATCGAGCCGCGCTATACCCAGCGCGTCGAATGGGGCCCCACCACGCACGACATCACCGTCGGCTACCGCTACATCCGCGAGACCGGCCAGGACCGGCGCTATTCGGAATCGCTGGCGACCGGCCGCCAGGTCGGCGTCACGCAGGTGTTCGACAACGAGACCGAAGCCCACTCGTTCTACCTGGACGACCGCATCGCCCTGGGCAACTGGCGCCTGACGCCGGGCGTGCGCTACGAGCGCATCCACAGCAACCGCAATCCCAGCGGCACCACCGACGACACGCCGTTCGACGTGCGCAACAACCGCGCGCTGCCGTCGATGAACGTCGCCTACCTGGTCGACGACGCGCTCACGCTCTACACCAACTACAGCACCTCGTTCGGCGCCGTGCAGTACACCCAGCTGAACTCGATGTCGGCGACCAACCCGCTGAACCCCGAGGTCGCCAAGACGCTGGAGGCCGGCCTGCGTTATTCGGGCGAACAGGTCCATACCGAATTCACCGCGTTCAACCTGCGCTTCGACAACCAGATCCTGTCGATCCCCGGCACCAACCCGGCCGTGTTCCGCAACCTGGGCGCGACCACGCACAACGGCGTCGAATTCGCGATCGACTACGACTTCGACAAGGCCGGCCCGCTCGCCGGCCTGAACGTCTACGCCAACTACACCTACGTGCGCGCCATCCAGAAGTCCGGTGAATTCGAGGGCAACGACGTGCCGTTCTACTCGCGCCAGACCGGCACGCTGGGCGGGCGCTACAGCCTGCGCGACTGGACCTTCAACGTCTTCACCACGATGCAGAGCGGCCAGTACTCCGACACCGCCAACACCGAACGCGAGACCGCCGACGCCAGCAACGGCCGCGTGCCGGGCTTCAGCGTCTGGAACGCCCAGCTCAGCTACAAGATTCCGCAATGGAAGGGCAGCGAACTGGCGTTCGGCGTGAACAACGTGTTCGACCGCCGCTACTACACCCGCAACGTCGACAGCAACGCCGGCCGCATGGTCGGGGCGCCCCGCATGGTCTACGTGCAGGCGCGCCTGGCGTACTGAGCGCGGCCCGCACATGGCGCGCCGCCTGTGGCTGTTCTGCCACCGCTGGATCGCGCTCGGCCTGGGCGGGATCCTGATCCTGTCCGGCTTGAGCGGCGCGCTGCTGGTGGTGGCGCGTCCGCTCGACCAGTGGCTGCACCCGGCGTATTTCGTCGCGACCGGCGCCGCGACGGCGCAGCCGGCCTCGCTGGAATCGATGCGCGCCACGCTCGCGGCCGAGTTCGGCCCGCAGGCCGCATTCACGTTCAGGCCGCCGCGCGAACCCGGCGAAACCGTGCAGGTCCGCGTGCGCGCGGCCTGGCGCGGCACGGTCTATCTGGATCCCGCCAGCGGCCGCGAACAGGGCCGGCGCGGCGACAACGACGGCTTCGTCGCCGTGGCCTACAACCTGCACAGCGCCCTGCTGCTCGACCGCACCGGCAAGGCCGTGCTGGCCTGGGCGGCGCTGGCCTATCTGCTATTGATGCTGTCGGGACTGGTGCTGTGGTGGCCGCGCAAGTGGCCGCCGTCGTTGCGCATGGTGTTCGACAAGGGCGCCCTGCGCGCGCTGTTCGACGTGCACCGCAACGGCGGCGCGCTGCTGGCGCTGGCGCTGGCGGTCTGTATCGCCAGCGGCGCCTACCTGGCCTGGCGTCCGATCGGCGGCTGGATCACCGCCGCCAGCGGCCAGCCGCGCGTCGCCGCGCCCAAGCTGGCGCCCGGCGACGCGCCGATGCGGCCGCTGGACGAGCTGGCGGCCGCGGCCCGGGCGGCATTTCCCGGCGCCACGATCGGCTTCCTGCTCTACACCCCGCACCCCGACCGCCCGCTGGCGGTGCGCATGCGGGTGCCCGACGATCCGCACCCCAACGGCCGCTCGACGGTCTGGCTCGATCCGCGCAACGCGACCGTGGCGGCGGCGCACCGCTGGAACGAACTCGATCCCGGCGTGCGCATCAATTCGATCCTGTATCCGCTGCACACCGGCGAGCTGGGCGGCGTGGCGGGCGAAGCCGCCGTCGCCCTGCTGGGCCTGGCGCTGGGCGCGCTCGGCATCAGCGGGTTCTGGCTGTGGTGGCGCCGCCGCGCGCTGCGGCGCGTGCAGGCGCCAGCCAGCCAGCGCGTTGCCCGCGCGCCGCGTTGAGCGCGCGTCAACGCAGCGCCTACGCGGCGACCTCGGCCAGGGCCTTGGCCAGCCCCGCCTCGACCCGGTCCACGTCGGCCGTGCCGTTGTAGCCATGAAAGCTGATGCGCAGGCGGCCACGTCCGTTCCAGGTCAGCACCTGCTCGCGGTCCAACGCTTCATGCAGCGCGCGGGCGTCGGCACGGGCAATGCAGACACTGGCGCCATGCCGGGCGGGATCGGCCGGCGTCGACGGCTCGATGCCCAACGCCGCCAGCCGGCCGAGCAGGTCGGTGGTCAGGCGCTGCACGTGCGCCTGGACGGCGGCGGCCTCGAACTGCGCCAGGTAGTCGAGCGCGCTGGACAGCACGTACAGGCTGGCGTGGGCCGGATTGCCGCGGGTAAAACGCAGCGCGTCGCCGCGCAGCGTGATGCCGGCGTCGAAGCGGGTGTTGTCGTTGGCCAGCGAGTACCAGCCGGCGGTGGCTGGCGCCCAATCCGGCTGGCGGCGACGGTTCCAGCAAGCGGTGGCGACGCCGGTCATGCCCAGCATCCATTTGTAGCTGGCGCTGAAGGCGAAGTCCGCCACCTCGGCGTCAATCGGCAGATAGCCCGAGGCCTGGGTGAAGTCGACGATCAACAGCGCGCCCACCGCGTCCGCCGCCCTCCGCAGCGGGCCAAGCTCGAAGCGCTCGCCATTCAGGTACGAGACGTAGCTGACCAGGATCACGCGCGTGCGCTCATCGACCCGGGCCGCGACGCCGGCGGCGCTGGCGGGGTCGGCGAACCGTACCTGGTAGGGCGCGTCGCGTCGCGCCAGGAACGGCGCCACCAGCGAGGGATATTCGGTGGCCATGGCGCAGATGTTGTCGCCCGGGCGCCAATCGATGCTTTCCAGCACCAGCGACACGCCCTCGGCGACGCAGCCCACCCAGCCGATATCGCCGGCCGGCATGCCCCATAGCGCCGCCACCTGCTGGCGCGCGCGCTCGACCTGCGCCTCCTGCGCGGCGCGGCCGCGGGCGCCGCTGGATTTGTCGCGGACATAGCGGCCATAGGCCTCGTCATGCCGGCGCAGGAACGCCGTCTCGCCGGCGGCGCACACGTGGGAAACACCCTCGGGGATGCGGAAGTCGCGAGGGTCGAACAGCGGATGAACGGTCATAGTGGTGAAAGGGGCAGGAAGAAATGGCGCTCAGGCGAGCGCGATGGCGTTCAATTCGATCAGCGCGCCGTCGCGCAGCGGACTGATCGGCACGACGGTGCGGGCGGGGCGATGCTCGCCGAAGTAGTCGGCGCAGGCCTGGTTGACGACCGGCCACAGGGCGCTGTCGCACAGGAACACCTGCAGCGACACCACCCTGCCCGCCTCCGAACCCGCGGCGCGCAGTACCGCATCGAGACTGCGCAGCACGCGCGCGATCTGCGCCGCGCCATCGGCGCCGACGATGCGGCCGGACTCGGGATCGACCGGCAGCAGGCCGCAGACATGCACCATGCCCGCGACCACGATGGCCTGCGAATAATGGCCGCGCGGCGTCGGCGCGCCGTCCGTGACGACGCGGCGCAGCGCGGGCGGCGCGAGGTGGGCGGCGGCGCTCATGCGTGCTCCTGAGTCGGCCGCATCAGCTTGCCCAGGAAGGCCTGCAGGCGCGGCGAACGCGGATTGTCGAACAGTTCGTCCGGCGCGCCCTCCTCCACGATCTGGCCCTGGTCCATGAAGACCAGGCGATCGGCCACCTTGCGGGCAAAGCCCATCTCGTGCGTGACGCACAGCATGGTCATGCCGCTATCGGCCAGCTCCATCATGGTGTCGAGCACCTCGTTGACCATCTCCGGGTCCAGCGCCGAGGTCGGTTCGTCGAACAGCATGACGCGCGGCTGCATGCACAGGGCGCGGGCGATCGCCACGCGCTGCTGCTGCCCGCCGGACAGCTGGCTCGGGTACTTGCCGGCCTGGTCCGGGATGCGCACTTTTTCCAGGTACTGCATGGCGGTGCGCTCGGCGCTGGCGCGGTCCAGGCCGCGCACGCGCATCGGCGCCAGGATGCAGTTTTCCAGGATGGTCAGGTGCGGAAACAGATGAAAGCCCTGGAACACCATGCCCACTTCGCGGCGGATGCTGCGCAGCACCTTCGGGTCGTCGGACAGCGCGATGCCTTCCACCGTGATGCTGCCGCGCTGGTGCGCCTCCAGCTGATTGATGCAGCGGATCAGCGTCGACTTGCCCGAGCCCGACGGACCGCAGATGACCAGTTTCTCGCCCGGCGCGACATCCAGCGTGATGCCGCGCAGCACATGCATGCGGCCATACCATTTCTCGACGTCCTTGAGCCGGATGGCCAGGGCGGCGCCTTGATTGTCGTGTTGAACCATCGTGTTCTCCATTACGGCGTCTGCCCCGCGGCGGGCGCGGGCGCTGTGGCCCCGCCGCGGCGCCCTTCCAGCCAGGCCGAATAGCGGCTCATGGCGAAGCAGATGCAAAAGTAGGTGGCGGCGGCGAAGGCATAGCCCTCGACGTCGAAGCCGAGCCATTCGGCGTCGCGCGAGCCGGCGGACACCGCCCGCAGGAAATCGGTCAGGCCGATGATCACCACCAGCGAGGTGTCCTTGAAAAAGCTGACCACGGTGTTGACCTGCATCGGCAGCGAACTGCGGACGCATTGCGGCAGGATCACGTCGCGCATCGTCTGCCAGTAGCCCATGCCGAGCGCGTGGGCCGCCTCCGTCTGGCCGCGCGGCATGGCCAGCAGCGCGCCGCGAAAGCCCTCGGCGAAATAGGCCGCGGCCACGAAGCTGTAGGCGATGTAGGCGCGCAGCAGCTTGCCCGGCGTGGCCGCTTCCGGCAGCAGCAGCGGCAGCGTCACGCTGGCCATGAACAGAATGGCCACGAACGGCACCCCACGCAGGCCCTCGATGAACACCACCGCCACGTAGCGCAGCAGCGGAATGCTGCCGGTGCGGGCCAGCGCCAGCAGGATGCCCAGCGGGTAGCCCAGCGCCAGGCCGTAGGCGGCCAGCAGCAGCGTCAGCGGCAGGCCGCCCCAGCTGTCCGAGGCGACCGGCGCCAGGCCGGCCCCGCCCCCCATCAGCCACAGCACCACGGCCACGCTGGCCGCCCACACCGCCAGCAGCGGCGCGCGCCAGAAACGCGGCAACAGGCTGGCGGCGATCACCAGGGCCAGAATGGCCATGGCGATGCCGGCCCGCCACTGCTGCGCCGGCGGGAAGAAGCCGAACAGGAAGAAATCCAGCTTGACGCCGACGTAGCTCCAGCAGGCTCCGGCGGCGGCGCGGCAGGCCTGGGCGTCGCCCGTCCAGACCGCGTCGGCGATGGCCCAGCGCCAGACCGGCGCGGCCAGGCTGTAGAGAATGAGCAGGCTGCAGACCGTCAACAGGGTGCGCCCGGCCGTGCCGAAATACGGCCGCAGGAAAAGAGGCAATGTCATGGAATCATCCTTTGCGGCGCAGCCGTGCATACCAGAGGTTCAACGCCCATGAGGTCCCCAGCGTCAGCACCAGATAGGCGCCGGCCAGCAGCAAGACCCCTTCGATGGCATGCCCGGTGATATTGATGGTCGTGAACACCGACCAGAACAGGTCCGGATAGCCGATGGCGATGGCCAGGCTGGAGTTCTTGATCAGCGACACGTATTGCGCGATCAGCGCCGGCGCCATCATGCGCAGGGCTTGCGGAAACACCACCTCGCGCATCGTCGTCGGGCCCGACAGGCCCAGCGCCTGCGAGGCTTCCCACTGGCCGCGCGCGACCGAGTCCACCCCATTGCGCACGATCTCGGCGATGAAGGCCGCGAAGTACAGCGTCAGGGCGATCAGCATGGCGGCGAATTCCGGCGACAGGCTGGCGCCGCCCTGGAAGTTGAAGCCGCGCCGCACCGGCACGCTGACTTCGAACACGCCCAGCGCCGCGCAACACGACGCCAGGACGGCCAGGCCCGCCGCCGCCGCCCCGCCCATCCACAGCGCGCGGCCCGCGCCCGGCCGCAAGCGGCGCAAGCCGG
>NZ_CADIJR010000071.1 GCF_902859645.1 Achromobacter insuavis | reverse complement strand
CGGCGGGCGAATCGCCGGCGGCGGGCGGCACGCTGGCTTGCCCCGGCCGGATGCGGCTCAGCAACGGCCAGCGGCCGCGCGCGGCGTGGGCCCGGTCCTCGCGGCCGATCTCGCGATAGTTGCGGGGATCGCCCCCGAACTCGCGATACAGGCTGGTGATGTCGTTGTCGTCTCTCATCCGTGGTCCCGCGTCCTAGCGGCCGAACCGGTAGAGAATGACACTGTGTTCATCGGACGCGCGCTGCTGCGTCACCTTCAACTGCGCATCGGCGCCCAGCAGGCGCATCCACGATTCGTAGGCGCCTTCCAGGAACCCCGCGCTCCAGTCCAGGTGCGTGGCGCCGAACGCCGCGCGCAGCGGCGCGCAGTAGTGCGCCAGCGCCAGGTGATCCTCGGCTTCTTCGATTTCCACCCAGCCCCAGTCCAGCGGACGCCAGACCTGATTGATGGCGGACTGCATCTCGACGATCGACGCGGCGCTCGACAGCGCATGCTTGTCGGCGAATGTCTCGCCGGCGCGCCGCATCAGCGTGTGCAAGCGCTGCACGGTCAGATCCTGCGACAGCTCCTGGGCGAAGGCCGCCAGCACATCGCGCCACTGGCTGGCACAGAGTCGATCATCGAGGTGGGAGAGGATGGCGCTTTGCACGTTGTTCCTTCGTCATGGACAGGCGACAGGACTTGGCCCGCAAGCGTCAGCGCGACGCGCCGCGGGACCAGGGCAAGTGTTGAAAGGCAAGGCTAGCAGGCAAGCGGCGAGCCGGGCAAAAGCCGGCGTGCCGGGTTGTTTCAGACAGGCCGGGATGCGATTCGCGGCCGCGCGCGGCAAAACGCGCGCCCATTGAGGCGCGGACGACACGGGGGACATCCTGGTATTCAGGCTTGACATAGCCTGCATCCGCGAGTTGGCAAGGCGGAGCTGCGGTACTTTAGGCCGCATTCTTGGAGCATGACCTTGCGTCTTAGACGGCAGCGCGTGGTGTCATCGGTTTGAAGTCTTTTCACGGATGCTCGTAAACGTTTTGTTTCGGGCAGTATTAACGCGTGCTGACTTATATTGCCGATAATAGCAAAATGCATCGATATATATGCATCCAGCCTGCGCTGCGGCACAGTCTTTTAGTATAGTGAAGACAACAATCAATTTAAAGACATACACATCTTAAAGATCTTAAAGATTTGCAAACACTTTGCCACAGCCGATTGCGCAGCCTTTATAGTTGAGGCCGCTGGCAGGACGCAGACCGTGTGCCGCGACCGATGAGTATCCCGCCCCGCTGCGCCACGCGCCGCCGGCGACAAGATTGCAAGGGACTTCCGATGTCGAGTACCACGCCGCAACTGCGTTCCGTACTGCTGGTAGGCGGCACCGGCAGCCGTCTATGGCCGCTGTCCCGCGGCAGCTACCCCAAACAATTCCTCCCCCTGCTTGGCGACCTCTCCCCGCTGCAGGCCACCTGTGAACGCGTGGCCGGCCTGGGCGGCCTGGCGCCGATCTTCGTGGCCAACGAGGAACACCGCTTCATCGTCGCCGAACAACTGCGCCAGATCGGCCAGCAGCAACCCACCGTCCTGCTCGAACCCGTCGGCCGCAACACGGCGCCGGCCATCGCCCTGGCCGCCCTGCTGGCGCAGGCCGAGGGCGCCGACCCCGTGCTGCTGGTGCTGCCTTCCGATCACGCGGTGCCCGACGTCGAGCGCTTCCACGACGCCGTGCGCCAGGCGCTGCCGGCCGCCGAGGCCGGCCGCCTGGTCACCTTCGGCATCCAGCCCACCTACGCCGAGACCGGCTACGGCTACATCCGCGCCGGCGCCACCCACGACGGCGTGGCCGACGTCGAGGCCTTCGTCGAGAAACCCGACGCGGCCACCGCGGCGCAATACCTGGCGAGCGGCCAGTACTTCTGGAACAGCGGCATGTTCCTGTTCCGCGCCTCGCGCTACCTGCAGGCCCTGCAGGCGCACCGCCCGGACATCCTGGCGGCCTGCCGCCAGGCCATGACCGCGCCGCGCCACGACGGCGACTTCCTGCGCATCGACGAGGCCGCCTTTGCCGCCTGCCCGTCCGACTCCATCGACTACGCCGTCATGGAACGCGATGCGGGCGTGGCCATGGTGCCGCTGGACGCCGGCTGGAGCGACATCGGCTCGTTCGCCTCGTTGTGGCAGCTGGCGCCGCAGGACGCCGACGGCAACGCCTTGCGCGGCGACGTGGTGGCCGAGGATTGCCATGGCGTCTACGCCTATTCCAGCCACCGCCTGGTCACGCTGCTGGGGCTGGAGGACACCGTGGTGGTCGAGACCGCCGACGCCCTGCTGGTAGCGGCGCGCGACAAGGTGCAGGACGTGCGCCGCATCGTCGCCCGCCTGAACCAGGCCAGGCGTCCGCAGGCCACGGCCCACCGCCTGACCTACCGGCCGTGGGGCAGCTACGACGCCATCGACAACGGCGACCGCTTCCAGGTCAAGCGCATCCGCGTGGCGCCCGGCGGCCGGCTGTCGCTGCAGATGCACCACCACCGCGCCGAACACTGGATCGTCGTCACCGGCACGGCGCGCGTCACGCGCGGCGACGAGGTCTTCCTGCTGACGGAAAACCAGTCCACGTATATTCCTCTGGGTGTAAAACACCGCCTGGAGAATCCGGGTTCCATCGACCTGGAGCTGATAGAAGTGCAGTCCGGCCCGTATCTGGGCGAGGACGATATTGTGCGGTTTGATGATGTCTACGGTCGCTGATCCCCCCACCACCTTTTCCATGCTCACCTACGCGACGCCCAGCCACCCTCAGCGCTCCTTCATGGCCCTCACGGGCCTGATCTGCGCGCTGATCAACGCCGGCACCTTTCTCGGCCTGACACTGGCCGAGGACATGGCGTCGCCCATCTTCCGCGGCTGGATTCCGGTCATCCTCGCCGCGGGCGCCTCCATCGCCTTCGCCCGCTTCACCCTGCTGATCAGCGCCCGCAGCGTGTGGTGGATGCTGAGCCGCGGCGTGATGCGCTGGTTCAGCGTGCTGTTCCTGGCGCTGGTCGCGCTGTTCTTCCTGCCCGGCAGCGCCACCGACACCGAGTCGCTGCGCGTGCTGCTGCTGAAGTGGGCGGCCATCACCCTGCCGCTGCAGGTCCTTGCCCTCTACGGCCTGCGCCGCACCGCCTATCGCCTGAACAACGCGTCCGCCAGCCGCCGCTCGGCCGTGTTCTTCGGCATGGGCCCCGAAGCGCGCAAGCTCGCCATGCGCCTGCAGCGCTCGCCCATCCTGGGCATCCACACGGCGGGCTATTACGCCGAGGAGCAGGTGCGCACGCGCAAGGGCGAACCGACGCCGCCGCCCTATCTGGGCCGTTATCCGGACGCGCTGACCCGCATCGAGGCGGGCGAATACGGCATGGCCTTCGTCACGCTGGACGACACCAAGGACAACCCGGTCGTACTCAACCTCATGAACCGGCTGTATGACTCGACCGCCGCCATCTACCTGATGCCCGAGTCGCCGTTCCTGGGCGAACTGACGGCCAGCAGCGCCGAAATCGCCGGCGTGCCGCTGCTGGCGCTGCACGAAACGCACATGCAGGGTCTGTCGCGCAGCCTCAAGCGCGCCATGGACCTGACGCTGGGCGGCCTGATGCTGCTGCTGGCGTCGCCGGTGATGCTGGTGATCGCGCTGGCCATCAAGCTCGACTCGCCCGGGCCGGTCATCTTCCGCCAGATGCGCTATGGCGAACGCGGCCTGCCGATCACGGTGTTCAAGTTCCGTTCCATGCGCGCCAACGCCGGCGCCGAGGCCGATGGCACGCTGCGCCAGGCGCAACAGGGCGATTCGCGCGTGACGCGCATCGGCCGCTTCCTGCGCAAGAGTTCGCTGGACGAGCTGCCGCAGCTGTTCAACGTGATGGCCGGCACCATGAGCCTGGTCGGCCCGCGCCCGCACGCGGCCGAGCACAACGAGATCTACCGACGCATGATCCAGGGCTACATGCTGCGCCACAGCGTCAAGCCCGGCATCACCGGCTGGGCCCAGATCCACGGCCTGCGCGGCGAGACCGACACCACCGACAAGATGCTGCAGCGCGTGCGCTACGACCGCTACTACATCGCCAACTGGTCGCTGATGCTGGACCTGAAGATCCTGTTCCGCACCGTGCTCGTGATCTTCTGGGACCGCAACGCCTACTGAGCGTTCAGGGTTCCTCGCCCATCGGATCGCACATCGCCAGTTCCGGTCGCCGCCATTGGCAGTCGGTCGGCTGCATCATCAGCCGCAGATTTTCCTTGCCGCGGCTGCCGAAGGTGTATTCCAGCCCGACGCGCACGAAGTTCTGGTTGTAGCTGTCGCCAGCGGATTCGCCCATCTGCCGATCGCGGTAGACATCGACGGTCCAGCGCAGGTTGTCTTCCTGCTGCCATTGCACGCGCGCGCCGAAGCGGCGGATCTGCAGGGTCTGGTCATTGCCGCCGGTGAAGGCGGTGTTGCGCTGGCGGGTCAGCTCGGCGCCCAGCTGGAACGCGGTCTTGACCGTGGGCCGCCACGTCACCGAGGCCAGGCCGCCGGTCTGGATCGAATACAGCACGGTGGGATCGTCGTCATAGGCGTAGGGCCGGCGCCACAGCTGCAGGTCCAGGCGCGTCTTGGGCGAATAGTCCCAGGTGGCGCGGCCGGCGAAGGTGAACAGATTGGTGTCGCGGTCGCCCAGGTGTTCGTAGCTGCGCTTGAGCAGGCCGACGCGCGCCTGCAGCAGGGTCTTGGGGCTGTACTCCCAGCGCGCCGCGGCGAAAGCCTCGTTATCGGTGTAGCGGTCATCGATGGTCGCGACCAGTTCCGGCGTGCGGCCGTAGTAATCGACCTCGGTATGGCGCAAGCCCGTCTGCGCGAAGGAGCGGCCGAATCCGGCATAGCGCGCCGACAGCTGCCAGCCCTGGTCCTTGCGGTCGTAGAGCGTGCGGTTGACGTCCTGGTCGTAGCGCGTGCCGTTGCTGAAGACGCCGAACACGGGCAGCGTCAGCCGCTCCGAGACGCGCAAGCCCAGTTCGGCGGACTTGTTGTCGCGGGTCTGCAGGTCGCGATCGGGCCAGGTGTTCGCCATGTTCGGATTGAGCTGACGCTGGTAGCCGTAGTCGAAGCGCCCGGCGAACAGGCGGCCGGCGCGCCAGTGCAGCGTCGACAGCATGTTGCTCGGCTGGTGATCGAGCTGCCGGTTGTTGCTGTAGCGGGCGTCGGACAGCGTGCCGCCCATGTCCAGCCGGGTGTCGTCGGACAGCAGCGGCATGCGCAGCCCCAGGCCCATCGACTTGACCCACACGCCCGCGCCGCGGATGTCGGAAGACGACTGCGGCAAGCGCGCGGGATTGCTCTGGTATTGGTAGGAACTGCCCAGCTGCACCGCGTAATCGGCCGGCCCCGGCGCGCCGACCGCCTGGGCGCCGCACAGCATCAGGCTGGCCGCGGCCAGCTTGCGTCCGATCGTGAACGTGCCTCGCGTGGCCCCGCCATCCACGGCAAGGCTGGCGCTGGGGCGCAAGATCACGGCGCCGAGCCGCGCCGCTTGCGCCACTGCCGCCAGCAAAGCCCCAGGAAGCGTGGATCGTCGACCAGGTAACGGCGCCACAGGCGGCGCGGATTGCTGGCCAGGCGCCACAGCCATTCCAGGCCGACGCGCTGCATCCACATGGGCGCCCGGCGCTGCAGGCCGATGGCGAATTCCATCGCGGCGCCCACGCACAGCAGGATGCCGCCGGGCAATTCACCGGCGTGATGCAGCACCCAGTGTTCCTGCTTGGGCATGCCCACGCACAGGAAAACGACATCGGGCTGGCGCTCGCGCACCCGGTCGGCATAGGCCTGCCCTTCGGGTCCGAGCGGATCGAAGCGCATCGAGGGGCTGACGATATCGATGTTCAAGCCCGGGTAATACTGCGCGAAACGCGCGAGCAGGTCGGGCTCGGAGCCGGGCATGCCGCCCAGCAGCATCACTTGCCAGCCCTCGCGCTGGGCGCGCTGGCACAGCGCGACGAACAGGTCGGAACCGGTGATGCGTTCGGGCAGCGGCTGGCCCAGGAAACGGCTGGCCCACACCACCGGCATGCCGTCGGCGAAGATGAAATCGGCCTGGGCGTAGCGCTCGCGGAATTCCGGCGAGGCATCCAGGCGCACCACATGATCGACGTTGGGCGTAACCACGATGCGGGCGCGGCCGTCGCGGCGCACGGCCGCCTGCGCCAGGCCTTCGACGGCCTCATCGAAGGAAACTGCCGCGATATCGAGGTCGAACAGCCGCACGACGGGCATGACGGGGATATCGTCGTTCGCAGTTCCGCGGGGGTCGGATACGTGCTCTGAACTGTGCAAGGAGAATCTCGCTACGAAGGGCGGTAAGCTCGGGAACAATGGTCTCACGTTTGCGTTTGAGAAAACCACATTCATCGAGCCGGCACGCGCGTATTGTATTTAAAATACCCGTAGTGTGGCGTTTTGCTTCGGCTACTATTGGACGCGCGCAACCTTTAACCAAAGGATCGGAGAATAACGTGGCGTGTCTGACGACGATGTGGCGAAGAGCGATGTTGGCGGCGCTGCTGGCCTGTGCACAACCGGCAGGCGCGCAGGACCTGCCGATTCCAGACCCCGTGTCTCCGTCCCGTCCGGCCGCCACCTCGCCCGACAACGACTTCAAGCGCTACAACGCGCCCTACGAGTCCCCCGCCTACACCCCGCCCGCCCCCGTTGGCGCGCCCGTGCGCCCGCAACCGACCACGCCGGTCGCCGCCCCGCCCCCGCCGCCCGCCGCCTATACGCCGCCGGCCGTGCCGCCCGCGGTCAAGAGCGGCAGCGGCGACCGCGGCACCGACCGCAACATGGCCGGTAACCGGCTGCCGGAGAACGGCGTCGTGCAGCCGCCGCGCCAGGCCGCCGCGGCGCCGGTCGACCCCGCCCTGGAGCAGGCCATCGGCAGCGCCATTGGCGCGGTCGGACCGGGCGACACGCTCAACATCAACATCCTCGGCACCGGCGGCACCCAGGCCCGCGCCACCGTCGACGCCGACGGCCAGATCGTGGTGCCCATGCTGGGCAACATCCGCGCCTCGGGCCTCACGCCCGCCGCCATCGGCAAACGCATCGAGCAGGACCTGCGCAGCAAGGGCTTCATGACCGATCCGCAGGTGTCTGTCGAGGTCGTCACGCTGCGCAGCCGCATCGTGTCGGTGCTGGGCCAGGTCGCGCGGCCGGGCCGCTACCCGATCGAAGGCAAACTGTCGGTGCTGGAACTGCTGGCCATGGCCGGCGGCGCCACCGGCGGCGCCGGCGATGTCGCCACCCTGGTGCGCCGCGCCGGCGGCGGCAACGACCGCATCAATCTGTACGTCGGCAATCGCCAGTCGCCCTCGCAGAGCCTGCAGGACACCGAACTGCAGCCGGGCGACGTGGTGTTCGTGCCGGAAGCGCCGCGCTTCTACGTCTACGGCGAAGTCGGCAAGCCCGGCGCCTATCCGCTGGAACAGGGCCTGAACATCATGCGCGCCCTGGCGGTCGCCGGCGGCCTGACGCCGCGCGCCTCCGACAGCCGCATCGACCTCAACCGCACCGACGCGCTGACCGGCGAGATCACCGACCGGCGCGCCAAGCTGACCGACGCGGTCCAGCCAGGCGACGTCATCCACGTCAACGAGCGCTTCTTCTGATGAACCGCCGCACCCTGCTCTCGGCCCTGCTGCTGGCCCCGGGATGCGCCGCGCTGCCCGCCTGGGCGCGCGACCCGCGCATCTACGCCGTGGTGGTCGGCGACTCCATCGCCGAAGGCGAGATCCAGCGCAAGGGCCGCCTGAACGTGCAGGGCCAATTCGTGCCGGACTATCCGTCCAACCCGGGCCAGCTCTCCTACGAACTGGCGCGCTATTCCGGCGTGTTCCATTTCAACCATGGCATCGGCGGCCAGATGTCGGCGCAGGTCCGCGCGCGCTGGCGCCGCGACGTGCTGGCCGAGGAATACGATCCCGGCGATGGCCGCGGCGCGCGCACCCTGCCCGCCGGCACGCGACCGAGCCTGGCGTACCTGCACGTCGGCATCAACGATGTCGCCGTCGGCATGGTGCCGCTGCAGACCCTGCAGGACAACTTCACCTACTTCGCGCAGACCACGGCGAAGCTGGGCATTCCGCTGGTCGTGGACAACGTCGGCGCCTATCTCGGCATGACGCCGCCCATGATCGAACTGACCCGCGCCTTCAACGACTGGCTGCTGCAGGAATTGCCGCGCCAGTACCCGCACGTGCGGGTCGTCGACTACCTGTACTGGTCCAGCGGCGGCACCAACGATTTCCTCAAACTGGCGCCGGGCATGTTCGCCGACGGCGTGCATCCGAACATCGCCGGCTATACCGCCTTCGCGGGCTACATCCACGAAACGCTGAAGCTGCCGGCGGGCGCCGCCGTGCGATACTGATGCCCCTGGTCCGCGCACGCGCGGCGCCAGGCTTGCGGCGCCTGCCCGGAGCGACACGATGATCCTGGACGCCAACACCATTCCGAACGGCTCGATCCTCACCGCCGATCTGTGCATCGTCGGCGGTGGCGCCGCCGGCATCACGCTGGCCCTGGCCCTGCTGGACAGCGGCCTGGATGTCGTGCTGCTCGAAAGCGGCGGCCCGGCCGAGGACAAGGCCACCCAGGCGCTCTACGCCGGCAGCGTCGCCGACGCGCGCATGCACCCCGAGCCCGAGCGCTACCGCCAGCGCCGCATGGGCGGTTCCACCACCATCTGGGGTGGCCGCTGCATGCCGTTCGATCCCATCGACTTCGAGCCGCGCGACTACATCGCGCACAGCGGCTGGCCCATCGGCCTGGACGACCTGCGGCCCTACTACCCGCGCGCCAACCAGCTGTGCGAAGCGGGCGATTTCGCCTACACCGTCGAGACCGCCTTCCATCGCCCCGTGCGGCCGATGATCGAAGGCTTCGACAGCCCCGAGTTCTCCACCGACACGCTGGAACGCTTCAGCGTGCCCACCGATTTCGGCTGGCGCTACGCCGAGCGGCTGCGCCAGGGCCCCGTGCGCGTGCTGCAGAACGCCAACCTGTGCCAGCTCGACAGCGGCGCGGCCGGCGCCCCCGTCGGCCCGGCCCGGGTCCGCACGCTGGCCGGCAACAATGTCTTCACGGTCCGGGCGCGCGCCTACGTGCTCGCCACCGGCGGCCTGGAAACCGCGCGGCTGCTGCTCGCCAACCCCGGCGCCAGCGGCCGCGGACTGGGCAACGCCCACGACGTGGTGGGCCGCTACTACATGTGCCACATCGCCGGCACCATCGGCAACGTGGACCTGGCCGGCGCCCGTTCCGTCTGGCATGGCTACGAGGTCTCCGACGAAGGCATCTATTGCCGCCGGCGCCTGGCCCTGCAACCCGAGGCGCAGCGCCGCCTGCACGCCGGCAACTTCATCGCGCGCCTGCACCATCCGCGCATTCCGGATCCCGGGCACGGCAGCGGCGTTCTGTCGGCGCTGTACCTGGCCCGTCCCGTCGTGCCCTACGAATACGCCAAGCGGCTGTATGGCGACACGCCGGGTTCACTCGGCCTGTGGCTCAGCCACCTGCGCAACGTGCTGCTGGGCGCGCCGGCCACCGCGCGCTTCATGTGGCACATGCTGACCGAACGCAAGCTGGCCGCGCGCAAGTTTCCGTCCATCATCGTCCACCCGCGCAACCGCCGCTACAGCCTCGACTTCCACGCGGAGCAGGAGCCCAACCCCGACAGCCGCGTCACGCTGGGCAACGACGTCGACGCGCTCGGCATGCGCCGCCTGCACATCGACTGGCGCTACACGCCGCGCGACGTAGCCACCGTGCAGACCGCGCTGGCGGCGCTGGCCGAGGCGCTGGCGGCCAGCGGCGTGGGCCGCTTCGACTACGACCCGGCCCAGGTCGAGGCCGAGATGACGCGCTACGGCGCCTACGGCGGCCACCATATCGGCACGACGCGCATGGGGCACGATCCGCGCGACAGCGTGGTCGATGCCGACTGCCGCGTGCACGAAACCCCCAATCTCTACATCGCCGGCTCGGCGGTCTTCCCGACCTCCGGCCAGGCCAACCCGACCCTGACCATCGTCGCGCTGGCCCTGCGCCTGGCCGATCACCTGCGCCGCGTCCATGCGCCCAGCGACGTAGCCACGGAGACCCGCACATGAAACAACGCATCCTGGTCCTGGGCGCCAACGGCTATGTCGGCCGGCGCGTGGTGGCGGCGCTGACCGCCAGCGACTGGGCCGAACCCGTGGCCGGCGTGCGCCGCGCGCGCCAGCAAGGCCGCGAGATCGTGCTCGACGCCGCCGATCCGGCCGCGGTGACGCGCGCCCTCGGCGACGTCGACGCCGCGGTCAATTGCGTCGCCGGCTCCCCCGACACCATGACGGCCGGCGCCCGCGCGCTGGCGGCCGCGCTCGACGCGCGCGCCACGCGCCTAGTGCATTTCAGCTCCATGGCGGTCTATGGCGCGGCGCGCGGCGACATAAGCGAAGACCACCCCATGGCCGCGAACCTTCAAGGCTATGGCGGCGCCAAGGTCGAAACCGAACGGCTGCTGGCCGCGCGCGACGCCGTCGTCACCTTGCGGCCAGGCTGCATCTACGGCCCCGACAGTCCGCAGTGGAGCCTGCGCATCGCCGACCTGCTGCGCGCGCACCGCATCGGCGACCTGGGCGCGGCCGGCGACGGCTGCAGCAACCTCGTCTACATCGACGACGTCGTGGCGGCCGTGCTGGCCGGGTTGCGCGCGCCGGCCGGCGCCGCGGCCTACAACCTCGCCATGGCCGATGCGCCCGACTGGAACGGCTACTTCCTGGCCTACGCCCGCGCGCTCGGCGCCGTGCCGCTCAAGCGCATCGGCGCGCGCCGCCTGAAGATCGAAACGCACCTGCTGGCGCCGGCATTGAAAATCGCCGAGATCGGCCTGCGGCGCGTGGGCCTGCGCCTGCCGCCGCCGATTCCGCCGTCGCTGGCGCGCCTCTGGCGCCAGCCCATCCGGCTGGTCTCGACCCGCGCCGAGCAGCAGCTCGGCCTGCGCTGGACCTCCCTGCAACAGGGTCTCGCGGCCACCGTCGCCGCGCCCCGGACATGATGCCGCCGCAACCAGGAGAACCGGCCGTGGCCTACCCCTATCGCGTCGCCGCCCAGATCAGCATGTACCCCATGGACTATCCCCATGCGGCGCTGCTGCTGCCGCACCAGATCCGTGTCTGGGCGCCCATGGTTGACCGCATCCTCGTCACCATCGACACGCACCGCAGCCGCTCGGGCCGCTATCGCGGCACGCACTTCGACGAATACCGGTCCAAGCTGCTGGCCCTGGCGCAGGACCTGCGCCGCGACATGCCCAAGCTCGACGTCATCGAG
This sequence comes from Achromobacter insuavis, assembly GCF_902859645.1. Taxonomy (GTDB): domain Bacteria; phylum Pseudomonadota; class Gammaproteobacteria; order Burkholderiales; family Burkholderiaceae_B; genus Achromobacter; species Achromobacter insuavis. The sequence goes on along the minus strand of NZ_CADIJR010000071.1, from coordinate 17,033 downwards.
GTCGATTACGCGCCGGCGGCCCGCCGCGAGGTGGCGCAATCGTTCTTCGGCGCCGACGACATCCCCGTCAAGGCCTGGGACGGCGGCCCGTTCTACGCCTATTTCTACGGCATGCATCACAGCCAGGCGCGCCACATCGTGCATTTCGACGGCGACATGCTGTTCGGCGGCGGCAGCCACACCTGGGTGGAAGAGGCCATCGCCTACACCGAGCAGGATCCCACCGTGCTGCTGACGGGCCCCTTCCCCGGCCCGCCGCGCACCGACGCCGCGGTCCATGGCCACGGCCTGCCCGCGCCCGAGCGCGTCGAGATCGCCGGCGCCCCCGCCTACCGTTTCCAGAATGCCAGCACGCGCATCTTCATGCTCGACATGGAACGGCTGCGCGCCACGCTCGGCCACCTGCCGCTGCTGCGGCCCGGCGCCGTGCAACGGACCAAATCGCACCTGCTGGGCAATCCCCCGGACGTGCGCGAGGCCGAGGTCATCCTGAGCGAGGTGCTGCGCGCCAACGGCCTGCACCGCGTCGACCTGCTGGGCGCGGCGCCCGGTCTGTGGTCACTGCACCCGCCCTATCGCGGCGCGGAGTTCTATCGCAGGCTGCCGGAACTGATCGCCGCGGTCGAATCGGGCCAGGTGCCCGACGCCCAGCGCGGCCACTACGACATCCACGACAGCATGATCGATTGGACGCCGCAGCGCGCCGCGGCGCGCCGCCACAAACGCTGGCTGCGCCTGCTCAAAGACCGGCTACGGATCGGCGGGTAGCGGCCTTGGAGGCCTCCTGCTCGCGCGGCTTCTTGAAGATATTGATCAGCGGCCGCTCCATCAGCTGGTAGACCAGCAGGCCCGCCACCGTGCAGGCCAGGATGCCGACGACGCAGAACGCCACCTGGCCGCCCGGCAGGCTGTCCAGGTGCAGCTTGCGCCAGCCCTGGCTCACGGCCGACAGCACGAAGGCGTGCGACAGGTAGAGCGAATACGAGGCATCGCCCAGCTTGTGCAGGAAATTCAGGCGCGGCAGCGCCTGGAAGCGTTCCAGCAGGATCGCGCCCACCACGATCGCCGCCGCCGGCACGCCCTGCGCCAGCGGCCGCGAGGCATTCGGGGCCAGCACCGACATCAGCCCGATCACGACGAAGCCGCCCAGCACCAGCGTCCAGCCCAGCGTCGCCGATCCGCCCTTGTGCGGCCGCGAGAACCACCAGCCCACGGCCATGCCCAGCACGAACTCGAGCACGATGTCCGACGTGTAGACCTTGAGGATCGGCGTGTCGTCGCCCACCACGAACCATCCCAGCATGCTCAGGCCGAGCAGCACCAGGGTCGTGATCGCGAAGCGCCACGCCGTCGGCAGCACCAGCGTCAGGCCGAAGATGACGTAGTAGAGCATCTCGTAATTGAGCGTCCATCCCACCGTCAGCACCGGTTCGATCAGGCCCGCCGGATTCGGCACCATGACGAACAGATACGAGGCGATCACGTGGAACAGGCCGAAGCGGGTGGTCTGCAGCAGCTGCGGCGCGATCAGCATCACCGCCACCGCCACCGAGGTCAGCACCCAGTACAGCGGAATGATGCGCACCGCGCGGCGCCGGTAGAACTCCAGCACGCCGACCTTCTTGCCGCGCGTGGTGATCCACATCAGGAAGCCGCTCAGGACGAAGAAGATGTCGACGCCGGCGGCCAGCCAGTGCGGCCAGTAGCCCTGGTAGCCCATGCGCTCGAGCTGCGGATACAGGTGGACCAGCACCACCATCATGGCCGCGACGCCGCGCAGGTACTGAATCGAGAGAATGTCCATGTACGATTACCTGGTACGGTAAGAAGGGAAGGCGTCACCGTCATCGCGCCGCACTTCGCGCCACGCCATGACGATCACCGCCAGGCCATAGCAGGCCTCGCCGGTCAGGATGCCGATCACCGCGCCGATGGGGCCCAGCTGGAGCATGCCCACATAGCTTATCGCCAACGCGATCAGCGCGCAGACCAGCGTAGCCGCGCTCAGCGCCCGGAAGCGCTGGCGCAGCAGCGGCACCATCATGATCGGCTCGCGGATCACCATCAGCACGAACAGGCCGATCCACAGCACCAGCAACAGGTCGCGTTGCGGAAAATCCTTGCGCATCAGGTCCAGGAAGATCCAGTCGCGCAGCAGCCAGATCACCGCGCCGTACAGCAGCGTGAACAGCGCCAGCGCCAGCGAGAACAGCATCAGGCGGCGCAGGGTGCGGCGCGCGCCCATGCCGTGCATCCAGACGGAGGCCAGCGGCGTCAGCTGCTTCTGCATGCCGGCCAGCAGCAGGTTGATCGGCATCAGCGTCAGGCGCGAAGCGGCCAGCGCCGCCACCGCCGCCAGGTCCAGCGTGGCCGCGGTCAGGAAGTTGTAGCCCTGGTTGAACAACCAATAGATGACGCCGCCCGAGGCCGCCCAGAACCCCATGCGGGCGATCTCGCGCAGGCGGCCGGGCGCCGCGTCGCGCTCGATATCACTGGCCAGCACCCGGCGCAGCACGCCGGCGCAGGCCAGCGCCGCCATCGTGCCCGCCAGCAGCGCGCCGGCCGCCGCCACCGGCGTCTTCACCGCCAGCGCGCAGCCGGCCAGCAGCACCGCCACGTAGATCGCGTCCGCGCCCAGCACCTGTTGCGGACGGTGGTACATCAACAGGATGCCGCGCAGGTATTCGCGGTACAGCGCCGCCAGCACCAGGCCGATGGCCGCCACCACCACCAGGGTGGATTCGCCGTCGAACAACCCCATGGCCCAGCCGGCCAGCGCCACGGCCAGCGCCAGCGCGCCGCCCGCCGCCCCCAGCCATTTCTGGTCGCGCAGCAAGCTGCCCATCCACTGGCGCCGCGCCGCCTCGTCCAGGGCGGGCAGGCGGATCACCATCGGCGTGCCGATGAAGGTGCCCTGCAGCGTCGTCAGCAACATCATGGTGTTGAAGGCCAGGATGTAATAGCCGTACTGCGCTTCCGCCGCGTAGCGGATCAGGATCAGGCCGACGCCGAAGTTGGCGGCCGACAGCATGGCCTGGTCGGCAATCGAGCTGCCGAACAGGCGCGCCAGGCGCGAGGCGGAGAGGCGTGTCCGCGTCACTTGGTATCCCGATCGGTCTTGATCCAGTGCTTGTTGCGCCGGTTGCGCAACAGCACGTACAGCTTCCACAGCACGAAGAACGGCACGCGCAGCAGGTCCAGCAGCGCCCGCGGCCCCAGCGGCGACAGCTGCCAGCCGCGCAGCGCGTGCAGCGCCAGCACGCCCAGCAGGACCAGCGCCAACAGCGGCCATATGGCCAGCCCGGCGCCGGGCAGCAGCCACGCGGCCAGCCCGCCCAGCACCAGCAACGCGCCGATCTGCAGCGCGATGTAGCCCAGCGGCATGGTCAGCAGGTCGATCGCCAGCTCCAGGCAGATCCAGCTCGGCCGCGTGACGGCCTGGCGCAGCAGTCGGCCGACGTAAGTCCGCATCACGGCCAGGCGGCCGCCCTCCCACCGCTGGCGCTGCGTGCGCGACCCGCGCTCGGACGCCACCAGCTCCGCGTCGGCGCTGGCCTCGTCGATATAGACCACGCGGTGACCGTGCAGGCCCAGCACCACGCCATACTCCAGATCTTCGGCCATCGAATGGATATTGAACGGCACCTCGCGCAGCAGCGCGTGCGTCATGCACATGCCGTTGCCGCGCAGCCCGTTGGAAGCGCGCAGCCGTTCACGCGCGCGGCCCCGCACCGCATGGAAGGCGCCATAGGCGATGGTGATGATGCGGGTGCGCCACGATTCGTCCGGGTTGAGCACCCCGTAATGCACCTGCATCACGGCCGCCCCCTGCTCGATGCGCGCGGCGTAGGCGGCCAGCAGGTTGGGCGTGACCTCGGTGTCGGCGTCGATCACCGCGACCGCGTGCGCGAAACCGTCGGCCGCGCTGCGCGCGATGCCGTACTCCAGCGCATACCCCTTGCCGCGATGCTGGTCGTCGTGGCGTTCGATCACCTCGGCGCCCGCGGCGCGCGCCAGCGCCGCCGTATCGTCGGTGCAATTGTCGGCGATGACGATGATGCGGTAGTGCTCGCGCGGCCAGTCGATGGCCGCCAGGCTGCGCACCGTGCGCTCGATCACCGCGGTCTCGTTGTGCGCCGGCACCAGGATGTCGAAGCGCATGTCGCGCCGCTGCGGCTGCGGCCGCGGCAGGCGCGCCGACAGCAGCGTCAGCAGGCCCAGATAGGCGGTGGCCGCCGTGACGGGCAAGGCGATGATGAACAGGATCAGGTGCAGGAAGCCGGCCATGTGCTCAAGCGTACTCTTGGTAATGCCCGCCCCACAGGACGGACAGTTTTCCGTAGTTGGCATAGGCGCGGCCCAGCCAGTGCACCGCGTGATGCCGGCCCAGCGGCCACGATACCAGCGCCAACACGCCGGCGACGGTCATCTGCGTCACCGCCCGCGCGTAGAACACCACCCGGCGCATGATCGCGGGGCGACGGTTTCCCAGCCGGCCCGCTTCGAAGTGGATGGCGAAATCCTGCCCGCCGCGCAAGGCGCGCTTCAGGATCCACCGGGTCCGCATGCGGCTTTCGGGCACCGGCTCCGTGACGTGGGCCTCGTCGCACCAGATCAGGCGCGCGCCCTGGCCGACCAGGCGCATCAGCATGTCGCCGTCCTCGCCGCCGGTCAGGCCATAGGCCGGATTGAAGACCTGCGCCTGGCGCCGCAGCCAATCGGCCGCGATGAAGAAATTGCCGGTGCGCAGGGCATTGCGCGGCACTTCCTCGCCGGTGCGGAAACGCGGCCATTCATAGAAACGGCCGCGGCGCACCCAGGCCGGCGCGCTCGCCGGGATGTCGGGCACCACCGGCGCCTGCACCCCGTCAGCGCCATGATCGCGGGCCGCCGCCGCCAGCAGCGCCAGCCATTGGGCCGGCGCGCGCTCGTCGTCGTCGATCATCGCCAGCCAGTCGCCACGCGCCAGCGCGACCGTCATATTGCGCGTCAGGGAAATATTCTTCTCGGGCTGCACGGCGTAGTCCAGCGCCACGCCCCGCGCCTCGAACGCGCCGCGGTGCGCCTCGACCACGGCCCGCGCGCTGCCCGCGACGTCATTGTCCACCACCACGATCTGGGACGGCGCCAACGTCTGCGCCGCCAGGTCGTCCAGCAGTTGGCTCAGCATGAGCGGCCGCCGATAGGTGGGGATGCAGACGCTGATGGGACCGAAGCTCATGGCGCATCCTCGAAGACCAGTTCATACCAGGGACTGGCGCCGTCATCGCGGGCCTGCACCCGCACGCGCACGCCGTCGGCGCCCGAGCTCGCCTCGGCGGCCGGCAACGCGGCCCGGCGGCGGCCTTCGCCATCCAGCGGATAGACCGACAGCCGGCCGCCGCGCGGCGCCAGCCCCAGCAGCGCCGGCGTGCGGCGCAGCCAGGCCGGCGGCCGGGTGGCGTAATCGCCCGACGGGCCGGCCGAACCGGCGTCCGGCTCCAGCGTGGACCAGGCGCCCTGGCCACGATAGGGCACCCGCATCTTGGGCCGGGCCGGCATCGAGCCCGGCTGCGTGCCGGTGGTGTCGTTGCCCAGGCCCAGCAGCATATGCCGCGACCGCGCCAGTGGCTGGCCGTCCAGCGGCGTAAGCATGGCGCTGGCCGCGCCCGCCGCGTCGAACTGCATCCAGACCGACGGGCCGCCGATACGGCCGCTGCCGGTGGCGCCGAACACGGCCCACAGGGCCGGCGCGTCGATCACGATGCGGCCCGCCGACGCGTCGTGGCTCAGCAAGGGCGTCGCGTTCGGCAGACCCGGCAGCGCCGTGCCGGGCGCCGCGGCCAGGTCCAACCCCACCCGGCCCTGCAATGCCCATTGCGGCTTTGCGCCCAGGCCGTCGGCCAGGCCGGTGGTGATCGCATCGAAGCGCCGGTCGGCGCCCAGCTGCAGGCGCTGCTGCGGACCCATCGGCAAGGCGATCGCGTCGGGCAGCGCGGCCAGCAGCGGCTGGCGGAACAGCAAAGCGCTCTGGCCCGCCAGCGCCATGCGCCCCCAATCGCCGCTCAGCGCGAAGCGCGATGGCGACTGCGGCAGGCGCTGGGCATCGCTGTAGTCGAAGTAGAACAGGCCATCCCAGTCCTGCAGGGCGCCCACCGCGCTCATCAGCGGCAGGATTTCCGCGCCACGGGGGTTGGGGAAAGGCTGGTTGAATTCGCTGACCACGAACGGCCGCCTGGCGTCGCGCCGCAGCGACAGGGCCAGCACGCGGCCGAATTCGTTGCCGCTGGCAGTCAGGTCCGGGATGCGCCAGTCGTCGTTGGCCCGGATGTCCGGATGGCCGACGTAGAAGTGCTCGTCGATGTAGTCCATGGCGACCTGGGAATCGAAATTCAGCAGGCCGCCATAGCCCATCTGCGTGCCGGTCACCGGCACCCGCGCGTCGGTGCTCTCGTGCACCACGCGGCGCAGGCGCTCGAAATAGGCCTGGTCGGTCGCCGCCAGGAACAACAGGAAATCGCGTTCGCGCAGATCCACCTTGGCATCGCTGCCGAACCACGCGCTGACGCGCCGCGCGATGCCCGAACGCAGCTGCGCCAGGCCGCTCTCGTAGAGCGGCTGCTGCTGGCCCGGCACCGGGAACTCCACCGCGTTGTCGTTGCCGCCCGCGCATCCGCCCCAGGCGGCGCAGGCCTGCGCCAGCGACCCGTGGCGCTGCATCAGCCAGGCGCGCCACTGCTTGCGCAGTTCGGGCGCATAGGCCGACGGAATCGCCGCCAGCCAATCCGGCCCCAGCCACGCCGCCAGCAGCGACGACTCGTTGTTGAGCTCGACCATGGCGAGCGCCGGATTGTCCTTCAGGCCCAGCGCCTGGATCAGCCGCCGCGCGTAGTCTTCCTGCATCGCGATCAGGCGCGGGTCGTACACATGGATCGGCGCGGTCAACGGCGGCATGTCGGCGCCGCCATCCAGCGCCGGCAGGCCGTCCACGCGCGGGCGGAAGCGATAGCCCACGTGCAGGTTCAGGTTGACGTAGATGCCTTCGCGCGCCAGCGCCTCGATCAGGCCCCGCAGCCGCGCCACCGCCGTCGGGCTGAAGGTCGGAAACGGCCCCGTGGTCAGGATGCTGATCGGCGCGTCCGGATAATCCGACGGCAGCGAATCCAGATGATGCAGACGCACCGCGTTGAAGCCCAGCTTGCGCAACTGCCGCGCCAGCGTGGCGGCCTCGATGGAATCAGGGAAGTTGGCGCCGAACGTCAGGTTCACGCCGAAGAACCGCACCCGCGTGTCATCGCCCGTGCCCGGCTGGCCGTCGGCGCCGACACGATGGAAATGCCCGTCGCGCACGACAATGCGCGAAGCCGCGTCCAGCGGCCGGTTGAGCGCCGACACATCCGGCGCGCCCGACAGCGCCGCCGGATTCATCTCGAAGCCGAACCAGCCCGCGGGCGCGGCCGTCGCGGCGCTCATCACCCACATCAGCGCCAGAACCAGCACGGCGCGCCAGCGCATCATGCCTCGCGCTCCCGGCGGATGGCGTAGGGCCGCGCCGCGGCGGCCCGGACAGGCGGCGGCGCCGGCTGGGACTCCACCGCCGCGCGCCGCCGCCAGCGTTCCATCGCCAGGCGGCCGCTGATCGCCAGCGACGAATAGATGAACATGATGTTCTGGAAATTGGTGTCGCGCAGGATCTGGCTTTCCGAGAAATTACTGACCATGATCGTCACGCAGATGGCCAGGTGCATCGCCGCATCCTCGCGGTCGATCTTGAACAGCCGCATGATGCTGACCACGTGCCACAGCAGGCAGCCCAGGAACAGCCCCATGCCGACCTGGCCCAGGTCCAGCAGGATATCGATGTAGCCGTTGTGCGCCTGCCCCGGCAGCCAGCCCAGCTTGTCGGCGATGAACTGCGCCGGACCGCCCTCGCCCACCCAGAAGGCGCTGTAGCCGATGCCCCAGACGGGATGCCGCTGGATGGCCATGTCCACCAGCGCCCAGATCTCGCCACGGCCGGTCAGGTCATTGCTCTTGTTGAACAGCGACGTGACCACCAGCACCACGTCGTCGACCCGCGGCATGCGGCCCACCGCCACGTAGAACATCAGCAGGAAGTACAGCGCCACCAGCAGCGCGCCCAGCATCAGGATCTGCCCGGTATGACGGCCGCCGAAGAACCGCTTGCGCGTCAGCAGGTAGACCCCCGCGCCCAGCCCCGTCACCAGCATGGCGGTGGCGCTCTTGGCCATCACCAGCATGAACACGCTGAACAGCAGCCCCACCGCGCTCAGGCGCCGGATCGACGGCGTCATCAGCCATTCGCGCAGCCACAGCAACACGGCGAAGCCGGCGATCGAACCCAGCATGTTCTTCTGCCAGGTGATGCCGCGCCAGGCATTGCCCAGCAGGGTGTCCACCCCCATGCTCGGAATGAACACCGCCACCAGGCACGACAGCACCAGCACGATCGTGTAGGTGCCCAGGATCACGCGCAGGAACTGGCGCGGACTGCTGAAGGGCGGCGCCACGGTCAGCCCGATCAGCACCAGGCCCGCGAAAATGATGGTGCGCTTGATCGTGATGTCCGGATACGGCGACCAGGTCGCGCTGGCCAGGCAATAGAACACCAGCAGCATCAGGAACAGATTGGACGCGCGCAGGTTCATGAGCGCGGGTCGGACGTGATGCCAGAGCACGAACAGCGCGCCCAGGAACAACGACCCGTACTGCACCTGGCGCAGCATCGAACCCTGTTCGATGGTGTGGTTGGCTTCCGGGCCCACCGCGTTGACCGACAGCGTGTCCGGCACGATGGCGAACAGCAGGCTCAGCCCCACCAGCAGCCAGACGGCCCAGCGGTCGCCCCGGCTCTGTCCGCCAACCGCCACGACCGCGGGCGCGCCCATGGCCGCGCTCCTCAACGCCGCAGCCGCGCCGGCAGGAGCGCGCGCAGCCGGTCCTTCCAGCCCTGCGGGGCATCCGGCTCGTATTCGTTGTAGACCGTGCCCAGCACGCGCACGCCGGCCGTCTCCAGCACCTCCGCGGTACGCGTCAGGGCGCTCAACGACGTCACGTCCTTGCGCGCCACCAGCACACAGGCATCCACCTGGCGCGCGATGCTCTGCGCATCCGAGGAGTGGGCCGCCGCCGGCGTGTTCACGATGAAGATCTCGTACTGGTCGGCATAGGCCGCCAGCAGGCGGTCCAGCGCCGGTTCGCGCAGCAGTTCGGCCGGGTTGGGCGGCTGCGGCCCGGCATCCAGCACGCCCAGCGTCGGAAAGCCCGGCACGGCGCGGCTGTCGCCCGCCGGCGCGCGGCCGGCCAGGATCGAGGACAGGCCCGCGCCGCTGGCGCCGCCCAGGATATCGTCCTGGCCGCTGGCGCGCAGATTGGCGTTGACCAGCAACGTGCGGCGGCCGGTCTGCGCGAACGCCAGCGCCAGGCTGGCCGACAGGTAGGCACGGCCCTCGCTGTCATCCGGGCTCACCACCGCCACCGCGATGCGCGGCAGGTCTTCCAGGCGGATCGAGATCTCGGCGCGCACCTGGCGGATCGCCTCGGCCTCGCGGCTGAACGGCGCCGCCGCGATCGCCAGATGGATATCCCCCTGCTGCGCCGGGGCATAGTCGTAGCGATACTGTTCGGCCAGCACCGACTGCACCCGCGCTTCCGACACGAAACCGAGCTTCACGGCGGCCTGGCCGAAGCGCAGACGCTCGGCCTGCTGCAGCTGGACCACGTGCTGGACCTGGTCCTCGGTCAGCAGCCCCAGGCGCACGAAGCGCTCGCCCATCTTCTCGCCCGGCACGGTATCGGGCGCCTGGCTCGGCGCCATCTCCGCGGCCTGCTGCTGATTGAGCCGGTCAAACAGAGGACGCAGCGTGGAATCGCTCATGACGTCACCGTCGCGGGAGTCGGGTTACGGCCGATGCGGCCCAGCACGGGCTGGCGCGTGTTGCGCTCCAGGTCTTCGGCGCAGCGGATGCGGCGTCGGCTCAGTTCCAGCAGCATGGCCAGCGCCAGGCCCGCCAGCAGGCCCACCACCAGGCCCAGCGCCAGGCTGCTGCGCACCTTCGGGCGCGACGGCGAGGTCGGCACGTCGGCCGCGCGCAGCACCGCCAGGTTGGGCAGGGAGATGTTGCTGGCCATCAGGATGCCGTCGTACTTCTGCAGGGCGGTCTGGTAGACCTGCTCGACGCCGGCGAACTGGCGCCGGTAGGCCGCGATGCGATCGCGCTTGGCCATCTGGTCCAGGACCTTGGCGCGCTGCGCCTCGATGTCACGCTGCAGCGCCGCCTTCTGGGTCTGCAGGCGCTCCAGCTCGCCGCGCTGCGCCTCGATGGCGGCCTTGGACTGGCGCGAGATATCGGCCAGCATCTGCGACCGTTGCGCCAGCAGCCCCGCCACGGTCGGGTGCCTGGGCCCCAGCGAGCCGCGCAATTGGCCGAGCTGGTGATCCACCACCGTCAGGCCGTTGCGCAGGTCGTTGATGGGCGCGATCTGCCCCACCTCGGGCAGGTCCTCCGGACGGATGCCGCTCTTGAGCAGGCGTTCGGTGGTTTCGTTGCGCGCCTTGGCGGCCTCCAGCTGCGCGTCCAGCGTCAGCATCGACGTCGTCATGTCGTTGAGCGTGCGCACGTCGATATCGCCGCCGGTCTGCTCCGTATCGACGATGCCGGTCTCCTGCTGGTAGCGCGTCAGCTTGTCCTGGATCGCGTCCACCTCGCCGCGCAACTGCTCCAGCTGCGCGGAATACTGTTCGCTGCGCGCGCGCGCCGCCGCCGACGAGATGTTCTGGCTGACCGCCAGGTAGGAATTGACCACCGCGTTGGTGAACTCGCGCGCCTTCTGCGGCGTATTGGCGGAGAACGACACCGTCAGCACGCGGCTGTTCTGCTGCTTGACGACTTCCAGGTTGCGGCGGATGTACTCCACCAGGTCGTTGTGCGCCTTGGTGCCCTGCGCCGCGTCCGGTCCCGACAGCAGCTCCAGGGTCGAGATCACATGGTCGGCGACCGCCTGGCTGCGGATCATGTCGATCTGCGTCTGCATATAGCTTTCGTCGAGCAGCGCTGAAAACGAGCGTCCGTTGATCGGGTCGTTTTCGCGGTAGTCGATGAAGACGTCCGACGATGCCGTCCACACGCGCGGCAGCACCAGCAGCAGCAGGCAGGTCAGCGCCAGCGTGGCCAGGGTCACCCGGGCGACCAGCCGCGCGCGGGCGGCCAACATTGCCCACACCTGATTCAACGAGAGCAGACTGTATTCGGGAGTCACGGCGGGATCTGGAGTCAGCGTGGCGTAATAGCTGATTCTACCGGAGAGTCCGATCTGGGGGCCAGATGGGAAAAATACCGGAAATAAAACGCCCGATGACGATATTTATGGCAAAAAAAAGGCAAGGGCCTGAGCCCTTGCCTTTCTAGCCCGGAACGGCAAGCCGTTCCGAAAGCTGGCACTTAGATGATACGTGCGGCTTCAACCAGACGCACCACGCGCCACGACTTCGAGCGCGAGATGGGACGGCCTTCAGCGATTTCAACCGTATCGCCTTCGTTGTACTGGTTCGACTCATCGTGCGCCTTGTACTTCGCGGAACGCATGATGATCTTGCCGAAGATGGGGTGCTTGACGCGGCGTTCAACCAGAACGACGACAGTCTTGTCCATCTTGTTGCTGACGACCTTGCCGACCAGCGTACGCTGGCGCTTGGCCACTTGGGTGTTTTGAGTTTCGCTCATCTTTATTTCCCTGCCTTCTCGGTCAGCAAGGTACGCACGCGCGCGATGTCGCGGCGCACGTTACGCAGCTGGCTGGTGTTGGCAAGCTGCTGCGTGGCCTTCTGCATACGCAGACCGAATTGTGCCTTCAGCAGGCTTTCGAGCTCTTTGCCGAGCTCGGCGGCGTCTTTCGAACGGAGTTCGCTGGCTTTCATGTCTTAGTACTCCTTAAGCACCGATATGACGCGCGACGAACGTGGTCGAAATCGGCAGCTTGGCAGCGGCCAGGCGGAAAGCTTCACGCGCGAGCTCTTCGCTAACCCCTTCCATTTCGTAGAGCACCTTGCCGGGCTGAATCTCGGCGACCCAGTACTCCGGGTTGCCCTTACCGTTACCCATACGGACTTCGGCAGGCTTCTGCGAGATGGGCTTATCCGGGAAAATGCGAATCCAGATGCGGCCGCCGCGCTTGATGTGACGGTTGATGGCACGACGAGCGGCTTCGATCTGGCGAGCGGTCAGACGGCCACGGCCGGTGGCCTTCAGACCGAATTCGCCGAACGACACGTGGGTACCACGGGTCGCCAGACCGGTGTTGCGGCCCTTCTGCTCTTTGCGATACTTTCTGCGAGAGGGTTGCAGCATGGTTATTCTCCTTCAGGCGCCGGAGCAGCGTCCGCCTTGCGGGGACCACGGCCACGACCACCCGGACGACCGGTGCGAGCACCGTCCGGACGATCACCACGCGGAGCGCGGCGCGGACGACGTTCTTCTTCACGCGGGGCGGCGGTTTCCGGCGGCAGTTCGCCGTTGGCCAGCATGTCGCCCTTGTAGACCCAGACCTTGATGCCGATCACGCCATACGTGGTGTGGGCTTCGGAGGTGCCGTAGTCGATGTTGGCCTTGAGGGTGTGCAGCGGCACACGGCCTTCGCGATACCACTCGGTGCGAGCAATTTCGATACCGTTCAGACGGCCCGAGCTCATGATCTTGATGCCTTGGGCACCCAGACGCATGGCGTTCTGCATCGCGCGCTTCATGGCGCGGCGGAACATGATGCGCTTCTCGAGCTGTTGCGAGATCGAGTCGGCGATCAGTTGAGCATCGGTTTCCGGCTTGCGGATTTCTTCGATGTTGACGTGCACGGGCACGCCCATCAGGCGCTGCAGATCAGCCTTCAGGCTTTCGATGTCTTCGCCGCGCTTGCCGATCACCACGCCCGGACGAGCCGAGTAGACGGTGATGCGGGCATTCTTGGCGGGACGCTCGATGATCACGCGACCGACGGAGGCGCTCTTGAGCTTCTTCTTCAGGTACTCGCGGACGCGGATGTCTTCGGCCAGCATGCTGCCGAAGGCCTTGTCGTCGGCGAACCAACGCGAGGACCAATTACGGGTGACCGCGAGACGGAACCCAGTGGGGTGAATTTTCTGACCCATCGTGACTCCTTAAGCTCCGACCTTGACCGTGATGTGGCAGGTCTGCTTCTCGATACGGTTGCCGCGGCCCTTGGCGCGAGCGGAGAAGCGCTTCATCGACTGAGCCTTGTCCACGAAGATCGTGGTGACTTTCAGTTCGTCGATATCGGCACCGTCGTTGTGCTCGGCGTTGGCGATGGCGGACTCGACAGCCTTCTTCAGGATGGCGGCGGCCTTCTTCGGCGAGAAGGTGAGGATCTCGAGCGCACGGCCGACCTTCTGACCGCGGATCAGATCCGCAACCAGACGCGTCTTTTGAGCGGAGATGTGAACCCCACGGATAATGGCAGTAGTTTCCATCGCTTACCTCTTCGCCTTCTTGTCCGCGGCGTGACCCTTGAACGTACGGGTCAGCGCGAACTCGCCCAGCTTGTGACCGACCATGTTCTCGTTGATGTAAACGGGAACATGCTGCTTGCCGTTGTGCACAGCGATCGTCAGACCGATGAACTCGGGCAGGATCGTCGAGCGACGCGACCAGGTCTTGATCGGCTTCTTGTCTTTGCCCGCGACGGCCGTGTCCACCTTTTTGATCAGGTGAGCATCGACAAACGGGCCTTTCTTGATCGAACGTGACATAGTGTTCGCCTCTTACTTGCGCTTGCGCCGTTGGACGATCATATTGTTCGTCCGCTTGTTGCGACGGGTCTTGAAACCCTTCGCCGGGGTGCCCCACGGGCTGACCGGTTCGCGTGCTTCACCGGTACGGCCTTCGCCGCCACCGTGCGGGTGATCGACCGGGTTCATGGCGACGCCACGAACCGTCGGGCGAATACCGCGCCAACGCATTGCACCGGCCTTGCCGATTTGGCGCAGGCTGTGTTCTTCGTTACCGACTTCACCGATGGTGGCACGGCACTCGATGTGCACACGGCGGACTTCACCCGAGCGCAGACGCACTTGAGCGTAGGTACCTTCGCGGGCCAGCAGGACGGCGGAAGCGCCGGCCGAACGGACCATCTGGGCACCCTTGCCGGGCAGCATTTCGACGCAGTGAATCGTCGTACCCACCGGGATGTTGCGGATCGGCAGCGTGTTGCCGGCGCGGATCGGGGCTTCGACGCCCGAGATCAGCGTGGCGCCCACTTCCAGGCCGCGCGGAGCGATGATGTAACGACGCTCGCCGTCGGCGTAGCACAGCAGAGCGATGTGCGCCGTACGGTTCGGGTCATATTCCAGACGCTCGACCTTCGCGGGGATGCCATCCTTGTCGCGACGGAAGTCGACGACACGGTAGTGTTGCTTGTGACCGCCGCCACGGTGGCGGATCGTGATGTGACCGTTGTTGTTACGGCCCGAACCACGGGTCTTCTTTTCCAGCAGCGGCGCGTAGGGCTCACCCTTGTGCAGGTTCGGGCTGACAACCTTCACCATGCCACGGCGGCCAGCCGAAGTCGGCTTAACTTTTACGAGGGCCATTTACTTCACCTCCGCAAAGTCGATTTCCTGGCCGTCCTTGAGCGAGACGTAAGCCTTGCGCTCATTGCGACGGCGGCCAACGAATCGGCCAAAGCGCTTGACTTTGCCCTTACGGTTGAGGACCTGCACGGACTCGACCTGCACCTTGAAGAGCAGTTCGACGGCAGCCTTGATTTCCGGCTTGGTAGCGTCAGCCACGACACGGAAAGCGACTTGCTGATTCTTCTCAGCGACGAACGTGGCCTTTTCGGTCACGATCGGAGCCAGAATGACTTGCATCAAGCGTTCAGCGTTCATCCCAGCATCTCCTCGAGTTGAGCGATGGCCGGCTTGGTGATCAGCACTTTCTTGTAGTGGACCAGCGACAACGGATCGGCATAACGGGGCTCGACAACGGCAACGTGCGGCAGGTTGCGGGTGGCGAGGTAAACATTTTCATCAACGTTGTCGGTGATGATCAGGACCGAGTCCAGGCCCAGGCTCTTCAGCTTTGCAGCGGCAGCCTTGGTCTTGGGCGATTCCAGATCGAACGATTCGACGACGGCGATGCGGTCTTCGCGAGCCAGCTGCGACAGGATCGAGCGGATCCCGGCGCGGTACATCTTCTTGTTGACCTTCTGGCTGAAGTTCTCTTCCGGCGAGTTCGGGAAAATCCGACCACCGCCACGCCACAGCGGCGACGAGGTCATACCGGCGCGAGCGCGGCCGGTACCCTTCTGGCGCCAGGGCTTCTTGGTCGAGTGCTTGACTTCCGAGCGATCCTTCTGAGCGCGGTTGCCGGCACGGGCATTGGCTTGGAAAGCCACCACGATCTGATGAATCAGCGCTTCGTTGAAGTCACGGCCGAAGATCGTGTCGGGCGCGCTGAAAGTCGCGGCCTGACCTTGGTCGTTCAGGAGCTTGAGATCCATTTACTTACGCTCCCTTCTTGGCCGGGGCCTTGATGGCCGGACGCACGACGATGTCGGCGCCAGCGTGGCCGGGGACAGCGCCCTTGACCAGCAGCAGGCCGCGCTCAACGTCAACGCGAACGACGTCGAGGTTTTGAACGGTGCGGGTGACATCACCCAGGTGACCCGCCATGCGCTTACCCGGGAAAATGCGGCCCGGATCTTGAGCTTGGCCGATCGAGCCGGGAACGCGGTGCGAACGGGAGTTACCGTGCGAGGCGCGTTGCGAGCCGAAGTTGTGGCGCTTGATGGTACCGGCAAAGCCCTTACCAATCGTGGTGCCCGTGACGTCGACCTGTTGGCCGGCTTCGAACACCGATTCCACGGCGATCACGGAACCGGCCGCAAATTCAGCGGCGCGAGCGGGATCAAGGCGGAATTCTTTGAGGATGCTACCGGCTTCAACGCCGGCCTTGGCGTAGTGGCCCGTTTGTGCTTGCGGCACGCGCGAGGCGCGACGAGCGCCATAAGCCACCTGGATCGCGGCGTAGCCGTCGGTTTCCAGCGACTTAACTTGGGTCACGCGGTTGTTCGACACGTCCAGCACGGTCACCGGGATGGATTCACCTTCCTCGGTAAAAATGCGGGTCATGCCGACCTTGCGACCCACCAGCCCCAGCCGATGAGCGGCGGGCGTGGGTGTCGAATTCGACATCGTTTTCTCCATTCCCGACTGCGATTGGTCGGGGCTAATCAGGCAAAAGGTAACGGCCTTTGCCCTACGACTATGTTCAACCTGGCTTGGGGTTGCTCGCCCGGAAAATCCCGGATTTGCGCGCGCCTCACCATAGTTAGACCTGCCACAAAATGGCAAGCTTGGCATATTAGCATGTTTTTTCCAGGCAGCACAAGCACTTAGCGTAAAAGGCCGCCGGCCCCGCCCGCCGCGCGCCAGGCTGTGGCGCAAAAACAAAATGGCCGCAGTCCCGAAGGATTGCGGCCATTCTTCACAAGTCCACTGGCGAAGGTAGCGGGCTCGCGATACGCCTTACTGCAGCGCGATTTCGACGTCGACGCCGGCCGGCAGGTCCAGACGCATCAGGGCGTCAACGGTCTTGTCGGTGGGATCAACGATGTCCATCAGGCGCTGATGGGTACGGATTTCGAACTGGTCACGCGACGTCTTGTTGACGTGCGGCGAACGCAGCACGTCGTAACGACGAATACGCGTGGGCAGCGGCACCGGGCCGCGGACAACGGCGCCCGTGCGCTTGGCGGTGTCGACGATTTCAGCGGCCGATTGATCGATCAGCTTGTAATCGAAAGCCTTCAAGCGGATACGGATCTTTTGGTTTTTCATGGCGTTTCCTAAAGAACGAGGGGCGAGGGCGGCAGGCGCCCCCGCTGGTTGTGTGCTGCTTAAGTGATCCGAATTACTTCAGGATCTTGGCGACGACGCCGGCGCCGACGGTACGACCGCCTTCACGGATGGCGAAACGCAGACCTTCTTCCATGGCGATCGGGGCCAGCAGCTTGACGGTCAT
>NZ_CADIJR010000070.1 GCF_902859645.1 Achromobacter insuavis | reverse complement strand
CGGCGCGCCGGCCACGGCCGCCCCGGCCGCCGAGGGCGAGGTGGTGACGCAGGCCGCCGCGCCGCTGAAGGCGCCGTCCAAGGAATCGCTTGGCCTGGGTGACCTGGGCAAGTCGGTCGACGTCATCATCAACGAACAGTCGGTCAGCTTCCGCATCAGCAACGAGCTGCTGTTCCCCTCGGGCCAGGCCACCCTCAGCCCGTCGGGCCTGGACGTGATCAAGCGCCTGGCCGCGATCCTCAACAAGAACGAGTACCAGGTGTCGGTCGAGGGCCACAGCGACCCCGTGCCGATCCAGACCCGCCAGTTCGCCTCCAACTGGGAACTGTCCAGCAGCCGCGCCACCAGCGTGCTGCGCGAACTGGTGCGCGACGGCGTGGCCGGCAGCCGCCTGCGCGCCGTGGGCTACGCCGAGACGCGTCCGATCGAGTCCAACGACACGCCGGCCGGCCGCGCCGCCAACCGCCGCGTCGAACTGATCATGGACATCACCGCCCCGGCCAAGCCGGCCCAGGCCGACGCCAAGGGCACGGACGGCAAGCCGGCGGCCGCCGCCGCGAACGGCAAGGCCAGGCCGGCCGAAGCCAAGGCCGCGGATACCAAGGCTGCCGATGCCAAGACCGCCGATGCCAAGGCAGCCGATGCCAAGCCGGCCGAGACCGCGGCGGCGACCGTCCCGCGCGAAGCCGCCCCCGAGGCCGCCCCGCCGGAAGCCACGCCGCCCTCGACCCTGACGCCGACCGAGGCCACCGCCGCCACCCAGTCCTGATCGCGCTCCCCCAAACCGGCCGCAGCCGGTTTTATTTTGACCGTCGATGTAAAGGAACCTTGACACCACGAAATCGTGTCGCCACAATGTCAAGCACGCTTTACACAACCGGAGATCGACCTCATGCATCAAACCCAGGCGCGACGCCTGTATCTCAAGGAATTCGGCGGCGCCATGGCGCTGTACGTGGCGATGGTGGCCATGTCGATCTACGCCGGCCTGCATCTCGAACCGGGCGCGCCGCGCACCGTCCTGCTGGCCAGCCCGGTGCTGGCGATCCTGCTGGTGATCCGCGCCGTCGTGCGCCAGATCCGCCGTTCCGACGAGTTCATCCGCAAGACCACGGCCGAACACCTGGCCATTGCCGCCACGGCGACGGCGGGCATCACCTTCACCTACGGCTTCCTGGAACTGGCCGGCTTTCCGCGCCTCAGCATGTTCTTCGTCTGGCCGCTGATGGCCGCCGCCTGGCTCGCCACCAGCGCCATCGACCACCTGCGCCACCGATGAAAAACCTGATCCGCGATCTGCGCGCCGAACGCGGCTGGAGCCAGGCCGCGCTGGCCGAACAGTTGAACGTGTCGCGCCAGACGGTCAATGCCATCGAGACCGGCCGCTACGACCCGAGCCTGCCGCTGGCTTTCGCCATCGCCCGCGTGTTCGGTCTGCCGATCGAGACGATCTTCCAGGAAGACTGAAGCGGCGCGATCCCGCGCCGCGCAAACAGCGGTAATCTGGCGGCTGCCTCGCCGCGCATCCCTCGGCGCGCGGCCGTTTGCCATGTCCACCGGGCCCCGCCCGCCAGGAACCCGCCATGCCGTACATGCTTCTGATCGTCGAACCCACCGGCCAGCGCGCCGAGCGCACCCCTGAACAGGGCCGCGATGCCTACGCGCAGATGCTGCGCTATGCGGAAGGCCTGCAGGCGCGCGGGCTGCTGGCGCGCGCCGAATCCCTCAAGTCCGACCGGGAAGGCGTGCGCCTGCGTGTGCGCGACGGCCAGCGCACGCTGGTCGACGGCCCCTTCGCCGAGGCCAAGGAGATGATCGGCGGCTTCTTCCTGCTCACCTGCGACGACCGCGAACAGGCCCTGGCGCTGGCGGCCGAGTGCCCGGCCGCGCAATGGGCCACGGTCGAGGTGCGCGAGCTGGGACCCTGTTTCCTGTAGCGCCCGCGCGCCGACCGCGCCGCGCGGGCCGGCCAGCCCCTGCATCGCTAGGTATTTACCCTGATTCGAGCGTCCGCCTGTCGATTCGCGAGCCCGTCATGCGTCGTGCCAGTACCGACCCCGCCGCGGCCAGCGCGCGGGGCCTTGCCACCAGGAGACTTCCCATGCGATTCATGATCATCGTCCGCGCCAACGCCGACAGCGAGGCCGGCAAGCTGCCCGAGGCCAGCCTGCTCGACGCCATGGCCACCTACCACGAGAGCCTGGCCAAGGCCGGCGTGCTGCTGGACGCCAACGGCCTGCAGCCGTCGTCCAAGGGCTGGCGGGTGCAGTACGACAACGGCCAGCGCAAGGTGGTCGACGGCCCCTTCGCCGACACCAAGGAACTGATCGCCGGCTACACCATGATCCAGGTCCGCTCGCGCGAGGAAGCCATGCAATGGACGCTGCGCTTTCCCGACCCGTTCCCCGGCCAGCCCTGCGCCATCGAAGTGCGCCAGGTCTATGAGCTGGACGACTTCGCGCCCGGCAAGGAAATCGAGCGCTTCCGCGAACTGCCCGGCAACGGCCACTGATCCCCCTCCTTTCTCGCGAGACACGCCATGCACAAGCAGATCTTCGTCAACCTTCCCATCGCCGACATGGCGAAATCGCAGGCCTTCTTCAAGAGCCTGGGGTTCAGCTTCAATCCGCAATTCACCAATGACCAGGGCGCCTGCATGGTCGTGGGCGAGAACATCTACGTCATGCTGCTGGTGAAGGATTTCTTCCAGGGTTTCACCAACAAACCCGTCGTCGATGCCAAGGGCGCCACCGAATCCCTGATCGCGCTGTCCTGCGAAAGCCGCGCCGAGGTCGACGACCTGGTCGCGCGCGCCAAGGCGGCGGGCGGCGCCGCGCCGCGCCCGCCGCAGGACCATGGCTTCATGTACGGACACGGGTTCGATGACCTGGACGGCCACATCTGGGAAGTGTTCTACATGGAACCCGGCGCGACGCCGCAAGCATGACCGCGGCGACCGGATCGGCGGCAACCCACCGCGCCATCGAAGCCGTCTGGCGCATCGAGGCCGCCAGCGTCATCGCCGGCGTCGCGCGGCTGGTGCGCGATGTCGGCCTGGCCGAGGAACTGGCCCAGGACGCGCTGGTGGCCGCACTGGAGCGCTGGCCGGCCAGCGGCGTGCCGGACAACCCGGGAGCGTGGCTCATGACCACCGCGAAAAACCGCGCGCGCGACCGCCTGCGGCTGGACGCCATCCACCGCCGCAAGCACGAGCAAATAGGGCACGAGCTCGAAGCGCTGCAGGCCGACGTCGAGCCCGACTTCGTCGAGGCATTGGACGCCGCGCGCCAGGATGACATCGGCGACGACCTGCTGCGCCTGATCTTCACCGCCTGCCACCCGCTGCTGTCGACCGAGGCGCGCGTGGCGCTGACGCTGCGCCTGCTGGGCGGGCTGTCGACCGCCGAGATCGCGCGCGCCTTCCTGGCCTCGGAATCGACCATCGCCCAGCGCATCGTGCGGGCCAAGCGCAGCCTGACCGCGGCGCGCGTGCCGTTCGAGGTGCCCGGGCCGCAGGAACGCGCGGCGCGGCTGGCCTCGGTGCTGGAAGTGATCTACCTGATCTTCAACGAAGGCTATGCCGCCACCGCCGGCCAGGACTGGATGCGGCCGGCGCTGTGCGACGAGGCCCTGCGGCTGGGCCGCATCCTGGCGCAACTGGCGCCCGGCGACAGCGAAGTGCACGGGCTGGTGGCGCTGATGGAATTGCAGGCCTCGCGCCTGCATGCCCGCAGCGACGCCGAGGGCCGTCCGGTGCTGCTGCTGGAACAGGATCGCGGCCGCTGGGACACGCTGCTGATCCGGCGCGGCCTGGCCGCGCTGGAACGCGCCGAAAGCCTGGGCGGGGCCAGCGGTCCGTATGCCCTGCAGGCCGGCCTGGCCGCCTGCCATGCGCGGGCGCGGCAGGCCGGGGACACCGACTGGCCGCGCATCGTGGCGCTGTACGACGCGCTGGCGCAGGCCATGCCGTCGCCCGTGGTGGAACTGAACCGCGCGGTGGCCGTGGGCATGGCGTTCGGGCCCCAGGCCGGACTGGAT
This sequence comes from Achromobacter insuavis, assembly GCF_902859645.1. Lineage (GTDB taxonomy): Bacteria > Pseudomonadota > Gammaproteobacteria > Burkholderiales > Burkholderiaceae_B > Achromobacter > Achromobacter insuavis. The sequence goes on along the minus strand of NZ_CADIJR010000070.1, from coordinate 24,528 downwards.
CTGGCCGACGCGCTGGCGCGCGACCCGGCGCTGGCCAACTATCACTGGCTGCCCAGCGTGCGCGGCGACCTGCTGGCCAAGCTAGGCCGTCACGCCGAGGCGCTGGCGGAATTCGAGCGCGCCGCCGGCATGACGCGCAACGACCGCGAGCGCGAGATGCTGCTGGCGCGCGCCGCCGCCATGCGGGCGGCGGGATAGGCCGGCGCGGCGCCGCCGAACGTGCTTAAATTCCGTCATGGCCTCTTTCCTGCCCTCCGCCGGCGGCGTCCCTGTCGCCCCCGACGCGCGCCCCGAACCGCTGATCGCGGGCGTGCCGCAGGCCTTCGACCACCCCAATGACCGCGCCGAATTCCGGCGCCCGGCGCACCGGCCGGGCATCGAGCTATACCGCGCCCACATCATCCGCCACGCCTTCGAGCCGCACACCCACGAGGCCTTCGGCCTGGGCGCCATCGAGACCGGGGTGGAACGCTTCCGCTACCGTGGCGCCGAGCACCTGGCGCCGCCCGGCTCGGTGGTGCGGATGAACCCCGACGAACTGCACACCGGCCGCGCCGAGACCGAGGGCGGCTGGCGCTACCGCATGGCCTACATCGACCCCGCCGTGGTCGAACAGGTGGCCGGCGAGGCCGATTGGTGGTTCGACTGCGCGGTCAGCCACGACAGCGCCAGCGCGCAACGCGTCACCGCCCTGCTGGACGCGCTGTGGCAGGCGCGTGAACCGCTGGCGTTCGACAGCGCCCTGCACGCGCTGCTGGCCGAGTTCCGCCGCCATGCCCGCGTGCCGCGGCCGCCGCGCCCCGAAGCCGCGGCGCGCTTCACCCACGTCATCGACTACCTGCGCGCCCACCTGGCGCGCCGTCTCACCCTCGAAGAACTGGCCGACGTCGCCGGACTCAGCCCGTTCCACTTCCTGCGCAGCTTCCAGGCGCAGTACCACGCCACGCCGCAGCAGACATTGATGGCGCTGCGCCTGTTCGAGGCCAAGCGGCTGCTGGCCGCGGGCGAGACGCCAGCGCAGACCGCGCTGGCCGCCGGCCTGACCGACCAGGCCCACCTGACCCGCGCCTTCACCCGCCGCTACGGCGTCACGCCGGCGCGCTACCAGAAGCAAGTGCGCGCCTGAACCGCCGCTCCGGCGCCGCAGCAATCTGGTACAAGACCGGCCGCCGCGGCCGTCGCTAGACTGGCCCATCTGTTGAATTTCGCGATGGGAACACAGCTATGTGGGCAGGAACCTCTTACGCCCTGGCGGCCGGACTGATGTGGGGGCTGGTATTCGTCGGCCCCTTGCTGCTGCCCGAATACCCCGCCGCCCTGCAATCGGTGGCGCGCTACCTGGCGTTCGGCCTGATCGCCATTCCGCTCGCCTGGCTGGACCGCAAGGCGCTGCGCCAGCTCGGCCGCGCCGACTGGATCGAGGCGCTCAAGCTGGCGGCCATCGGCAACCTGCTGTACTACCTGTGCCTGGCCAGCGCCATCCAGCGCGCCGGCGGCCCGGTGCCGACCATGATCATCGGCACCCTGCCGGTGGTGATCGCCATCTGCGCCAACCTGCGCAACGCGCGCCGCGACGGCCGCCTGCCGTGGAAGCGGCTGGCGCCCTCGCTGGTGCTGATCGCGCTGGGCATCGGCTGCGTCAACCAGGTGGAACTGCAGGCGCTGCGCCAGGAGGCCGACGCCGACCTGTCGCGCTACGCCATCGGCGCGGTGCTGGCGCTGGCCGCGGTCGCCTGCTGGACCTGGTATCCGCTGCGCAACGCCGACTGGTTGCGCAACCATCCCGGCCGCAGCCCGCGCACCTGGGCCACCGCCCAGGGCGTGGCGACCCTGCCGCTGGCGCTGGCCGGCTACGGCCTGCTGTGGGCCGGCATGGCCGCCACCGGCAGCGACTTCGCCATGCCGCTGGGACCGCGCCCCGACGTGTTCCTGGGCCTGATGATCATCATCGGCCTGTTCTCGTCATGGCTCGGCACGCTGTGCTGGAACGAAGCCAGCCAGCGCCTGCCGACGGCGCTGGTCGGGCAGCTGATCGTGTTCGAAACGCTGGCGGCGCTGGCCTACGCCTTCATCCTACGCGGCAGCATGCCGCAGCCGCTGACGCTGGCCGGCATCGCGCTGCTGATGATCGGCGTGCTGAGCGCGGTGCGGGTCAAGCCCGAGCCGCTGCCCGCTTAGAGGCATGTCGACCGCCAACCGGCCGACGCCGGGCGGCCGATGGTTGGCGGTCGATGGTCGGCGACCCGGGCTCGGCGGCCTGCGTTCAGCGGCCCGACGCCGCCAGGCTCTAGAATGCGAGGCGCATTTTTTCGCGCCGCCCAGGATCCGGATTGGCTGGACTGCCGACGCAGGAAGCGGGCATGCCCTGGCGCCGCCGGAGCGCCCGCCCTGGACGCCGATCGAGACGACACGAGTACATGAAAACAAGAACAGCATGCTTCGCCGCGCTGGGCCTCTCCGCGCTGCTTCAAGCGCCGCTTGCCCACGCCGAAAACCTCAACGGCAAGAATCTCTTCCAGCAACGCTGCGCCATGTGCCACGGCGCCGACATCAAGGGCACCGGGCCCCTGGCCAGGAAGAGCAATCCGCCCACCCCGGATCTCACCACCGCCGCGTTCAGGAAGCGGCTGACCGACTATCCGGGCGTCATCGTGTCCTCGGTCATCCTGCGCCCCAACGGCGACCTGATTCCCAAGACCCTGCGCGAAAATGGCGTAAAGGTGCCGCCGCACGCCTGGACGGTCAAGGACTTCCGCGACCTGAACGAGTACATGACCGGCGTGATCGCCAAGAGCCGCTGACGCGGGCTAGATGATCTCCGACAGGCGCTGCAGGTCGCTGATGACCTCGAAGGCGCCTTCGTCCAGCAGGCGCTGGCGCTGGTCCGGCCCGTTGTGCGAGGCGCCGATATAGCCCACCGCCCGCATGCGCGCGGCCCGCGCGGCACGCACGCCCGGCACGCTGTCCTCGACCACCACGCATTCCAGGATGGCCGTGCGCATCTGCCGCGCGGCGAACAGGAACACATCCGGCGCCGGCTTGCCATGCGCCACCTGCGCCGTGCTGAACACATGCGGCGCGAACGCGTCCCACAGCCCCACCAGCTTGAGCGCCGCCTCCAGCTTGGGCGGCGTGCTGCTGGAGGCCACGCAATACTCGATGCCGCGCAGGCGCAAGGCCGCCAGGGTCTCAAGCACCCCAGGCAACGCCCGCAGCTCCCGCCGGAAGGTGTCCTGCAGGCGGTCGGCGTACTCGCGCGGGAAGTCCGGCGGCAGCGGCCGCGCGTTCTCTTCCTGCAGGGTCTGCCACATGTCGGCGTCGGGAATGCCGGCGAAACGCCGCGCGGCTTCCTGCGGCGTGATGGCGATGCCGTGTTCGGCCAGCGCGCGCGACTGGGCGCGGGCGGCGATGATTTCGCTGTCGATCAGGACGCCGTCACAATCGAAGATGACAAGGCGCGGGGCAGGCGTAGGCATAGGGACTCCACGGGATGCGAGCCCCCATGATAGGCCGTCCGCATGACAATCGACGCACCGGTCCCGGCGGCGGCTACAGGCGCGCGCCGTTCAGTCGACGCAACCGCCAGGCGACGGCCAGGCCGCCCAGCGCCGCGGCCGCCACGATCAGCGACGCCTGCGCCCAGCCATAGCGGTCGATCACCCCGCCCACCGTGACGGGCCCGATCACCTGCCCCAGGTTGCTGCCCATCATCACCAGCCCGACCGTGGCCGCCGTCAACGCCGGCCGCGGCGCCACCAGCGGCGCGGTGCCCAGCAGCGTCGCCGGGATGAGCCCGCCCACCGCCGAGAACAGCACGCACAGCAGGAAGGTCGGCATCGCCGGAAACACCGAGCGGAAGATCAGCAGCGCCACCACGCCCATCGCCACGCTGGCGCAGGCGATCAGCGTCGAGCGCCGCCAGCCGCGCGACAGCAGCACGCCCGCGCCCAGATTGCCGATGATGTTGGCGGCGCTGGCCGCGGCGCTGTACAGCCCCGCGGTGGCCAGCGGCAGCCCGAGCTTGTCCATCAGCAGCACCGGCAGGAAGGTGAACAGCGCGAAGAACATCAGGCTGTAGAGCGTGAACGAAGCCGCCAGCAGCATGGGACCGGCCGCGCCCAGCGTGTCCGTCGTGTCCTGCCGCAGCCCGTGCCATGACAGGCCGGCGCCGGCCGGCGTGGGCGGCGCCAGCGCGGCGATGCAGCCCAGCGCGATCACGGCGGCCGCGCCGGCGCACCACCAGTAGGCGTGCCAGTCGCCAAAGGCCTGCGAGGCCAGCATGGCGATGGCCATGCCCGCCGGCATGTAGCAGCTCCACAGCGCGAAGGCCAGGTCGCGGCTGGACGGCAGCACCAGGCGCTGCAGCGCCGCCGGGCCGGCCACCGTGATCAGCAGGAAGCCCAGGCCCTCGACCACGCGCGAGGCCAGCAGCACGCCATAGCCCGGCGCCAGCGCGCCCGCCGCCGTGCCCGCGGCCACCGTCGCCAGGCCCCACAGCAGCATGCGGCGCGCGCCGAAGCGCGCGATCACGCCGCCCGCCGCGATGCCGCCCAGCACGCCCAGGATCGAGAACACCGCCGTCAGCGTGCCGATCGACGCCAGGTCCAGCCCCAGGTCGCGGCGCAACAGCGGCGCCGCGATGATCACCTTGCCCACCTGCAGCGACGCCACCACCCCGGCGCCCACGATCGCCAGCACCGCTCCCCAACGCGTCGCCGCCGGCTGGCCGGCCTGCGCCGCGCTTTCCACCTTGTCCATCCTCGCCTCTCCTCGCTTGCAATGCCGCCAGCATGCCGGCCGGAACCGATTCTGATAAGTGATAATCTTTTGATGGAACCGATCTGAAAAATAGATCAGGACGCACGATGATAGACGCCCTCACCCTGGACCAGCTACGCGTGTTCGCCGCCGTGGCCGACACCGGCAGTTTCCGCGCCGCCGCCAAGCAGCTGTCGCGGGTGCAGTCGGCCGTCAGCCATGCCATCGCCAACATGGAAACCCAGCTGGGCGTGCGCCTGTTCGACCGTGGCGGCCATCGCCCGGTCATGACGCCGGCAGGCCAGGCGCTGCTGGCCAACGCCCGCGACATCCTGCTGCGGGTCGACGCCCTGCGCGCCCGCGCCCAGGGCCTGGGCGAAGGCGTGGAACTGGAACTGTCGCTGGTGGTGGACACCCTCTATCCCATCGCGCAGGTCGGCGCCGCGCTGAACCGCCTGCGCGCCATCTATCCCTCGGTGGCCAGCCGCGTCGCGGTGCTGCCGCTGGGCGGACCGATTGCCGCGCTGCTGGACGGCAGCCACCAGTTGGGCATCATCGCCGGCGAGCATTTCCGCCATCCGCGCATCGCGATCCAGGCGCTGTCCTCGGTGCAGATGGTGGCGGTGGTGGGCGCCGGCCATGCCCTGGCCGCGCGCGTCGCCGACGGCCCGCCACTGACCGCCCCGGACCTGGCCGACCATATCCAGGTGGTGCAGAGCGATCCGTCCAGCCTCAGCGCCGGCCGCGACTTCGCGGTGCTGTCGCCGCAGACCTGCCGCGTCAGCGGCCAGGACACCAAGCACGCGCTGATCCTGGCCGGCGTCGGCTGGGGCCGGCTGCCGCTGTGGCTGGTCGAGCGCGACCTGGCCGAGGGCCGGCTGCTGCGCCTGCCCACCGCCAGCCTGGGGCGCGGCAGCCAGGTGACCACCGAGGTCTACCTGGCGCACCGCATCGACCAGCCGCTGGGACCGGCCGCGCGCGCGCTGGCGGCGGCGCTGGCTCGGCCGCCTCAAGCCCGTGGCGGCTGCGCGTAGCTCACGCCCATGCCGGCGCGCACGTCGTTCTGGATGCCATACGGGGGAATCGGATAGCGCAGGCCATTGGCCGACAACGCCTTCATCCCTTCGATGGCCATGGGCAGATAGCGCGGCGGCAACGCCATCAGCATTTCCTCGTCGGGCACGCCGCCGTAGCGGCGCTCGGCGTAACAGGGCAAGGACAGGCTGGGCTCGCCGGTGGCCAGCGCCCGCCCCCAGGAGTCGGCACAGGCGGTCTCGCCGACCACGCTCCAGTCGAAGCGCCGGTAGTTTTTCCATTGCAGGCCGTTGATCAGAATGATCATCTGCCCTGGCGTCGCATAGATCAGGCAGATGTCGGGCGGGTCGAGCCGGCCCGAGGCCAGCGGCGACACCGCCAGGGCGCGGTACTTGCCCGCCGGCACACAGGACAGGGCTTCCTGGCGGGCGCGCGCGTCGGCCTCGGTGGCATGCCACACGCCGACGTATTCCTTGCCGCTGCGCCAGGCCTCGTCCTGCGGTCCCAGGCCGATCACGGCGCGGCATTGCGATCCGACCAGGTCGTCGCCGGTGATGCCCACCGTCCAGCCCAGCCGCGCCGCCATGCCGACGATCTGGTCGGTGGTGTGCGTGGCCTTGGGGCGCCGCAGCCCCTTCACGCCGGCCAGCGCCGCCTCGTCCTCGAACAGCTTCATGCCGATGACCGTGGTCTTCAGCCGCAGCAGCCGGTTCAGTTCATCGACCAACGCCGCCCAGTCGAGCGGCTTGTCTTGCGTTGTCTCTTCCATGCCCGTCCTTTGGACTTGTCGTTGGAACGGGCAAGACTACACGACAGCGGCGCGCCGGCGCCATGGCCGGCCGCCAACGCTCAGGGCCGGCAGGACTTCATCAGGTACTTGGGCGACTCTTCGTAGCCCTGGCGGTAATAGAAGCGGTGCGCGTCGACGCGGCGCTCGTGGCAATGCACCTCGATGCGGTCACAGCCACGGGCCAGCGCCAGGGCCGCGGCGGCCTCTTCCAGCGCCCGCCCCACCCCGCTGCCGCGGGCCGCGTCGCTGACGCAGAAATAAGTGATGCGGCAGAAATCGCCCGGCAGCGCCAGCTGCACCATGAAATGCAGGCCGATGAAACCGAGCAGCCGGTCGCCGTCCTCGGCCACCAGCAGTTCGGCGTCGCGGTGGCCCAGCAGGCGCTCGATCTTGTCCGGCACGAAGCCCGCGGTGCCGGGATAGCCCAGTTGGGCCAGCAGTTCAACGATATCGGCGCTGTCGCCGGCTTCTGCGTTGCGGATGATCATGTCGCCTCTGCCAAAAGACGCCGATCGTAGGCCGGCCCGATGTCGCCGCGATGACGGCGCTCGCAGGCCGGCGCCCGGGCTTCAGGCCCGGCTGTCATCCTGCCGCAACATCTCGAACAGGGCCAGCGCTGCCGGCAAGCCGGCGGCCTGCGGCGACGCCGCCAGCGCGAAACGCCGCCGCACCGGCGTCGCCAGGGGCAGCACCCGCAGGCCACGGCGGTTCTCAGGCAACGTCAGTTCGGGCACCAGGGCCACGCCGACGTTGTCGCGCACCAGCGCATAGGCGCTGGACCATTCCATGACCGTGGCGCGCACGTCGGCCAGCGCCAGGCCGGCGTCGGCCGCGACACTGGCCGCGTGCACGTTGCAACCGCCCGTGGCCAGCACGAACGGCTGCGCCGCCAGTTGCGCCAGCGCCACCGACGCGCCGCGCGCCAGCGGATGCGAGGCCGGCAGCACCGCGACCCAGTCGTCCTCGCCCAGCGGACAGGCGCCGCGGCGCGCGGGCGGATTGAGCACCACCCCCACGTCCACCGTGCCCGCTGCCAGCAAGGTCTCGATCTCGCTGTCGCTGGCTTCCAGCGGCACCACCTCGATGGCCGGATGCAATTGGCGAAAGCGCCGCAACACCGGCGGCAGGATGGTCGAGAACACCATCGGGAAACTGGCCAGCCGCAACACCCCGCCCGGCGCGCCGGACGCCTCGCGCCCCAAGGCCTGGATGCGGCCGTGCGCGGCCAGCATGGCGTGCGCCTCGTGCGCCACCCGCAGCCCCAGCGCGGTGGGTACGCTCTGGCGCCGTTCACGGGTGAACAGCGGCGCGCCCAGATGGTGTTCCAGCTGCGCGATGGCCTGGCTGGCGCCCGACTGCGTCATGCCCACCTGCTTGGCGGCATGGGTGATGTTGCCGGCGTCCACCACCGCCAGCAGCAAGCGCCAATGGATCAGGTTCATCATGGCAGGGAAAAGATAACGGATCGTCTCGAAACCGGAAATTCTACCGACACTCGCCCGCCCCCCCTGAATCGGCCGTGATGACCGCCGCGCCGACCGCAACGTCGCCACGGGTCTGTCTTTTGGCCTGCGTCCGCACGAAGTCATCAAAACGCTATGACGTTTCCCTAAACTTCCGCTCTTGCCCGATCATCAATGGAACACTGGAAATGCCGCTCGACCGGTCCGCCTTGCTCCAAGCGGTGCGCTTCGCCCTCATCGCCTCGGCCGTGATCGCAACGGGTTGTGATTCCTCCACCCCCGTCGCCCCGACGGCGCAATCCACGAATGCGCCGGACCCGCTGCGCGCCCCGCTCGAACGGCTGGGCATGCAAGGCATCGCGCGCGGCGACCTGGCCAAGGCCGAGATCCAGCGGGCCCTGCGGCAGCTGGCCACCACGCCGTGCAACAGTCAGGCCATGGGTGCCCTGGCGCCGCAGCTCAAGGCCATGGGTTACCGCAAGGAGGCGGCCCAGGCGTTGATCACGTTCGCCGACGAATGCGGCAATGCCGACGGCTTCCTGCTGTCCGCCGTGGGCGATCTGCTCGTGATCCGGGACTACCCCCAGGCCATCGCCATTTCCAACCGCCTGATCGCAGACCATCCCGCCGACACGCGCATGCGCTATACGCGAGCGCAGGCATACAGCCAGACTCAGCAATACGAACAGGCGCTGGCCGACTACCTGGAAGTGATTGCCCTGTCGCCCAATCCACGACGGCTGGCCTCCGGCGTGTTCACCGAGACCGCCCAAGCGCAGGCCAGACTCGGGCGCCATTGCGAAGCGGCAAGCACGGTGCGCATGTGGATGTCGCTGGATCCCTCGCGCACGCAAAACCCGCAGGGCAAGCGGCTCGTCGCTGAGTACGAGCGCCAGCGGGACTGCCCCGCCTCCTATGCCTCGGGCAAGGATACGTTCGCCCGCAAACCCGATCAGGTCATCCTGGCCTCGGTCGAAGTCAATGGCAAGAAAGGCACGTTCATCGTCGACACCGGCGCCAGCGTGGTTGCCATCACCCGCGCCTTTGCCGAGCGTGCGGGCATCGACTATCTCGGGGGCCGCAGGATCGCGGTACAGACGGCCAACGGCAACACCGATGTGCACACCGGCATGGCCAAACGCATCCAGATCCGTCAGGTCGCCGCCAGCCAGGTTCCGGTCGTGGTCCAGGCCGGCGCCGAATCCACGTTCGGTCCTGGCATCGACGGCTTGCTGGGCCAATCGTTCCTGTCCCGTTTCGACACCCACTTCGGACCCCGCCAATGGTCTATCGCCGTGCCGGCGACGGATGGCTGACATCGTGGGTGTGAATCAACCATCACAAATACTTATTTCTCATTTCTGAAGAAGTAATTTTACGAATATTCGGAATCGGTTGATCCTGGGCCTCCCCGTCCCAATCAGGACATCCCCGGACATTCCGCATGAAACTCTATTACGCTCCCGGCACCTGCTCGCTGTCGCCCCATATCGTGTTGCGCGAACTCGACCTGCCGTTCGACCTGGTCCGGGTCGACAACCGCAGCAAGCGCACCGCCGACGGCCGCGACTTCCTGGCCATCAATCCCAAGGGCTATGTGGCCGCGCTGGAAATCGACGGCGGCCAGGTGCTGACCGAAGGCCCCGCCATCAGCCAGTACCTGGCCGACCTGCGGCCCGAAGCCGGGCTGGCCCCGCCAGCCGGCAGCTGGGCCCGCAGCCAATTGCACGAATGGCTGAACTTCATCTCGGCGGAAATCCACGGCGGCTTCGGCCCGCTGTTCAATCGCGACCTGCCCGAGGCGGCGCGCGCGTGGTGGCAGGCGCGGCTGGAAAAACGCCTGGAACATGTCGCCACCGCGTTGCGCGAGCGACAGGCCCTGGTGCAGGACCGCTATGGCTTGGCCGATATCTACCTGTACGCGGTGCTGCGCTGGGCGCCGCAGCTTGACGTGGACCTGGCGCGCTGGCCTGCCCTGGAGGCATTCCAGCGCCGGATCGAATCCCGCCCCGCCGTGCAGGCCGCGTTGGCGGCCGAAGCGGCGGATGCCGATCGTTGAAACGCGTGACCGGCGCCGACCGCATCACGGCCGCGTCAGCCGTGCTGGACGCCAGGGCCTGCCAGCCCGGAAGGCGCCTCGCACAGCCCTAGGCGCCGATGGTGCGCAGCGCTCGCTGGCAGATGCGCTGCGTCGCCGCGACCGGGCTGTGCGTCAGCCAACGCGCACACACCCGCCTGACCCAGTCAGGCTGGTCCTTGCTGGCGTCGTTCAACCAGTTCGCCACCGAATCCTGCACGTAGACCGCCGCATCGGCGCGCATCGGCTCCAGCAGCGGCAACGCCCGCCCCGGGTCCGCCTTGAGCGCGGCGATGTGCGCGCACCAGACGCCGCGCGGCCGCAACGACTCGCTGGCAAAGCGGCGCAAGCGCTCGGACGGCAGCGTCGTCCACGCTTGCAGCTGCGTGATAGCCGCGTCCAGGTCGGCCGCCAGCGCCGGCCGCACGGCCAGCCAGGCCCATTCGCGCACCCCGAAATGCGCATCGTCGGCCAGCGGCCGGATGCGCGCCAGGCGCTGCGCCAGCGACAGGTCCGGCGCCGCCCCGATCATGAAACAGGCCCAGCCCCGCGCGGTGTCCGACGCCTGCGCCGCCATCCGCGTGAAGCCGGCCGGACCCAGCCCCTCATGCAGGATGCGCGCCGCCACCGCCATGCGCTTGGAGATGCCCAGCGCCGCCGCGGCCCGCATCGCGGCGATGCCATCGGCGCCGACCTCGGGCGCCAGCGCCTGCATCAGCAAGGCAAAGTCCACCGCCAGGCACTCGGTCAGGTGCGCGGCCGGCGCGCCCGCGTTCAGTTGCGCCAGGCGGCCCGCGCCGATGTCCTTGACGCCGCGGCGGGCGGCCGTCACGGTGTCTCTCCCGCCAGGGCGGCACGTCCGCTGTCGGTGCCGCGCCACACCTTCGCCAGCAGGTCGCCGAGCTGGCGCCGCTCGGCCTGCGACAAGGTGTCGAACAGCGCGCCGATCCACTGTGCATGTTCCTTGAACAGCCGCGCCGCCGCCGTCCTGCCCTTGGGCGTGAGCGTCACCGTGATCCGGCGCCGGTCGTCCTGGCCCGGCTGGCGCAGCGCGAACCCATCGCGCTCCAGTCCGTCGAGCAGGCCGGTCACCGTGGCGCGGGTCACGCCCGCGCGCGCCGCCAGTTCGTGCGGCGACAGCCCACCCGCCTGTCCGTGCAGCAGGAACAGCAGCACGAACTTGCCTTCCGACAACTGCCGCGGCGCCAGGCGCGCGGCGCAGTCGCGGTCGATGGCGCCGGCCAGGGCCAGCACCTGAAAGCACAGCTGGATGCCGTCGGACGAGGCCAGCCCGCGGCGGGCGGCCTCGTCCAGCAGCGCATGGTGCTTGGGTTCCAGCATGGCGGGAATGGCAGTTGGCATGGCGGGTCCGGCAGTTGATATGGCGGCATATGATAAGGCAGCTAATCATAACGGGCAAACGCGCCGGCAACGACAACGCGCCACGCATTCGCGCGCCTCGCGCACCCGCCTGGCGAAGTGCTAGCATCCAAAGCATGACCTCGATCCTGCACGCCCATCCCATCGATCCGGCCATCCGCGAACGCGTCATGGCGACCCTGGAACACATCGAACAGCGCCACGACGTGCGCGTCCTGCTCGCCTGCGAGTCCGGCAGCCGCGGCTGGGGCTTCGCCTCGCCCGACAGCGACTACGACGTGCGCTTCCTGTATGTGCACAAGCTGGACTGGTACCTGCGGGTGGCGCCGCAGCGCGACGTGATCGAGCTGCCGATCGACGACGAACTGGACGTGTCCGGCTGGGAATTGCGCAAGGCGCTGCAACTGCTGCGCGGCTCCAACCCCACCCTGTTCGAATGGCTGGACTCCCCCGTGCTGTACCGCCAGGACGACGCCGCCAGCGCCTGGCTGCGGCACTTCCGCAGCGAGTATTTCTCGCACATCAAGGGCCGTTGGCATTATGTCGCCATGGCCGGCCGCAACTTCCGCGAGTCGCTGCAGGGCGACACCGTGCGGCTCAAGAAATACCTGTACGTGCTGCGTCCCGTGCTGGCCGCGCAATGGATCGACAGCGGCCGCGGCATCCCCCCGATGCGCTTTGCCGACCTGGCCGATGCCATGGTCACCGACCCCGCGCTGCGCGACGAGATCAACGCCTTGCTGGCCATCAAGATGCAGGCCGGCGAGGCCGAGCACGGCCCGCGCTTCCCCTTGATCCACGCCTACCTGGAAACGACGCTGCCGGCCCTGGAGAAAGCGCCCTTCTTCGACCGGCCCGACGGCCAGACCGAACGGCTGGACCGGTTCCTGTATGAGGTCGTGACCGGCGCCCCGCTGACGTACTGAGCGCCGCCCCGATGCACACCGCCCCGGCCACCCCGAGCGTCACCCTGCGCCGCCTGCGCGCGGACGACGTGCCCATGATCCTGGCGCTCGAAGCCGACCCCGAGGTCATGCGCCACAGCACCGGCGTCAAGCCCGCCACGCAGGCGCGCCGCCAGGAACTGCTGGACTGGTTGAAGACGCCGCCGGATGACATCGGCCACTGGGCGGTGGTCGATCCCGACGGCGTGGCGGTGGGCTGGATCAGCCTGACACGGCTGGAGGACACCGGCGCGTTGCAACTGGCCTACCGCCTGCAACGATCGGCCTGGGGCCGCGGCTACGCCACCCAGGCCGCGCGCCAGCTCTGCGACTACGCCTGGCGCGCGCTCGACAGCGCGGAGCTGCTGGCCGTCACGTGGCCTGACAACCTGGGCTCGCAGCGCGTGCTGGACAAGCTGGGCTTCGCCTTCCGCGCCATCGAAACGCACTACGGCCGCGACACCCGCGTCTACGTGCTGGCGCGCCCGCAAGGCTGACCGCGGCCGGGGCTTGCCCAAACGCGGTGGACGTCCGAGGCCCCGCCTTGCTTCAACGCCGCCGCTCGCTCACCTCGGCATGGCGCCGCGCAATCGCCGCGGCCCGGTCGCGCATGCGCTCGACCACCTGCGCCAATCTGCCCCCGGCCAGGCGTTCGGCCATCGCCGTCACCGTCACCGCGCCCAGCGGCTCGCCGCTTTCGGTGCGGATCGGCAGCGCCACCGCGCTGGTGCCGGGCATCAGGCCGGCGGGCGCGTGCGCGATGCCGCTGGCGCGCGCCTGCGCGACCCGCGCCAGGATGTCATCGGCCCGCTCGCCCGCCACCGCCAGGCGCGCGGCATTGGCCTGCACAATGGCGGCGCTTTCGGCGTCCGGCAGGCATGACAGCAGCGCCACGCCCGACACGCCCAGGCCCAGCGGCCGCCGCACGCCGACCTCGATCGACAGCACCTGGATCGGATGATGGCCGGTCTTGCGGCCTATGCAGATCGAATCGTGCCCGTGCCGCACGCTCAGGAACACCGTGTCGCCAACCTGGTCGGCCAGTTCCGCCAGATACGGATCGGCCAGCGTCAGCAAGGGAAAACGGCGGGTGCGCGCCAGGCCGAGCAGGCTGATCTCCGGGCCGATCAGATAGCGGCGCGTGGCGGCGTCCTGTTCCACCGCGCCTTCCTGGATCAAGGTCTTGAGCAGCCGGTGCACGGTTGGCCGGTTCAGCCCCGACATGCGCTCCAGGTCGATCAGGCGCACGCCGCGCTCCTGGCCACAGGCCACCAGCCGCAGGATGGCCATGGCGCGGCGCACGGTCTGCGCGCCCGGCAGCGCCTCGTCGGCCTGGGCCGCGTCCGGCGCGCTCATGCCGCGTCCTTGTCCATGACGGACTTGGGCGTCTGGCGCAGCGCCCGCTTGGTCACCAGCGGCCCCAGCAAGGCGTAGTTCGGGCCGCCGATGCGGCAGACCGGGTCGAGCAAGGTGGTGTCGATCTTGCCGTCGCGCGCCAGGCCGTCGCGGATGTGGAACAGCTTGACCTCGCCCACGAAGAACTCCGCGCCGGTGTCGCCGAACGGGATCACGCTGTGCAGCGTGCACTCCAGGCTGACCGGCGCGGCCGCCAGCCGCGGCGTGGCGATCTGTTCGCCCGCCACCACCTCCAGCTGCAGCAGCTCGGCCTCGCTGACCTCGGGCGGGTGCTCCTCGGCGCTGGCGTGGATGGCGTCGAGCAGGCCGGCGTTGCCGATGTTCACCACGAAATGGCCGTGCTCCAGGATGTTGCGCGCGGTGTCCTTGCGCTGGCCGGCCTTGCGGCCGATATTGATGCCGAGCATCGGCGGCGTGTTCGAGACGAAGGTGAAGCAGCTGAACGGCGCCAGGTTGACCTTGCCGCCCGGCCCCAACGTGCTGATCCAGGCGATGGGGCGCGGCACCACGATGCCGCTCATGAGCTTGTAGGTCTGTTCGGGGCTGAGTTCCGGGGCGGCGATACGCATCAAAGGGACGTCCATATATTGAACCTGCCCGGCCGTCGAAAAACTGCGCCGACCGTGGCTTTCAGCGCATTTTCCCGGGTTTTCCGCCAGCTGGTGAATCCGGACAAACCTCGATTCGGCGGATAAGTCCAACATCCGGACTTTTTCGGATTTTTGGCGTTGTCGGCGCGCGGCCAAGTTCCTAGAGTCTCCCAAAACAACAACACACCCACCCACTGGAGACAACCATGACCCCGCTTGCAAAGGCTGGCGCCGCCCTGGCGCTGATGGCCGCGACCACGCTGGCCCACGCCGCCTGGCCCGACAAACCCGTGAAGATCGTGGTGCCCTACCCGCCCGGCGGCAACGTCGACGTGGCCGCGCGCCTGATCAGCCCCGGCCTGCAGGCCGCCTTCGGCCAGCCCTTCATCGTCGAGAACAAGCCCGGCGCCGGCGGCATGATCGCCGGCGAACAGGTGGCGCGCTCGGCGCCCGACGGCTACACGCTGTTCATGGCCGCCAACGGTCCGCTGCTGTTCAGCCCGCTGATCTTCAAGCGCCAGGCCTACAAGTGGGACAAGGATTTCGAGCCCATCAGCTCGGTGTCGTACACGCCGCTGGTGCTGCAGGTGCGGCCCGGACTGCCGGCCAGGGACCTGGGCGAATTGCTGGCGCTGGCCAAGAAGGAACCCGGCAAGCTCAACATGGCCTCGCCCGGTGCCGGCACCACCAACCACCTGGTGAGCGAACTGCTGCAATCGCTGACCGGCGCGCGCTGGACCACCGCGCAATACAAGGGCAACGCGCCCGCCACCACCGACCTGCTGGGCGGCCAGGTGGACTTCAACTTCGACCAGATCTCGGTGTCGCTGCCCTACATCAAGGAAGGCCGCACCCGCGGCCTGGCCGTCACCACGGCCAAGCGCGTGCCGTCGCTGCCCGACATCCCCACCTTCGCCGAGGCCGGCGTGCCGGGCATGGAAGCGGCCACCTTCACCGGCTTGCTCGCGCCCAAGGGCACGCCGCCCGAGGTGCTGGCGCGCCTGAGCCAGGCGCTGGCAAAGATCCTGAGCCAGCCCGAGATCATCCAGCGTTTTCAGGAACTGGGCGCCGACGCCCAGGCCAGCTCGCCCGCCGATTTCACCCGCTACCTGGCCGCCGAGGACGCGCGCTGGACGCCCATCATCGAGCGCGCGGGCATCACCGCCAACTAAGGTCCGCCATGACACGACAGAGCATCTACGCCGACGGCTTCAGCCACAAGAACCCCATCCCCGCCGCCTGCCGCGCCGGCAACATGCTGTATTCGGGCAGCATCCAGGGCACCGATCCCGCCACCGGCGCCTACGGCGACTCGCTGGAACGGCAGTGCGAACTGATGTTCGACCACGTGCGCCGCATCGTCGAAGCCGGCGGCGGCTCGCTGGCGCACATCGCCAAGATGACCGTGTGGATGCGCGACCGCACTCAACGCGCCGCGCTCAACGCCGTCTGGCTGCGCGCCTTCCCCGATCCCGCCGACCGGCCCGCGCGCCATACCATGCAGGCCGACCTGGACGGCGACAAGCTGATCGAATGCGACTTCGTCGCCGTGCTGGACTGAAGGAACGACATGCCGCAATACCTGCCCTTCAATCCGCATCCCACCGCCCCCGCGCGGCGCCTGCCGCCGGGCGCCTGCGACAGCCAGTTCCACGTGTTCGGCCCCGCCGACCGTTATCCGGTGCGCCCCGGCGCCGCCTATGAAATGCCCAGCGCCACCATCGAGACGGCGCTGGACCTGCACCGCCTGCTCGGCATCGCGCGCGGCGTCATCGTCCAGGCCACCACCTACGGCGCCGACCACCAGGTGGTGCTGGACGGCCTGGCCGCCGCCGGCCCCAACTATCGCGGCTGCGCCAACGCGCTGGTGCTGACCGAGCGCGACGACGCCTACATCGGCCGGCTGCACGACGCCGGCGTGCGCGGCGCGCGCTTCACCCGGCAGGGCCTGGGCATCAGCATGGAACCGGCCGTGTTCGAGCGCGCCATCGCCCGCATCCGCGAGCTGGGCTGGTACGCCAAGTTCCAGCCCGAACCCGACGGCATGATGGCCCAGGTGGCGCAGTTCGAGCGCCTGGACATCCCGGTGCTGATCGACCACATGGGCCGCGCCGACCCCGCCGCGGGCGCCGCCGACCCCACCCGCCGCGCGCTGCTGGAACTGCTCAAGCGCGGCAACTTCTGGGTGATGCTGTCGCTGACGGAAAAGCTGTCGCGCAGCGGCCCGCCCTGGGACGACGTGGTGCCGCTGGCGCAGGCGCTGATCGCCGCCAACCCCGACCGCGTGGTCTGGGGCAGCGACTGGCCGCACCCCGTGTCGGTCAAGCAGCCGCCCGACGAAGGCCGCCTGGTGGACCAGCTGGTCCGCTACGCCGGCGACGACGCCACGCTCAAGAAAATCCTGGTCGACAACCCGGCCCGCCTCTTTGGATTCGACGCATGAAATTCCTGTCTTTTGAACATCAGGGCCGCCCCGGCTTCGGCCTGCTGCGCGGCGACGCCGTGGTCGACCTGGGCGGGCAAGGCCACGCCGACCTGCAGGCGGCGGTGGCCGCGGGCGCCCTGCCGCGCCTGGCGGCGGCCGCCGAACGCCTGGACGCCACGCTGCCGCTGTCCGCGCTGACCCTGCTGCCACCCATCGCCAACCCCGGCAAGATCATCTGCGTGGGCGTCAACTACGGCCACCGCAACGAGGAATACAAGGACGGCAGCGCGCCGCCGCAATACCCCAGCGTGTTCCCGCGCTTTCCCGAATCGTTCGTCGGCCATGGCCAGCCGCTGCTGCGCCCGCCCGAATCCGAGCAGCTCGACTACGAAGGCGAAATCGCCATCGTCATCGGCAAGGCCGGCCGCCGCATCGCCGCCGAGGACGCCTGGTCGCACATCGCCGGCCTGACCTGCCTGAACGAAGGCACGGTGCGCGACTGGCTGCGCCACGGCAAGTTCAACGTGACGCAGGGCAAGAACTGGGATGCCAGCGGCTCCATGGGGCCGTGGCTGGTCAGCGCCGAGGCCTTCGATCCGCAGGCGCCGCTGACGGTCACCACCCGCGTCAACGGCGAGGTGCGCCAGCACGACAGCACCGCCAACCTGATGTTCCCGTTCGCCGAACTGATCCGCTACATCTCGATCTGGACCACGCTCAAGCCAGGCGACGTCATCTCCACCGGCACGCCCATCGGCGCCGGCGTGCGCTTCGATCCGCCGCGCTTTCTCAAGCCGGGCGACGTGGTCGAAGTCGAAGTCTCCGGTATCGGCACGCTCTCCAACCCCGTGGCCGACGAAACGGCCGCGCGCCCCTGAGGACACCCCATGTTGAACGACGCACAACGCCAACAGGCCGCCGCGCTGCTGATCGAGGCCGAACGCACCGGCGTGCCGACCACGCAGCTGGACCAGGCCTTTCCCGGCATCGAGATCGCCGACGCCTACGCCATCCAGCAGCACATCATCGCCCGCAAGCTGGCCGCCGGCGCGCGCCTGCGCGGCCACAAGATCGGCCTGACCTCCAAGGCCATGCAAAGCACCGTCGGCATCAACGAGCCCGACTACGGCCACCTGCTCGACACCATGTTCTTCCAGGACGGCGACACCATCGCCACCGAAAAACTGATCGTGCCGCGCGTCGAGGTCGAACTGGCCTTCGTGCTCGGCAAGCCGCTGCGCGGCCCTGACGTGACGCTGTTCGACGTGCTCGACGCCACCGACTACGTGGTGCCGGCGCTGGAACTGATCGACGGCCGCAGCAAGTATCCGCGCCGCATCGTCGACAACATCGCCGACAACGCCGCCTGCGCCGGCATCATCCTGGGCGGCCGTCCGGTCAAGCCGCTGGACGTCGACCTGCGCTGGGTCGCGGCGCTCCTGCTCAAGAACGGCGTGATCGAGGAGTCGGGCGTGTCGGCCGCGGTGCTCGGCCATCCGGCCATGGGCATCGTCTGGCTGGCCAACAAGCTGGCGGCGCACGACACCGGACTGGAAGCCGGCCATATCGTGCTGGCCGGCTCGCTCACCCGCACCGTGGCGGTGGCCAAGGGCGACACCATCCATGCCGACTACGGCCCGCTGGGCAGCATCTCGGTGCACTTTTCCTGACGAGGCCGACGATGCAACTTCCCGCCAATCCCTTCAAGCGCGCGCTGCGCGAACAGCGCCACCAGACCGGCCTGTGGGTCACGCTGGCCAACCCCAACAGCGCCGAGCTGGTGGCCGGCTCCGGCTTCGACTGGCTGCTGCTGGACACCGAGCACTCGCCCGCGCTGCTGCCCACCGTCATGGCGCAACTGCAGGCGGTGGCCCCCTATCCCACTCACGCGGTGGTACGGCCGACCTGGAACGACAACCTGCAGATCAAGCGCTACCTGGACATCGGCGCGCAGACCCTGCTGCTGCCCTATGTGCAGAACGCCGACGAGGCGCGCCAGGCCGTGGCCGGCACGCGCTACGCGCCGCGCGGCGTGCGCGGCGTCGGCGGCACGGTGCGCGCCACCCGCTACGGCCGCGTCGCCGACTACATGCGGCATTGCGAAAGCGAGCTGTGCCTGCTGATCCAGGCCGAGACCGGCGAAGCGCTGGAGCAGCTGGAGGCCATGGCCGCGGTCGACGGCGTCGACGGCATCTTCATCGGTCCGGCCGACCTGGCCGCCAGCCTGGGCTATCCGGGCGAGCCCGGCCACCCGCGCGTGGTCGCCGTCGTCGAAGCCGCCATCGCCCGCATCCGCCAGGCCGGCAAGGCGCCCGGCGTGCTCACGGTGGACGAAACCCTGGCGCGCCGCTACATGGCGGCGGGCAGCCTGTTCACGGCGGTCGGCGTGGATGCCGCCCTGCTGGCGCGGCATTGCGACCAGCTGGCGCAACGCTTCGCGTCGCCGGGCGCCGGCTGACGGCGCCAGGGGCGAGCTTTGCGGGTACGCTATCGACTTTCCATCACCCGCGAAGCCCCGCATGTCCGACACCACCCAGCCCTTCGACGTTTCCGCCTACATCGCCCAGAGCCTGGAAGGCATGCGGGCCGCCACCTCGGCGCACTGCGCCACCTGGCACCTGGACGAGGCCGAGCAATGGTCCGTGGACATGGACAGCGGCCTGATCGTGTTCCAGCTGCCCGGCGGCATCACCGCCCACGCGCCGGTGCAGATCGTCGGCACGTCCAACAGCGAGGACGGCAGCTTTCTGTGGGGCTGGGACCACCCGTCGGTGCCGGCCGAGCTGGCCGAACACGCCCAGCTGGCGCTGGCCTTCGGCCAAGCCCATGGCCTGGAGGCGTACACCCACCGCAAGGTGCCCTGCGACGACGCCCAGGCCTGGGAATTCACCGCCGTCGCCATGCGGCTGGGCGAGGCCAGCGGCTCCTACCGCGCCCAGGCCTCGGAAACCGCCCACGTCTGGATGACGTTCGGCCAGGTCACCCTGTCCCAGGCCTGACGCCCGCGGCGCGCGCCGGGCCGGGTTGCGTCCGGCGACGCTGACACGACAGCACGCCTCGTCAGCGCCGGCGGCCTCGGTCAAGCCGCGTCGGGATGCACGCCGGTATAAGCCGCGCGCGGCCGGATCAGGTCCTGGCTGCCGCGCTGCTCCAGCCCGTGCGCCAGCCAGCCGATGGAGCGCCCCAGCGCGAACAGCCCGAACGCCGCTCCCGGTGGCAGGCCAAGATGGCGGCGCACCGCCACCAGCGCGAAATCCACCGACGGCCGCTGCCCGACCAGATCGAAGGCCTGTTCGACCAGCGCCTGCCAGTCGGGACGCCGCGGCAATATCCTCGCCAGCAAGGCGCTGGCGCGCGGGTCGCCGGCGGGATAGAGGTGATGGCCGAAACCCGGCAGGTCTTCCCCCCGCGCCAGCCGCTCGCGCAGGCCGCGCGCCAGCCGCCGGCCGCCATCCGCGTCGGCATCGCCGCGCTCGAGCTCGTCCCACATCGCCTCGCCACGCGCCGTGGTGCCGCCGTGGCGCCCGCCCGTCAGCGCCGCCAGGCCGCCGACGATTCCCGCGCGCAGGCTGGCGCCGGTGGACGCGATGCAGCGCGCGGTGAAACTGGAGGCGTTCAATTCATGGTCGGCGCACAGCACCAACGCCATCCGGATCAGGTCCGCGCCGGCCGCGTCCACGCCCCAGGCGCGGGCGCATTGCGCGTGGATCGGCGCATCGTCCGGCGCGGCCTGCAACAGGCAGGCCGCCAGCGTGCGCACCAGGGCGCCGCACCCCTGCGCCTGGCGCTGCGTCGAGCGCTGCCACAACGCGGTCGCGTCATCGTCGCTGGCCGCCGTGAACAAGGGCAACAGCGCGGCCTCGGCGCGCTGGCCGCGATACCGCGCGAACAAGGCCGCCATGTCCGGCGGCAGCGCCGGCGCGGCAGCGCCGAACGCCATCGCCTCGTCGCATTGCCACAGGTGCGCCGCCACCGCCTCCACCGAGCGCGCCCCGGCCAGCGCCACCGCGTTCTGCCCGCGATAGAACAGCTGCCCGTCCTCGATCAGCGTGATGGCGGACTCCAGCACCGGCAGCCCCCAGTTCAGCGTCGCCTTGGCCACCTCCTTCGGCTTGCGGCCGCGCGTGCGCTGCGCCGCCAGGCGCTCGACATCCTCGGCCAGATAACGGCTTTCACGCGGCGTGGCGCCGGCTTCGGCATGCAGCAGCCCGCGGCTCACGTAGGCGTACAGGGTCTGGCGCGACACCCCCAGGCGGGCGGCCGCAGCGGCGGAAGTCAGGTAGTTCGGCATGAGTAGAAGCGCAAGCGCGGATATCGAAAATATTGATTAACTTAATCAATATTGACAATTAATTCCATAAGAATAATCCTGACGACATTGCCCGCCTTCAAGGAAGTCCGCCATGTCCGCCCCCGACCACCCCGCCGCCCCCTGCCCCGCCACCGCCGACTATCTGCGGCAATTCTGGCTGGCGGCCGGCGGCGATCCCGCCCATCTGTCCCGGGTCGGCGTCACCGGCCATGGGGCGCTGCCCTCGGCCTTCGCCGTCACCGAGTTCGCCACCGCCGCCATCGGCGCGGCCGGCCTGGCCCTGGCCGAATTCGCCGCCGCCGGGTCGGGCGCCCCAGGCGCCCCCGGCGCCATCAGCGTCGACCGGCGCCTGGCCTCGATCTGGTTCGGCACCACGCTGCGTCCCATCGGCCGGGACGCCCCGCCACTGTGGGATGCCGTGGCCGGCGACTACCGCGCCAGCGACGGCTGGATCCGCCTGCACACCAACGCGCCGCACCATCGCGACGCCGCCCTCGCGGTCCTGGGCGTGGCGGCCGACCGCGACGCGGTCGCCCAGGCCGTCTCGCGCTGGCGCGCCGACGAACTGGAAGCGGCCGTGGTCGAACGCAACGGCTGCGCCGCCGCCATGCGCGACCTGGACGCCTGGGCCCGGCACCCGCAAGGCCGCAGCGTCGGCGCCGAACCGCTGCTGCATCGCGCCGCCGCGCCCGCCAGCGCCCGTCCGGACTGGCGCCCGACGCGTCAACGCCCGCTGCAAGGCCTGCGCGTGCTGGACCTGACCCGCATCCTGGCCGGACCCGTCGCCACCCGCTTCCTCGCCGGCTATGGCGCCGACGTGCTGCGCATCGACCCGCCCGGCTGGGAGGAGCCCGGCACCGTGCCCGAAGTCGTGCTGGGCAAGCGCTGCGCGCGCCTGGACCTGAAATCCGCTGCGGATCTGGCCACGCTCGAACGCCTGCTGAGCCAGGCCGACGTGATGATCCACGGCTATCGCGCCGACGCCCTGGCCCGCCTGGGCCTGGACGCCGAACGCCGCCGCCAGCTCAACCCGGCGCTGATCGACGTGTCGCTCGACGCGTATGGCTGGAGCGGTCCGTGGCAGGGACGCCGCGGATTCGACAGCCTGGTGCAGATGAGCACCGGCATCGCCGATGCCGGCATGCGCGCCAAGGGCGCCGACCGGCCGGTGCCGCTGCCCTGCCAGGCCATCGACCACGCCACCGGCTACCTGATGGCCACGGCCGCCCTGCGCGGCCTGACCGAGCGGCTGGCCACGGGCGCGGGCGGCAGCGCCCGCGCCTCATTGGCCCGCACCGCCAAGCTGCTGGTGGCGCATCGCGGAATGCTGGAAGGCGGGCCGGCATTGGCCGCGGAAACGGCAGCCGACTGGTCCGCGGCGATCGAGGAAACCTCGTGGGGCCCGGCCCGGCGCGTCAGGCCGCCGATGCGGATCGAGGGCACGCCGGAGTCGTGGGATTATCCGGCGAGCGCGTTGGGTTCGTCCGACGCAACCTGGCGGGACGGCGTGCGCTAGGGAACCACGACGCGCGACGGACTCAAAGCACGAACGCGCGCAGGTTCGCGACCCGCTCGGCCAAGCCGTCCGCACCCAGGTAGTGGCCCAGCTTGCCCGCGCGCACGCGGCGCAGGTCTTCCTCGTAGCGCGTCAGCATGGCGTCGCGCGCCTCGGCATACGCGGCCGCGATGCCTTCGCCTGCGACGGCGACGACCTGGCGCGCGACATCCGGCGCGCCACAAGCCACGCAACGCGCCACGCCGAGGCCGTCGGCCCGCGCGCCGCGCGCCAGCAACTGCGCCACCAATTCGGCGGGCGGCTGACGATCGAACCGGTGCAACGCGTCCGCGCTGACCGGCGCACCGGCCCGCAGCAACGCCTGCGCCGCCGCGTAGGCGTGCTGCATCAACGCCACATCCAGCGCCGTGGCGCTGCCACGCAACGGCTGGCCGAAGTCCATGCCCTGCGTGGCCAATTGCGCGACCAGGGCGCCATCATCGTTGGCCAGCGCATGCCGCAGGGCCAGATTGGCCAACCGCGGCGACTGCCCCAGCGTCCCGGCCGCCAACGGCCCGCGCCAATCCACCAACGCGCGCCGGTAGAACGCCGTCAGCTTGTCCGCCAACGCCTGCGGCATGCCATGATCCGCCACGCGCTCGTCCAGATACTCCAGCACGCGCACGCCCGTGCTGTCGGGGTCCTCGGGGTCTTCCTCCAGGCACAGCTCGGCAAACGCGCCGCGCAGATCGGCCGCGATCGTCGCGATGCCGTCCTGCTGCAATGTATGGGTCCAGCCCGGCAGGCCCTGCTTCCAGGCGACGATGCCGCCAGCGTGGCCGCCCGGCCCCACCTGCACATAGATGCGATCGCAGTATTCAAAGCCGCCGATCGGCAGATAGCGCAGCTTGCCGTCCCAGGCCTCGCCGCTTTCCTCGGCGGCCTCTTCGGCGCATTCCTGCTCGTGTTCGATCCAGCCCGCCAGGTCGCGGTATTGGTCGCTGCCGTCATAGAACAACTCGGACCAGCTGAGGGCCTCTTCGTTGCCGTCCATCTGTGCATGCAGGTCGTAAGCCAGTTCACCGCCGGCGGTCAGGCGCCACAAGTCGCGCAGCGCGTCGGGCAAGGGGCCGGCGCAGATCGCTTCGATCTCGGCGATGCGAGTCTCGCTCATCGGCGGCTGGACCGCGATGAGGACGCGGTCGGCGAACAGGGCGATGCCGTGCTGTCGGAGGGCCTGGATTTCGTCGGCGGAAAAGTGCTCGCTCATCTTGGATGCTTTCTGGAAAGGACTGCTCGGATTCTACTTGGGCGTGGCATCCGCCGGATGCACATGCGGATCCGCGGCCGACGCATGCTGCTTGCCCTTGCCTTGCGATGAAGGGGCGGCGCCGTAGATAGGGATCAATTGATGGAACCGGAGTTTCCCGGGCGTGGTTTTCCAGTGAAAGACTTTCAGGACATACATGAGCGGGAACAGACCGAAGACAGGACGAACGCGTCGGCCGGAGGTGCCTGGGGCCTGGCGCGGGGTGGCGGGTGTTTCGCAATGCGTGATTGCCCGCCCAACTTAGCCAACGCCCTGCCGGCAGACGATAGGAACGGGTCCGAGAAACCGGCGCCGTCGCGCCCGCGGCGAGCCGCTAGCCCCAATCGCGGACGAAGTCCCCTGCCGCCGCGCCGGTGGTAGATTGGCGATATCCACGAACCGGAGCGGCGGTGATGACGGCATCCTCATGGACGGACTGATCCAGGCCGCGGCCCGCGCGCTGGCTGCCGGCGACCCGCTGGCCGCGCTGGGCCGGGTGGCCTTGCGCGACGATGCGCCGGCCCTGGCGCTGCG
>NZ_CADIJR010000069.1 GCF_902859645.1 Achromobacter insuavis | reverse complement strand
CACGGCGCCCGCCGCCGGCTGGCCCGGGGCCACGCCCAGTCCGGCCGCCATGGTCTGGCCCAGCGCCGCGCCGGCCGCCAGGCCCGCGCCGATGCCGGCGATGCCGCCCTCGTTCTGCGCCGCCAGCGGGATCGAGGTGGCGGTCTGGTACTGGGTGAACTTGCCCAGGTCGCCGGCCATGCCCATCGAGATCCGCGTGTCCAGCGCCTTCTGCAGTTCTTCCGGCAGCGACACGTTCTCGACCGTGAAGTTGTCGAGCTTGACGCCATAGCGGTCGAACACCGGGCCGAGCTGCTCGCCGATGCTCTGCGACATCAGGCCCTGGTTGCCGGCGATGTCCAGGAACGGCACCTTTGAGCCGCCGAGCGCGGTGGTCATGGCCGCGACCACCATGTTGCGCAGCTGCGCTTCCAGGTCGTCGACGGTGTAGACGTCGCGCGTGCCGCTGATCTCGCGGTAGAACTTGGCCGGATCGGTGATCTGGTACGAATACACGCCGAAGGCGCGCAGCCGCACCATGCCGAATTCGCTGTCGCGCAGCGTCACCGGCTGGGCCGTGCCCCAGCGCCGGCCCAGCTGCAGGCGGGTGCTGAAGAAGATCACGTCCGACTTGAAGGGCGATTCGAACAGCTTGTCCCAGTTCTTCAGGTACGTCAGCACCGGCAGGGTCTGGGTCGTCAGCTTGTACATGCCGGGGCCGAACACGTCGGCCACCTTGCCTTCGTTGACGAACACCGCCATCTGCGACTCGCGCACGGTCAGGCTGGCGCCGTACTGGATTTCGAAATCCTGCATCGGATGACGCCAGGCCAGCACGCCGTCGCCGTCCTCGTTCCATTGCAGGATGTCGATAAACTGCTTGCGGATAAATGAACCGAGACTCATGGCTAGTTCTCCTGTGTCAGATACGAATCAACGCGCCCGTCGGCTCAGGTGAGGCAGGCGGCGTTGACCACGCCGGCGGCCAGCGAGATCGATCCGATCAGGCCGCCCATGGCGATGTTGTTTTCCTCGATGGCTTCGTTCAGGCCGCGGATGGCGCGCGCCACCACGGCATAGACCACCAGTTGCACCACCATGGCGGCCACGCCCCAGACCAGGAACATGACGAAGCTGGCATGGATGGCGATGCTGGAGCAGAGGGTGAAGGAAAAGCCCACCAGCGCGCCGCCGTACGACAGCACCGCGGCGATATTGCCCTGGCGGATCAGCTCGAATTCCTTGTAGCGCGTCACCGTGGTGTAGACCGCGGTGAAAATGCCCAGCATCACCAACGCCGAGACGATGTAGATCAGATAGGTCACGGCCGGATGCATTGCTTCTCCCATATTCGCCCCCTTCAGGCCCCTAATTGCGCGCAGTATATACGGCGCTTTCGATATACTGCGAACGCATTTTCAGCGTCGGAACCCCCATGCGCGACCGCGTCCTCATCCTGTCGGTATTGATCGTCGCGTCCTGCGGCCTGGGCTATGAGCTCATCAGCAGCGCGCTCGCCAGCTATCTGCTGGGCGATTCCATTCTCCAGTTCTCGTCCGTCATCGGCTGCTATCTGTTCGCGATGGGCATCGGATCGTGGTTGTCAAAATATGTAAAAGACGACGACGTTTTGAATCGGTTCATCGATGTCGAGCTGGCCGTCGCATTATTGGGCGGGGTTTCCGCCGCCGTCCTGTTCCTGGTTTTCGCCTGGCTGTCGGCGCCCTTCCGCGCGGCGCTGTATGTCGGCGTATTCATCATCGGATTGATGGTGGGCATGGAGATCCCGCTGGTGATGCGGGTGTTCAACCAGCGCAAGGCCGAGTTCCGCGAGATCGTCAGCCGCGTGCTGACCTTCGATTACCTCGGCGCGCTGGCCGTGTCGCTGATCTTTCCGCTGCTGCTGGCGCCCAAGCTGGGCCTGCTGCGCACCGGCTTCCTGTTCGGCATGCTCAACGCCAGCGTGGCGCTGTGGACCACCTGGCTGTTCCGCCACGAGATCCGGCGGCCGGCGGAACGGGCCGTGCGCGGCGGCGTGGTGCTGGGCCTGCTGGCGCTGGGCTTCCTGTTTTCCGGCCAGATGACGGCCTGGGCCGAGAAAGGCCTGTACGGCGACGACGTGGTGCACGCCGAGACCACGCCCTACCAGCGCCTGATCGTGACGCGCTGGCATGACGACCTGCGGCTGTACATCAACGGCAACCTGCAATTCTCGTCGCGCGACGAACACCGCTATCACGAGTCGCTGGTGATCCCGGGCCTGCAGGCCCTGCCGTGGGCCCGCAACGTATTGGTGCTGGGCGGCGGCGACGGCCTGGCGGTGCGCGAGATCCTCAAGTACAAGCAGGTCGAGCACGTCACGCTGGTCGACCTGGATCCGGCCATGACCGGCCTGTTCTCGCGCTCCGAACCGCTGACGAAACTGAACCAGGGCTCGCTGACCGATCCGCGCGTCACCGTCATCAACGACGACGCCGGGCGCTGGCTCGAAAGCCACGCCGAGGTCTACGACTTCATCGTGGTCGATTTTCCGGATCCGTCCAACTTCGGCCTGGGGCGGCTGTACTCGGTGCCGGTCTACCACCTGATGGCGCGGCACCTGGCCGAGAACGGCTACATGGTGATCCAGTCGACCTCGCCCTACTTCGCGCCGCGCTCGTTCTGGAGCGTGGACGCCACGCTCAAGGAAGCCGGCCTGAACACCTGGCCGTACCACGCCTACGTGCCCTCGTTCGGCGACTGGGGCTTCATCCTGGCCGGCAAGCGCCGCGACTATACGCCGCCGGATGCCGTCACCGTGCCCACCCGCTACCTCGACCCGGCCACGCTGCGCGAGCTGTTCCACTTTCCCGCCGACATGCCGGCGCTGGCCATGCCGCCGAACCGCCTGAACGAACAGTCGCTCGTGCGCTACTTCGACGAGGACTGGCGCAGGGTCATCCGCTGATGCGCCGCCGCACCTTCCTGCTGGGCGCGGCCACCGCCGCCGTCGCGGGCACGGCGGGCTACTACCGTTCGCGCGTGATCGAGACCACGCCGGAGGTGCGCTATCCCGGCATGCAGGCCGGCCACGCGCTGCGCGACGGCGCGGCCTTGCCGCCGTCCTCGAGCAGCCGCCGCTGCCAGGTGGCGATCCTGGGGTCCGGCGTGGCCGGGCTGTCGTGCGCCTGGAAACTGGCGCGCGAGGGCTTTACCGATTTCGTCGTGGTCGAGGGCCCCGAGTACGGCGGCAACGCCGCCGCCGGCGCGCGCGACGGCCTGGACTATCCGCTCGGCGCGCACTACCTGCCGCTGCCGTCGATGCAGTCCACCCATGTGCGCGAGATGCTGGGCGACTTCGGCATCGCCGAACGCGACGCCTTCGGCGAGCGGCCCTATTACGACGAAGCCCTCCTGGCGCACTCGCCGCAGGAACGCCTGCTGCGCGACGGCCGCTGGGAAGACGGCCTCTTGCCGATGCACGGGCTGCCCGAGGCCGATATCGAACAGCATCGCCAGTTCCTGGCGCGGGTCGACCGGCTGCACGGCGCGACCGGCAACGACGGCCGCAAGGTCTTCTGCATCCCGATCGCGCTGTCCTCGCGCGACCCGGCCTGGCGCGCGCTGGACGCGCTGACCTTCAAGCAATGGCTGGAGCGCGAGGGCTACACCTCGCCCGCGCTGCACTGGTACCTGAACTACTGCTGCCGCGACGACTACGGCGCACCGTACGACCGGGTCTCGGCCTGGGCCGGCCTGCACTACTTCGCCAGCCGCGACGGCCATGCCGCCAACGCCAACGAAGGCGCGGTGCTGACCTGGCCGGGCGGCCTGGCGCCGCTGGCGCAGCGGCTGCGCGACGCCATCAGCACGCGCCTGGGCCACGGCGGCTGGCTGCTGCCCGGCATCGCCGCGCGGCTGCGCGAAAGCGCCGCCGGCCCGCGCATCGATTGCCTCGCCCCGGGCGCGGCCGCCAGCGTCTACACACTGGAGGCGCAACGCGCGGTCTGCGCCATGCCCTTGTTCGTGGCGCAGCGCATCCTGCCGGACATCCGCGCCTACGGCTACGATCCGGCCACGCACGCCTCGCCGCACGCGCCGTGGCTGGTGTCGAACTTCGTCATGGATGGCTATCCGCGCGAGGCGCCGGGCGAGCCGCTGTCGTGGGACAACGTGGTCTACCAGGGCCAGGCCCTGGGCTACGTGGTCTCGACCCACCAGCTGCTGCGCGTGGCGCGCTCGCCGCGCACGGTGTTCACCGCCTACCACGCGCTCAGCAGCCAGACGCCGCAGGCCGCGCGCCAATGGCTGGCCGACGCCCGCCCCGAGGCGCTGCGCGACGAGGCCGCCGCCGACCTGGTCGCCGCCTATGGCGACGAGTTCTGGCGCCGCGCCCGCCAGCTGGAGATCACGGTGCGCGGCCATGCCATGGCCTCGCCCTATTGCGGCTACCTGTCGAACGCCGGCCTGGCGGCGTTGCGCGAGGTCGACGGACCGGTGCTGTTCGCCCATGCCGACCTGTCCGGCTACTCGGTGTTCGAAGAGGCCGCATGGTGGGGCGTGGTGGCGGCCGGCCGCATCCTGGGGCAGCGGCCGCCGGCCTGACCGGCGACGGCACACCCGCCTGGCGGCCGCCCGGCGCGGTGCCGCAATCATGGATTGCCCGCTCTCGCTGGCGCCTGCCCGCTGCCCTACAATCGGCCGCTTACCCCCCCCCTTGATTCCGTACCGACTCAAGTAGCGACAGCGACGATGGGAAAGCAAGTCATAGTGCTCGGCGCCGGCATCGTCGGCGTCTGCTGCGCGCTGGAACTGCAGCGGCGCGGCATGGACGTCACCCTGGTCGACCGCCAGGATCCCGGCCAGGAAACCTCATCCGGCAATGCCGGCGTCCTGGCCCGCAGCTCCCTCATGCCCTTCAACCATCCCGGCCTGTGGCGCCAGCTGCCCCGGCTGCTGCGCAATGACACCGTCCAATTCCGCTACCGCGCCGCGTACCTGGCCCGCAACCTGGGCTGGGCGGCGGGCTTCCTGGCGCGCGCCCGGCCATCGGTGTTCCGCGAGACCACGGCGGCGCTCGACGGCCTGATCCGGCGCTCCGCCGCAGAACACCTGCGCCTGCTGGACGCGGCCGGCGCGCGCCGGCGCCTGCGCGACAGCGGCTGGATCTTCCTGTTCCGCAGCGAACAGGCGTGGCAGGGCGGCGCCCTGGCGCGCGAGGCCTACGCCCGCCACCAGGTGCCGACCCAGGCGCTGGATGCCGCCGACCTGGCGCGGCTGGAACCCGCCCTGGCGCCGATCTTCCCGCGCGCGCTGTGGATCCAGGGCTCGTATTCGGTGGACGATCCCGGCGCCGTGACCGCGGCCTACGCCGACCTGTTCCAGCGCTCGGGCGGCGCCTTCCGCACGCTGCGGGCCGCCGCCATCCGCCGCGACGGCGGGCGCGGCTGGATCGTGCAGGGCGACGCCGGCACGCAAACGCTGGCCGCGCCCGACCTGGTGGTGGCGCTGGGCCCGTGGTCCAAGGCCCTGCTCAAGACCACCGGCATCGACCTGCCGCTGGCGTTCGAGCGCGGTTATCACATGCATTACGGCGCCGCCGACGGCCCGGCGCTGGGCCGTCCCATCTACGACACCGGCGGCGGCTACGTGCTGTCGCCGATGGCGCGCGGCCTGCGGCTGACCACCGGCGTCGAGCTGGACGACTGCGACGCGCCCGCCCGCCCCGCGCAGCTGGACCTGGCCGAGGCGCGGGCGCGCGAGGCGATCGGCCTGGGCGAGCGGCTGGACCCGCAGGCCTGGCTGGGCCGGCGCCCGACGCTGCCGGACAGCCGCCCGATGATCGGCCAGGCGCCGCGCCATCCGGGCCTGTGGCTGGCGCTGGGCCACCAGCACATCGGTTTCAGCACGGCGCCAGGAACCGCGCAGATACTAGGTGAATTGATGACCGACGGCGGCGCGGCCAGCCGCCATGGCGCATTCCGTCCGGAACGGTTCATCTAGGGCGTATCGACATTCACAGGAGCCTTGCGTGGCCACGAACGATGCAACCGTCCCGGCCGCGCCCACGGCCCCCGCCGCCTTTCTCGGCCTGCTGATGCTGGACACGCGCTTCCCGCGCCCGCCCGGCGACGTCGGCAACCCCGAGACCTACGCCCGCGCCGGCATCCCGGCGCGCTTCGTCACGGTGCCGGGCGCCTCGCCGCGCAAGATCGTGCAGGAGGCCGACCCGGCCTTCCTGCAACCGTTCATCGATGCCGCGGTGGGTCTGGCGCGCGACGGCGCCGCGCTGATCTCCACCAGTTGCGGGTTCCTGGCGCGCTACCAGGACGCCCTGCAGGCCGCCGTGCCGGTGCCGGTGGTGTCGTCCAGCCTGCTGCAATGCCGCGGCCTGGCGCGGGTGGGCATCGTCACCTTCGACGCCGCCTCGCTCGACCGCGCCTTGCTGGACGCGGCCGGCGTGCCCGCCAACGCCGTGGTCGAAGGACTGGCGCCCGGTTGCGAGATGCAGGCACGCATCCTGGAGAACGCGCCGGACATGGATCTGGCGCGGGTCGAGCGCGACGTGGTCGAGGCCGCCGAACGGCTGGCGCGGCGCGCCCCGGACCTGACCGACATCGTGCTCGAATGCACCAACATGCCGCCGTATCGCGAGGCCGTGGCGCGCGCCACCGGCCTGCCGGTGCACGACATCGAGACGCTGCTGCTGCGCGCCTGGCGCGCGCGGGCGGCCTGACCGCGCCACGCGCCGCCATGAAAAAACCCGGCGCGATCCAGGGGATCCGCGCCGGGTCTTGCGCCAGCCGCCCGTGGCGGCCGGATCATCCGGTCAGCCCAGCAGCAAGGCGTCGTCCGACAGCTTTTCGCCGCGCACGCGCTCGAACATGGCCAGCAGGTCCGGCACGTCCATGCCGCGGCGTTCGTCGCCCGACACGTCCAGCACCACCTGGCCCTGGTGCAGCATCACGGTGCGGTCGCCCACGTCGAGCGCCTGGCGCATGCTGTGCGTGACCATCATGGTGGTCAGCTTGCTTTCGGCCACGATGCGCGCCGTCAGCTGCAGCACGAAGTCGGCGGTGCGCGGGTCGAGCGCGGCGGTGTGCTCGTCCAGCAGCAGGATGCGCGACGGCTGCAGCGCCGCCATCAGTAGGCTCACGGCCTGGCGCTGGCCGCCCGAGAGCAGGCCGATGCGGTCGGTCAGGCGGTTTTCCAGGCCCAGGCCCAGCGTGGCCAGGCGTTCGCGAAAACCTTCCTTCATCGAGGCCTTGACCGCGCGGCCATAGCCGCGGCGCGCGCCGCGCAACTGCGCCAGCGCCATGTTCTCTTCGATGGTCAGGTCTTCGCAGGTGCCGGCCATCGGATCCTGGAACACGCGCGCCACGCGCGAGGCGCGGCCCCACACCGGCTGGCGCGTGACATCGGCGCCGTCGATCTCGATGCGGCCCGAATCGACCGGCAGGTCGCCCGAGACGGCGTTCAGGAAGGTCGATTTGCCGGCGCCGTTGGAACCGATGACGGTGACGAACTGGCCCGAGGGAATGTCCAGCGACAACCCGCGCAGCGCGCGCGTTTCGATCGGCGTGCCGGCGTTGAAAGTGATCTTGAGGTCTTTTGCGGACAACATATCAGCGCCCCTTCTTGCCGAACAGCCGGCGCTTGAGCATGGGAATGACCAGGGCGACCGTGACCAGCACCGCGGTGACGAGGTTCAGGTCCTGCGCCTTCAGGCCGATGAAATCGCTGTTCAGCGCCAGCGCGATGAAGAAGCGGTAGACGATGGCGCCGATGATGACGGCCAGCGTGGCCAGCACCAGCTTGCGCGACGGCAGGATGCTTTCGCCGACGATCACCGCGGCCAGGCCGATGACGATGGTGCCGATGCCCATGGAGATGTCGGAACCGCCCTGGGTCTGCGCGAACAGCGCGCCGGCCATCGCGACCAGCGCGTTCGACAGCGCCATGCCGCCCAGGATCATGCGGCCGGTGTTGACGCCCTGCGCGCGGGCCATGCGGCCGTTCGAGCCGGTGGCGCGCACCGCCAGGCCGGTCTGGGTGGCGAAGAACCAGTCCAGCGCCAGCTTGGCCAGGATCACGATGACCACCAGGATCAGCGGCCGCGCCACGTAGTCCGACAGCCAGCCCGGCTGCAGGATGGTGAACACGGTGGGTTCGGTGATCAGCGGCACGTTGGGCTTGCCCATGATGCGCAGGTTCACGGAATACAGCGCGATCATCATCAGGATGCTGGCCAGCAGATCCATGATCTTGAGCTTGACGTTGAGCCAGCCGGTGACCAGGCCCGCGGCGGCGCCGGCGAAGGTGGCGGCGATGGTGGCCACGAACGGGTCGGTGCCCGAGGCGATCAGCGTGGCACAGACGGCGCCGCCCAGCGGGAAACTGCCGTCAACGGTCAGGTCCGGAAAGCGCAGCAGGCGAAAGGAGATATATACGCCCAAGGCCACCAGGCTGAAGATCAGGCCGATCTCCAGTGCGCCTAACAACGAGAACAATGACATGGGTCAAATCCAATCAGGTAGGGAACGAGCATATTAGAGATTAGGAACGTCCGAATTCTTGCGTTTCGGGGTCAGTTTTACCCGAGCTTTCGCAATAAACGTTTCCTGCCGTGCGATTTTCTCTCGATTCCTGCCAAGGCGTTGCCGGGCTTGGCGGCCAGGGCCGCAAGCGGGCTGCTTGAGGGGCGCTCCGGGGAGCAAAACGCGGCATGCGGTCCGTGACCAACCTGCCGTTCAAGGCCAACGCCATCGCGCCGGGCCGCGCGCATCTTGTGAATGCTGCCGCCCTGTGGACCCCGCGTACCGGCACGGGGCAAACACAAGAAAACAAGATAAAACAAAACCCCGCCATGCCGGGTGGGCACGGGCGGGGCCGAACGACTTGCGCTTTACTTTACCACCACCGCGGCCGACTTGATGATCGCATCGGACAGCGTCACGCCTTGCTTGGCGGCGGCGCCCGGGTTCACGTAGAGCTCCAGCTTGGAGATGGTTTCGGACGGGATCGCGCCGGGCTTCTCGCCCTTGAGGATGCGCACCACGACCTTGCCGGTCTGCACGCCCAGGTCACGGTAGTTGATGCCCAGGGCGGCGATGCCGCCGCGCTTGACGCTGTCGGTGTCCGAGGCGATCAGCGGGATCTTGGCGTCGTTGCCGACCTTCACCAGCGACTCGTAGGCCGAGACCACGTTGTTGTCGGTGTTGGTGTAGATGACGTCGACCTTGCCGATCAGGCTGCGGGCGGCGGACGCCACGTCGACCGAACGCGGGGCGGCGGCTTCGACCAGGCTCATGCCCGACTTGGGCAGGATTTCCTGCAGCTTCTTGACCACCACGACCGAGTTGGCCTCGCCCGGGTTGTAGACGATGCCGACGCGCTTGGCGTTGGGCACGATCTTCTTGATCAGCTCGACCTGCTTGTCCAGCGCCAGCAGGTCCGACACGCCGGTGACGTTGGTGCCGGAGGCATCCATGCTGGGCACCAGCTGGGCGGCGACCGGGTCGGTCACGGCGGAATACACCACCGGCACGTCCTTGGTGGCGGCCACGACGGCCTGGGCCGACGGGGTGGCGATGGCGACGATGGCGTCGGGCTTGTCGCCGACGAACTTGCGCGCGATCTGGGCGGCGGTGCCGGTGTTGCCCTGCGCGCTCTGGTATTGCCACTTCAGGTTCTTGCCCGGCTCGTAGCCGGCTTGCTTGAGGGCGTCCTGCACCCCGTCACGCACGGCGTCCAGCGCCGGATGCTCGACGATGGCGGTGATCGCCACCGACTTCTGCTGCGCCGCCACCGGCGCGGCGATCGCCATCGCCAGCGCCATCGCGCCAACCGTCAGAAAATGTTTTTTTCCGATCAGCATAGGTAAGCTCCTTGAACCCTTGGTATTTGTTCATTATTACGGCTGTTCCGCGGGCTTCCCCGCGGTCCGGACAGCCGTAAAGCCGTATAGTCTAACGTGTCGCAACACAAATTCACTTGGGGGGAATCCCTGAAATGGTGCATGCGCGGCACGCCTGCCCCATGCCGGGGCGCGCGGCGCCAATATACTAAAAGCGCCGCGCCCGCGCGACACGACATCCGTGACATCCAAAGGGCCATATCATGATCAAACGCGCATTGGGCCGTTCCGGCCTGCAGATCCCTCCCCTCACCTTCGGCGGCAACGTCTTCGGCTGGACCGTCGACGAAACCGGCACGTTCTCGCTGCTGGACGCGCTGGTCGATGCCGGCCTGAACTTCATCGACACGGCCGACGTCTACTCCCGCTGGGTGCCCGGCAACCAGGGCGGCGAATCCGAAGCCCTGATCGGCAAGTGGCTCAAGCGCTCGGGCAAGCGCGACCAGGTGCTCATCGCCACCAAGGTCGGCATGGAAATGGGCCCGGACGCCAAGGGCCTGGCGCCGGCCTACATCCGGCGCTCGCTGGACGCCTCGCTGGCGCGGCTACAGACCGACCACATCGACCTGTACCAGTCGCACAAGGACGACCCCGACACCCCGCTGACCGACACGCTGGGCGAGTACGCCAAGCTGATCGAGGCCGGCAAGGTGCGCGCCATCGGCGCCTCCAACTACACCGCGGTGCGCCTGTCCGAGGCGCTGATCGCCAGCGAACGGCACAACCTGCCGCGCTACGAGAGCATCCAGCCGGAATACAACCTGTACAGCCGCGAGCCGTTCGAGGGGCACCTGCAGGCGCTGGTCAAGGCGCAGGACCTGGGCACCATCAACTACTACGCGCTGGCCAGCGGCTTTCTCAGCGGCAAATACCGCAGCCCGGCCGACGTCGGCAAGAGCGCGCGCGGCAAGAAGATCGTCGACACCTACCTGAACGATCGCGGCTACCGCATCCTGAAGGCACTGGATGAAGTCGCCGAGGATGCCAACTGTACGCCCGCGCAGGCCGCGCTGGCCTGGCAGATCGCCCAGCCGGGCATCACCTCGCCGATCGTCAGCGCCACCTCGCTGGCGCAGCTGGACGAACTGGTCAAGGCCGCCAGCCTGACGCTGACGCGCGATCAGCTGGCCAGACTCAGCCTGGCCAGCGACTGGCGCTGAAGGGGCCGGGCAGCCGCGGCGAAGGCCCTAGAAGCGCTGGGTCAGCGTGACCAGCGCGCTGCGGCCTTCGCCGTAGAAGACCGAGTTGTAAAAGCCCATCGAGCGGTAGTACTTCTTGTCGGCCAGGTTGCGCACATTGAGTTGCAGCTGGGTCTTGTCGCTGAAGTTGTACTGCGCCATCAGGTCGAACAACGCGTAGGGCTTCTGCACGATCGCGCCGGACTGCAGGCCGTAATAGGTCTGCGCGCTGGTCTGGCTCTGCCAGCGCACGCCGCCGCCCACGGTCAGCTTGTTCAGGGCGCCGGGCAGGCGATAAGCCGTGCTCAGCTTGAGCAATTGCTCCGGTTGCGTGGTCAGCACCTTCTTGCCATTGTTGTCCTTGGACTGGCGATAGGTGTATCCCAGGAACACGTTCCAGCCCGGCGTCACCTCGCCCGCCAATTCGACCTCGAAGCCGCGCGTGCGGGTGCCGTCCAGGATGTAGTACCAGCCGTCGTCGTGCGCGTAGTCGTAACCGCCATACTCGGCGACGTCCTTCTGGTCGGTCTGGAACACCGCCACCGAAGCGTTCAGGCGCCCATCCAGGTACGAGGCCTTCAGACCCGCCTCGTAGTTGTGGCCGTAGGCCGGGCCCGCCATGCTCCAGTCCCGCGTCTTCACCATCTGCGGCTGGAAGATGTTGGTATAGCTGGCGTAGGCGGTATAGGTGTCGTCCAGGTCGTAGGTCATTCCCACGTAGGGCGTGACTTCCGAATAGGTGTGCGAATAGCCCGCGATGCCGCCGCTGGTCTCGGAGGACTGCCAGCGCGTCCAGCGCGCGCCGGTGAGCAGGTGCAGGCTGTCGGTCAGCCCCAGGCGCAGCGTGCCGTAGATGCCGGTCTGTTTGTCGCGGTGAGTTTGCGACAGCGACAGGATGTCCCAATTGGGCGTGGGCCAGTCGCCCGTCCAGTGCCTGATGTCCGGGATCGGATAGCCCGCCTGGTCACTGGTGTCCCAACTCTGGTTCCAGGCCTTGATGACCGAATGCGAGAAACCGAGGTTGAACTGGTGACGCCGGCCGAAGGCATCGAAGCCGCCGTCGAGCGATCCGCCGTACACATCCTGGTCGCTGCCGCCCTTGAACTTGCGCAGCAGCGGCGGTTCGGAAAAGCCGTCGATGGTCAGCGGCACGTCGGAGGTGAACAGCAGCGGCGCGTTGAAGGTGTTCTCCAGCCGCGTGTATGACAGGCGCGCGTTCCAGCCGTTGGCGAAACCGTGCTCGACCTGGGCGAAATACTCGTGCGAGTCGGTATCCCAACGCGACCACTTGGCGCCCATGGCCTGGCCCTTGGGCCAGTCTATCGGCTTGCCGTTGGCATCCAGCGCCGGCAGGCCGCCCCAGCTGATGCCGCTGGGCCGGGTGCGCTGCACCGATCCGCCGACGCTGACGGTGGTGGCCTCGGCCACGTCGGCCTCGATAATGCCATACAGCACGTCGCGCTTCTTCTTGTACAGGTCCATGGTGTCGCCACGGCGCTCCTTGGCGCCGACCAGCCGGCCGCGCACCGAACCCGACGCGTTGAACGGCGTCGACAGATCGATCTCGCCGCGATAGGTATCCTCGGTGCCGGCGGCCGCCTTCACGCTGCCCTGGAAATCCCGCGTCGGTCGTTTGCGGATGAAATTGACCGAGCCGCCCGGATTGCCGGTGCCGCTCATCAGGCCGGTCGCGCCGCGAATGATCTCGACGTGGTCGTAGATCACCGGATCGAGATTGCCGTCGCCGAACTGGTACAGGCTGTTCAAGGGTTTGACCACGCCGTCGAACTGGAAGGTGTCCAGCGAGAAGCCGCGCGAGTAGTAGCTCAGGCGTTCCGATTCGGCCTGCTGCACATTCATGCCGGTGGCGTTTTCCATCACGTCGCGCACGCTGCTGATGGAGCGATCGTCCAGCTGCTGGCGGGTCAGCACGCTGGTGGACTGCGGCGTTTCGCGCTGCGACAGCACCAGTCCGTTGGCCGAACGCATCCAGTCGGCGGTGTAGAGGCCGGAGCCTTCCGTGGTGGCGCCAGCCCCCAGCACCAGCACCGGCGCCAGCTGGGTGGTCTGGCCGGTCCGCTGCAACAGATAGTCGCCGTCACCGCGGCGCAAAACCTCGAGCGAAGTGCCCGCGAGCAACGCCGCAAAGCCTTGCTCCGCGCTGTAATCGCCTTGCAGGCCATGGCTCTGCATGCCCTCGGTCAAGGCCGGGTCGAACGACAGCAGCACCTGTTTCTGTTGCGCAAACCCCGCCAATGCCGCGCCCAGCGGACCGGCCGGCACATTGACACCGCGGCCGGCGGTGGCCGCCGGCGCGGCCTGCGCGCGCACCGGCTGCGGCGCCAAGGCGGCGCCTGCCATGGCGGCCAGCACCAGCGCAGCGAACGCCTTCATGCGCAGGCTGGCCGGCGCGTCAGGGTGGGTAGGAGAAAAAGGCAGAGACATATCGTGGGTTTCCAGGCAATGAAAGTCGGGGCTACACCCGTATGCCAATCGAGACCACGAAAGTGACAGGCCCTGCCTGGTTTTTTTTTCGGACGGCTGGCGCGCGGCCCGCCGCAAGCGGCTCAAGGCCTGGCCCGCAGCGTCACCCAATAGCGCGTGTAGCGCTCGACCCGCACCGGCAGGGCGCGCTCGACCGCGGCCAGGATGCGGTCGCTGTCGCCCAGCGGGTAAGAACCGGAAATGCGCAACGCGGCCACAGAGGGATCACAGGCGATGCGACCGGACCGGTGCCGCCCCAGCTCGGCAATGAAGTCGTCCAGCCGCATGTTGTCGGCATAGAGCGCGCCTTGGACCCAGGCGGCGGCATGCGGCGCCGGCCGCGCCGGCTGCACCAGCACGCGGTCGAAGTACGCCGAGAAGCCGGCCTCGATGGTGCGCGCCGCGTCGGCGGCGCCATTCGCGGGCTCGATCCGTACCGCGCCTTGGCTCACGGCGGTCCAGGCCTGCCCGTCCAGCAGCCGCACCGTGTAGCGCGTGCCCAGCGCCGTGACCTGGCCCATGGGTGTGACCACCCGCAGCGGCCGCGGCGGCTGACGCGCGTCGGGATGAGACGCCACGTGCAATTCACCGCGCCGCAGGATGACCAGGCGCTGGCCGGCATCGAAGCGCACGTCAGCGGCGCTGTCGGTATTCAAGGTAAGGATGCTGCCATCGTCCAGCGTGACGCTGCGGCGCTCACCGACACGCGTGCTCAGCGCCGCCGTCCAGGTCTGCCATTGCAGGCCCGCGGCCGTCAAGCCGCCGGCGCCCAATACCAGCGACAGCGCCTTCAAGGCCTGACGCCGGCCCCGCGAGCGAGGCTGGTCAAGCGCGGCTATCCCGGCCTGCGGGTCGACCTGGCCGAACTGGCGGCCCAGGCATTCCACCCGATCCCAGGCGGCCTGGTGCGCCGGACTGGCCTGCAGCCAATGGCGCCACGCCGCGGTATCGGCGGCGCCCGCCTCTTCCGCCCCGAGCCGCACGAACCACAGACTGGCTTCGCGGATCACGGCCTCGGGCAACTTGTCAGCCCGGACATTCACCATGC
The DNA here is from genome assembly GCF_902859645.1 of Achromobacter insuavis. Lineage (GTDB taxonomy): Bacteria > Pseudomonadota > Gammaproteobacteria > Burkholderiales > Burkholderiaceae_B > Achromobacter > Achromobacter insuavis. Next base: position 14,257 of record NZ_CADIJR010000069.1, on the reverse strand, counting down.
CGACAGGCAATGCTGCATGGCGCGCGCCAGATACTGGCGCACGGAACTGACGGAGACCTGCAGGCATTCAGCGATCTCGCCGTGGCGCAACCCTTCCAGTTGCGACAACAGGAACGCCTTGCGCACCTTGGGCGGCAGGCCGTCGAGCAGCCGGTCGATCTCGATCAGCGCCTCCAGCGCCAACGCGCGGCGTTCCGGCGACGGGGCCAGCCCATCTTCGTGGGCCGCCAGCGTGTCGAGATAGGCGCGCTCGATGTCGCGCCGCCGGAACAGGTTGACCATCAGGCCGTGGGCGATGGTCACCAGGTAGGCGCGCGGCTCGCGGTAGCTGCGCGCCTCTCCGGCGCGCAGCAGCACCTTGAGGAAGGTGTCCTGCGTCAGGTCGGCCGCGTCGAATGGGCAGCCGGTCTTGCGCCGCAACCAATCGCGCAGCCAGGACTGGTGTTGCTGGTAAAGCCCTTCGACAGGCGCGTGAGCGCCGCTGTGATTGATGGCCATGCGACGGACCGGAAGGTGGATGGAATAATGATAATGGTTATCAATTGTAATCCACTCCGGCCCGACCTCGCATCAATCCAGCTTCACCCCCGAGTCCGACACCACCTTGGCCCAGCGCGCCACTTCACTGTCGACGAACTTGCCGAAGGCCGGACCGGTCAGCGTCGGCACCGCCGTGCCGTTGCTCTCCCAGGTCTCCTTGATCTTGGGCGTGTTCAGGGCCTTGGTGATCTCGGCGGTCATGCGGTCCACCGCCTCCTGCGGCGTGCCGGCGGGCGCCCAGATCGCATACCAGGTCGACACCACGTAGTTCGGCACGCCGGCCTCGGCCGCGGTCGGCACCTCCGGCAGCGACGGCGAGCGCTGGTCGGCGGCCACCGCCAGCGGCTTGATCGCGCCCGAACGGATGTGACCCGACGACGACCCCAGGCCATCGAAGGCCAGGTCCACCTGCCCGCCAATCAGCGCGGTCAGCATCGGCCCCGCGCCCTGGTACGGCACATCGACCAGCTTGATGCCGGTCTGCATGGCGAACAGCTCGCCGGCCAGGTGGTGCGTGCTGCCCTTGCCGGCGGTGCCGAAGTTGATCTCGCCGGGATGCTTCTTGGCGTAGGCGATGAATTCCTGCACCGTCTTGACCGGCAGCTTGCTGGCGTTGATGACCACCACCTGCGGCGGCTGCGCCACCAGCGCCACCGGCACGAAGTCCTTCTGGATGTTGTAGTTCAGGCTCTTGTACAGCGACGGCGCCAGCGCGTGGTGCGCGCCGCCCATGAAGAAGGTGTAGCCATCGGGCCGGGCCTTGGCGGCCACGCCGGCGCCGACGGTGCCGCCCGCGCCGCCCTTGTTGTCGATCACGACCGACTGGCCCATTTGCATCGTCAACTGCTGAGCCAGGGGCCGGGCGAAGGTATCGGTGCCGCCCCCGGCGGGAAAGGGCACGATGAGCGTGATGGGCCGTTCCGGCCAGGACGCGGCGCCGGCGCTGCCGGCAAAGCCCGCGGCCAGCGTGGCCAGCAGGGCCGCGGCGAGTGTGCGGTATTTCATATTGTCTCCTCTTGCTGCAGCGTGGGGACGGCGCGTTTCCCGCGTCTCGTCTCTTGTGTTCTTGGGTTGGGATGCTGCCTGGTTCGGGAATCGTTCTGGAAGGGATCGGGCTCCTTGAAAAAAATGGCCGGCCCCGATGGACCGGCCTGGCATGGCGACGCTACAGCGCCTGATAGGTTTCGCGCAGCACGTTCTTCTGCACCTTGCCCATGGTGTTGCGCGGCAGCTGGTCGACGATGTGCACGCGCTTGGGCACCTTGAAGTTGGCGATGCGCGCCTTCAGCTCGGCCTGCATGGCGGCGGCGTCCAGCGACACGCCGTCCTTGGGCACCACCACCGCCACCACGGCCTCGCCGAAGTCGGCGTGCGGCACGCCGATGACGGCCGATTCGGCCACGCCCGGCATGTCGTCGATGAGCGTCTCGATCTCCTTCGGATAGACGTTGAAGCCGCCGGAGATGATCAGGTCCTTGCTGCGGCCGACGATCGACAAATAGTCGGCGGGCACGTCGCGGCCGGCGGATTCGCCGCCCCAGCGGCCCACGTCGCCGGTCTTGAACCAGCCGTCCTGGGTGAATTCCTCGCGGGTCTTTTCCGGCATGCGCCAGTAGCCCGAGAACACGTTGGGCCCGCGCACCTGCACGTTGCCGATCTCGCCCGGCGCCAGCGCGATGCCGGCGTCGTCCACCACCCGCACCTGCACGCCCGGCAAGGCCCGGCCCACCGTGCCGGCCAGGCGCTCGCCATCGGCCGCGTCATACGGATTGGAGGTCAGCATGACGGTCTCGCTCATGCCGTAGCGTTCCAGGATGGCGTGGCCGCTGCGCTCGCGGAAATCGTTGAAGGTCTCGGACAGCAGCGGCGCCGAGCCCGAGATGAACAGGCGCATGTTGGCGCACACGTCGCGGTTGAAGCGCTTGTCGGCCAGCAGCCGCACGTAGTAGGTCGGCACGCCCATCATCACCGTGCTTTGCGGCAGGTAGCGCAGCGCCTGGTCGGCGTCCAGCTTGGGCAGCCAGATCATCTTCGCACCCGCCAGCAGCGCGCCGTGCGAGGCCACGAACAGGCCGTGCACGTGGAAGATCGGCAGCATGTGCAGCAGCACGTCGTCCGAACGCCAGCCCCAGTACTGGTGCAGCACCTGCGCGTTCGACGCCAGGTTGCCGTGCGACAGCATCGCGCCCTTGCTGCGGCCGGTGGTGCCGGACGTGTAGAGGATCGCGGCCAGGTCGTCCGGCTTGCGCTTGACGGTCTTGAAGGTCTGCGACAGGCCGCCGGCGGCGTCCAGCAAGGTGCCGGTGCGGTCTTCGTCGAGCGTGTAGACATGGGCGCAGCCGGCCTTGTCGGCGGCGCGCTGGACCCAGTCGCGGTTCTTGCCGGCGCAGACCACCACGGCCGGTTCGGCGTTGCCCAGGAAGTACTCGATCTCGGCTTCGCGGTAGGCGGTGTTCAGCGGCAGGTACACCAGGCCGGCGCGCAGCGTGGCCAGGTACAGCAGCAGGGCTTCAGGCGATTTCTCGACCTGCACCGCGACCCGCGCGCCCTCGGGCAGCTTGAGCGAGGTCAGCAGGTTGGCCAGGCAGGCCGTGGCGCGGTCGATGTCGTCCCAGGTGTAGGCCAGCTCCGGGGTTTCGAGCGCGACCCGTTTGCGATCGGCGGGGAATCCGCCCTCCAGCACAGCATATAGATTGGCGTTGCTCACCGTCTTCAGTCTCCGGAAAAGTGGGGGTCTACGCCGGCCAGGAAGGCACGCACGCCCTCCTTGTGGTCGCGGCTGTCGGCGTAGGAGAAATAATCCTGGTATTCGGCCTCGGTCAAGGCCCCGCCCTGCGCCAGGCGGGCGGACAGGCGCTTGTTGATGCGCGCGGCCAGCGGCGCGCCCTGGCTGATGCGCTCGGCGCTGCGCCGCGCCTGCTCGCCGACCTCGGCGTCGGCCACGATGCGCGTCAGGAGGCCCAGGTCGCGCGCCTCGGCGGCGCCGAACACGCGGCCTTCGAGCAGGATGGCCAGCGTCGCGGCGCGGCCGACCAGCGCCAGCAGGCCGCGCATTTCGTCGGGCGCCATGGGAAAGCCGAGCCGGTTGATCGGCACGCCGAAACGGGCCGATTCGCCGGCGATGCGCAGGTCGCACTGGCAGGCGATCTCCAGCCCGCCGCCGACGCACACCCCTTCGATCTGCGCCACCACCGGGTGCGGGCATTGCGCCACGGCCATCAAGGCGGGCGCGAGGATCTCGCGGTGGTAGCGCTGCACGCCCGCGGCGTCGGCGCGCTCGGCCGGAAACTCGCGGATGTCCGCGCCCGCGGCGAAATTGCCGCCCTCGCCGCGCACGATCACGCAGCGCAGCGTGTCGTCCGCCGCGATGCGCGTGAACACGTCGCGCAGTTCGCGCCACATGCCCACGGTGATGGCGTTCAGGCGCCCCGGGTGCGACAGCGTCACCCAGGCCAGTTGCCCGTCGCCGTGCAGCCGTACACGGCCTGCCGTGTCGTCCGTCATGTCCCCTCGCTGGTTATCGTTCTTGATCTCGTGGCGCGCCGCCGTTCAGGCCGCGCGCCCCACGCTGCGGCTGACCTGGGGCTTGCCGTCATGCAGGCGCGCCAGGTTGCCGTCCAGTTCATCCAGGTCGTACAGGTAATTGACCATCAGGCCGCAGGACTGCTTGAGTCCCTTGGCCGAGGTGTCCGCCGCCCAGTTCAGGCGCTCGATGCGCGCGCCGTTGCCCAGGTGAAAGCGCGCCACCGCATCCAGCGGCAGGCCGTTCTTCATGGCTTGCAGATAGTGCGCGGCGAGCCGGAAGCCGGCGCGCTTGACCACGTCGGGCGTGGCCTTGCCCTGCGCGGCGCGCGCCAGCCGCGCCACCCAGCGCTGGCCGTCCGGCACGCCGGCGCGCTGGCGCGTCTTGGCGCGCGACTTGTCCTCGCGCACGATGGCCTCGACCGCGTCGGCGTCGAGCTTGCCGAGCCAGTCGGCGAAGCCCGGGATCGGCGACAGGGTCGCGAACGACTTGAGCTGCGGCAGTTCTTCCAGCAATTGCTCGACCACGCGCTTGAGCAGGAAGTTGCCGAAGCTGATGCCCTTCAGGCCGGCCTGCGTGTTCGAGATCGAATAGAAGATCGCCCAGCGCGCCTTGCCCAGGTCCTGCCGCGGCGCGGCGCTGTCCAGCACCGCCTGCACGTTGTCGGCCATGCTGCCGGCGAACGCCACCTCGACGAAGATCAGCGGCACATCCGGCATCTGCGGATGGAAATAGGCATAGCAGCGGCGGTCCGGCGCCACGCGGTGGCGCAGGTCGTCCCACGACTGGATCTCGTGCACGGCCTCGTAGATGATCAGCTTCTCCAGCAGCGAGGCCGGCGAGTCCCAGGTCAGCGGCCGCAGTTCCAGCAGGCCGACGTCGAACCACGCCGACAGCAGGCCTTCCAGGTCCTTGTCGAGCGCCTGGACGCCGGCCACCTGCTTGCGCCAGCGCAGCATGTCGGCGCGCAGCTCCACCAGGAAGCGCAGGCCCGCCGGCTGCGCGTTCAGACGCTTGAAGAACCGCACGCCTTCGCCGCCGTCGCCGCCGAACGTGCCGCGCACCTGCGTCAGCGCGGCCAGCATCAGGCGGCGGTCCTTGCCATCGGCCGCCACATACAGCTCGCGCCAGCGCCGCGCCAGCTTGTTGGCGGCCACGTCGGTCAGGCGCGCCTCGAACAGCCGCCGCACTTCGGATTCGCTCGGCAGGCGGCCGCGCTCCCACAGGCGCCCGAGGCGCGTGATCAGGCTGTCGCCGGCATCCGCGGCGGTCTCGCCCGACTCGGCGTCGGTGTCAGGCGTGCGTGCGACGCGCGCGGACTCGAGATGGACGGGTGCGTTCATGGACAGACTCCTCAGCAACGGGAAGATCGGAAAGCGGCGGCGCCTCGTCGTCGGCGGCCAGGGCGCGCAGCACTTCGAGCTGGCGCATCAGGTGATGGCGCGCCAGCGCTTCGGCGCGTTCGGGATCGCGGGCCTTCAGGGCCTCGAAGATGGCCAGGTGCTCGGCGCAGGATTCCTCGATGCGGCCGGGCCAGGCCAGGCTGCGGTGGCGCGACAGGCTCAGCACCTTGCGCAGGTTGTCCACCATGTCGACCAGCCACTGGTTGCCTGCGAGCGCCTGCACCGCTTCGTGGATCAGGTAGTTGGTCTGGTAGTACGCGTCGATGCGGCCGGCGGCGGCGTGGCCGGCGAGCGCCTCGTGCAGCGGCGCCAGCGCTTCCAGCTGCGCATCCGAGGCCTTGCACGCGGCCTCGTGGGCGCAGCGCCCTTCCAGCATGGCCATCAGCGGGAAGATGTCTTCCAGGTCCTGCGCCGACAGTTCATTGACGAAGCAGCCGCGGCGCGGCTCCAGCCGCACCAGGCCTTCGGTGGCGAGCACCTTCAGCGCCTCGCGCAGCGGCGTGCGCGAGATGCCCAGTTCGCCGGCCAGCCGCAGTTCGTCGATCCATTCGCCGTTGCGCAGCGCGCGCGCATGGATCATGCCGCGAAGACGATCCGCGACTTCCAGGTACAGGGCTTGCCGGACGATGGGTGAGGTCATGGGCAGACGGCCTGACAGCGCCGTAATTCATAATTATGAATAAGCCCATCATATCCCCGTCCCAGCGAAACGGACCAGTCTGATGTTGTAAGGACTTGCCCTAGGGTCTCGCCAACGGGCGCCGGACGCCCCTGACGCACAACAGGGCGCCCGCGGCCGCCGGGCCGCGGGAAACCGGGGACGGCTCAGAAATGCAGGATGCCGTCGACCGCGTGGCGGGTCAGCGAACGCGCCCAGCGACGCGCCGGCAAGCCGTATTGGGATTCGACCACCTCGGCCCGCGCCAGCAGGTCGGCCGGCGTCACCGCCAGGCGCGGACCCGAAAACGCCAGCACGATCTGGTTGCCGGCGTCGATCTCGGGCAGCAGCACGATGCGGTCGTCGAAGGCCTTGGACAGATTGTCGATGTTCTTGCCAAAGCTCTCGTGACGGCCGAACAGGTTCACCGCCACCACCCCGACCTCGCCCAGCACGCGGCGGCAATCGCGGTAGAACTTGACGCTGTCGCGCACCGGCCCCTGGGCCGAGGCGTCGTACAGATCGACCATCAGCACCGGGCAGCGGCCGGCGTTGAGCGGATCGGCGGCCCATTCGGCGGCGTCGGCGTGCTCGACCCGCAACCGGTTCTCGCCCGGCAGGCGGAAGAACATGTGGCAGGCGGCGGTGACGCGCGGGTTCCATTCCACCGCCAGCAGCGGCGCGCGCGTGTGTTTGGCGCAGAACCGCGCCAGCGAGCCGGCGCCCAGGCCGAACATGCCGATGGCCTCATCCTTGGGCGGTTCCAGGAACAGCAGCCAGGCCATCATCTGGCTGGTGTATTCCAGCACCAGTTCCGCCGGAGTCTTGATGCGCATGGCGCCCTGGACCCATTCGGTGTTGAAGTGCAGATAGCGCACGCCGTCCACTTCCGACAGGGTCGGCTGGTCGAGTTCGGAGGGGAATTTGGATTTGTACATGGCGCGATTGTAGGGCCGGCGCCAGTCACGACAAGGGCGGGCCATCGCGGCCCGCCCTGGATGCGGGATGCGCCGTCAAGGGCGCATCGATGTCGCGGCGCTCAGATGCGCTCGAAGATCGCCGCGATGCCCTGCCCGCCGCCGATGCACATGGTGACCAGCGCGTAGCGGCCCTGCACGCGCTGCAGTTCATGCAGCGCCTTGACGGTGATGATGGCGCCGGTGGCGCCGATCGGGTGGCCCAGGCCGATGCCGCTGCCGTTGGGGTTGACCTTGGCCGGATCCAGCTTCAGTTCGCGGGTCACCGCGCAAGCCTGCGCGGCGAAGGCCTCGTTGGCCTCGATCACGTCGAGCTGGTCCACCGTCAGGCCGGCGCGCTTGAGCGCGGCCTGCGTGGCCGGCACCGGGCCGATGCCCATGATGGTCGGATCGACGCCCGCGTGGGCATACGCCACCAGCCGCGCCAGCGGCTTGACGCCGCGCTTGGCCGCAACCGAGGCGTTCATCAGCACCAACGCGCCGGCGCCGTCGTTCAGGCCCGAAGCGTTGCCGGCGGTGACGGTGCCGTTTTCTTTCTGGAACACCGGCTTGAGCGTGGCCAGGCTGTCCGCCGTGACGTCGCGGCGCACGTGTTCGTCGGTGTCGAACACGACCTCGCCCTTGCGCGTCTTCTGCACGATCGGCACGATCTGGTCGCGGAAATAACCGGCCTCGATGGCGCTGGCGGCGCGGCGATGCGATTCGGCGGCGAGCGCGTCCTGGTCCTGGCGGCTGATGCCGAACTGGGCCGCGACGTTCTCGGCGGTCACGCCCATGTGCATGCGCCCGAACGGATCCGACAGCGCGCCGGTCATCATGTCCTGCATGACGCTGTCGCCCATGCGCGCGCCCCAGCGCTGCGCCGGCGCGATGTAGGGCGCGCGGCTCATGCTCTCGGCGCCCGCGCCGATGGCGATCTCGGCGTCGCCCAGCAGAATGGTCTGGGCCGCCGAGACGATGGCCTGCAGGCCCGAGCCGCACAGGCGGTTGACGTTGAAGGCCGGCGTTTCCTTGGCGATGCCGGCGTTCATGGCGGCGACGCGCGACAGGTACATGTCGCGCGGCTCGGTATTGATGACGTGGCCCACGGCGACATGGCCGACCTCGTCGCCCTTGACGCCCGCGCGCTCCAGCGCGGCCTTGATGACCGTGGCGCCCAGATCGCAGGGCGGCACGTCTTTCAGGGCGCCGCCGAAATCGCCGATGGCGGTACGGACGGCGGACGCGACGATGACTTCGTTCATGGTGTTTCCTCCTGGTTATCCGCCCATCATACTCGCGCGCCCCGCCCCTCCCGGCGGCCCTCGGCGCCCCGCTCTCGCCAGGCGAAAGTGCCTCTGCACAACCGCTGAAAAAGCACCGCCCTCCCCGGGCAATCCCTAACCTCCACCTCAATTGACAGCGCTGTCAATTTTGCAGACACTAGCTTCGCCGGTACCTGCCGGTCAACAAAAAACAAGCCGCGACGGCCCACGGCACGGGCGGCATCAGGAGACAAAGTCATGGCAATACCTCCCTGCTTCCCGGCAGCGGCAGGGACCGGCGTGCACCTCCGGCCCCTCCGCTTGCCGTCCCAACCCGCCCGCCCGGGCCGCTGGCTGTCCTGGCTGCTGATGGCGGGCCTGCTGTCGACCGCCGGCGCGGCCCGGGCCTACGACCTGCAGACCAGCCCCTACCTGCTGGGCGACTGGGGCGGCCTGCGCACCCGCCTGGCCGAAAGCGGCGTGACCCTGAACCTGGGCTACACCGGCGAGGCCGCGCACAACTTCAGCGGCGGCCAGGACAAGCTGACGCGCTACACCGACCAGTGGGTCATCGGCGCCACGATGGACCTGGACAAGCTGCTCGGCTGGCATGGCGGCACGTTCCAGATGACCATCACCGACCGCAACGGCCGCAACCTGGGCGCCGACGCCGGCATCGGCAACAACATGCTGATCCAGGAGGTCTACGGCCGCGGCCAGACCTGGCACATGACGCAGTTCTGGTTGAACCAGGCCTTCCTGGACAACCGGGTGCAGTGGAAGATCGGCCGCCTCACCGTGGGCGAGGACTTCGCCAGCTTTTCCTGCGACTTCCAGAACCTGACCTTCTGCGGCTCGCAGCCCGGCAACCTGGTGGGCAGCTACTGGGTCAACTGGCCGACCAGCCAGTGGGCCACGCGCCTGAAGGTCAACACGTCCGAGCAGACCTACGTGCAGGCGGGCGTCTATCAGGTCAATCCCAACTACGTGGACGACGGCTACGCGCGCCGCCACGGCCTGTCGCTGGACAATCCCAACGGCACCACCGGCGCGCTGATCCCGGTGGAAGTCGGCTGGCTGCCGGCCTGGAACGGCCTGCCTGGCTCGTACAAGTTCGGCGCCTGGTACAACACCTCCGACGGCAAGGACCTGTACCAGGACATCAACCACGCGCCGCGCGGCGAAACCGGGCTGGCGCCGCGCGAGCGCAACGGCCAGTATGGTTTCTATCTCAACTTCGAGCAGCAGGTCAGCGGCACCGCCGGCGGCCGCGGCGCCTCGGTGTTCCTGAACGTGTCGCAGGCCGACCGCGCCACCGCCGCGCAGGATCACCAGATCGCGCTCGGGCTGCAGTACAAAGGACCGTTCGGCCTGGCGCGCGACGTCATCGGCGTGGCGATCGGCGCGACCCACAACAACGGCCGCTATGCCGACTACGTGCGCCAGCAGGACCAGCGCCTGGGCACCAGCACCAAGGTGGGCGATGGCTATGAATACGTGGCCGAGGCGTACTACAGCTGGTCGCCGGTCCCCTCCATCTACCTGCGCCCCAATCTGCAGTACATCAGGCATCCTGGCGGCACCAGCGCCAACCACGACGCCTTCATCGTAGGCTTGAAGACCGGTATCACTTTCTGAGCGCGAAGCGCCACTAGGAGACTGACATGACCCCATTCTTGCGCCGCCTGCTGGCCTGCGCGCTGGCCCTGCCCGCGGTCCTGCTCGCCAGCCCCGCCGCCCACGCCAGCAAGGACGCGCCCGTGATCGGCTTTTCCATCGACGACCTGCGGGTCGAGCGCTGGACCCGCGACCGCAACTATTTCGTCGAGGCCGCGACCGCCCTGGGCGCCAAGGTCAACGTGCAATCGGCCAACGCCAGCGAATCGCGCCAGATCGCCCAGGTCGAGAACCTGATCGCCGAAGGCGTCGATGCCCTGGTCATCGTGCCGTTCAATTCCAAGGTGCTGGGCAGCGCCATCGCCAAGGCGCACCGCAACGGCATCAAGGTCATCGCCTACGACCGGCTGATCCTCGGCGCGCCGCTGGACGGCTACGTGTCGTTCGACAACATCAAGGTGGGCGAAATGCAGGCCCAGGGCATGGTCGACGCCGTGCCCAAGGGCCGCTACTACCTGCTGGGCGGCGCCTCCACCGACAACAACTCGCGCATGTTCCGCGAGGGCCAGATGAACGTGCTCAAGCCGCTGGTCGCCAAGGGCGACATCACCATCGTCGGCGAGCAGTGGACGCCCGAATGGGATCCGTCCAAGGCCCAGACCATCATCGAGAACGCGCTGAACGCCAACGACAACAACATCCAGGCCATCGTCGCCTCCAACGACGGCACCGCCGGCGGCGCGATCCAGGCGCTGGCGGGACAGAAACTGGCGGGCAAGGTCGCGGTCTCCGGCCAGGACGCCGACCTGGCCGGCGTGCGCCGCGTGGCGGCGGGCACGCAGACCATGACGGTCTACAAGCCGATCAAGACCATCGCCGAGGCGGCCGCGCAGATGGCGGTCAACCTGGTGCAGGGCAAGACGCCCGCTTTCAACGCCAAGCTCGACAACGGCAAGGGCGAGGTCAACTCCCTCCTCATCAAGCCCACGCTGGTCACGCGCGACAATCTGGATATCCTGGTCAAGGACGGGTTCTATACGGCAGACCAGATCGCGGGCAAGTAGCCGGGAGACGCACCATGGAGCAGCAGCAACCGCTGTTTGAAATGCGCGGCATCGTCAAGGAATTCGCGGGCGTGCGCGCGCTGTCGGGCGTCAGCCTGGCCGTGCGGCCCGGCGAATGCCTGGGATTGTGCGGCGAGAACGGCGCCGGCAAATCGACCCTGATGAAGGTGCTGTCGGGGGTCTACCCCCATGGCAGCTACCAGGGCCAGATCGTGTGGCAAGGGCGCGAGCTGCGCGCGCGCTCGATCCGCGACAGCGAAGCCGCCGGCATCGTCATCCTGCACCAGGAGCTGATGCTGGTGCAGCAGCTGAGCGTCACCGAGAACATCTTCCTGGGCAACGAAATGCGCCTGCCCGGCGGCCGCATGGACTACCCGTCCATGCACCGGCGCGCCGCCGAGCTGCTGGCGCGGCTCAAGCTCACCGATGTCAACGTGGCCGCCCCCGTCATGAACTACGGCAACGGCCACCAGCAGTTGTTCGAGATCGCCAAGGCGCTGGCCAAGGAAGCGCGCCTGCTGATCTTCGACGAGCCGACCTCCTCGCTCAGCGCCAAGGAAATCGGCGTGCTGCTGGCCATCATCGAAGACCTCAAGCGCGCCGGCGTGGCCTGCATCTACATCTCGCACAAGCTCGACGAGGTCAAGCGCGTCTGCGACACCATCACCGTGATCCGCGACGGCCAGCACATCGCCACCCAGCCGGCGGACGCGCTCGACGAGGACGGCATCATCGGCCTGATGGTCGGGCGCGCGCTCGAATCGCGCTTTCCGCGCACCGAACGCCAACCGGGCGCGGTGGTGCTGGAAGCGCGCGGCGTGACCTGCTGGGACGTCACCAATCCGCGGCGCAAGCGGGTCGACGACGCCGCGCTGCAGGTGCGCGCCGGCGAGATCCTCGGCATCGCCGGCCTGGTGGGCGCGGGCCGCACCGAGCTGGTGTCGGCGATCTACGGCGCCTACGCCGGCCGCTATCACGCGCAGGTGCGGGTGTCCGGCCAGCCGGTGCGCATCACGTCCCCGGCCGATGCCATCGCGCACGGCCTGTGCCTGGTGCCCGAGGACCGCAAGCGCCACGGCATCGTGCCCTTGATGAGCGTGGCCGAGAACATCACCCTGGCCAGCCTAGCCGACCACGCCCGCGCCGCGCGGGTCGACGGCGATTCGGAGCTGGCCACGGTCGAGCGCGAGATCGCGCGCCTGCGCATCAAAACGGCCAGCCCCGGCCTGCCGGTGGCCAGCCTGTCCGGCGGCAACCAGCAGAAAGTGGTGCTGGCCAAGATGGCGCTCAAGCAGCCCAAGGTGCTGATCCTGGACGAACCCACCCGCGGCGTGGACATCGGCGCCAAGTACGACATCTACAAGATGATCTTCGACCTCGCCGACCGCGGCGTGGCCATCGTCATGGTGTCGTCCGAACTGCCCGAGATCCTCGGCATGAGCGATCGCGTGCTGGTCATGAACGCCGGCCGCATCGCGGGAGACTTTCCCATCCAGGGCCTGACGCCGGAACGCGTGCTCGCCGCCGCCCTCAACACCGACCCGCTGCGGCACGCCGCCTGAACGCCATGACCCAGATGCTCGCTTCCTCCTCTTCCGAACCGCGCCCGCGCGGCGGCCATCCGCCGCTGCGGCAACTGTTCGCGCGCCACAAGCTGCTGGCCATGGTGCTGGCCCTGGCGCTGATCTGGCTGTTCTTCTGGCACCAGACCAACGGCAGCTTCCTGCGGCCCAACAGCATCTCCAACCTGCTGCTGCAGATGTCGGTCACCGGCATGCTGGCCTGCGGCATGGTGCTGGTCATCATCGCCGGCGAGATCGACCTGTCGGTCGGCTCGCTGCTCGGCCTGCTGGGCGGCCTGGTCGCCATCCTGACGGTGAACCTGGGCTGGAACACCTGGCTGTCGGTGGCGGTGGTGCTGGCCGCCGGCGCCGCGCTCGGCCTGGTCAACGGCTGTCTCACGACCCGCCTGCGGGTGCCCTCCTTCATCGTCGGCCTGGGCGGCATGCTGGCCTACCGCGGCCTGCTGCAGTTGAGCACCGACAGCGTCACCATCGCCCCGGTGCCCGACGACCTGGGCGCCATCGCCCAGGCCTTCGTGCCGCCGGCCCTGTCCTGGCTGCTGGCGGCGCTGATCATCGCGCTGGCCTGCGGCCTGACGCTGGCGCGGCGTCGCCGCCACCGCCGGCTGGGGCTGGCCGTGACGCCGCGCTGGCTCGATGCCCTGCGCATCGGCGCCATCGCCGCCACCGCCGCCGGCTTCGTGCTGGTGCTGAACCGGGCCAACGGCGTGCCGCTGCCGGTGCTGATCCTGCTGGCGCTGCTGGGCGTGTTCTCATGGATCGCCACCCAGACAGTGTTCGGCCGCCACGTCTACGCGGTCGGCGGCAACGTCGAGGCCAGCCGCCTGTCCGGCGTCAACGTCCAGCGCGTCAAGCTGATGGTGTTCATGCTGATGGGGCTGATGTGCGCCTTCGCCGGCATCGTCACCACCGCGCGCTCGGCGGCCGGCTCGCCGTCCGCCGGCGTGGGCGGCGAACTCGACGCCATCGCCGCCTGCTTCATCGGCGGCACCTCGATGCGCGGCGGCTCCGGCACCGTGTACGGCGCGCTGATCGGCGCGCTGGTCATGGCCAGCCTGGACAACGGCATGCAGCAGATGAACGTGGACACTTCCTGGCAGATGATCGTCAAGGGCGCCGTGCTGGTGCTGGCGGTGTGGATCGACGTCGCGACGAGGCCCGAACGTGCATAACGACACCCCATCCCCCGCCCCCGGCGATTGCGTGCTCGCGGTGGGCACCTACACGCAGGCCATGCCGCATGTGCAGGGCCGCGGCCTGGGCATCCACCTGCTGGCGTTCGAAGCCGCGACGGCCTCGTTCCGGTCCTTGCAAGTCGTGTCCGGTCCGATCAATCCGTCATACCTGTGCGCGGCCGCCGGGCGCCTCTACAGCGTCAGCGAGCAGGAGCGCGACGCGACGCTCGATATCTACGCGATCGAGGCCGGCGCGACGGTCCTGCGCCCCATCGGCCAGATCGCAACGCCCGGCGCCGCCCCCTGCCACATCAGCGTCAACCTGGTGGCGCGGCAGTTGTACGTGTCGAACTACGGCTCCGGCGAACTGCTGTGCTACGCGCTCGACGCCGAGGGCCTGCCGCGCGGCGCGCCCCAGGTCATCGCGCGGCGCGGCGCCGGCCCGCGCGCGGACCGCCAGGAAGGACCGCACG
>NZ_CADIJR010000068.1 GCF_902859645.1 Achromobacter insuavis | reverse complement strand
CCTGGGCGCCGGCGCTGACGGACCTGGCCGATGACGCCGCCTGGCGCGCCTGGAGCGAACCGCTGCTGCGGGGCCATGCGCGGGACGGCGCGGCCGATGCCGCCCCCCTGTTGCTGCTGGCCCCCGAAGGCCAGCTCGCGGGACTCGATGCCGACACCGTGGCGCAACGCCTGGGCTCGCTGGCCGCGCAGGCCATCGGCGCCACCCGCGCCGCGGGCGTGGTGGCCACCGGCGGCGACGGCGCCCGCCAGGTGCTGCTGGCGCTGGGCGCCGGCGGCATCGCCCTGGTGGATGAAGTAATGGGCGGCGTGCCCCTGGGCACGCTGACCGGGGGCACGGCCGACGGCCTGCCCGTGGTGACCAAGGCCGGCGGCTTTGGCACCGAAGACGTACTGGTTCGCGCCGTGCGCGCGATCCGCGACAGGAGATTCAAGCGATGACACAAACCCCCGCCCCCAAGCTGCCCCTGCTGGCGGTCACCCTCGGCGACGTGGCCGGCATCGGGCCGGAAATCACGGCCAAGATGCTGATGGGCCATGACGAACTGCGCCAGAAGGCGCGCCTGGTCGTGATCGGCGACGTCGACGTGATGGTCAACGCCGTGCGCGGCCTGGGCGGCGATCCCGCCATCGTGCGCCGCGTCGAGCGCCCCGCCGACGCCACCAACACCCCCGGCACCATCGAGGTGCTGCAGGCCGGCCCGTCGCTGGCCGACGTCAAGCTGGGCGAGATCAGCGCCGCCGCCGGCGACGGCTCGGTGCGCTTCGTCACCACCGCCTGCGCCCTGGCGCGCGCCGGCGAGGTCGACGGCATCGTCACCGCCCCGCTGAACAAGGCCGCCATGCACGCCGCCGGCCACAAGTGGCCCGGCCACACCGAACTGCTGGCGCATGAATTCGGCGTCAAGACCTTCTCGCTGGTGCTGTCCGCCGGCGATCTCTACATCTTCCACGCCACCACCCACGTGTCGCTGCGCCAGGCCATCGAAGACCTGACGCCGGCGCGCATGCGAGCGGTGCTGCGCCTGGCCGGCTCGTTCGCCAAGGCCCTGGGCCGCGGCGACCGTCCGGTGGCGGTGTCGGGCCTGAACCCGCACGCCGGCGAGAACGGCATCTTCGGCACCGAAGACGCCGACATCCTGGCGCCCGCCGTGGCCGAGGCCAACGCCGCCGGCATCCTGGCCGCCGGCCCGATCCCGGCCGACGCGCTGTTCCCGCAGGCCGTGCGCGGCAAGTGGCAGTTCGTGATCGCCTGTTACCACGACCAGGGCCACGCGCCCTTCAAGGCCGTCTATGGCGATGACGGCGTTAACATCACCGTCGGCCTGCCGGTGGTGCGCGTGTCCGTCGATCACGGCACCGCGTTCGACATCGCGGGCCAGGGCATCGCCCGCGAAGACAGTCTGATCCTGGCCGCCGAGCGCGCCGCGCATCTGGCCCCGGGCTGGACGCATGTATGGGAAACTGCGCGGGCCCAAACAGGAGGTTGATTGCATGGCGCCCGCCAACGCTGAAGATTTGCCCGCGCTGGATCGTTCCGGCGACGTGCCGCTGCACGCCCAGGTGGCGGCGCTGCTGCGCGGTTATATCCGGACCCGCAAACTCGGCGCCGGCGCGCTGCTGCCCAGCGAGGCCGCCTTGTGCGAACGCTTCGGCGTGGCGCGCAGCGTGGTGCGGCAGGCGCTGTCGGCGCTGGCGACGGAAGGGCTGATCCAGCGCGAGGCCGGCCGTCCGGCGGTGGTGGCCGCGCCGCGCGAGCATCGCCGGCTGGTGCAGCGCTCCACCGGGCTGTACGAACAATTCGCCCAATCCGGCGTGGCGCTCAAGACCCGCGTGCTGGGCCTGGCGCCGGCCGAACCGCCCGCCGCGGTCGCCGAGTTCTTCGGCAGCGCCGACCTGTTGCTGCTGGAACGGCTGCGCCACGTGGCCGACGCGCCGCTGGCCTATGTGCGCACCTGGCTGCCCGCCGCGGCGGTGCCCGGCCTGCGCGCCGACGACCTGGCCGACGCCTCGCTGCACGGCGTGCTGACCCGGCGCTTCGGCCTGCATCCGGGCGCTGGCCGCAACCAGATCCGCGCGGTCGCCGCCGACGCGGCGCTCGCCGGGCTGCTGCAGACCGCCGCCGGCACGCCCCTGCTGATGCTGGAAGGCCAGGGCATGGACCAGCACGGCCGGCCGCTGGAGTGGTTCAGCACCTGGCACCGTGCCGAACAGCTGGTGTTCGACGTGGACGTCAGCGTCGGCCACGAAAGCGTGCAACCGCGCCTGCGCGAACCCGCGCCGCCCGCGGCCCCGGCGGCGCCGCTCGAATCCGCCGCCGGCCACGATCCCCTGGCGCGCGCCCAGGCGCTGGTCGCCGAACTGTCCGCCGAACTGGCACGCCTGCGTGGCGGCGCCGGCCGCTGACGCGCCCGGCGAGCGCTAGCGCAGCGTCACCGCCGCGTCGCGCTCGAACTGCCCATCTTCATCCAGCGCGCGCAAGGCGCGCCGCTCGGCCTCGGTCGGCCAGGGCGTCGGCCCCGCCCCGTCGGCATCGAAGTCGAACCCGGTGCGCTCGCGCACTTGCGCCAGGCTGGACTCGGGATGCCACGACTGCAACGCCAGGCGGCCATCGCGCTTGATGAACACCGCGATCGGCGTCGCCACCCCCGCGAAGCCGCCGCCGGACGTGACGAAATCCAGCTGCTCGACGAACACGCGGCGCGAATGCTCGGTGCGCCAGGTGCAGCAGCGCCGCGCCGTCGGCGTCATCACCGCCCCGCCGCCACCGCCCGGCAGCCGCACCTTGGGCGCATGCCAGTCGCCGATGCAGGAGTTGTTGGCGCGGCCCGCGCCGTCGATCTGCGCCGCCCCCAGGAACGCCAGGTCCATGCGGCCGCGCGTGCACAGGTCGTAGAAATCCTCGTTGGCGAAGATCGACGCCGAATGCTCGGCCAGCACCGGATCGGAGCTGGACAGCGGAATGTGCGAGGGCCGCGGATCGACCCCGCCGGCCACGTTGATGTAGACGTAGTCCCAGTCATAGGCGCGCTTGGCCAGCAGGCAGGCCAGCATCGGCAGGGTAGAGTTCACGCCGCTGAAGGTGATCTCGTCGGGCCGGATGAAACGCGCCAGGTTGGTGACGATGTATGAAAACCCCGACCATTGCTCAGCCATGCGCCGCTCCCGCTTTCGCTTCGGGCGCCGCGGCCAGGTGGGCCGCCAGGTCGCCCTGCTTGTCCATGTAGGCCTCCACCGCCGGATAGTCGATGGCGTAGTCCGGCCAGCAGGAGCCGGGCCAGGCCGAGCGCGGCAGCACCGTGAAAGCCTGCACCATGAAGTACGGCACCAGCGTGGCCTCGGGCTGCGCCTCGAACACGGCGCTGTCCACCCGCTTCTCGGCCACCACCAGCACGCTGCCGGCGGCGCGCGACATGATGCGGTCCCAATGCGCCGTGCCATGCACCCGCACATTGCCGCGCGCGTCCACTTCCGAGGCCTGGATCACGGCGAAGTCCGGCCGCACCGCCGGAATCACCCAGGTGCGCTCGCCGCTGCCGTAGGGGTCGTCCAGGCAGTGCCAGCCGTTCAGCACCGGCAGGGCGCTGCCATGCAGCCCGCCGCAAGGCTGGAACGGCACGCCGTAGGCGGCGGCCCGCAACCCCGCCGTCAGGCTGGCGCAGGCATGCTCTTCAAGCTCGACCTCGCCGCGCTCGATGGCCTTGCGATACCACGGCGCCAGGCCGAAATTGCCTTCCATCGCCACGATGCCGGCACGCACGCGCCGCAGCGCGCCGGCGCGGCACAGGATGTCGACGTCATAGCCGGGCGACTGCTTGACCAGTTCCAGGTCGCGCCGCCCCTGCCGGATCAGTTCGCGCACGAAGGCGAACGGCCCCCGGTGCAGGAAACTGCCGCCCAGGGCGATCGACGCGCCGTCCGGCACCAGCGCCGCCAGCTCGGCCAGCGAGCGCTGCTTGTCTGTCTGATTGAATCCCGAACCCATGCTGCCTCCTCGATGTGCTTATCGTCGCGCCGGCCGGGCCGGCGGCGTCAGCGCGCCTGCAGGTAGGCCGCCACCCGCGCCCTCAGGCCGGGCTCGGCGGCCGAGCGCACCAGCCGCGCCAGGTCGGTGTCGGGCTGCTCGGCCGACAGGGCCGCATACAGCTGCGCGCGGGCCGCGCCGGTCAACGCGGCGGCGGCCTCCACGGCCTGCCGTTCGATCTCGGGCCAGGCTTCCGGCGCCGTCACGTGGCTGACGAAGCCGTCGCGATAGGCCTCGGCCGCGCCGAACGTGCTGGCCTGTTCCAGGATGGCGCGGGCTCGCTCGGCGCCGACCAGCGCGGCGAAGCGGCGCGTGCCCAGCACCAGCCCGAACTTCAGGCCCGGCATGCGAAAGCTCGCGTCCGGCGCGCTGACGCGCCACTTGCAGGCGCCGAACAGATCGACACCAGCGCCGAAATTGCGGCCATGCGCCAGCCCCACCGTCAGGCAGGGCGAGGCCGCCACGCGTTGCAGCAGGGTCTCGATGCGCACGAAGCGCAGCAGCAGGTCGCCCTCGCTCTGCGCGTCCAGCTCGCCGAAATCGAAGCCGGCGCTGAAGTTGCGGCCCGCGCCGCGCAGCACGATGACCTCGGCGCCCTGGGCCGGCGCCGCGTCCACCGCCGCGATCAGCGCCTCGACCAGCTCGGCCGACAGCGCGTTCATCTTGTCCGGACGCGCCAGCGTCAGCACCTGCGCGGCGCCGCGCCGCTCGATCTGCAGCGTCGCGCTCATGCGCGCCGCCCCTTGTCGCGCAGCGGTCCCAGCACCTCGTCGTTGTGCTGGCCCAGCGCGGGCGGCGGACGCCGCAGCGCGGTGGTCTGGCCGTCGAAGCGCACCGGCAGGCCGAAGGTGCGCGTGGCCACGCCGTTGGGCAGCTCCAGCGGCTGCACCCAGCCCATGTGCTCGACCTGCGGGTCCGCCAGCACTTCGGAATAGGTGTTGATGGGCGCGCACGGCACGCCGGCCGCGCGGAACCGCGCCAGCCAGGCGGGCGCGTCGTCGGCCGCAAAGATCGCTTCCAGGATCTCGCGCAGCGCGTCCTGGTTGCGGGCGCGCGCGCTAGTGTCGGTAAAGCGCGGGTCCGCCAGCAGGTCCTCGCGGCCCACTGTCACGCACACGCCCTTCCACAACGCGTTGTTGCCGGCCGCCATGCCGAAATAGCCGTCCTTGCAGCGGAACGCCTGGTACGGCGCGTTGCGCGGGTGGGCCGAACCCAGCTTGACCGGATCGCGCCCGCTGCCGAAGAACTCCGAGGTCTGCAGCGCCGCGATGCCGAGCGTGGCGCCCAGCATCGGCACGTCGATGTGCGTGCCCTGGCCGCTGGCCTGCGCGGCGCGCAGCGCCGAGGCGATGGCGAAGGCGCCATACAGCCCGGCCGAGAAGTCCGCCACCGGCACGCCGCACTTGACCGGCTCGCCGCCGGCCTCGCCGGTGACGCTCATCAGGCCGCTCATGGCCTGGATGGTCAGATCGAAGCCGCCTTCCTGGGCGCGCGGGCCGGATTGGCCATAGGCCGAGATCGAGCAGTACACCAGGCGCGGATTGACCTCGCGCAGGGCCGCGTAACCCAGCCCCAGGCGGTCCATCACCCCGGGCCGGTTGTTCTCGATCAGCACATCGACGCTGGCGGCCAGTTCGCGCGCCAGCGCCAGGTCGGCCGGATCCTTCAGGTTCAGCGTGACCGAGCGCTTGTTGCGGTTGAGCGAGGCGAAGTTCTCGCTGTAGCCCTGGCTCAGCGGCGGCCAGCTGCGCAGCGTGTCGCCGCCCTCCGGGTTCTCCAGCTTGATCACGTCCGCGCCCATGTCGGCCAGCAGCATGCCGCAGAACGGCCCCGCGGCGACGTTGCAGATCTCGAGCACGGTGATGCCGGCCAATGCCGAACCAGATGTCATGGTCGACCTCTCGTTATGCCAATTCAGTATTTGGAATGAAGAAAAGAATCCGAGGCCGCGCGCGCTGCCGTGGCATCGTGTCGCCTGCCGCGGTCTTTGCCCGAAGCGAAAACGCGGCGCCAGGCCGCGGGCCAGCATAGCACCGGGCGCAATCCTCGGTAAACCATTAATTGAAACTCGAATCCCATGATTTAGGATTCATGAGAGCACAAGCCCTGCTCGGCCGGCCCCGTTATTGGCCGAGAAACCCGCGGCGGTAACCCATGCCCTGCGACAAGGTCTGGGCACAGGCGGCCACGTCCGGCGCCAGCTGTTTCATGCGGGCCGCGCTCAGGCGATCGAGCGGGCCGGAGATGCCGATGGCCGCCACCGGCTGGTCCAGGCTGTTGAACAGCGCCACCGCCAAACCGCCCACGCCCTCGCGCCATTCGCCGCGATTGACCGCGTAGCCGGTGCGCGCCACCTTGCGCAGTTCTTCCTTGAGCAGCGGCATCGACACCAGCGTGGCCGGCGTATGCCGCGCCAGCCGGTCGGCGTAGCGCTCGACGTAGCCTTCGGCCTGATAGGCCAGCAGCGCCTTGCCGGTGGCCACCGCGTAGGCCGGCGCGCGGCCGCCCACCATCGAATAGGCGCGGATCGGTTGCGGGCTGTCGATCTTGTCGACGTAGACCACGTCAAAGCCGTCCAGCACCGACAGGTGCACGGTCTCGCCGGTCTGGTCGGCCAGCGTGCGCATGAACGGCGCGGCCAGCCGGCGCAGGTCGAGCTGCCCGAGCTGGCGCGCGGCCAGCTCGAACAGGCGCACCGCGCCGCGATAGCCGCCGCCGTCCTCGTCGCGCACGACGTAGCCGGCGTGGATCAGCGTTTGCAGGGTGCGATGGGTATTGCTGCGCGTCAGCCCGACGCGGGCGGCCAGCGCATCGATGGTGCGGGGCGGATTGTCCACGTCCGTGACCGCCTCCAACACCATCAACCCCTTGAGCAGTGTCTTGTCCATTTTTTTGGTTTTCCCAATATTTAGGACGCGAACATAGCACGGGCCGCGCCCGGCGAACAGGCCTCAGTGGCCCGGGGCCGGCAAGGCCGCGCGCACCGCCGCCGAACGGTCCCACAGGTTGGGCACGCTGGGCGCCGAATAGCCCGACACGAACGGCTTGGCCTGGCCCGTGGCCGGGTCGTAGACATGGCGCGACACGGCGCCGATGTTGCCGCCGTACATGTGCACGCTGATCGAGACCTTGTCCTCGAAGGCATTCGAGACGCGGTGGATATCGCCTTCCTGCGGCGACAGGCGCTCGACGTCGCCGGGATGCAGGGTCTCCGGCTCGCCCCACGGCGCCAGCCGGCCGTCGGCGCCGCGGGTGTAGCGCTGGTTCACCTCGGCGCCGCGCAGCATGCCGACGTAGCCCCAGACCTCGTGATCGTGCACCGGCGTCTGCTGGCCCGGGCCCCATACGAAGCTGACGATCGAGAAGCGCTCGAGCGGATCGCAATGCAGCAGGTATTGCTGGTAGTACTGGGGATGCGGCGCGGTACAGGCCTCGGGCAGCCAGTCGTCATGCGCGATCAGCGCGGCGAACGCGGCCTGCAGTTCGGGCGACTGCGCCAGCCCGTCGGGCGTGGCCAGGCGGGTCGCGGTGGCAATGAAATGGCGCAGCCGGTCCAGGCCGGCGGTGGCTTCGGGCATTGCATTTCTCCGGATCGGGCGCGGCCCGCTCGGGCCATGCCATTGAACATCCCAATTTGACTATCCAGTATCCATCATTTGGGATGCGCGCCGCAATGCCCCGGCCCGAGCGTCGTGCCGCGCTTGACAGCCGCGGGGCCGCGCGTGCAGCGTATCGAACCCGTCCTTCACCGCCTTCCCCGCATGCCCACCGATATTCCCACCATTGCGCCCGCGCTCGCCGACCAGCTGGCGCGCGCCCGGCGCGTGACCGTCTTCACCGGCGCCGGCGTGTCCGCCGAAAGCGGCATCGCCACCTTCCGTGATCCGCTCACCGGATTGTGGGCGCGCTTCGACGCCCGCGCCCTGGCCACGCCGGAGGCCTTCGCGGCCCAGCCGGACCTGGTCTGGGGCTGGTATGAATGGCGCCGCGCGCAGGTCGCGCGCGCCGAGCCGAACGCGGCGCACCGCGCCATCGCGACGCTGGCGCGGCGCATCCCCGCGCTGACCCTGGTCACCCAGAACGTCGACAACCTACACGAACGCGCCGGCAGCGACGCCGTGATCCACCTGCATGGCAGCCTGCACGCGCCGCGCTGCAGCGCGTGCGGACACGCCGCCGGCTTCACGCCGCGCGCCCTGGACGACGGCCGCGACACGCCCGCCGAAGAGTGCGCGATCACGCCGCCCGCCTGCGTCGAATGCGGCGCGCCGATACGGCCGGGCGTGGTCTGGTTCGGCGAAAGCCTGCCGTCCGGCGCCTGGCGCGCGGCGCAGCAGGCATCCGATGATTGCGAGCTGTTCTTCAGCATCGGCACCTCGGCGCTGGTGTATCCGGCGGCCGAGCTGCCGCTGCGCGCCGCGCGGGCCGGCGCGACCGTGGTGCAGGTCAACCCGGCGCCCACGCCGCTCGACGCGCACGCCGACTTCAATCTGCGCGGCGCGGCCGCCGACGTCATGCCGCGATTGCTGGCCGCGGCCGGCTTCTGACCGCATCGTTCAAGCGTCGGCGCGCGGCACGCCCCCTCACCACTTGCAGCCGTCGTCACGCACCGTGTCGGCCAGCAGGAACGGCAGCGCCAGCAGCCCCAGATCGGCATGCGCGTCGCGGCAGCGCGGCCGCGCACTCCGCGCGATGCCCTTGGCCAGCGCCGACGGTTCCGCCGGCGTCCTGGGCGCCAGGTCCACCTTCGCTTCGCCCCGCGCGCGCGGCAGGCCTTGCGCCGCCGCGTCCTCACCGCGCCAGCGGAAATCACGCGGCGGCGCGGCGCCAGCGGCGGCGGGCGGCGGAGGCGATAGCGCCGGCGCCTGGGCCGCTGGCGTCCTGGCTGGCGGCGCCTGTCGCGGCATGGCCGGCTTCGCAGGCTCGGACGCAGGCGCCGTGGACGACTTCGGCAACGCGGGCGAAGACGGCTTGGCGGACTCGGAGGATATCGGCGCAGACGGCGCGGTCGGCGACGCCACCGCGGACCTGGCCGATGGCGCGGCGGGCTGCGGCGCGGCCTCGGGCGGCAGCAGTTCCACGAAGAAATCGTCCTGGCGGATCGATGCCGGTGCCGGCGGCGCTTCGCGTTCGCTCGCGACCCGCCACAACAGGCAGGCGGCCAGCCCATGCAGGACGCACGACAGCACCGCCGCCCACCACGCCAGCGCGCGGCCGCGCGGCGCCGCCGGCCCGCCCTGCAAGGCGTCCGTACCAACAGAAGACATCACGACAACCCTGGCGTCGAATCCGCCATTTTGCGGGCCCGGCGCCCGCCCAAAGCCGGCTGCCGCGTGAAGATTTGTGAAGATGTTTTGAGTGGATCGGGACTACCATGGACAAACGTCCGCGATGCAGGGGAAACCCCAAATTCCATCGCGCACGCAGAGGGATACAGTGGTAGCGAACCATTGCAGGCATGGAGATCATCATTCCGTTTTCCTGGAGACTTCCCGACGTGTTCGTGCGCTCGCCCGACGGTGTGCTACACCGCGTGGTGCGACACGCCACGACCACGGAAACCATTGCCAAACTCGAGAGCATTCCCAGCAACTACCACCTGGATTGCGAATGCATGCTCGACAATGGTGAAGCCCTGGCCTGGATCGGCGACAATCTGTACCGCCAGGTCAACGGTGGGATCATCTTCACCGCCGAGCCCGGCGCCGCGCCGCCCACGGCCGAGGCACGCAAGCACGCCAAGGCCCGCAACACCGTGCGCGATGCCTGCCGTCCCGCTGCGGCGAGCGAATCGCATGCAGTGCGGCAAAACGTCGTACCATCAGCTGTAGCTAGACTAAAAACCGGCAACGATTGGAGCCTGATACGCGCCTGGCGCGAGCACCTGAACATCAGCACCGCTGACATGGCTGCCCGCCTGGGAGTGGATCATTCCATCTACATCGAGTTGGAAAGGCCGCGTCCGCGACCGCGCCAGATCATTCTGGACCGCATCTCGGCCGCGCTGGGTGTCACGCCCGACCAGCTCGATGATTCATCGTTAGGAGGGCATTTCCATTGACGCAGGCCGCATTGGCCTGACCGATGGAGATGTTCGAGCAACTTTGGCGCCGCGTAAGAATGGCCGCGCATGGGGAGGTACCTGAAATGCTCGGAACCGCAAGACGCTTGACTGACGTACTGGCCACGGCCCCCGACGGCACGTTGTATCGCATCGAACGCTTCGTGTCGGATCCCGACGCCTACTCCGCGCTCGGCACTTCCCGCTTCGACCCCAAGGCGCATTGCGTCTGCCGCACCAGCTCGGGCGAAAAAGTCGCCTGGCTCGGCGGCCAGGTCTACCAGCTCCTCAAGACCGGCCTGTGCCTGACGGCGGTGGACCGACGACGCGGCTGAAGCCGCTCAGCGCCGCCCGCCCTTCCCCGTGAACCGCGCCACGACGAATTCCACGAACGTCGTGAGCTTGGGCAACGCCTGCCTGTCCTTCGGGTACAGCAGCGAGACCGGCCGCGCGTCCGGCCAGTACGGTTGCAGGATCGGCGTCAGCTTGCCGGCGCGCACGTCGTCGGCAAGCAGCAGCTCGGGCTGCAGCACGATGCCGAAGCCGGCCAGCGCCGCCTGCCTGAGCGCCTGGCCGTTGTTCGAGACGAAGCGGCTGGTCGGCGGATAGTCGGCCTGCGCGCCCTCGCCATCGGCCAGCCGCCAGCCGGTGCGGCGGCTCCAGTACGAGAAATCCAGGCACTGGTGCCGCGCCAGATCGGCCGGCGTCTCGGGCGTGCCATGGCGCGCCAGGTAGGCCGGCGCGGCGCAAATGATCATCTGGTAGCGGCCGATGGCGCGCGCCACCAGGCCGGAATCGCGCGGCTCGCCGATGCGCACCGCCAGGTCGTAGCGCGACGCCACCAGATCCTCGACCGCATCGCTCAAGGCCAGCTCGACGCTGACGTCCGGATAACGATCCAGGTAGTCGGCGATCGCCGGCGCCAAGGCGAACGACCCGAACGACACCGTCGACGTGATCCGCAGATTGCCGCGCGGCGCCACCCGCAGCGCCTCGGCGCCCTGCTCCGCGTCGCGGATGTCGGCCAGGATCTCCTTGCAGCGCGCGTAGTACGCCTGGCCCGCCTCGGTCAGGCTCTGGCGCCGCGTGGTGCGGTTCATCAGCCGCAGTCCCAGCCGCGCCTCCAGGCCCTTGATGTGCTTGGCCGCCATGGCCGCGGACATCTCGTGGCGCGTGGCCGCCGCCGTCAGGCTGCCCAACTCGACCACCGCCACGAAGATCTCCATGCTGAGCAGACGATCCATGAATTACGCACCCTGGGTATGAAGTGTTCCAACCATTCCCGGATTTTTCCACAGGAATGGACATCGCAGAATGCCTTCATGCGCTGGCGTCCATGCCGCGCCCCACATCAAATCCAGGAGTTCCCATGAAAATCGCACTTATCGGCGCCAGCGGCACCATCGGCCGCGCCGTCGCCCACGAACTGGGCCAGCGCCACGAGATCGTCGCCGTCGGCAAGACCCAGGGCCAGTACCAGGTCGACATCACGCGCAGCGACAGCATCCGCGGCCTGTTCGAACGCATCGGCAAGGTCGACGCCATCGTCTCCACCGCCGGCGCGCTGCACTTCGGCCCGTTGGCCGAGATGACCGCCGAACAGTTCAAGATCGGCCTGCACGACAAGCTGCTGGGCCAGGTCGACCTGGCGCTGATCGGCCAGCACTACCTGAACCAGGGCGGCTCGATCACGCTGACCAGCGGCATCGTCAGCGACGAGCCGATCCGCTTCGGCGCCAACGCCTCGGCCGTCAACTCGGCGATCGATGGTTTCGTGCGCGGCGCGGCGGTGGAACTGCAAGGCGCACGCATCAACTCGGTCAGCCCGACCGTGCTGCAGGAATCGTGGGAAGGCTACGGCCCCTACTTCCTGGGCTTCGAGGCCGCGCCCGCCCAACGCGTGGCGCTGGCCTACAGCCGCAGCGTCGAAGGCGCGCAGACCGGCCGCGTGTATCGCGTCTGGTAAGGCGCGCGCCCCATGGCCGGCAAGGCCGGCCCTACTCCGCCTGCGCCGCCAGATGGCGGTTGTAGGTGAGGAACACCTGATCCTGTTCCCAGCCCAGGGATTCGTACAGGGCCTGCGCCGGCAGGTTGGTCCTGGCGGTGGTCAGATCCATGCGGGCGTAGCCGCCGGCGCGGGCATGCGCCTCGGCCTGCCGCAGCAAGGCGCGGCCGGCGCCGCTCTTGCGCGCCCGCGGCGCCACGAACAGGTCGTACAGCACGTAGATGGGCGCGGCGATCACCGAGCAGAACGACGGATAGAGCTGGCAGAAACCCAGCGCGACGCCGTCGGCGTCCTCGGCCAGCAGGATCACCGACTCCTTGCGCGCCAACCGCGCCTGCACGAAGGCCAGCGCGGCCGCCGGATCGGCCGGCTGCGCGTAGAACTGGCGATAGGCGTCAAACAGCGGCGCAACGCGCGCGGCGTCGTCCTCGCAGGCAAGTCTGATCTCGATGCGGCTCATGGCGTCTGTGCAAATAAGCGAATGTACACTCAGCGCATCCTCGGGAGAACCGCATGCGCTACACCATGATGCTCGCCTGCGTGGCCGCCGCCACGCTCACCTCCGCCTGCACGTCGCGGCAGGCCTACGACACCGGCCAGGCCTGGCAACGCAATGAATGCGGCAGGATCACCGACATGCAGGAACGCCAGCGCTGCATGGGCTCGGCGTCCACGTCCTACGACACCTATCAGCGCCAGCGGCAGGACATCCAGAAATAGGCCGTCGACGCCTGGCGTCGCCCCATCGCGGGCAGCCGGCCGACATATCGATACATCGACCCGCCGACACATCGACACGCCGAAAACAACCGGCGCGCTGAAAATGAAAAAGCCCGGCGCGTGGCCGGGCTTTCTCTTTATCGAATGAGGTGGCGCGCCCGGCAGGATTCGAACCTACGACCCCCTGGTTCGTAGCCAGGTACTCTATCCAGCTGAGCTACGGGCGCGCTAAAGAGGCGTGTTTATAACATGGATTCGTGACGGTCCGCAAATCGAAGGCGGGCCCGATACATCCCACACGGCTTGCGCCAGATCAATCGCCGCGATCGCCCATGGCGTTACGCTGGATTCAGCGAGCATGGAGACATCGGCATGGCCAAGAAATTTCCCCTGCACCCCAAGCACCCCGAACGCATCTGCTGGGGCTGCGACCGTTACTGTTCCACCGACGAGCTGGCCTGTGGCAACGGCTCGGATCGCACCATGCATCCGGCCGAACTGCTGGGCGACGACTGGTACACCGTGGGCAACTGGGGGCTGGAAGAGGACGACATCGCCGCCGATGCCAAGCGCGGAACCGCCGCTCCGGCCACCGCGGATGCGAGCGCCAATGCCCTGCGCTGATCCCATCACCATGGAGTGAGCCCGATCACCGCGCAATCACCACGCCGCCAAAGAAAACCTGCGCAAAAAGCAAAAAGGCCTTCGATCCAGGATCAAAGGCCTTCTCATTTTCGCCGCGCATTTGATTGCGCCACCTACTGCATTATTGCCTGCATTTTTTACCGATTTTTCTTACCCATCAGATGATTCCATCCAAATGAGTTGGCGCGCCCGGCAGGATTCGAACCTACGACCCCCTGGTTCGTAGCCAGGTACTCTATCCAGCTGAGCTACGGGCGCTCCGGTAAAGAGGCAAGATTATATCAGAATAATTTCGCCACTGCACTGCACTTGCCTTTTTACTCAAGCGCTCGACTTGAGTATTCCATTGTATTTTTCCTTTCCCTTCCCGAAGGCAGGTCGTGGTCAACACAATGGCGCGCCCGGCAGGATTCGAACCTACGACCCCCTGGTTCGTAGCCAGGTACTCTATCCAGCTGAGCTACGGGCGCGTTAAAAAGCAAGCCTTGAATCATAGCGTTGTTTCGCAAACCGTGCAAGTCGATTGCCGGGCATTGCTCAAGCCGTTTACTCGCTCAGCCTCACGGCGGCATCGGCGGCAAGGCCATCGGCAACCGCTCTCATTCTCATTGACTGGCGGTCAGTCATTATTTATAGTTCTCTCACCCCCGCACGCCGCCCGCGCGCCCACTGCCCCTCCCGCCATCATGATCGCTCCCTTTGCCTCGATTCCGGCCGCCACCGGCGAACGCGTCGCGCCGCTGCCGGCGGGTCCGTTGCGTCCCGGCCCCCTGCCCGCCGGCGCGCTCACGGTAGTGCTGGGGACCGCCGCCTCGGGCAAGACGCGCCTGCTATCCCGCATCGCGCGCGATCTGGCGGATGCGGATGTCGCCACCCGCGTCATCATGGTGGAGCGGCATGCCGCCGCGGTGCCGTCGTTGCGCGTCTTCGAAGCCCTGCTGCTGGCGCACAAGCAAGGCGACCGCTGGGCGGTGGGCACGCGGGAAATCCAGGCGGTCCGCGCCTGCCTGCGGCTGGTCGGGCTGGCGCAGGCCGCTGACGGGCTGGTGGAGCAACTCGATGCCGAGGCGCGCCAGCGCCTGCTGATCGCGCACGCCCTGATCCGCCAGCCCGACGCGCTGCTGATGGATGAGCCCGAGCGCAAGCTGGCGCCACGCCATCAGGCCGACATCGCGCTGCTGCTGCGGCGCATCGCCGCCGAACACGGGCTGCGCGCCGTCGTCGCCCTGGCGGACGCCGCCACCGCGTTGCAAGTGGCCGACAGATTGCTGCTGATGCGCGACGGGCGCCTTGTGGCCACCGGATCGCCGGCGCAGTTGCGGGCCCTGGCCCGGGCCGGCGATATCGACGCGGCGTGGCTGCCGTCCTGAAAAACCGCGGCGGCTACACGGCCACGCCGAGCATGCGCAGATAGGCGTCGGCAATGCCGCGCGCGAAATCGGTGGGGTCCGGCAGCTTCGACAGGATCGCGTCGTCGGTGGCGCAGTGCACGCCGGCGTAGATCAACAGCGACATCATGCGCGGATTGTCCACGCGCCAGGCGCCGGCCTCGGCCCCGGCCTGCAGGATGCCGTGCAGCTGCCTGACCACGTCGTTGCCGGTGTGCCCTTCGCGCGCGTGATGATGCTGGTGCGTGAACACGATGTCGTGCACCCGGTAGGTGCGCAGATAGGTCGCGACGTTGGCATGCACCCATGCGCGCAGCTTCCCGATCCAGTCATCCGCCTCGCAAGCCGCGATCGCGCCTTCCAGTTGCGCGACGAATTCGCGCACGTAGCGCTCGGCCAGCGCCTGCAGCATTTCGTGCTTGGACGGGAAGTAGACGTAGAACGTGCCCTTGGCCACGCCCGCCGCTTCGGTGATCTCGCTGATGGTGGTGGCGTCGACCCCTTTTTCCAGGAACAGCGCCTGCGCCGCGCCCATCAATTCATCCAGGCGGACCTCGGGCGGCTTGGTGCGAGGCGACGCCTGGCGCGCGGATTCACCTGCGGAACGGTCGGTCATTGCTTTCACTCGGATTTCAGCCATGGCACAAGTCTAAGGGAATTTTGCGGGAGTCTCCCTGGCGTACAGCTTGCCGACAGCCGATGGTCACATTGATACAACGTCGCAAACCTAGGCTACTCGCCGTGAATGCCGGCTGTCATCCGGCAACCCTCGTGGCGCCATGACAGGGCGCCACCCTCTCCGCAAGGTCTACAACCATGTCTGAAAAAGAAAAGAGCGCGAACGCGCAGGCTGCCGCGACGTCGACGGCTGCCGATCACGCTGACGCCGATACTCCCGTCCGCGCCACCCGCCGGGGGTTCCTGACCGGCATCGCCGCGCTCGGCGCCAGCGCCGCCGCCATGGGCGCGCTGGCCGGCTGTTCCAATGGCGACAGCGACGATGACGACAACACCCCCGCCCCCGCTCCCGCGCCCGACCTGACGACGCAACTGCGCAAGAACGTCAAGACGCTGGTCGTGATCTTCGCGGAAAACCGCAGCTTCAACAACCTGTTCTCCAACTTCCCCGGCGTCGAAAAGCCGCTGTCCGCGCTGACCGCCGCCGACTACACCCAGAAGGACCGCGACGGCACGACGCTGTCGGTGCTGCCGCCGGTGTGGGGCGGCATGGTGCCGACCTCGCAGCAGGCCAACCACGTCACCTACCAGGTCGCCGAGAACGCGCCCTACATGAACAACCTGCCCAACGCGCCGTTCGACCTGCGCGGCCCGCAAGGCGAGCCGCTGCCGCAAGGCGTGGTCACGCGCGATCTGTGGCACGTGTTCTACCAGAACCAGATGCAGATCAACGGCGGCAAGAACGACCGCTTCGTCGCCTGGGCCGACTCCGGCGCGCTGGTCATGGGCCGCTACAGCGACTCCGCCTACAACCTGCGCCTGTGGAAGCTGGCCCAGGAATTCGTGCTGTGCGACAACTTCTTCCAGGGCGCGTTCGGCGGTTCGTTCCTGAACCACCAATACCTGGTCGCCGGCCGTCCGCCGTTCTATCCGGACCTGGCCAACGCCTCGATCAACGTGCGCGGCCAGATCGCCCAGCTGCAGAGCGCCGATCCGACCGACCCCAACCTGCAACCCAAGCCGACCTCGCCGGCCAGCGCGCTCACCGGCGCGCCGCAGTTCGGCGCCAGCGCTCTGACGCCGGACGGCTACGGCGTGAACACCATGGGCCCTCCGTACTGGCCCGCGTTCTCGCGCGATGCCGCCAACCCCACCCAGGCCGATCCGACCTCGGTGTTCATGCTGCCGCAGACGCACAACAACATCGGCGACCTGATGACCGCCAAGGGCCTGGACTGGGCCTGGTACGCGGGCGGCTGGCAGGCGGCGATCGACTCGACCGCCAGCACCGGCTTCCCCTCGTCGCCCAACTTCCAGGCGCACCACCAGCCCTTCAACTACTTCCAGAGCACCGGTCCCGGCACCGCCGCGCGCACCGCGCACCTGCGTGACGGCGGCCTCGGCGATCTGTCGTCGACCAACAAGTTCCTGGCCGATGCCGAAGCCGGCAAGCTGCCCCCGCTGACGTTCTACAAGCCGCAGGGCAATCTGAACATGCACGCGGGCTACGCCGACGTCGATTCCGGCGACCGCCACATCGCCCACATCGTCGACAGCCTGCGCAAGAGCTCGCAGTGGGACAACATGGTGGTCGTGATCACCGTGGACGAGAACGGCGGCTGGTGGGACCACGTGGCGCCGCCCAAGGGCGACCGCTGGGGCCCCGGCACGCGCATTCCCGCGCTGGTGGTGTCGCCCTTCGCCAAGAAGGGCACTGTCGACCACACCATCTACGACACCGGCTCGATCCTGCGCCTGGCCACCCGCCTGTTCGACCTGCCGACGCTCGACGGCCTGAAGGCGCGCGACGACGCCATGACCGCGCGCGGCCAGAAGCCGATGGGTGACCTGACCAACGCGCTGACCTTCAGCGCCTGATCGCCGCCGCCGACGGCGGCCGCGTTCTCCGAGGGCCGGCCGGGCAGGGAGCCCGGCCGGCCCTCGGCCCTTCCGACAGTCCCGGAAGCGCGCCCGGCGCCGCCGCGACCCGCCGCCATGCGAAAATCCGCCATCCCCTTTCTGGATGGCTCCGTCTTGAAACACCTGCTGGCCGGCCTGGACCGGCTCGATGACTTCGACGACATCATCGACGTGCGCACGCCGCTCGAATATGCCGATGACCACATCCCCGGCGCCCTGAACGCGCCGGTGTTCAGCAATGAGGAACGCGCCCGGGTCGGCACGCTGTACCGCCAGGCGCCGTTCGAGGCCACCCGCCTGGGCGCCGCCCTGGCCGCGCGCAACATCGCCAACCATCTCGACACCACCTTCGCCGGCCGTCCGCAAAGCTGGCGCCCGCTGGTGTATTGCTGGCGCGGCGGCAAGCGCTCGGGCTCCATGACGGTGATGTTCAACATGATCGGCTGGCGCGCGCGCCAGCTCGACGGCGGCTACAAGACCTATCGCCGCGCCACCCTCGAGGCCCTGGACGCCCTGCCCGCCGGGCTGCGCTTCGTGGTGCTGACCGGCCCCACCGGCAGCGGCAAGACGCGGCTGCTGCACGCGCTGGCGCAGGCCGGCGCGCAGACGCTCGACCTGGAAGCGCTGGCGGCGCACCGCGGCTCGCTGCTGGGCGCCCGGCCGGGCGTGCCGCAACCGACGCAGAAGGGCTTCGACACACAACTGGCGGCGCGGCTGCGCGCGCTGGACGCGGCCCGGCCCGTGTTCGTCGAGGCCGAGAGCCGCAAGATCGGCGCGGTGGCGCTGCCCGACACGCTGCTGGCCGCCCTGCACCAGGGCGCCTGCATTGCCGTCAGCGCCAGCCGCGAAGACCGCGCGCAGTTCCTGCAGCAGGACTACGCGCAACTGTTCGACGATCCGGCCGGCTTCAAGTCGCAGCTGCAACGCCTGGTCGGGCTGCACAGCCGCGACACCGTCGGCGGCTGGCTGCGGCTGGTCGACGAAGGCCGCCGCACCGAACTGGCCCGCGAGCTCATCGACCGCCACTACGACCCGGCCTACGCCCGCAGCAGCCAGGCGCACTTCACCCGCCTGCCGCAGGCGCTGCCGGTGGTGTTCCGCCCCAACGACAATGACGTCGTGGCGCAGGCGCGCGCCCTGCTGGACGCGCTGGGCTGAGCGCGACGGCGGCACGATATCCCCCTTTTCCGCGCCTCATTTCCGCGCCTCATTTCGGCGTCTCTTTGCAGCGCCCCTCTTTGCCACCCCTTGCCGCTTGCCGCTACAGCGCAGCCAGCATCGCCCGCAACGCGCCGGCCAGCGCCGTCACCTGCCCGCGCGCAGGATCGGTCAGCCGTTTTCCGGCGCCCAGCCGCGCCTCCACCGCCTCGGCCTGCTGGTACAGCGCCATCGCCTGGACCGCGCCGAACCCGCCGCGCATCCGGTGCAGCACCGCCTTCAGGTCGCGCAAGTTGCCGGCGGCCAGCGCCCGCTCCAGCCGCGCCAGGTCTTCATTCATGGTCTGCAGGAAGACCTCGCGATACTTGCCGACGAGCGGCGGCGCGCCAGCGGCGGACGCGGCGGCGATGGATGCCACCGCGGCTTCAGATGCGGACGGCGGCGGCGCCGCGACAGCAGGCCCGCCGCGCTGCGCGCGCAGCTCGCTCCACAGCAGGCTCAGCTTGAGCGGCTTGACCAGCCAGCTGCTCATGCCGGCGGCCTTGCAGCGCGCTTCCTCGTCCTTCAGCGCGTTGGCCGTGACCCCGATGATGGGCACCGTCACGCCCTGCGCCCGCAACGCGCTGGCCAGCTCGTAGCCATTCATGCGCGGCATGTTGACGTCGGTCAGCACCGCGTCGAACGGCCCGATGTTCCATTGCGCCAGCGCCTCGGCCCCGTCCGGCGCGAGCGTCACCGCGCACCCCAGCTGCTGCAGCTGGTCGCACATCGTCACCTGGTTGATCGGGTTGTCCTCGGCCACCAGGATCCGCAGGTTCAACGGCGCGTAGTGCTGCGTGGCGGCTTCGCTGGCGGCGGTGGCGGCATCGCCGCTGGCCCAGCGCTCCAGCGCGAAACCAATGCTGTTCAGGTAGTGCCGGTCGGCGCGATGCAACGCCGTGCCGGCGTCGTCATGGCCGCCCGCCGACACCACCGGCCCGTTCCAATCGGTGGGCGCCGCCGCGTCTCCGGCGATATGCACATCCAGCAGCACGCCTTCGCGCGCATCCTCCTGTGGCAGGCTGGCGGGCGCCACGCTCGCCTGCGCGCCCCAGTGCACCAGCCATTCGCACAGGTTCACGCTCAGCTCCCGGCGCGCGCTGCGCACGTAGACACACAGCCCATGCAGCCGCGGCGACGGCCCGGGCGGCGGCTCGGCCCGGTCCAGCTCGATGGCGACCGAGAAACTGCTGCCCAGCCCCGGTTCGCTGGTCACGTGGATGGACGTTCCCATCAAGGCGGCCAACCGCGCGCAGATCGACAGGCCGATGCCCGCGCCGCGCACCAGGTGCGAGCCGCCATCGATCTGGTAGAACGGCTCGAACAGGCAGGCCTGGTCTTCCTCGCGGATGCCGACGCCGCTGTCGACCACCTGGAAATGCAGGCGCGTGCGCGCCGTGCCCGGGCTTTCGGCCCGCAGCCGCACCACCACATGGCCGGAGTCGGTGAACTTGATGGCGTTGTTGACCAGGTTGTTGAGGATCTGCCGGATGCGGCCGCCATCGCCCATCACCCAGGCCGGCGTCGCCGTGTCGATATTGCCGTAGATCACCAGCCCCTTGCGCTCGGCCATCCCGGCGTACGAGGCGACGCAGTTCTGCACCAGCTCGCGCGGATCGAAACCCTCGCGCTGCAACGCCAGCTGTCCCGACTCGATCTTGGTGATGTCGAGGATGTCGCTGATGAGCTGCTGCAGGATCACCGACGAATCCTGGATGCGGTCGACGTGGCGGCGCTGCGCCGCGTTCAGCGGCGTCAGCGACAGCACTTCCAGCGTGCCCAGCACGCCATACAGGGGCGTGCGGATTTCATGGCTCATGGTGGCCAGGAAGGTCGATTTGGCCTCGTTGGCGCGGTCGGCCTGCTGCTTGGCCTGCGCCAGCGTCTGCTCCATTTCGGCCCGCGCGCTGATGTCGGCGAAGGCGCACAGCACCACGTCCTGCTTCTTGTAGCGGGTCGGCGCGAACGCGACGAACAGCGTGCGCCCGTCATGCGTGCGGAAGGTCTCGATGGTGCCCGGGCCCGACGCGCCCAGCACCTGGCGCAGCAGCTTGTTGGTCTCGGCCGAATCGCGCAGCTGCTCGCCCACGCCGATGCCCAGCCACTGCGCCGCCAGCGCGTTGCCGAACACGATGCGCCCCTCCAGCCGCGACAGCACGCACAGCGCCACCGGCGCCGTGTCGAGCACGGTGCGGTTGAACTCCTCGCTTTCGACCATGTCGAGATGGGCGACCTCGGCCGGATGGATGACGCGCCGGTTGTACCAGAGCAGGTAGCCGCTGCCAGCGGCCAGCCCCAGGCCGAGCATCAGCAGGACCACGATCGGCAGCCACATGTTGGCGCGAAAGAAGCCGCCATATCCCAGCTGGTAGTAACCGGTCCACTGGCTGTTCTTGTCGGCGATGCGCAGCAGCAGGCCGTCGCGGCCGAAATGGAAGCCCTGCGCGATCACCGGCGGCGCGCCCTCGCCCAGCAGCACCTCGCCGCCCTGGCGCACCAGCCAGAAGCGGTCGAACAACGGCATGTTCCGCACCCGCTCGGAGATGCTGACGCGGCCGCGGCTCAACAGCGACACCGCGTAGACATTGCGCCGCGTGGCGGGCTCGGCGCCGCGCGCGTTCAGGGGCAGCATCACCGGCAGAATGCCGACCATCGCGTCCGGCAGATGCTTGTCGCGCACCCACAGGACGCTGGGGCCCTCGCTGCCCGAGCGGTCCTCGGGGTCGGCCGCGCCCCCCGCCCGCTGCACCGCGTCCACCACCGCCAGGAAGGTCTGGCGGGTGAGCGGCTCGTAGCCGGACATGGTGGCGATCGCGGGCACGCTCATGCTGAGCTGCTGGCTCGGGGAAATGACGAACAGCGGCGCCGCCGGATACACCGCCGCGGCCCAGCGGGTGGCATAGAAGTCCGACAGGTAATCGCCGATGCCATTGAACACGCCGCCGGCCACCGGGCAGGCGTCCGGGCTCTGGCACAACAGCGAAAACGGCATCGCCGCGAGCGCGTGCTGGCCGTCGTAGAACGCCCAGGAGCCGCGCTCGAAACCCGAGGTCTCGCTGACCCGCGTCGGCGCCACCAGCCGCCGCCCGTCGGGATTGAGGCCTTGCGCATACAGCCCCTGCAGCACGGTCTCGTGGGCGTGGACATAGCCCACCAGCACGGTGAAATCGGTGCGCAGCTTTTCCTCTTCCTGCTGCAGGATGCGCTGCCCCCCCCAGTAAAGCACGCCGGCCAGCACCAGCAACAGGGGCAGGATGCCGAATAGCACGATGTTCAATCGGCGCGATGCGCGGATCACTCTTATCAACGGTGTGTCCAGTTTCATGGATGCGTCATTGCCCGGACCCGCGTGACCCATTGCGCGCCATGCACCGGGCGTGGACCGGCTCATGCGGATCGCGGGGATTCACGGGAGGAATCGGGAGGTTGGAAAGGGGCTGCGCGCCCAGCAGCGCACTGAACGCCGTCGGGTCCACCGCGGGCGAGATCAGGAAGCCCTGCGCGCAATCGCAGCCGATGCGTCGCAGCAATTGCCGTTCTTCCTCGGTCTCGACGCCTTCGGCGGTGACCCGCAGCCCCAGTTGCCGTCCAAGCTGCGCCGCGGACCGCAACGCGGCCGCGCGGGCCTCGTCGCCGGGTGCCCCGTGGACGAAGGCGCGGTCGATCTTCAATTCGGTGAAAGGCGTCGAGATCAGGCTGTAGAGCGAGCTGTAGCCCTTGCCGAAATCGTCCTGCGCCAGGCCGAAGCCCTGCAGCCGCAGCCGGCTGGCGCCCATATGATAATTGCCCGGCGCCACCGTCATGTCGTCTTCCAGCAGTTCGAAGGTGATGTCCTCGGCGGCCAGGCCCTGCCCGACGACCCGCTGCAGCAATTCATCCGGCAGTCGCGGCCGGTCCAGCAGCCGCACCGGCAGGTTGATCGACACCGGAATGCGAAAGCCGGCGCGGCGCCAGGCGCCACTGGCCGCGAGACTGTCGTCGACCATGCGGATCAGCAGTTCGTGCTCCAGGCCGTGGCGGCGCACCGCCGGCAGGAACGCGCCCGGCAGCAACAGGCCCTGGTCGCGATGGCGCCAGCGCGCCAGCGCCTCGGCCCCGACGATGGCGCCGGACGCCAGCGACTGCTTGGGCTGGAACCAGGCCTGGATGGCGCCGTCGCGCAAGGCCGCCGCCACCTCGTCGCGCGTCGGCGCGTAGCCCGCGCCATCGGGCCGCGCCGCGGCCCGCCCCGATACCCGGTCGCGCCACTGCGCCGCGATGCCGGCGATCTGTTCGCCCGTGACGGGCTTGACGAAGACGCCGAGCAGCGGCAGGCCGATTTCACGGGCCATCAAGCCGATGCTGTTGGCCAGCGCACGCCCACATCCGGTGACGACCGCCAGCATCGGCGGCTGCGTCAGTCCGGCCAGTTCGCGGATGAACTGCGCGCCGTCCATGCCGGGCATGCGGATGTCCGTCAGCACCAGGTCGTAGTGCGCGTCGCGCAGGCATTCGAGCGCGGCGGCGGCGCTCTCGGCGGTGTCGACGTGGCCGACGCAGGCCTGTCGCAGCAGGTCGCGCAACGACAGGCACTGCAGCGGATGATCGTCCAGGACCAGCGCCCGGCAGGCGGCCAGCGAGGTCATGTCGGCTCCTTCGCGATCCCGTGCAGGGTCTGCGCCAGCACCAGGAAGGGCAGCGGCTTGCCCAGCACCTGGTCCATGCCCGCGGCCAGCCCGCGTTGCGCGATCTCGGCGCTTGAACCCGACGTCAGGCCGATGATCGGGCCGGCGTGGCCCGCGTCGCGCAGCGCCCGCGCCAGCTGGTAGCCGTCCAGGACGGGCATGTTCAGGTCGGTCAGCACCAGGTCGAATGGCTGCGCGCGCCACTGCCGCAGGGCTTCGTCGCCCTGGCTGGCCAGCGTCACCGCGCAGCCCAGGTGTTCCAGCTGCTCGCGCAGGATCCGCTGATTGATGGCGTTGTCCTCGACCACCAGCACCCGCAGCTCCAGCGGGCGCGAGGCTCCCCCCGCCACGCCGGGCGCGCCGGGCTCGGCGCCGTCCTGCGCCATGCGCACGGCGCGGCAGATGCTGACCGGATCGGACGCGCTCGCCACGCCATCGGCCGCGTCGACCATGAAGGCGTCCTGGCTCGCGCCGGGCGCCCACACCCTGACCTGCCTTTGCCGCCATGGCGGCGCCGGCGTTGACGGCGGCCAGGTCCGCACCAGCACCGCGTCCGCCGGCCCGGCGGCATCGCCCGCCTGGCGGTACGGCAGCGCGACCGCGCCGCACGCGCTCAGCCAGCCGCGCACGTTGTCGACCACTTCGGGCACCGCGCCGTCGACATACACCGGCCGCGGCGCCAGCGTGACCGGCGCGGCGCCGCCGGCTTCGTCCGCGGCCAGCGTCAGGCAGAACGCGATGCTGGTGCCCAGCCCTTCCTCGCTGACCACCGACAGCCCGCCGCCCATCAGGTCGGACAGGCGCCGGCAGATCGTCAGCCCCAGCCCGGTGCCGCCGCTGTCGCTGCCCTGCCCCGCCGGGACACGGAAATACGGCTCGAACAAGCGCGCG
Organism: Achromobacter insuavis; assembly: GCF_902859645.1. Classification (GTDB taxonomy): domain Bacteria; phylum Pseudomonadota; class Gammaproteobacteria; order Burkholderiales; family Burkholderiaceae_B; genus Achromobacter; species Achromobacter insuavis. Next base: position 4,781 of record NZ_CADIJR010000068.1, on the reverse strand, counting down.
CGGTGGTCCTCGCGGATGCCCGGGCCGGTATCGGCCACCTGGAACCGCAGCCGCACCTGCCCCGGCTCGCCGGTGGCGGCGACGCAGGCGCGCAGCACCACGCGGCCGGCATCGGTGAACTTGACCGCGTTGCTGACCAGATTGTTGAGGATCTGCTGGATGCGCACCGCGTCGCCGCGCAACGTCATCGGCATCCCGACCTCGGTCAGCGCGTACAGGGTCAGCCCCTTGGCCGCGGCGCGCGCCGCGTAATTGGCCACCACCTGCTCGACCAGCTCGGCGGGCGAGAACGCGCCGATCTCCAGTTCCTCGCGGCCGGCCTCGATGCGCGACAGGTCCAGCGTGCCGTTGATGGTGCGCAGCAGCGTCGACGAGGACTGCTGGATCGTGTCCAGGTACTGCCGCTGCGGCGCGCTCAGGCCGCTCATGGCCAGCAGTTCGAGCGTGCCGAGGATGCCGTAGAGCGGCGTGCGGATTTCATGGCTGATGGTGGCGAAGAACATCGCCTTCGATGCGCTGGCCTGGTCGGTGGCCAGCTTGGCCTGGCGCAGCGCGTGCTCGACCTTCTTCTGCGCCGTGATGTCGCTGATGCCGCACAGCACGACGTCCTCGGATTGATAGGTGGTGGCGGCGAACGCCACGTAGGCGCTGCGGCCGTTCTCCAGCGTGCATTCCTCGCCGCCGGTTTCGGCGCCCGCCCGCAGCAGCGTTTCGCGCCAGTGGTCGCGCTCGCCCAGCCATTGGTGCGCGGCGGCGTTCGACAACAGCACGGCGCCATCGGCGCGCCGCAACAGGCACAGCCCGACCGGCGCCACCTCGACGATCTTGCGATTGAGCGCCACGCTGTCCACCAGCGCCGCATATTGCCGCTGCGCCGGCTTCACCAGCCGGTGGCGCAGATGGCGCACCGCCAGCAGCACCGCCAGCAGCAGCGCCAACGCCACCCCGGCGGCCGCCTGGAACGCCGGCGCGCCATCCTCGATCAGGTCGCTGATCGGCACGTAATAGGCCAGCCGCCAACCCGCCTCGCCCACCGACTTGACCAGCACCAGGGTCTGCGGCCACCAGCCCGCGCCGCGCAGGCGGAACGAATCGCGCGACAGGTAGGCCGGCGTCTCCTCGACCCGCGGCGGCAGCTTGCCGCCATGCAGGGCCATGGCGCCGTCGCCGTCATACAGCGCGTAGCTGGCCCCGCCGCTGGCGCACTCCGCCGGGTCCACCACCGCGCCCAGGCCGCCGACCTCGAGTCCGATCCAGGTGCGCTCCTCGCCCGCGACGTCGGCCGGCGTATAGAGGAACAGGCGATTGGCCGGATCCATCGGCGGCCGCAGCCAGACGATCGGCGTGCGGCCGTCCGGCCCCGGCCGCGCGCTGCGCAGCCTTAGCGCCTGCGCCAGCCAGCGGGCGATGTCGGCGGACATCGGCGTGACGCCGCCATCGGCCGGCAGCGCCAGCCGCGCGGCCGCGCCGCCGGACGGCGAAACATAGACCACGTGGGCGCGCAATTGCGCCACGTTGACGCGGTCGCGCGGCGTGAGGATCAACGCCCATTCAAAAGCGCCGCCGGCATCGGCCAGCGGCGCCACCCTGATCTGGCCGGACGGCCCGAGCGTTTGCGGCGTCTGCGACAACGGCAAGCGGCGGCTGTTGCGCACGGTCGAGGCGGCCACGGATCGCAGCAGGGCCTCGCGCTGGTCGAAATACAGCTGGGCGTTGTAGGCGCCGGCATTCATGCGGCGGCGGTACTTCGAGACTTCGGCGGTGAACGCCCCGTAGGCGTACAGCGCGGTCCCCACCAGGATGCAGGCCGCGAGCGCGACGGCGAACAGGTGCAGCAGAAGCATGGACAGTCCAGGCGCCGCCGCCGTCGGGGCTTCCCGGGTACGGGGGTCTAGGATCATGCCGCCGATCATAGAATTCCGTCCTACCGCCAAAACCAAGAATTTTCTCAAAGCCGGCGCGGCGCCGGCCCGTCGCGCGATGAATCGCGCGCGCAAAGAAAAAACCCGCAGAACTTGCGTTCTGCGGGTTTCTTACCAGCCTGGCATGCCAGGCTGGAAATCTGGCGGAGATGGTGGGATTCGAACCCACGATGCAGTTTTTAGCCACATACTCCCTTAGCAGGGGAGCCCCTTCAGCCTCTCGGGCACATCTCCGAAGAGAACGAGATTCTAGCACGACTTTTTACACTATTGCCCGCGCGATGCCGCGGACGTGAAAAAAACCGTGCCGGACCTGCGTCGCTCAGGCCTTGGCGGCGGGCGCCTGGTCCAGGCCGAAGGCCTTGTGCAGCGCGCGCACGCCCAGTTCCATGTACTTGTCGTCGATGATGACCGAGGTCTTGATCTCGCTGGTGCTGATCATCTGGATGTTGATGCTTTCCTGCGAAAGCGTCTGGAACATCAGGCTGGCCACGCCGACGTGCGAGCGCATGCCGATGCCGACGATCGAGACCTTGGCGACCTTCTCGTCGGTCGACAGTTCACGCGCGCCCACGGCGGGGATGACTTCGCGCTTGAGCAGGTCGACGGCGCGCGCGAACTCGTTGCGGTTCACGGTGAACGAGAAATCGGTCGTGCCAGCCACGGACTGGTTCTGCACGATCATGTCGACGTCGATGTTGGCGGCGGCGACAGGGCCCAGGATCGAGAAGGCGATGCCGGGCTTGTCGGGCACGCCCAACAGGGTGATTTTGGCTTCGTCGCGGCTGAAGGCGATGCCGGAGACAACGGCGGCTTCCATTTTTTCGTCTTCCTCAAAAGTAATCAGCGTGCCCGAACGCATTTCTTCGTCGAGCGGGATGAGCGGGTCGGTCAGCGAGGACAGCACCCGCGTCGGCACACGGTATTTGCCGGCGAACTCGACCGAGCGGATCTGCAGGACCTTGGAGCCCAGCGAGGCCATTTCCAGCATTTCCTCGAAGGAAACGACGGCCATGCGGCGCGCTTCGGGCACCACCCGCGGATCGGTCGTGTAGACGCCATCCACATCGGTGTAGATCAGGCATTCATCGGCCTTGAGCGCCGCCGCCACGGCCACGGCCGAGGTGTCGGAGCCGCCGCGGCCCAGGGTGGTGATGTGGCCGTCAGGGTCCACGCCCTGGAAGCCGGTGACGATGACCACGCGGCCGGCGTCGAGGTCGCCGCGGATGCGGGCGTCGTCGATCGAGGTGATGCGGGCCTTGGTGAACGACGAATCGGTGCGCACCGGCACCTGCCAGCCCGCGTAGCTGCGGGCGGCGACGCCTTCGGCTTGCAGCGCGATGGCCAACAGGCCGCTGCTGGCCTGCTCGCCGGTGGCGGCGATCATGTCGAGCTCGCGCGCGTCGGGCTGGGGCGTAATCTCGCGCGCCAGGCCCAGCAGGCGATTGGTTTCGCCTGCCATGGCCGACGGCACCACGACAACCTGGTGGCCGGCAGCGTGCCACTTCGCGACGCGTCGCGCCACGTTCCGGATGCGCTCGACCGAGCCCATCGAAGTACCGCCATATTTATGAACGATCAGGGACATCTCGTACTCTGGCTGGGGACCCGCCGCAAGAGTGTTGACGGGCAAAACCTCATATTCTATCCCGACGGTGAAAATTTGCGCAGGCCATGGAATTTTCTTTCCAGGGAACGGTCGTTTTTTTGGGAAAACTGTCGTTTTGCCCGGGATTTGACCGCGCTGGCCGGCGTTTTTCGCGCGGCGTCAGGGCGCCGGGGCCGGCCGCGGCTCGATCCAGACGCGCCCACGATGACAGCGCACCACGTGGCCGGCCTGCTCCACCCGCAGCTGGCGGTCATGCCCCAGGCTGTGCAGCCCGCGCAATTGGCGCAGCAGATCGTTCATGCGCGCCTCGGTCGGCATGCGGGCGCCATTGCGTTCGAGCCAGTGGCGCAGCACATGGACCTGGCGCGCCGGCGACAGCTGGCGCCAGGCCGCCAGCGAAAAGCTGACGCCGTCCACATCGGGCTCGAGCGCGGCGAAGTCCTCGCGCGCCACCTCGTCCAGGATCTCGCCGGCCTCGGCCATGTGCCGAGCATGGCGGGCGACGATGCCGCGCCAGCCGGGCCAGCGCGCATCGAGCGCCGGCGCCAGCAGTTCGCGCAGCGCGGCGCGGGTGTAGCGCGGATCGGCGTTGGTCGGGTCCTGCACCGGCTGCCAGCCGCTGGCGTCGGCGAATTGCCGCGCGGCCTGCAGGATCGTCTCGCGGTCCTGCTCCAGCCACGGCCGCAGATAGGCCAGGCCGTCACGCGATGTGAGCGGCGCCATGGCCGCCATGCCGGCCAGCCCGGTGCCGCGCAGCAGGCGCAGCAGGACGGTCTCGGCCTGGTCGTTGCGGTGATGCGCCAGCAGCACCAGGCCGATGCCCTCTTCGTGGGCCAGCCGCGCCAGCGCGGCGTAGCGGGCGTCGCGGGCGGCGGCCTCGATGCCCTTGCCGCCGGCCGCGTCGACCTCGACCCGGGCCTGCCGCAGCGGCAGCCCCAGCAGGCCGGCCAGCGCCTGAACCTGATCGCGCCAGCCGTCGGCGGCGGCCTGCAGGCCATGGTGCACGTGCAGCAGCACCACGCCGGCGCCGAGTTCCCGCGCCACGGCGGCCGCGTGCAGCGCCAGCATGGCCGAATCGGCGCCGCCGCTGACGGCCACGGCGAAACGCCCCGGCGGTTGCGGCAGGGCCTGCAGGGCGCGGCGCAGGGCCGCGATCAGGTCAATCGAGACGGGATGGGGGAAGGCGGTCCCCCCGGCGGATGAAGCGGGCGCAGGGGACGGGGATGTCATGGCGGCGGGCGCGGGCCGGT
>NZ_CADIJR010000067.1 GCF_902859645.1 Achromobacter insuavis | reverse complement strand
AGGCCCGCGCGTCGAGCGCGGGCGGCGGCGGCACCACGTAGCCGGCCACGCCGGCCCGGGTCCAGCGCAGCAGGCGCGCCGCCCAGGCGGCCATGAAGCCCGCGGGCGGATCGTCGCGCAATTGCCGCACGCCATGCTCGCTCAGCGGCAGGCGGGGGTCGCGCGCCGGATCGTCGGGCGGCTCGCGGTACCAGGCGGCGGGCGCGGTGTCATCGCGCGCGTCGCGCGCCACCCGCTGCAACTCCAGCCGCAGCAGCAACGCCAGGCCATGTCGCGCGGCGCTGTCCGCCTCGCGCGCCAGCCGCGCCGACAGCGGCTCGACGCCGCCTTCGGGCGTCGGCGCGTGGTCGGCGTCGATCGGCGCCAGGGTTCGCGCGCCGGCCGGGCATAGCCAGGGCGCCGGAATCAGCACGGCATTGAAGCCTTCCTGGCGCACGCCGGCCAGCAGCGCCTCGCGCGCTGTGTGGCTGCCGGGCAGGCCGGACCGCGCGTAATAGATGCGAGGCGCGTTGCCGAACGTCGGAGGCGTCGCCATGGCTCGGCCCCTACACCGGCGCGCCGGCCGTCAGGGATGACGTCCGCTGCGCCCGGCCGGCGCGGGGCGCAGCCGCCTCGGGCTGCGGCTGGGCTTCGGCGGTGACGGGCGCAGCCCGGGTTAGGGAGCGGAACAGCTCCAGGTATTGCGTGACCGCGGGGCGCCAACTGAAATCCGCGGTCATGGCATTGCGCTGCATGGCGCGCCATAAGGTCGGATGTGCGTGCAACTGGACCGCGCGGTCGATGGCCGCGAGCATGTCCTCGGGCGCGCAGCCGTCGAACAGGACGCCGGTGGCGCGGGCCATGGCGGTCAGCGGCTGACGCGGGCCTGGGTCGTCGATCGTGTCCGCCATGCCGCCCACCCGTGAGCCGATCGGCAAGGTGCCGTAGCGCATGGCGTACAGCGGCGTCAGGCCGAACGGCTCGAAGCGGCTGCCGTGCAACAGGACGTCGCCGCCGGCGTGCAGGCGGTGGGCGCCGGCCTCGTCGTAGCCGATGCGCACGGCGCAGCGCCGCGGATAGCGTGGACCCAGCTCGCGCAGCGCGGACTCCAGGTGCCGTTCGCCCTGACCCAGCACCGCCACCTGCAATGCCGGATGCGCATCCAGCGCGCGCGGCAGGGCCTGCGCCGCGACGTCGGCCATCTTCTGGCCGGTCAGCCGGCTGCACAGGATCAGCAGCAGCGCCTGCGGGTCTTCGCGCAGGCCGTACTCGTGCTGCGCGGCGGCTTTGCACAGGCGCTTGTTGGCCAGGTCCGCGGCGCTGTAGCGCAGCGGTCCCAGGTGCGGGTCGCGCGTCGGGTTCCAGAGGTGGGTGTCGATGCCGTTGGGAATGGCCAGCAGCTCCGCCGCGCGCGTCTGCAGCGTGGCTTCCAGTCCGCAGCCGAACTCGGGTGTCAGGATTTCCCGCGCATAGCGGTGGCTGACGGTCGTGATGCGGTCGGCATAGCGGATGCCCGCCTTCATGAGATTGAGCCGGCCCCAGGCCAACGCGCCCGCTTCGCCGCAGAAGGGCGGCGGCAGGCCCAGTCGCGCCGCGTCCTCGACGGGCGCATGGCCCTGGAAGGCGAGATTGTGGATAGTAAGCACGCTCTTGACGTCCTCGACCCCGGCGGCCCGCAGCAGCAGCGGCGTCAGCGCCGCGTGCCAGTCATGGGCGTGCACCACGTCGGGGCGCGGGAGGCCCGGCAGGCCCTGCGCCACGCGCACGGCGGCATGCGACAGGGCGGCATAGCGCAGGGCGTTGTCGACATGCTCCTGGCCGTTGTCGTCCAGATACAGATGGGCGCGGTCATACAGGGCGTCGTTTTCCAGCAGCAGGAACGACAGGCCCGATTGCGGGCAGATGCCCGCCAGCAGCCGGGCGTCGCCGCCGGGCAAGCCGGGCAGGTGGGCGACCAGGCGGGCGTCGGGCAGGCGCCGCGCGACGCCGCGATAGGCGGGCAGCAGCAGCGTCGGCGGGGTGTGCGCCTGGGCCAGCGCGCGCGCCATGCCGGTGATGGCGTCGCCCAGCCCCCCGGTCTTGGCCAGGGGGAACGCTTCGGCCGCCACGATGAGAATTTCTGTTGGCACCATGCTTGCTCCGGAGTCGGCGGAAGGCCACGGGAACGGGCCCGCTCCGCAAGACCTCGTTCCAAGCAAGTGCCATGCCCGGCGTCGAGCGCTTGGCGACGGGGACGGTACGCGCGGCGCGGCCGTCGTTGTTGCCGCTTTTTGTAATGAAGGGTCTGGCCGGCTAACCCGGCTGCGGATTGCGCTTGCGCCAGGTGAGACGCGCTTCGACCACGGTGAACGCCAACAGGGCCAGACTCAGCGGCGCCAGCGCGTACAGGGCGCGGTAGCCCAGCGCCGCGCCCAGCACTTCGGCCGCCGGCAGGCGCGAGGACAGGGCGGCCACGAATATCGCCTCGGTGGTGCCCAGGCCGCCCGGCACCCGCGTGATGACTGCCGCGAAGCTGGTGCACAGCAGGATGCCCAGCACCATCGGGTAGCCCACCTTGCCTTGCAGCAACACATACATGATGGCGCCCATCAGCATCCATGACAGCGCCGCCGTCACGCTCTGCAATACCGCCAGGCGACCGCGCGGCAACGCCACGCGTTGCCCCATCCACGTCACCGCGCGGCGGCTGGCGCGCACGCAGATCCAGACATACATCGCGGTCGCGGCCAGCAAGCCCAGGCCGACCAGGCGCAGCACCCCCGCGCCGATTTCCCAGCCCGGCGGCGCCGCCAGCGCGCCGCTGGCGAACACCACGCCCGCCACCCAGCCGTAACCGATCCAGTTCGACAGCGCCGAGAACAGCGCCACCCGCGTGGCGACGGCCTTGCGGCAGCCCAGCCGGGTGTACAGGCGCAGGCGCGCGCCCAGCCCGCCCAGCAGCACGCCCAGGTTCAGATTCAACGCATAGCTCAGCATGGCCACGCCCAGGACCCGGGGCCAGGGCAGGGTGTGGCTGGTGTAGCGCCGGGCCAGCAGGTCCAGGCAGGCGTAGGCCAGATAAGCGGGCAGCACCAGCGCCGCGGCCAGCAGCACCGCGGCGCGCGGGATGCGGCGCACCGCCTGCCACACCTGGGGCCAGTCGACCGAACTGCCGAAATACGCCAGCAGGCCCGCCGCCAGCGCCAGCACGACCCACGGCAGCCATCGCTTGACGCGGGGCCAGCGGCGGCGGGCGGCGCGCATCAGGCGCGAACGGTACAGGCTCACAGCGCCTCGCCCTCGCGCTGCCCGACCTCGTCCAGGGTGCGCAGGCGCGGCTTGTGCGCCGGCAAGGCCCCGGCCCAGGCGGGAAAGCGGCGCAGGAAATGGAACACCACCACGCCGACCCAGAAGCGCCGCAGGCGCCGCCGCGAGCCGGGCTGCATGCGCACTGCCTTGCAGTCGTCGGCAATCAGGCGCTCCAGGCTGGCGCGCAGGTCGGCGTTCAGCGCGGCGTCGCGGGCCACCACGTTCGCTTCCAGGTTCAGGGCCAGGCTGAGCGGGTCCAGATTGCTCGAGCCGACGGTGGACCAATCGGTGTCGACGCAGGCCACCTTGGCGTGCAGCGGGCGCTTGCAGTACTCGAAGATCTCGACGCCGGCGTCGATCAGGTAGTCGTACAGCATGCTGGCGGCCAGTTGCGCCACCAGCATGTCGGGCTCGCCTTGCAGCAGCAGGCGCACCCGCACGCCGCGGCGCGCGGCCTGGGCCAGGTCGTGCAGCAGGCGGTAGCCGGGAAAGAAATAGGCGTTGGCGATCAGCACGTCCTGGCGCGCCGCGCGCAGCCCGGCTCGGTAATGACGCTCGATGTCGGTGCGGTGGCCCTGGTTGTCGCGCACCACCAGCCGGCCGCCGCCGTCGCCGGCCGGTACCGGTTCCAGGCGCGCGGGCCAGCGGCGGCGGCCGCGCCGGGGCCCGAGGGCCGCGCGGGCGTAGTCGGCCATGTCGGCGGCCAGCGGACCCTCCACCCGCACGGCATAGTCCTGCTTGGCCTGCGGGCCGTAGTCCCGCAGGTGGTCGGCCGAAAAGTTGATGCCGCCGATGAAGGCGCAGGCGCCGTCCACCGCGACGATCTTGCGGTGCATGCGGCGAAACAGGTTGGTGCGCACGCCGAACAGCCGCGGGCGCGGGTCGAACAGGTGCACGCGCACGCCGGCGCCGGTCAGCGCCGCCAGGAATGCCTCGGGCAACTGGTCCGAGCCATAGCCATCGGCCAGCAGGTCGACGCTGACGCCGCGTTGCGACGCGGCGATCAGGGCCTGTTGCAGCGCGCGGCCGACCACATCGTCGAACAGGATGAAGGTTTCGACCAGGATCTCGCGCGTGGCGCCGTCGATGGCGCCACGCACCGCGGGGAAATAGGCTTCGCCGTTTTCCAGCAGCGTGTAGCGGTTGCCGCTGCGCCAACCCAGGGCAATGTCCGTCATAGCGCGATCTCCGCCGCGATCGGCACGTGGTCGGACAGGCGCGACCACACTCGCGAGGCCAGCGGCACGGGGCGCCAGTCGCGCACGTTGCGCACGTAGATGCGGTCCAGGCGCAGCAGCGGCCAGCGCGCCGGGAACGTGCGGGCCGGCCGCCCCAGGCGCGAGGTGAAGACTTCCTGCACCCGGCAGTCGCGCATCAGCCGGTCGGCCTTCAGGCGCCAGTCGTTGAAATCGCCGGCGATGAGCAAAGCGTCGGCGGCCGGCACCTCGCGCGCCACCAGGCGGCACAGGCTGGCGATCTGTTGGCGGCGATGGCGCTCCAGCAGGCCCAGGTGCACGCAGATCGCGTGCACCGCGCGCGCGCCGCCGGGCAGTCGCAACACACAATGCAGCAGGCCGCGGCTTTCGTGGTCGCCGACGCTGACGTCATGATTCTCGAAGCGCGCGATCGGATAGCGCGACAGGACGGCGTTGCCGTGGTGGCCCGCCGGGTAGACCGCGTTGCGGCCATAGGCGAAATCGCGCCACAGCGTGTCGGCCAGGAACTCGTATTGCGATTGCGTCGGCCAGCGGCCCGCATGGCGCGCGGCCATGCCCTGGTGCTCGCCCACCACCTCTTGCAGGAACACCAGGTCCGGCGCCGCCGAGCGCAACGCTTCGCGCAGGTCGTGCAGCATGAAGCGGCGGTTGAAGCTGGTGTAGCCCTTGTGGGTATTGACGGTCAGCACCGTCAAGGTGGTGGCTTCGGGAACGGACATGGCGGCTCCAGGCGGGGAATCCCTGCCCCGAGCAAGTCCCGTGCCGGGCGCCAGGCGGCGGGCATGCCGCTTGCTGGAATGCGGCTCCATCCGGAATGGAAGCCGACAGCGCTTCCTTCCCGCTCCAGGAGTCGGCAATGACACAGAAGATTTTGCAGAACCGGCAGGCGGGCGCCGCCGCGGGTCCGCGCCCGGCCGACGCGCCCTCCGCCCCGAGACCGCCTGTCCCGCCGGATCAGTCGCCGGCCGAATCGCCGGACGTCGCGCCGCCCGCGCGGCGGGACCCGGACCGCCCCGAGCGCAGTCCGCCGGACAGCCTGCCCAACCCCATGCCGGACGTCGATCCGCAGCAGACACCGGGCATCGACCGGCTTGGCCCTGCCGCGGCCATCCCGCGCCTGCGCGAAACGCGCGCGCCAGCCTCTCGGCCGCGTGCTTCGGGCTTTTAGGAACCCTATTCATGGATATGTACTCGCCCGCCACGCTTCCTCTCGCCCCGCGCGCGCCGCGGTCGCGGCAAACGTCCAAGGGCGCGCGCGGTCCCGCGCGCCCGGTCCGCGCCCTCCCTCCCTTGAACGGGTTTTCCCATGACATCCCGGCATCGTTGGCGGCGCGCGTCGAAGCGCGCCTGGCGCAGGCGCGGCGGCAGGCGTGGATGGCGCGCCTGTGGTCGGGCGATGCATCGCTCTGGACCGGCGCGGACGAGAACCGCTGGCTCGGCTGGCTGCGGCCGGGGGCGGCGCCAGGCAGCATGGGCCGGCTGGCGTCCGCCTGCCGCCGGCTGTGCGTGGCGGGCTTCTCGGATGCCGTATTGCTGGGCATGGGCGGCGCGACATTGGGCGCCGAAGCGCTGGCCCGCATTCTCGGCGTGGCCGGCGGCGGCCTGCGGCTGCGCGTGCTCGATTCCACCGACCCGGCGCAGATTCTCGCGCTCCAGGCGCAATTGGATCTGACGCGCACGCTGTTCGTGGTCGCCAGCAAGTCCGGCGCCACGCTGGAGTCGGGCATGCTGGCGGCCTATTTCCACCAGCGCGTGGTGGACCTGCTCGGGCGCCAGGAGGCCGGCCGGCGCTTTGTCGCCATTACCGATCCCGGCACGCCGCTGCAGGCGCGCGCGCAGCGCGAGGGCTATGCCGCGGTGTTCGAGGGCAATCCCGCGGTCGGGGGACGCAGTTCGGTGCTGTCGCCGTTCGGCCTGGTGGCGGCGGCACTGCTGGGCCACGATCCGGCCAGCCTGGCGCGCGCGGCCCAGCCCATGCGGCGCGCTTGCGCGCGTCATGCCGCGGCGCATCGCAATCCCGGGCTGGTGCTGGGCCTGCTGCTGGGAGAAGCGGCGCTGGCCGGACGCGACAAGGTCACGCTGCTGGCCGATCCCGGGCTGCGGGCGCTGGGCGGCTGGCTGGAGCAATTGCTGGCCGAATCGACCGGCAAGCAGGGCAAGGGCCTGGTGCCGATCGCGGATGAACCCCTGGCCGCACCCTCGCGGTATGGCCCCGACCGGCTGTTCGTGCACCTGGCCAGCACCGCCGCGCCCGACGCCGGGCTGGCCGCGCGCGCGCGCGAGCTGGCGGCGGCCGGTTTCCCGGTGCTGGTCTGCCGCTGCGGCCCGGGGCTGGCCGTGGCGCAGGAATTCTTCCGTTGGGAAGTAGCCACCGCGATCGCCGCCGCGGTGCTGGGCGTCAATCCGTTCGATCAGCCCGACGTGGAGGCCAGCAAGGCGCGCACGCGCGCCCTGTCGGTGGCCGCGGGGCCCGCGGCGGTGGCCGGGGGCGGCGAGCTGTTGCGGGTGGAGGGGGCGCTGGCCTTCCATGGCGAGCCCGCTTCGTCCCCGTCGGCGGCGGCGTTGCTGGCGGCCCATCTGGCGCATGCGGCGCGGGCGGGCGACTACGTGGCCCTGCTGGCCTACCTGCCGCGCGATGCGGCGTGTGAAAGCTGGCTGGCTGGCGCGCGCGGCGACATCATGCGCGCCACCGGCGTGGCCACCCAGGGCGGATTCGGGCCGCGCTATCTGCACTCGTGCGGCCAGCTGCACAAGGGCGGCCGGGCCGGCGGGCGGTTCCTCTTCATCACGGCGCAGGCGCCGGGCGAGCTGGTGGCGCCCGGCCATGCGGCGGACTTCGGCGCCACGCAGCGCGCACAGGCGTTCGGCGACATGGAAGAGCTGAGGGCGCGAGGCCGCCGTTGCCTGCGCGTCCACATCAGCGGCGACCTGCACGCGGGCCTGGCGCAACTGGGGGACCTGCTGCGCCAGGCGCTGGCGCCAGGCGTTGCCGGCCATCCTGGCCGGGCGCGCCATGCCGCGGCGGCCATGCCCCTGTCGGGCGCGGCCAGGGTTCCACATCGGAGGTAGTCCATCATGAAGACCGTAAACATCATCGCCACCGCTCTCCTCGTCAACGCGCTGGCCGCGGCCAGCGGCTGGGCCCAGTCGCGGCCGCCGGACGGCGCGGCCATGCCGGCGCCGAGCGCCACGCCGGGCAATGCCGCTCCCGCGACCCTGCCCAAGCCCGGTTCGACCACGCCGTCCAGGCCCGGCGAACTGCGGGCCCCGCCGCGCAACCCGTCGGCGGCGCAACCGGGCAAGGCCGGGCCGGCACCCGCGCAGAAGACGCCTCCCCCGCAGGGCGAACCCCGCCCCGCCAAGGAAAAGCGGCCGTCCGAACGCCTGGGCGGCGAGGGCGGCACGGACAGCCGCGGAGCGCCGCGCAGCCAGGGCGGCACCGGTTCGACCGGCCAGGGCGGCATGCCCGGCTCGGGCGCCTCGGCCGGCTCCGGCGGGGGCGCCGACACGCGTTAATGGCGCGGCGGCGGCCGGACCACGTGCAGCGTGCGCTCCGGCAGCGCCAGCGCGATGCCGGCGGCTTGCAGGTCGCGCATCACGCCCAGGTAGATGGCCTGCTGCAGGTCCATGAACTGGTTGTAGTCCGCGCTCATCACGTAATAGACCGCCTCGAACTCCAGCGCGCTCTCGGCCAGCCGGGCCAGGTGCGCGCGGTCGAAGCGGGTATCCGGCTGCCGCTCGATCTGGGCGCGGATGATGGCGGGCACCGCCGCCACCTGCTCGACCGGCGTGCGATAGGTGACGCGGATGGAGAACACGATACGGCGCTGCTGCATGCGTTTGTAGTTCTGGATGGTCTGCTTGAGCAGTTCCGTGTTGGAACAGACGATCTGCTCGCCGCCCAGGCTGCGGATGCGCGTGGTCTTGAGGCCGACGTGTTCGATGCTGCCGGCGACCTGGCCGAACACGATGAAATCGCCGGCCTCGAAGGGCTTGTCCAGGCCGATCGAGATGGAGGCGAACAGATCGCTCAGGATGGTCTGCACCGCCAGCGCCACCGCGACACCGCCGATTCCCAGGCTGGCGACCAGCGCGGTGATGTTGACGCCGACATTGTCCAGCATCGCCAGCAGCACGATGACCCAGACCAGCGCGCGCAACAGGAACGACAGCAGCGTGGCCGTGATGGAGCCGGCGCGCCCGCGCGCCGCCACCGCCTCGCTCAGGCCTGCCTCGATGCCGCGGTCGAGCCACAGCGCCAGTTGTAACGCGATCAGCACGAACCAGAGATGGCCCGCGCCGAAACCGCTGCCCGGCAGCGGCGCGCCGACCACGTCGACCGCGATCAGCAGCGAGGCCAATGCCAGGATCAGCCAGCTCGTGCGCAACAGCACCCGCGAAGCCGCGCCGGCCACGCCGTGTCCGGAGGGTTGCGCCAGCCGGTCGAGCCGCGCGCGCGCCAACCGCAAGGCAAGCTTGAGGGCGACAAACAGCGCCGCGCCCGCCACGAGGGCGGCGAGCCACAGCGCAACGGGATGTTCGGCGGGCACGAAGGGGCGGGAAAGCCAGGAAGAAAGCACGGCGCCTCCGGATGCGGGCAATTGCGCAAAGCAGCAATTGCCATGCCGGCCGGGCGCGGCGCGTACCTGACGGCCCGGGCGATGCGCTTCAGGCGGCCAGGCGCATGGCCAGGTTGAACATCACCAGCAGCGCGGTGCCCAGCGCCCAGAGCAGCAACCCCAGCAACAGCCCCAGGGACAGCAGCCGGCGCGGCGCGGGCGCGGCAGCCGGGGGCAGGGAAGGCGCGCCCAATGCAGGGTCGACCAGGGGCGAAGGCGCGGCCGTTTCGGGTGTGATCATGGCAGGTCCTGTCAATCGAAGGCCCACCCCAGGGTCAGGGGGGCGGATTCCAGACCGACGCCTGCCGGTATTGCTCGGCACGCGCCAACGTCCGATAGAAATCGGCGCCGGCGCCGATCAGCATCTCCATGTCTCCGGCGGAGAGCTTGCCCTGCAGGTCCACCAAGCACCTGGCGTAGTCGGAGAGCACCTCCGGCCAGTCGTTCAGATGCCTGTCGGAAACGGGGGTCGCCAACATGCGCGCCAGAAGCTCATCGCGGTCCATATGCTAGCCATATCCGTCGCGATCACTGCTTTTCCGTACTTTGTTTGAGTGACTTGGCCATTTGCAGGTGTTGCTGCAAGGTGGGCAGCGTCTGGATGGCGAACTGCCTGATGTCCGGGTCCTTGACCTCGTTGGAGGCCTTCTCGAACAGTTCGACGGCCTGCTCGTGCGCGCCGACGCCGATCTCGTCGGCATACGCCTTGTCGAAGCCGTCATCGCGCAGCCCCAGGGCCTGCAAGCGCGCCTTCTGCATCACGGACGGGCCGGTGGGCGCGTCATAGCCTTTGTGCTTGGCCAAGGCGGCCAGTTCCTGGCCGGCCTTGCCGTGGTCCTCGATCATCTTCTGCGCGAAGCGCTTGACCTCGGGGCTGCGCGCCTTGTCCAGCGCCAGCCGGCTACCCTCGACTTCCAGGTGGCCCGCCTGCGCCGCGTTTTCCAGGAAGTCGCGGTCGCCACTGTCCAGCCGCGTTTCCGCCTGGGCCGAAGGCGCGGCTTGCGCCAGCGCGGCCTGCGGCCCGCCCAGCGCGAACAACAGCAGGGCTATCGGGGTGAGAAGGCGGATTTTCATGGCGTACTCCCGTGGGATTGCGTGCGCGGCGCATCGGGGGGATGGCCGTTGAGAAACAGCAGTAGCAATCCATGTTCCCGCCGACCGCAACGGGTCCGCGCGGCCACCGCCTCGGCAACCGCGCGGTCCGTGCCGAGGCGGGCGGTACTTTTTACCGATTTGCAGGGGGGGCGCGGCGCGCTGGCCGGGTCGGCCTGCCGCCGGCAGGCGGGGCTGGCGGGCGCAGGGCGTGAAAAAGGGGGCATGGCCCCCGGGGTGGCGCGGGCGGGACTACATCCGCGCTCGTGAATGCTGCTGGTCCTGCCAGCCGGCCTCCCAGGCTCGCACCTTCGCCAGCCATTGGGTCAGCGGTTCGCGGGTCCAGGTCGGCATCAGCTCAAGCCTGAAATAGGGGCAGTCCAGTTTCACGGCGCCCTGTTCCGCGGCGCTAGAACCTTGCCTTCTGATGTCGTCATACATTGAGTCTCCCCAACGTTAGAGTGAGCCATCAGCTTGCGCGCAGTTCGCGGCGGCGTCGATGTTTATTACGTAACGACACATTGTTGCGCAAGCCGATGGCCGACCCGCCTCAGTACTGATAGCGCAGCGTCAGCATCACGCTACGCGGCTGGCCGTAATAGTTCTGCCGCGCGGCGCCGCCGAGTTTCTCGTAGTACTTGCGATCGAACAGGTTGTCGACCGTGAGCGTGCCCTCGAGGTGGCGGTTGTAGCGATAGCCGATCTGGGCCGAGACGAGGGCATAGCTGCCCTGGTCCCAACGCACCTTGCCGCTCTGCAGGTAGTTGCCGCTGTTCCAGCGCACGCCCGTGCCGACGCTGAACCCTTCCAGCGCCGGCTGGGTGAAGCGGTAGCGCGTCCAGAGGTTGATGGCGTGGCGCGGCGTGATGGTGCTGTACGAGAGCCCTTCGGTGCCCGGGGCCGCCTCCAGGTACTTGGTCTGCGTGTAGGCGTAGCCCGCCACGATGTCCCAGTTCGACAGCAGCGAACCGCTGACCTCGGTCTCGAAGCCCTGGCTGCGCACCTTGCCCGCCGCCACCGAATACATCGGATTGTTCAGGTCGCTCATCGCCCGGTTGCGGTCCAGGATCTGGAACAGCGCGGCATGCGCGTTGAGCCTGCCGTCCATGAACGCGCCCTTCAGGCCGGTCTCGATCTGGCGTCCGACGCGCGGCGCCAGCGTGTTGCCCTGCGCGTCGATATCGGTCTGCGGCTGGAAGATGCTGGTGTAGCTCGCATAGGCCGACAGCTGCGGGGTGAGGTCATACACCACGCCGGCATACGGCGTGGTGCGCGCGGCGATGCGCGTCTCGGCCTGGCTGAAGTCGCCGAAGTACTGGTTGGCGTTGCGCGCGTCGTTCTTCCACCAGGCCAGGCGGGCGCCCGCGATGATCTTCAGATGGTCGGTCGCCTGGAAATTGGCGCGGGTATACAGGCCGAACTCGCTGGTGCGCCCGTCGTTGCCGTTGACCTGCTCCATGTCGGGCCGCGCCATGTCGGTGACCGGCTCGTACACGTTGGTCGGGAACACCGTGCCGCCGCCATAGGTGAAGCGCTTGCGCGTGTAGCTGTAGTCGGCGCCCAGCAGCAGGCTGTGCTCGCGGCCGAAGGCCTCGATCGGCAGGTTCAGGTTGGCGTCCGCGCCCGTGGTCTTCCAGTGGTTGCGGTACGACCAGGCGATGAGGTTGGAATCGCCGTTGAGCGGATTGACGGCCCGGTTGGGCCAGGTGGTCAGGCGCGTGGGCGTGTCGGTATCGCGGTGGAACACGCTCGCCTTGACGACGCCGCCGCCCGCGAGCCGGTGCTCTAGGTCCGCGAAGATCTCGGTGGTGTCCTCTTCGATCTGGTTCCAGGCCGCGCTGAGGTTGGCGCCGCGGCGCACGTCGAGCAGCGAGCCGTCGGCATAGGCCGGCAGGCCGAACGCGGGGGTGGTGCGGGCGCGTTGATACGCCACGCCGGCCGCCAGCGTGGTGTGCGGCGTGAGATCGGCCTCGACGATGCCGTAGAGCGTCGGCCGCGTCGAATTCACCCGGTCCACGAACGAGCCGCGATCTTCGTAGGCGGCGATGAAGCGCCCGCGCACCTTGCCCTGGCTGTCGAAAGGCGTGCTCAGGTCGGCCACTGCCCGGTAGTAGTCCCACGATCCCGCGCTGGCCTGCGCGCCAAAGGCGAATTCCTGCAGGGGGCGCTTGCGCACGAGGTTCACGCTGCCGCCCGGCTCGCCGGTGCCTTGATACAGGCCGGACGGGCCGCGCAGCACTTCGATGCGATCGTAGATGGCGAGGTCGAAGCCCGCCGACAGGTTGCCCGCGCCCGCGGGCGAGCGCATGCCATCGACCTGGATCGAGTCGAGCGTATAGCCGCGGGAGATGAATCCCGAGATATTGCCGCCGCTCGCCAGCGTCTCGACGGTGATGCCGGTCACGTTGCGCATCGCGTCCGACAGGCTGTTGAGGTTCTGGTCATCGAGCTGCTGGCGGGTCACGACCGACACCGACTGCGGGATCTCCCTGAGCGTCTGCGCGCCCTTGCCGAGCGTGACCGCGTGGCTGGCGTACGAACCCGTTCCCTCGCTGGTGGCGCGCTCGGCCGCGCCCATGACGGTCACGGCCTCCAGCTGCGTGACCCCGCCTGGCGACGCGGCCTGCAAGGCATAGGTGCCCGCCCCGCTGGGCGCGGCGCGATAGCCGGTGCCCGCCAGCAGGCGGTCAAAGCCCTGCTGCACGCTCATCTCGCCCGAGAGGCCCGGACTCTGGCGGCCCGCCAGCCACGCGGGGTCATAGACGATCTGTACGCCCGCCGCGGCGGCGTAGCGCGCCAGCACCGTATCGAGCGGGCCCGCGCCGATCGCCACGGCTCGCATCTGCGAGGCCGGCGCCGCGCGGGCCTGCGCCGCGGACTGCGCACCCGCCGTCGCGCTCGCCATGGCCGTGCACCACAGCGCCGACCAGATCATTGCCTTGCGGGATCGCTTGCCCCGCGCTGCGCGTACACGTGCCATCACTCTTTCATCCTTTCATTGTCAAGCCGGAAGCGCCCGCATCCCCTCGATGCGGTCTCACTTCCTACTCCGCACGACAACGAAAAAGTGATCACCTCAATACGAATTTTTTATGCGCGGCCTGCCTTGGCGGCCGATCAGGCGTCCGCCGGCCCGACCGACACCCAGTAGCGCGTCAGGCGCCGCACCGCGATCGGCAGGCGGTCGGCCAGGGCGTGCAGGGCCGCATCGGTATCGCGCAGCGACAGCGCGCCCGACACGCGCAGCCCGGCGACCTCGGGCGAGCAGCGCAGCACGCCCGGACGATGCCGCGCGAGCTCGGCCACGACATCGGCCAGGCGCTGGTCGCGCACGACCAGCATGCCTTGCTCCCAGAGCGCCGCGCTGTCGTCCACCGGCGCGAGCGCGCCGGCCTGGCCGCGCGTGAAGCTGCCACGCTGGCCGGCGTCGATGCGCACCGGCGCGCCATGCGCCGGCCGCGCCAGCACCGCGTGCTCGAATACCATGACCTCGGTGCGATCGTCGATCAACCGCACCGAGAAGCGCGTGCCCAAGGCCTGCGCCTCGCCCTGCGGCGTCTGCACCACGAATGGCCGGTAGGCGCGCTGCGTCTCCTGGCCGGTGGTCACCAGCACCTCGCCCGCCACCAGCACCAGGCGGCGCTCGGCGGCGCCGTAGCGCAGGTCGACCGCGCTGCCGCTGTTCAAGACCAATCGCGTGCCATCGTCGAGGCTGCGGGTCAGCTGTTCCCCCGCGGCGGTGCGCAGGTCCGCGCGCCAGGCGGGCGCCTCACGCCATGCCAGCCAGCCGGACGGCGCCGCCACGCCCAGCCCCAGCATCGCGCGCAGCACGGCGCGGCGGCCCCGCCGCTTGCCGGTGGCGCGCAGCACGTCATGCCCGATCCGCGCCGGCAGCCCGTCGAACGCGCCCAGCACCTGTTCGGCGCGGCCCCAGGCCTGCGCATGGGCCTCGCCCTGCGCCAGCCAGCGCTCGAACGCCCGGCGCGTGTTCGCATCGGCGGGCTCGTAGCGCAGCCGGATCACCCAGCTGGCCGCTTCCTCGAGCAGCGCCTCGTTCATGCGGCGGCGCTCATGCAGGCCATCAGGGCCTTGTGCAGATGGCGCCGTACCGTGATGACGGGCTTGCCGGTCCGCCCGGCAATCTCCCGCAGCGTGAGCCCATCGAGCTGGGCCAGCAGGAACATGTCGCGCGTCGCGGCCGGCAGGCGTTGCAGCATGGCGTCGATCGCCACCAGCGTCTGCACGATCATGAGACCAGCTTCCGGCGACGGCACCTGCGGCTCGGGCAGGTGCGCGATCGTTTCCAGATAGGCCTGTTGCACCGCGCGGCGGCGCCAATGGTCGATCAGCAGCCCCTTGGCGATATGCGTGATCAGCGCGCGCGGCTCCTCGCGCAAGACGGGCGGCCGGCGCGCGGCCATCAGCCGCACGAACGTGTCGTGCGCCAGATCGGCCGCGTCGCCGCTGTCGCCCAGCTTGCGATGGAGCCAGCCTTGCAGCCAGCCATGGTGATGGCGATAAAGCTGCTCGACCGCGGGGAGGGAAAGGGGGTCGGGAGATTGCAAGATGGCCGCTAGTGTAGCGAATGCGAATAAGAAATACTATTAATTGGAACCGACGAACCGTGGCGGGAATAAAGTTCGTCTTTATTGACGGATGGCGTTACAAGGGTCCCGTGGATACCCGATTCAGATAGCCGATCCGAGAAAACCGACATGACATCGCTGCAACAACGCTTCCTGGATCATCTTGCCGCTCGCGGCTGGACGGTGCGCCGGACGACGCCCGACCCGACCGCCGCGGCCGCGCCGGGCGACGCGCACGGCTATGGCGCATTCCTGGCGACCTTCACCGAATTGCACAACGCGACCCAGACACGCTGGTTCCTGAGCGCGGCCGACCATGACGGCACGGGGGACAGCGCTTTTCCTTGGCACGCCCTGCGCGATATCAGCCTGGAGGCGGCGCTGGACGATGGCGGCCGGCAGGCGGTCCTGGACTTCTGGAGCCAGCACACGCCGATCTACATGAGCGTTGCCGGCGACTACGAATTCCTGGCGATAGAACGCGACTCGGGCCGCATCGTGCACGGCATCGAGCCGGAATTCGAGGACACGCGCGACGTCGCCCCGAGCATCACGGCCCTGTTCGAAGACATGATCGCGGGCCGCGCCATGGTCATCGGTTTTTCGTGACGTCGGGATCTGCGGGATCCATGTCCGAAACTTCACTTTCGTGCACCGTTGCACAGAGGCTATAAAGCTTGCGGCGCGAAGGAAAACTCCGTGGTCCAGATAATTCCTCGCGTCGCATTCGACCGTATCGCCGTGGCCATTCATAGATCCGACAGGCCCACGCGTTAGCCCACGAGCGGCGCGATCACGGTTATTCCTGTCATCAAGCCTGTTCGGCTGCTTCCTGTTCGCGCCCACATCGGTGCGGCGCAATTTCATGTATCGAACCTATCTCGAATTGGTCAAGCCAGGCATTGTGGCCGGCAATCTGATATCTCTCGCCGGAGGCTACTTGCTCGCATCGCAGGGCGTCGTGGATGCAAGTCACCTTGCACTGGTGATATCCGGCGCAGCGCTCGTGATCGGCTCCGGCTGCGCCGCCAACAACGTGATTGACCGTGATATCGATCGGCTCATGGAACGCACCTATGCGCGTCCGATGGCTACCGGGAGCATTTCGATAAGGTCGGCGCTCGCCTTCACCTGTATTCTGGCTCTCATCGGGTTCTCGCTGTTGTATGCCGCGACGCATCGAATTGCGCCGCTGTTCCTGATGCTCATCGGATACGTTGTCTATGTCGGCCTGTACTCGCTTATCCTGAAACGCAGATCGGTCCACGCCACGCTGGTCGGCAGCATATCGGGGGCGATCCCTCCCGTGGTGGGCTATTGCTCGGTGCGTGGAACCCTCGACACCGCGGCTGTCGCGCTCTTCGTGATCTTCGGGATATGGCAAATGCCTCATTCGTATGCCATCGCCCTGTTCAGGTGGAAGGACTACGAAGCGGCGTCCATCCCCGTCCTGCCCCTGGTGAAGGGGCGACATCACGCGAAGCGGCGTATCGTCCTGTACATCGCCGCCTTTATCGCGGCCGCGCTTGCGCTTCCCGCGTTGGGATACGTGGGAAATCTGTACCTCTCAACGGTTCTCCTGAGCGGCGTCTACTGGCTGAAAACCGCGCTCGCGGGGTTCTCGGCCAGCGATGATGCGCGCTGGGCGCGGCGGGTGTTCGCGGCTTCCATCGCGGCGGTGGTACTGATCAGCGTGGCCATGTCCATCGATGCGGCTCGAGGAATTCAGCATTCCTGAAGATTGGGACGAATGAAATCCAGAAACGCCCTGACTCTCGCCGGCGCCTTGCGCGTGGGGAGCAGGGCGACCAGGGGAACCTGCGGCAGTGACCATCGCTCCAGGACATGGACAATCCTGTCGCCGCTGGCTTCCCCGGCCTCGAACTTCAAGAGCGGCCCGACTCCGACTCCCGCGCGGACCAGGGATCGGATCATGCCGGAATCGCTGGCCGCCACCTTGCCCGATACCTGGACCCTCTCTTCCCGCGTGTCTGAGCGCAATACCCATTGGAACTCGCCTGTCGGCGCGCCGACCAGGCATTGATGCCGGGCCAGGTCGGCCGGCGTCCGCGGCGCGCCGTGTCTGTCGAGATAGGCGGCGGATGCATACAGGCGCGGCGTCATTGCGCTGATGACGTGGGCGATCAGGCTGGAACTCGGCTGCGGGCCGAAGCGCAGCGCGATGTCGCAAGTGCTGCTGATCGGGTCGACGCGCTGATTGCCCAGTTCGAAATGGCAATGGATGTCCGGATACCGGCGGTGGAAGGCGTCGATCGCCGTCGGCATGAATACCTGGGCCAGCGAGGCCGGCAGCGACACGCTCAGTTGCCCGCCGGGACAGGCGATGCCGGCCTGCAACTGCTCATGCGCGACGCGCGCTTCATCGATGAGGTCCCGGCAACGCTCGAAGTAGAGCGCGCCGGCCTCGGTCAAGCCGATTTTCCGGGTGCTGCGCTTGAGCAGCGGCATCCCCAGATCGCGTTCCAGTCCGCTCACTCGCCGCGACAGCGTCGAGGGAGGCACGCCGAGCGCGGCGGCGGACAGGCTGAAGCTGCCCCGCCGCGCGACCTCGACGAACAGGGCGATGTCGTTCAGCTGTATGGTCGCTCGGGGCGCATCGGCCGATGCGCGGGCCACGGCGGGTTTCGCGGCCCGGCGTTCTGTTTTCATGCCTTACGCCCTCCGTCCAGAAACAAGCCGCCTCGAACCCATCCGGAAGACCGCGGGCTACCTGGCAACCACACGGTCGGCGCTGACAGACTCCCAGCCCCCGCCGAGCGCCTTGAACAGGTCCACCTGAGCATTTACGACCCGCGCTTCACCCTCGGCAAGCTGCGCCTGCGCGTCGGCGTAGGTGCGCTCCGCGTCCAGCAAGGCCAGGCTGTCGGCGCGCCCCTCCCGCGCCTGCGCCCGGACGATGCGCGCCACTTTCTCCGCCTGGTCCCGGGCCGCGGCCAGGGACACGCGCCGGTCCAGGCTCCGGGCGTAGTTCGAGAGCGCGGTTTCCGTCTCGCTCAAGGCCTGTATCACCGTCCCGTCGAACGCCGCCAGCGCGGCTTGGGCGTCGGCGGTGGCGCCATCGATACGGGCGCGGATCGCTTCCTGGTTCGGGAACGACCAGGACAGGAGCGGACCGGCCAGCCAGCGTAGCGGGCCGCTGCCGAAGAAGTCGTTCAGGCCCAGCCCGGCGGAGCCGACCGACGCGCCGATGGAGACGCGCGGGTAAAGCGCTGCCGTCGCCACGCCGATCCGGGCCGTTTCCGCCGCCAGTCGTCGCTCCGCGGCGCGCACGTCGGGACGCCGGGCGAGCAGAGCCATGCCGTTGCCGACAGGGATGGGCTGCAGGACCGTGGGCGGCGCCGCGAGCGCGGCGGCTTCGGGCGGGAGGTCCCTGGGCGATCGGCCGGTCAGCAGCGAGAGCCGGAACAGCTCGGCCTGGCGCTCGGCGACGATCCTGGGGATGTCAGCTCGTCGCTGGTCCCGAAGCGCCGCGATACGCGCGGTGTCCAGGGAAGTCGTCAGGCCCGCGTCCTCCCTGCTGGTCGTCACGCTGACCGAGCGGTCCAGCAGTTCCACGATCTGTCTTGCCACGGCCAGGCGATGCGCGGCGCTGGCGGCGCCCAGGTAGGCGCGGGTCGTCGCCGCCACGGTCGATACCCGCACGGCGTCCAGCTCGGCCTGCGCCGCCTGGTAATCGCCCCGTGACGCTTCGATGTTCCGTCTCACGCGGCCGAACAGGTCGACCTCATACGCCACGGATAGACCCGCATCGACAACGGTATTCTCGCGATCGACGCCGGGCGCGGCCTGGATGGCGGATTGCCGCTGCCGGTTCGCGCTTGCGCCAAGTTCGGTGCCTGGCAGCCGATCGGCGGAGGTTTGGCGAAGTTGGGCGCGCGCGCGGGCCAGCCGCGCGATCGCCACGCGCACGTCGGTGTTCGAGGCCAGGGCATCCTGCACCAGCCTGTCCAGCACCGGGTCCTCGTATAGCCTCCACCAGTCCGGGGAAACGGGAACGGCGTCGGGCGCGGTCGCATCGCTTCGGGACAGGAACGGCCCCGCCGCCGAAACCGGGATCGGCGGCTTTTCGTAGTCCGGGCCGACCGCGCACGCGCTCAGGAGCAGCGGTGCAACCAACATGGATAGGATGTGCAATCGAGTCACGTGAGGGTTCCTGGTTGGTCGTGTCGCGGTTCCAGCGAGCGGGCGCCCGCCCGTCGGGACAGCCGATCTCCGAGCGTGCGGCAAACGACGTAGAACGTGGGGGTATAGAGCAGGCCGAAGACGGTGACGCCGACCATGCCAAAGAAAACGGAGGTGCCCAATGCCTGCCTCAGCTCGGCGCCCGCGCCCGAGGCCACGAGCATGGGCACGGCGCCAAGAATGAAGGCAAAGCTCGTCATCAGGATCGGGCGCAAGCGGGTCTGCGCGGCGCGCACCGCCGCGGCGGCCGGGCTCAGGCCGTCTTCCTCTTCCGCCTGTTTCGCGAACTCGACCACCAGGATCGCGTTCTTGGCGGCAAGGGCGATCAGCACCACGAGACCGATCTGCGTCAGGACGTTGTTGTCCATCCCGCGCAGATTGACGCCGACCATGGCCGCAAGCAGGCACATGGGGACGATGAGGATGATGGCCAGGGGCAGGGTGAGGCTTTCATATTGGGCGGCCAACACCAGGAACACGAACACCACCGCCAGCGCGAAGACGAGGCCTGCCGTGTTGCCCGCGATCTTCTGCTGGAACGCGATGCCCGTCCATTCGTAGCCGTATCCCGAGGGCAGCGTCTCGCCGGCGAGCCTTTCCATCGTGGCGAGCGACCTGCCCGTGGAAGAGCCCGGCGCGGTGTCTCCGTCCACCTCGACCGCGGGGAACAGGTTGTAGCGCACCACCCGGAACGGCCCGGTTTCGCTCTTGAACGTGGCCACCGAGCCGATGGGCACCATTGCCCCGCTGTCGGAGCGCGTCTTCAGATTGGCGATGTCGGATTCGCTGTTGCGCTGGCCTTGTTCGGCCTGCGCGATCACCCGGAACGTGCGTCCCAGCAGGTTGAAGTCATTCACATAGGCCGATCCCAGATAGACTTGCAGCGCTTCGAAGACGCGATCCGGCGGGACGCCCAGCGCCTCGGCCTTGCGCCGGTCGATGTCGGCGAAGATGCGGGGCGTGGCTGTGTTGAAGAACGAGTAGACCTGCGATAGCCCCTCGGTGCCGTTCGCCTTGGCCATGAGCTGATCGGCAGCCGAACCGAGCGGCTTGTAGCCGTGGCCGCCACGATCCTGCACCATCATCCGGTAGCCGCCCGCCGAGCCGATGCCGTCGATCAGCGGCGGGGGAATGATGAGCACCCGCGCCTGATCAATGTCCGCGACGGACTTGCGGGCTTCATCCAGGATGGCGCTGGCGGGGCGGGACCGTTCTTCGAATGGCTTGAGCGGGATGAAGGCGGTGGCGGTGTTCGGCGAATTCGTATTCGACGCGGCGTCGTAGCCGGGCAGCATGATCGTGCCGCGAATCCCGTCGATCTTCAGCAGCCGCCTGGATACCTCCTGCACGACGGCATCGGTGCGCGCCAGCGAGGCGCCCGGCGGCAGTTGCGTGATCGATATCAGATAGCTCTGGTCCTGCGCGGGAATGAAACCGGTGGGCGTGACCCAGAATATGCCTATGGTTGCCAGCACGAGTCCGCCATAGCTGACCAGGACGCGCTTCGGACGCGCCACCAGCCACTGCGTCAATCGGCCATAGCGGGCGCTGAACCGGTCGAATCGCTCATTGAACCCGTCGCCGGCAAGCTGCAGGCGCCGGACGAGAGGATGCCGGCTTTTCTCCTTTTTGTGTGGCCGCAGCAGCACCGCGGCCAAGGCAGGCGACAGCGTCAGCGACAAGACGAGGGAAATGACGGTGGCGCCGGAAATGGTGAGCGCGAACTGCTTGTAGAACGCCCCGGAAAGGCCGGTCAGAAAGAACGTGGGAATGAATACCGCGCAAAGCACCAGCACGATGGCCACCAGGGCCGCCGACACTTCGTCCATCGAGACGCGCGCGGCTTCCAGCGGGCTCAGGCCCCGCGCCAGGTTTCGTTCCACGTTTTCCACGACGACGATGGCGTCGTCCACGACGATGCCGATCGCCAGGACCAGGCCGAACAGCGACAGACTGTTCAAGCTGTAGCCAAACACGGCCAGCAAGGCGAAGGTGCCCACCAGCGAGATGGGAATCGCCACGACGGGGATGATTGCGGCGCGCCAGTTCTGAAGGAAAACGAAGATGACCAGAACAACGAGCGCCGCGGCTTCGAAAAGCGTCTCCCGGACCGCTTCGGTGGATTGCGCAATGAAGCGCGTCGAGTTCCACATGATCCGGTACTCAAGACCGGGTGGAAACGCCTTTGCCGCCGCCTGCATCTCGCGTTCGAGGGTGATGCCAGTCTCAAGCGCGTTCGTGCCAGGCCGCTGGAAAATGGCGATCATGACCGATGGCTTGCCCGAAAGATAGGAATTGGTTCCGTAGTCGTCGGCGCCCAGTTCGACGCGCGCGACGTCGCGAACGCGCGTCTGGCGGCCAGCGGAATCCGTGCGGATCACAATGTCGGCGAACTGCTCCGGCTCGCTCAGCCTCCCCTGCGTTCGGACGTTCAGCTGGAAGGCCTGGGCGCCCGGGTTGGGCGGCTGGCCCAGCGCCCCGGAGGCGACCTGCACGTTCTGGGCGCGCATGGCGGCGACAATCTCCCCGGCCGTCAGCTCAAGCGCGGCGGCGCGCCGCGGATCGATCCAGACCCGCATGGCCACTTCGCGGCTACCGAAAATCCGGGCCTCGCCGACACCGTCGATGCGGCTCAGCTTGTCGCGCAGCTGGGTGAGCGCGTAGTTCGACAGATAGGCTTGATCCAGCGAGCCATCCGGAGAGACCAGGTTGATCGCCATCAGGGCGCTTGGCGAGGTCTTGCGGGTGGTGACTCCCAGCCGCTGCACCTCTTGCGGCAGGCGCGGCACGGCCGCCGCAACCCGGTTCTGCACGAGCATCTGGGCGGCGTCGAGATCGGTCCCAACCTTGAACGTAATCGATATGGCCACCTTTCCGTCCGCCGTGGACTGGCTGGACTGGTAAAGCATGTTCTCCACGCCATTGATTTCCTGCTCGATGGGCGCGGCAACGGTTTCCGCGACGGTTTCCGCCGAGGCGCCGGGGTAGGTGGCGGAAACGACGACGGTGGGCGGAATGATGTCCGGGTATTGCGCAACGGGAAGCGCGAAATAGGAGATCGCACCCACAATCGTGATGACGATCGCCAGCACCGCGGCGAATATCGGGCGCGTAATGAAGAAGCGCGACAGGCGCATGAGATTTTTTCCTTTATGGCAGCCGCCGGGGCCTCGTTACGACGCGAACGCCGGTGGTTCCGGCTTCGTTTGCACCTTCGCGCCCGGAATGGCGTGTTGCAGTCCGCCGACAATCACTCTGTCGTCGGCGGCCAGGCCGGCACGCACGATCCGGAGCCCGTCGACGAGCGGGCCGAGTTCGACGGTCCTGACCAGTACCGTGTCCTCGGCGGAAACGGTGAGAACCGTCTTGCGCGTCTGATCGATCTGGACCGCGGCGTCGGGAATCAGCAAGGCAGGCGCGCCGGATCCGCTTGCCAGCCTCATGTTTCCGAACAACCCCGGCGTCAGGAACAATTTCGGATTCGCGACCACGGCGCGCATTCGTATGGTCCCCGAGCGAGGGTCGATCCCGTTATCCGTGAAGTCGAGCTTTCCGCGCCAGGTGTAGTCGGGTTCATCCTGAAGCCGCACCTCGACCTGGGTTTGCGCCGCGCTCGGTTCCCCGGCACGCATGGCTTTCAGGTACAAGGCTTCGGATGCGTCGAATGTGAAATAGATCGGGTCCAGCGCATTGATGGTGGTCAGGCGGGTGCCGTTTCCCGCTTCTCCACTCATGACCAGGTTGCCGGGGTCGACACGGCGGTCGGAAACCCTGCCCGTTATCGGCGAGCGCACCTCCGTGAATTCCAACTCGAGCGACTTCAGCGCAACGCGAGCTTGCGCGCCGGCAACGTCTGCCGTGCCGGCCCGCACCCGCGCCTGCAACTGATCGATGTCGCTCTTTGAAATCGCGCTGTCGCCCACCAGCCGCTGCGCTCGAGCGAGGTCGGCGCGTGCGAGCTCGAGTTCGCTGGTCGCGCTGGCGAGGCCGGCCTGCGCTTCCGCGCAGGCCGCCTTGTAGGGGCGCGGGTCGATGGAAAAGAGCAATTGGCCCTGCTGGACGATTTCGCCGTCCTTGAAATGCACCCCCACGATCTGGCCAGACACCCGGGGCCGGACTTCCACCCGGCGACTGGCCTCGAAACGGCCGACATAGTCGTCCCATTCGATGACGGTGCGCTGTACCGGCAATGCGACGGAGACCGTGGGAAGCGCGACCGCGCTGACTGCCAACGACTTTTTGGGGGGCAGAAGAAACAAGGCGCAGGCCGTCGCCGTGGCGAGTCCCGCGGCCAGCAAAGCCGTGCGCGGGAAGACCGGCTTTTTACCCGTGCGGGAGGAAAGGCGTGGATGGGTCATGCGGCCGCTCTCCGCGCAAGGTAGGACTTTCTATGGTTCATGTTGGATGTCGCTCTGTAAGAGAACTCGGATGCGCCATGCGTGCTGGCGCCGGCCGTCATCAAACGGCCCGCCGCCGGCATGGGCGTTGTCGTTGACCCGGAACGCTCCGCGCAGCGGTGGGGAGGCGCCCGGCGATGGGCGCCTGGCGTCTTCCGGGCCTTCAACGTGTGAGGATTCTCCCGCTGGCGCGCCGATGCCAAAAGGACTTAGTTCCCTCCTTTTTCGCCACGACGGGTCTGGAGGAACGCCAGCATGCATCGATGCATGGGCAATGCCATCCGGCTTGCCTGCGCGCCGCGCCACATGTCTTTTTTTGAGGGATATATGTCTTACTGGCCACCGCGCGGGCTGGGTAACATCAATCCCGGGCCACGCGCCGGCCACGGCCAGGATGCGGTGGAACCGACTTCCGAACGTGGTGCAAGAGTGTCATGAACCCAATCTCATCCAGCGCGAGCCGCACGCGGCGGGACATTGCTTTCCTCGTATTCCACGATTTCCAGATCCAGGACTTGACGGGGCCACTGGCGGCGTTCGAGGTAGCCGGCGGGCTGCTGGGCGACGATTCCTACCGATACCAGGTCATATCGCTGGCTGGAGGGCCCGTTCGAAGCTCGGCAGGCCTGGAAGTCACCACGCAAAGGGCTGGGTTTTCCGCCTGCGACACCGTGATCGTGGCGGGCGCCGGCCTTGGCGCCTACCCCGACGCGGCATTGCCGGAAACCTGCGACTATCTGAATCACGTCGTCGCCAAAGGCGCCCGCCGCATCGCAAGCGTCTGCACGGGCGCCTTCATATTGGCGGCAAGCGGCCTTCTTGACGGCCTGTGCGCGACGACGCACTGGAAATACGCCGCGCGCCTGCAACGCGAGTACCCCCGAGTGAAGGTGGATGGCGATCGGATCTTCACCCGAGAGGGCGGCATCTGGACGTCGGCGGGTGTCACCACCGGCATCGACATGGCGTTGGCCATGATCGAAGAGGATCATGGCGCGGGCCTGTCTCACGCCGTTGCCCAGATGCTGGTCGTCTACCATCGCCGGCCCGGCGGGCAATCCCAATTCTCGGCCATTGCCGATATGGAACCCGAGTCGGACAGAATTCGCACGGTGCTGACTTATATTCGCGAACACCTGCATGAATCATTGTCGACCGAGCTTCTGGCCTCCGTCGCCTGCTTGAGTCCGCGGCAGTTCGGACGCGCATTTCTGGCCGAAACGGGGGAGACGCCGGCCAAGGCCGTCGAACGCCTGCGCGTCGAGGTGGCCAGGCAACGCGTTGAGCGCGGCGCGGAGCCGATCGAGATCATCGCTCACAGAATCGGCTTCACCGATCCCGAAAGAATGCGCAGGGCATTCATTCGCGTGCTGGGGCATCCCCCGCAGAGCATCCGGCGCATGGCCTCGCGGCAGGCGCCGCTGCTGGCCTGACGCTGTTTCGGGAGGCATCGTGGCGACTGGCGCGGAGCAACGTAAAATGGCAGGTCTTCAGCCTCCACATGCCTGCCTTATGAACCTTGACCGACTGCGCCGCGAATTTCCCGACTTCGACATCACAACCCTGCCGCCCCTGCCCGAAGGGTACGTCGATGCGTCGAGCTACATCGATGCCGCGCCGTCATTCGAGAACCGGGAACGTGGCTTGAAGGTGTATGTCGACTACGCCGACTATGCCGACCGCGAATCCGGCAGAAGCCAGCGCTTCTGTGTTTCGCGCTACGACGAGGAAGAGGGCGACTTCGACGATGTCGCCCTGTCGACCAATGATTGGGCCGAAGTCGTGCGCTTCCTGACCGCCTGAATGCCATCTCCGGGGGGATCGGCTTCGGCTCCGATTGTCGGATGATCCCCCCCCGCGACCGCTTGCGCTCACTGGGTCTTTATTGATTTCGACGGCTGCTGTCCAACCTGGACCGCGCGATAGAAAAGCAGGCTCAACATAAGCCCTGGTTGCGGTACTCACCCGGTGCGCCCAGCACGGCGCAGAACTTGTGGTTTTCGCCGGAATAGGCGTGCTTGGCGTGGATGGTCAGCGTGCCTCCGGCCAACCCGACCTTCTTCGGATTGCAAGACCAGAAGCCGCTGGAGATTTCGTTGTACGACGCCCTGGCGACCAGGCGCGGCGGTTGCCAGGGCTGCGTCTTTCCGGATGTCGTAGTAGCCAGCCACTCGATCCAGACACGGCAGCTCACATGCTCGAAGCCCACGTTCTCCAAGATCACCCGGTAGGAGCCCTGGCCGTCGCGGGAATGCCAACTTCCGCCAGTCAGCGTCCCCAGGATCTCCGCTTGATCCGCGTCAGTCTCCGCGATGCAGGGAGCCGCCACCAGGAACGAAAGGCTTAGCAACGCTGCGGCAAGAATTTTCATGGTTCGGATGGCCTGTCGAGAATCGGCGTGAAAGGAGTGATGAACGACGCGGCGGCGTTTTATGGACTGGATGACAAGCATAACCGGCAGGTATTGGAGCAAATCGGCCGGCTTGGACTGCCGCGCTAACAACGCCAACAAAAAAGCGAACCTTACTCCCGCCCCTCAGGGATTCCCCCAATCACATTTCCCTTGCGGAAAATCAATGCTCTATAGGACACTTTGTGTCATAGCCGCAATCAAGCGGCGGACACAAGGGGAATCCCATGAAGCGCATCATCTTGGCCGCCGCGCTGGCGCTGGCCGCAAGCGGCGGCGCGCAGGCCGCGTTTCCGGATCATCCGATCCGGCTGGTGGTGCCGTTCGGCGCCGGCGGCATCACCGATATCGTGGCGCGCCAGGTCGGCAAGGGCATGGGCGATGCGCTCGGGCAGAGCGTGGTGGTGGAGAACCGGCCCGGCGCCGGCGGGGTGATCGCGGCCCAGGTGGCGGCCACGGCGCCGGCCGACGGCTACACGATCTTCATGGGCACGGTGGGCACGCAGGTGGTGAACCCGCTGATCTACGCCAAGCTCAGCTATGACCCCGACAAGTTCGCGCCGGTCGGGCTGGTATCTGGCTCGCCTTATCTGCTGGCGGTGCGCGGCGACCTGCCGGCGGCGAATTTCGCGGACTTCGTGGCGTACGCCAAGGCGCATCCGGCCAAGCTGAATTTCGGCTCGGCGGGCACGGCCAGTTCGCCGCACCTGGGGCTGGAGCTGCTGAAGCTGACGGCGGGCGTGGATATCGTGCACGTGCCGTTCAAGAGCGGCAGCGAGGCGGTCAACGCGGCCATCGGCGGCCAGGTGGACGTGGTGATGGATGCCAGTCCGGTGATCATGCCGCACGTGGCCTCGGGCAAGCTGCGCGCGCTGGCGGTGGCGGCGGACCAGCGCCTGCCGTCGGCGCCGCAGGTGCCGGCCGCGGGCGAGGCCGGCGACGCGGGGCTGCAGATCAGTTCCTGGAATGCGTTCTTCGCGCCGGCCGGCACGCCGCCGGCGGTGCTGGAAAAGCTCAACGCGGCGCTGCGCCAGACGCTGGCCTCGCCCGATTTGAAGACGCGGCTGGCGGCGCAGGGCACGCAGCTCTACACCGGCGCGCCGGACGAATACCAGCGCTTCATCGCGGCCGAAAAGAAGAAGTGGGCCGAGATCGTCAAGCGCGCCGACATCAGGATGGATTGACCATGACGACGCACCCCCTGGCGGGACAGCCGCTGGAACTGGCCGACACGCTGCGCTCGGGCAATGCCTGGAAGATCCGGCTGGCCTGCGGCTACATGGGGCTGGCGCTGACGCGCCGCACCTTCGACATCGTGCAGGGCGACCTGGAGACCGAGGCGTTCGGCCGCATCAATCCGTGGCGCCAGGTGCCGGCGCTGCGCACGCCGGAGGGCGCGTGGCTGGCGGAGTCGCAGGCCATCCTGTGGTATCTGGGCCAGGGCACGCCCTGGCTGCCGGACGGGCGCCTGGCGCAGGCGCAGGTGGCCAGCTGGCTGAGTTTCGAGCAGACCCAGCACATGCATGCCTTCGCGCAGCCGCGGCTGCTGATCCACCTGCGCGGCACGGCGCGGGCGGATGACGCGGCGATGGTCGAATGGCGGCGCATCGGCATGCGCGCGGCGGCCTGGATGGAGGAGCATCTGGCGGGCCGCGCTTTCCTGGTGGGCGAGGCGCCGACCATCGCCGACATCGCGCTCTATCCCTACACCAGCATGGCGGAGCAGGGCGGTTACGACCTGTCCGCCTTTACCCACATCAACGCCTGGCTGGCGCGCATGCGCGCCCAGCCGGGCTTTACGCCGTTGTTGGAAACGGCATAGCGAGGAGTCACAGATGGCCGATACGATGCACTTGGGAAAGGATGAACTGATCGCGCGGGCCAAGGCCGAGATGCAGCGCCAGTTCGACACGCCCGACTGGACGCTGCGCGAACGCCTGGCGCTGACCTGCCGCATCCTGTTCGACGGCGGGCACGATTCGGGCCTGGCGGGCCAGATCACGGCGCGCGCGCCGGAGCCCGACCGCTACTACACGCAGCGGTTGGGCCTGGGCTTTGACGAGATCACGGCCGGCAATCTGCTGCTGGTGGACGAGGACCTGCGGGTGCAGGAGGGCGGCGGCATGCCCAATCCGGCCAACCGCTTCCATTCATGGATCTACCGGGCGCGGCCGGACGTCAACTGCATCATCCACACGCACCCGCTGCACGCGGCCTCGCTGTCGATGCTGGAGGTGCCGCTGGAGGTCTCGCACATGGACAACTGCCCGCTGTACGGCGACGTGGCGTTCCTGAAGGACTGGCCGGGCGTGCCGGTGGGCAACGAGGAAGGCGAGATCATCTCGGCGGCGCTGGGCGACAAGCGCGCCATCCTGCTGTCGCACCACGGCATGCTGGTGGCCGCGGGCACGGTGGAAGAGGCCTGCGTGCTGGCGCTGCAGTTCGAGCGCGCCGCCCGCATGCAGCTGCTGGCGATGGCGGCCGGCAAGATCCAGCCGATTCCGCCGGCGCTGGGGCACGAGGCGCACGACTGGATCCTGACGCCCAAGCGCTCGCAGGTGGGCTTTTCGTATTACGCGCGGCGGGCGCTGCGCCAGCATCCGGACGTGCTGGGCTAGGGGTTGCCGAGGCGCCGAACCGGCGCGGGGGGCCTGCCGCGCGGGCGGGCCCAGGGACGCGGCGGGCGGGCCGGCTCGACGCGGGGGCGGCTTTCGGGCATGCTTATTGGTCGTTATCGCGACTTTTCCCGCCCATGATCGACCTGCCTCACCGCCTGCGCGCGCTGCGCCGCCAGCAATCCCTGTCCCTGGAACAGCTGGGCGAGCGCACGGGCCTGACCAAAAGCTACCTCTCCAAACTGGAGCGGGGCCTGAGCGAGCCTTCGATATCGACCGTGCTGCGGCTGGCCGAGGCCTACGGCGTGGGCGTGTCGCAACTGGTGGGCGGCGACGGCGCGGCGCAGGATGAGGTCGTCAGCCTGGTGCGGGTGGCCGATCGCGAGGTGCTGCAGCGCCGCGGCCTGGGCAACGAATACCACTACGAATCGCTGGCCGGGCGCCGCAAGGTCAAGGCGATGGAACCCTTCATCGTGCACCCGCCGCGTGAGTTTCCCGACGCCGCCGCGGTCTTTCCGCATCCGGGCGAGGAATTCCTGCTGGTGCTCAAGGGCGCCATCGAGGTTCAGGTCGGCGAACGCGAGTTCCGCCTGGACGCCGGCGATTCCCTCTATTTCGATTCCGAACTGCCGCATCGCATGCGCACGGTCAGCCGCGGCGCGGCCGAGGTGCTGGTGGTGGCGGCGCATTGATTCCAAGGAAAGCGCAGTGAAGCATGATCAATCGCGGCTGGTCCGCATCGATGCCGGCCCCATGAAGAACCCGGTGCCGGGCAAGCCCAAGCGCCCGCTCTCGGGCGACGCGGCGTTCCGTACCGTGACCGCCTTCGAGGGCAACGGCGGTCGCGCCGAGGCCGGCGTGTGGGAAAGCACCGCCGGCAGTTTCCAGTCCAACACCACCGGCTACATCGAGTTCGGCTACATCGTCGAAGGCGCGGCGCGCCTGGTCGATCCGGACGGAACGGTGCACCAGCTGACCGTGGGCGAGGCCTTCGTGATGCCGGAGGGCTATACCGGCCGCTGGGAAGTGGACCAGTTCGTCAAGAAGATCTATTTCATCAGCCGCACCGCCTGAGGCCCGCAGGACAATCGCCGCCACGGCTCGAACAGCGCCGTGGCATGCACGCGTGACGGCGCGCGCCCGTTACGGCGCGGGCCGCTGCGGGTAGGCCGAGGTGCCGAAGGTGTTGCCCATGCGGTTGCCGATGGTGGCGGGCGTGGGCAGGCCCATCTGGTTGGGCGGCCGCTGAGTGATCGCTTCCGAGCCGAGCGTGGGCGGCGGCTTGGGCGCGGCGTCGGGCGCCATTTTCTGGTTCAGGCAGTCATACGACAGGGCATGGTAGCCGTTGACTTCGGTGTCGATGCAGGCCCGGGCGGCGGGCTTGGCCGCCGGTTGGGCGGCCTGGGGAGCCGGCGTGGGCGTCGCCTGGGCGCCCGCCAGCAGGGGCGTTGCCGCCAGCGCCGCCAGCAACAGCAGGCTGGCGCGGCGCGAAGAGGGGCTATGTGTGCGCATGCGGGCTCCTTTGAAAAGGCCCGGCGGCCCGGGGCCGCCATGCTGTCAGTATAGGGACGGATGACGCCGCGCAGGTGACGATTGCGTGGCGGCTCGCCGTGGCGCGGATGTGGCGTGTCACGATTGCGTCATTCGCGCGTCCTAGCATGGCGCCTTTCCTACGAGACGGGTGCGCGGGCGCCCGTGGCAACGGCCATGCCTGGCATTTTTCCTCCATGTTGGCGTCGATGACCTTCGCCTGTCCGTCGGGCAGGGGCTGGATGCGGCATGCCTGCCTGGCGTTGGGGGTGTGGGCGTTGGCCGGCGCGAGCCGCGCCGAGGCGCCGCCGCGCGAGATGGCGTTCGCGATTGCCGCGCAGCCGCTGGACCAGGCATTGGCGCAATACAGCCTGGACAGCGGCCTGACGGTGCTGGTCGACAGCGCCCTGACCGCCGGCCGCCATGCGCCCGCGGTGGTCGGCACCTATACCCCCGGGGACGCCTTGCGCAAGCTGCTGGCGGGATCGCCATTGGCGATCCGCTACGCCAGCGCGCATTCGTTCACGCTGGTGGCGGCGCCGCGCGAGCCGGCGGCCGCGCGGTCGGCCGCCGCGGCGCGGCT
>NZ_CADIJR010000066.1 GCF_902859645.1 Achromobacter insuavis | reverse complement strand
CCTGTTGATGGTGGGGCCGCCCGGGGCCGGCAAGAGCATGCTGGCCGCGCGCCTGCCGGGTTTGCTGCCGCCGCTGGCGCGCACGCAGGCGCTCGAGGTCGCGGCCCTGGCCGCGCTGGCGGGCGCGCCGCCGGTACGGATAGGCACGCCGCCGTTCCGCTCGCCGCATCATTCGGCGTCCGCCATCGCCCTGGTGGGCGGCGGCGGACGGCCGCGACCGGGGGAAATCAGCCTGGCCCATCATGGGGTGCTGTTCCTCGACGAGCTGCCGGAATTCAGCCGACGCACGCTGGAGGCGCTGCGCGAGCCGCTGGAGACGGGCAGGGTGGTCATTGCCCGGGCGCTGCAGACGGCGCAGTTTCCCGCCCGCTTCCAGCTGGTGGCCGCGATGAACCCGTGCCCTTGCGGCTGGCGCGGTCATCCGCGCCGGGCCTGCCAATGCACGCCCGACCAGGTGGCGCGCTACGCCGGCAAGGTCTCGGGGCCGCTGCTCGACCGTATTGACCTGCACGTGGCGTTGCCGCCGACCGACCTGGAAAGCCTGCAGGGGCCGCCCGGCGAGGCGTCCGAGCCGGTCAGGGAGCGCGTGGCGCGCTGCCGTGAACGCCAGCTGGCGCGCCAGGGCAAGCCGAATGCGGCGCTGGCCGGCGCTGAGCTCGAGCGCCACTGCCCGCTGCAACCGCCGGCCCGCGACCTGTTGCTGCAGGCGATGCGCCGGCTGGCGGGTTCGGGCCGGGCGATGCACCGCGCCTTGCGGGTCGCGCGGACCATCGCCGATCTGGAGCAGGCGGACGGGCTGGAGGCGCATCACGTGGCGCAGGCGGTGCAGTACCGGCGGCCGGGGGCATAATGCGCAGGGCAGGCCGTTGTCGTTGGTCAGGCGGACGGGTTCCGTCCCTGGATGTTTCCCCGTGTCTGCCCGCAAGCCCCGATCCGGCTCGACAAAACCAGGGAAATCACCATATAATCAAAGGCTTTCCCGGATCCAGGCCATTTTTTTCGCCCGGGCCATCGGGGAAAGTTGCAGTACCCCAGCAGTCGAAGTACCCCCAGCAGTACCCCAGAAGTGGCAAGAGGTCCTCAAGTTTTGCCGCAATGGTGTAGGTCGAACGCTCCCGCCTTCATGGCTTGGAACGGCGCCAACCGCCTTGCGACAAGCACCTCGCGTCATGTAAATCAACAATAGTGTTCAGTTTAGGGAATCATCATGCCCAAGATGAAAACCAAGAAAAGCGCCGCAAAGCGCTTTCAGGTTCGCGGCAGCGGATCCATCAAGCGTGGTCAGGCGTTCAAGCGTCACATCCTGACCAAGAAGACGACCAAGGCCAAGCGCCAGCTGCGCGGTTCGGCAGCGGTTCATGACTCCAACGTGGCTTCCGTGAAAGCCATGATGCCTTTCGCTTGATCTAAGGGAGATCTACTATGCCTCGCGTCAAACGCGGCGTAACTGCCCGCGCACGTCACAAAAAAGTCATTTCCGCCGCCAAGGGTTACCGTGGCCGCCGCGGTAATGTGTTCCGTATCGCCAAGCAAGCGGTCATGCGCGCTGGCCAATACGCCTACCGCGACCGCCGCAACAAGAAGCGCACGTTCCGCGCGCTGTGGATCACGCGTATCAACGCCGCCGTCCGCGAACATGGCGTCAGCTACAGCGTGTTCATCGCCGGCCTGAAGAAGGCTGCGATCGAACTCGACCGCAAGGTCCTGGCCGATCTGGCCGTGCGCGACAAGGCCGGCTTTGCCGCCATCGTGCAGCAAGCCAAGGCTGCCTTGGCTGCCTGATCGCGCGCTTTAACTCATCGCGCATCGCTGCAAACGGGGCTGTAATGGCCCCGTTTGCGTTTTGAAGGCTGGATTTCATGACTCAATCGGTTGACGACCTGGTTTCCCAGGCGCAAGAACGGTTCGCCGCGGCCACCGACGCCGCCGCGCTCGAAAATGCAAAGGCCCGTTTCCTGGGCAAGGACGGCGCGCTGACGGTCCTGCTCAAGGGGCTGGGCAAGCTCGATCCCGAGCAG
Source organism: Achromobacter insuavis (assembly GCF_902859645.1). Taxonomy (GTDB): domain Bacteria; phylum Pseudomonadota; class Gammaproteobacteria; order Burkholderiales; family Burkholderiaceae_B; genus Achromobacter; species Achromobacter insuavis. The sequence continues at coordinate 28,536 of NZ_CADIJR010000066.1, read as the reverse complement.
AAGCGCGACATGGGCGCCCGGATCAATCAGGCCAAGCAGAAGGTCGAGGAGCTCCTGAACCTGCGCCGCGCCGCCTTGGTGCAAGCGGAACTCGATGCCCGCCTGGCGTCCGAAACCATTGACGTATCGTTGCCGGGCCGTGGTCGCGTGCCGGGCGGCATCCATCCGGTCATCCGGACCTGGGAGCGCGTCGAAGAGATCTTCCGCTCCATCGGCTTCGACGTGGCGGACGGCCCCGAAGTCGAAAACGACTGGACCAATTTCACCGCGCTGAACAACCCGCTGGACCATCCGGCGCGTTCCATGCAGGACACGTTCTACGTCGACATGAAAGACGCCGACGGCCTGCCGCTGCTGCTGCGCACGCACACCAGCCCCATGCAGGTGCGATACGCCCGCATGCACAAGCCGCCCATCAAGGTCATCGCGCCGGGGCGCACCTACCGCGTCGACAGCGACGCCACGCACTCGCCCATGTTCCACCAGGTGGAAGGGCTCTGGATTGCCGAGGACATCTCGTTCGCCGACCTGAAGGGCGTGTACACCGATTTCCTGCGTTGCTTCTTCGAGAGCGACGATCTCGTCGTGCGTTTCCGCCCGTCGTTCTTCCCGTTCACCGAACCGTCGGCCGAAATCGACATGATGTTCACGTCGGGCCCGAACCGCGGCCGCTGGCTGGAGATCTCCGGCTCGGGCCAGGTGCACCCGCAGGTGGTGCGCAACTTCGGCCTGGACCCTGAGCGTTATATCGGCTTTGCCTTCGGCTCCGGACTCGAGCGCCTGACGATGCTGCGTTACGGCGTCAACGACCTGCGCCAGTTCTACGAAGGCGATTTGCGCTTCCTGCGCCAGTTCAACGAATAACAGACGGCTAGATCATGCAATTTCCCGAATCCTGGCTGCGTACGCTGGTCAATCCTCCGATCGCAACCGACGAACTCGCGCACCGGCTCACCATGGCCGGCCTGGAAGTCGAAGACACCGTGCCGGCCGCGCCCGCGTTCACGGGCGTGGTGGTCGCGCACATCGTCGAGATCGCCCCGCACCCCGACGCAGACAAGCTGCGCGTCTGCCAGGTCGATGACGGCTCCGGCGCGCTGTTGCAGATCGTCTGCGGCGCGCCCAACGCGGCCGCCGGCCTGAAGGTGCCGCTGGCCCGCGTCGGCGCGGAACTGCCCGGCGGCATGAAGATCGGCGTGGCCAAGATGCGTGGAGTGCAATCGTCGGGCATGCTGTGCTCGGCGCGCGAACTGGGCCTGTCGCAAGACCACGCCGGCCTGCTGGAACTGCCGGCCGAGATGGCGCCGGGCCAGTCGATCCGCGAAGCGCTGGACCTGGACGACACGCTCTTCACGCTGAAGATGACGCCCAACCGCGCCGACTGCCTGTCGATCCTGGGCGTGGCGCGCGAAGTCGCCGCGCTGACCGGCGCGCCGCTGTCGGTGCCCACCGCCAAGGCCGTGCCCGTGACGCTGGACGAGCTGCGTCCCGTCAAGATCGAGGCGCCCGACCTGTGCGGCCGCTTTGGCGGCCGCGTGATCCGTGGCGTGAACGCCCGCGCGCAGACCCCCGAGTGGATGAAGACGCGCCTGGAGCGCGCCGGCCAGCGCTCGGTGTCGGCGCTGGTGGACATCTCCAACTACGTCATGCTGGAACTGGGCCGCCCCTCGCACGTGTTCGACCTGGACAAGATCCACGGCGACCTGTCGGTGCGCTGGGCCCGCGAAGGCGAGACGCTCGAACTGCTGAACGGCCAGACCGTCACGCTGGATTCGAAGGTCGGCGTGGTGGTGGCCGGCGATCAAGTCGAAAGCCTGGCCGGCATCATGGGCGGCGAGGCCACCGCGGTCACGCTCGACACGCAGAACATCTACCTGGAAGCCGCGTTCTGGTGGCCGCAATCGCTGGCCGGCCGCGCGCGCCGCTTCAAGTTCAGCTCCGAAGCCAGCCATCGCGGCGAGCGCGGCGTGGACTTCGCCACGATCCCGCAGCACATCGAATTCATCACGCGCCTGATCGTCGACATCTGCGGCGGCCAGGTCGGTCCGCTGGACGACCAGATCGTCAACCTGCCCAAGCGCGAGCCGGTGCGCATGCGCCTGGCGCGCTGCCACCGCGTGCTGGGCGTGCCCGTCACGCAAGCCGAGGTCGCCAGGATCTTCGGCAGCCTGGGCCTGGAATTCACGCTCGACGGCGAAGACTTCATCGTCACGCCGCCGTCGTACCGCTTCGACCTCGAAATCGAGGAAGACCTGATCGAGGAAGTGGCCCGCATCTACGGCTTCGAGAACATTCCCACGGTGCCGCCGATGGCGCGCGCCAAGATGTTCTCGCAGCCCGAAGTGCGCCGCGGCCCGCACGCGCTGCGCCGCCTGGCCGCCGCGCAGGACTACCAGGAAGTCGTCAACTACAGCTTCGTCGAAGCCGAGTGGGAACGCGACTACGCCGGCAACGACACGCCGGTCAAGCTGGTCAACCCGATCGCCAGCCACCTGTCGGTGATGCGGTCGAGCCTGATCGCCGGCCTGGTGGCCAACATCCGCCACAACGCCAACCGCAAGCAGACGCGCGTGCGCCTGTTCGAACTGGGCCGCGTGTTCGCGCGTGACGACGCCGCCCAGGACGGTCCGCTGGAAGTCGCCGGCGTGCGCCAGCCGCTCAAGCTGGCCGGCGCCGCCTGGGGCCCGTCGGTGGAAGAGCAGTGGGGCGCGCCCGCGCGCCAGGTCGATTTCTACGACGTGAAGATGGACGTCGAGGCGCTGTTCGGCGCCCGTGGCGCCCGCCTGCGCTTCGAAGCCGCGGCCCATCCCGCGCTGCACCCGGGCCGCAGCGCCCGCGTCACGCTGGATGGCAAGCAGGTCGGCTGGATCGGTGAACTGCACCCGCGCTGGGCGCAGCAGGCCGACCTGGCGCACGCGCCGGTGGTGTTCGAGCTGGACGTGGACGCCCTGTCCGAAGGCGAGCTGCCGCAGGTGCGCGAGCTGTCGCGCCAGCCGGTGGTGGTGCGCGACCTGGCCCTGTGGGTCGATGCGCCCGTGACCGCGCAATCCATGCTGGACACGGTGGCGGCGACGGTCAAGGCCGATCCGCAGCTGGCCGTGGTGCAGGACGTGCGCCTGTTCGACGTCTGGCGCGAAAAGGCCCAGGGCGACCAGCCCGTGGCCGAGAAAAGTCTTGCGTTCCGTTTCTGGCTACAGGACACTGAGGTCACACTGGACGAAGCCCGGGTGGCCGATTGCCTGGCGCGCATCAAAGACGCTTTGGTCAGTGCCCACGGCGCGCGCCAGCGCGCTTGAACCATGGGGAACAGTATGCTTGCCGAGCCGCGTACCCTGACCAAGGCCGAGCTGGCCGAGCTGCTCTTTGAGCGGGTCGGCCTGAACAAGCGCGAAGCCAAGGACATCGTCGATACGTTCTTCGAGGAAATCCGCGATGCCTTGGCGCGCGGAGACTCCGTCAAGCTTTCGGGCTTCGGAAATTTCCAGGTGCGCGACAAGCCGCCGCGTCCGGGGCGCAACCCCAAGACCGGCGAGACCATCCCCATCGCCGCACGCCGCGTGGTCACGTTCCACGCGAGTCAGAAACTCAAGAGCGTGGTGGAGCAGGCCACTCCCGCAGCGCCAGATGCCGAGGAGTGATACGCTTTGTCGGTAATTGTTATCGGCACTCGACGCATCGCGGCATAGAATTCTCTTATGACACGTACCGAATCCACCGTTACCTTACCGCCCATTCCCGCCAAGCGTTACTTCACCATCGGTGAGGTCAGCGAGCTGTGCGGCGTCAAGCCGCACGTGCTGCGGTACTGGGAGCAGGAGTTCACGCAGCTCAAGCCGGTCAAGCGGCGCGGCAATCGTCGCTACTACCAGCATCACGAAGTGCTGCTGATCCGCCGCATCCGTTCGCTGCTGTACGAGCAAGGCTTCACCATCAGCGGCGCGCGCAACCGCCTGGGCGATGCGCGCGACACGCCGCACGACCAGGACGCCGCGGTGCGCCTGACTGGCGCCGAGATGCAAGCCCTGCGCAACGAGCTGGGCAATGTGTCGACGATGCTGGGCGAAGCCCTGGGCTCGCCGGCGCCGGCAGCCGGCGGCAACGCGGTGAGCGCCAGCGCCGCGGCCTGAGCGGCGCACGGTTCAAGCGCAGTTCAACATTCAGTACCTTGCGTGCCATGCGCGAGCCTTGCATGAAAGCGGTGCAGGCATCACGCGGGGCACGCAAATTTTTTTGAGTATTCGGCACTTTTTTTGCACCAATGCGTGCAAACAATTTTTAGGTCTGCTATACTCTTTTTCTTTCGGGGCGTAGCGCAGCCTGGTAGCGCACTTGCATGGGGTGCAAGGGGTCGCGAGTTCGAATCCCGCCGTCCCGACCAGCAATACCCTAAGGGGGTTAGTGATGAAAATCACTAACCCCCTTTCTCATTTCCGGGCGCACATCGCATGCGATGTGCCGATGGCGTCTTCAGCTCAGAACCTGAACCCGCTGATGTACTCCCCGCACGAGTTGTAGCTGATCTTCCCATTCGTCTTCATGTCGTAGCGCAGCACGGTGCCGGTCTTGTCGGTGTAGAAGATCACCGCGCAGTCGGTGTATTCGGGCACGTAGGCGCTGTAGGACCCATACGTCGTGCCCATCGGGCCGTTGGTGGAATAGCCGCGGCCTTCGTAGTGGCCCGGATGGTAGCCATAGACATAGGTGTAGCTCGTGGTCTGGTCATCGACCTTGTTCACGAACGGCTTGGCGCCGGTCTCGGGCGGCCAGGCGGGCAACATTTCATTGATGTTCTTGCCGACCTGCGCATCGAGCTTGTTGCGCGTGGGCGAGTAGACGGACAGGCCCATGCAGGCGGACAGCGTGAGCGGCAGGATGGCGGTGGGAGCAATGCGGCAGATGCTTTTTAGCATTTGGTGGCCTCAGTTGGTGCGCATCGGGTGCGCGAGTATAGCCACCAGTTCTTCGGTTTGAGAAGGCAGAACGGGCCCCGGCAAGGATTGGTTTCAACCGTCAGAAAAACTTCAGAAAACCGCACACGTTTCTCCTTGCTTGTCCATGTTCCAAGACCGTCGGGCGCTGACGGTGTTGGCGATCTTGTCCGCGAAAAAGAAGACTGGCTGTTGCTGGACGAGAGCCGAAGAAGCTCTGGGTAGGGCTCGGGCAGAGGGAGGAATTGGCGTGTTGATCTTGTAAGAGGTTGCTGGATCGGCAGGTTGGACGTAGGCGCGTTAATATCGGTGCAGGCTCCAGGCGTGTTGTTTGCGCTGTTCTTTCTCTGAAACGATGGAATGGCTTCAACTTCGTGCCGGCTCGATCCGCGTGCCCTTTTACCGCCTATCGTCTAGAACCATGAACCAGAAATTAAAAGCGTTGCTTGATGCTTTCCCAGTTCCTCATGACATCGCCGACGAGTGCCAGAAACTGAACACCGCGCAGCAACGGGCGTTGGCCAATTTCTTGCATTACGAAATCGTGGGAGGGGATGGATTTCTCTTGCGGGATAAGTCCGAGATGGATTTCTACCAGTTCAATCACGGGTTGAACGAGTTGGTCGCCAGGATACTGGCGCTTCGTTATCCGATGCCTGAATTGCCCGAGTTGTCGCCGATCTTTGGCGAATTGGGAACGCTTGCCGAAGCGGTAAAAACGCTGCGTACGCACGGCTACCTCGTTGCCGATAGAAAACTGCCGGTATCCACGCTGGCAGCAGTCAGAGACGAGATTGGCAAATTTAGTTTCTATGAGAAGAGGCCCGGCGCTACGCTGCGCAGTGGCGAGGAGTTGTATGCGCTCGGCGCTAGCGGGGAACGTCTGGAAAGTGGCACCTTCTGGCTCAGGGATCTGGACCAGGCAACACATAGTGAATTGCTGGGCAGTCTTGCCTTCGACCCTTATATTCTGGCGATGGTGACTCAATATTTCGGCTGCACGCCAGTGCATGTGCAGACCAATACCTGGCTATCTTTCGCGGGAAAAGGCGACAAGAGCCAGCTGTCTTCCAGCGCACAGCTCTATCATCAGGACAAGGAGTTCACCAAGTTTCTCAAGGTCTTCATATATCTCACGGATGTCGGTGCCGATAACGGGCCCCATTGCTACGTGGACGGCAGCCATATTGACGAACTCTTCACCCGCGGCGTACCGTTCTCGACACGACTGACTGATGATGAGGTGCTCAAGTACTTCGATGCGAACCGTCTGAAGTCCGTGACGGGACCAGCAGGTACGATCATCTTTGGCGATACCAGCGCAGTACACAAGGGGTTGCCGGTAACGGGTGGATATCGCTGCATTCTGCAATTTGAGTATGCTGCTTCGCTCTACATGTCGCCCATCGAACCATTCCCGGACTTACCGGTTGCGCGGCTTGAAGCCATCCGGCAGCGGGACATATCGACTCGCCTGGTACAGAATTACGATAGCGCGGCACGCGACCGCTACCGTGGCTTTGCGAATACCAGCAAGTCTGCCAGCATCATGGATCGTGTCCGTTCCCGCATTCAGCAGCAGATCGTCATGCCTTGGAAACTTCGCAGACTCAAACGAGTAGCCTAATCCTGCTAGTGGCGTGCATGCGCGATCAGTCGATCACTTCCGCGCAGGCATCGGTCGGCGCGGCGGCGACGCCGCCCACCACCGGCACGATCTTGATGACCGCGGACGTGACGCGGCAGGGCGCGGCGGCGAGGCCGCAGCCCGTACAGGGCAGGCAGAGCAGGGAAATCAGCAACCACTTCATGGGATTCGTCGGCGAGGGATTGGCGCCGCGGGCGTGGCCGCGTCGCAATGCCTGGATTCTGCGCCGCGGACCGGTCATGAATAGTGGGGAATTGAGCGGCGAATGTAATGACGTTTGCGCGAGGGCGCTCAGGATGTAACGCGGCCGGGCAATATGAGTGAAGGTGATGGTCACGCCATCCTCATCATGCTCAACCCCGCCGTGAACGCTCAGCCTATCGAGCGTTCCGCCCTTTCAGCGTTCCGCCCTTTCAGCGTTCCGCCTTTTCAGCTTGCATCCGCCATCGGCGACGCCGCTCACAGCGGCGCCTGGCCGCGCTGGCGGTACACGCGCGCCAGGCTGGCGAAGAACGACAGGGCGGCGATGCCGCAGGCCAGGGCGAAGACGTAGCGCGAGAAATGCCCCGAGGAGGCGCCGGCTTCCTTGCCGACCAGGGCGATCACCACGGCCACCAGCGCCGCGCCCAGCGATTGGCCCGTGGTGCGCGCGGTCGACAGGACGCCGGAGGCGGTGGCGGTGCGGTTCCTGGCGGCGTTGGCGAACATCTCCTTGTTGTTGGGCGGCAGGAAGAAGCCGTAGCCCATCCCGCACAGCGCCACGCGCCACAGGAAATCGCCGGTGCCCGGATCGGCGGGCAGCAGCACGAGTGAGCCGAGTCCCAGGCAGAAGGTGAAGACGCCGATGCTGGAGACCTGCGTGGCGTTGAGGCGGTTCGCGAGCCTCCCGGCGAACGGCGCGCAGACGGCGACCGCGATGGGCCACGGCGTGAAGACCAGCGCGGATTGCAGGGCGGTGTAGCCGTAGGCGTCCTGCAGCACGAACGGCAGCGCGACCAGCGCGATGCCTTGCGAGATGAACATGGTCAGGGACGTCAGCACCGCGAAGGAGTAGCGGCGCGACTTGAAGATGTCCAGGGGCAGCAGCGGATGCCGCGCACGGGTCTGGCCGAAGGCGAACAGGGCGATCAGCGCCAGCGCTGCGCCAGCGAGCAGCAGCACGGTGCGGTTATCCCAGCGGCCGATCTGGTCGACGGCCAGCGCCAGCAGGCCGAATCCGGCGGCGGAGGTGATCGCGCCGGGCAGGTCGAAGCCGCGTTCCCGGTACGTGTCCCGGCCCAGCGCGTGGTAGCAGCAGGCGATCGCGGCCAGGCCGAGCGGCAGGTTGATGTAGAACAGCCAGGGCCAGGAGGCATAGGAGACGATGAGCCCGCCCAGTGTCGGGCCGAGCGCCGTGCCGACGGCGAATACCAGGGCATTCAGGCCGAACACGGTGCCCAGTGAGGCGGCCGGGAAGATGACCCGGTACAGGCCGTAGCCGACGCTGATGAGCACGGCGTAGCTGATGCCCTGGAGCACGCGCAGCGCCACCAGCGCGTGGAAGCTGGACGCCAGTGCGCAGCCGAGCGATGCGAGCGTGAACAGCACCAGTCCGAGCGTGTAGAAGCGCCGTTCGCCGATCCTGGAGCCGAGCGATGCGCAGATGAGCATGGTGGCCGCGCTGGCCACCTGGTAGCCGTTCGCCACCCAGATGACGGCGGCCGCGCTGACGTCGAGATCGGTGGCGATGGTCGGCAGGGCGATGTTGACGATGGAGCTGTCCAGCGCCGACATGAATACGCCGATCAGGATGGCGGCCGCGGCGAAATAGCGCCTGGGGAGCTCGAAGCCTGCATCATCGGCGTCATGGGTCATGTCGGTGGCGGCGGGGCTAGCGTGAGGGTGAGGCGGGCGCGCCGGCCGGACAGGATGCCAGGGCCGCCAGCGATTTCAGGATGAGAGCGGTGACGCCCCAGATGTCGTGCTCTTGTCCGGCCCAGTACCAGGCGCCGGCGCGTTCGCCGTCCGCGTATTGTCTTGGCAGGTCCGGGTCCAGCAGCGCCGAGAAGGGGAACTCGAAAATCTCGTCGACCTCGGCGGGCGCCGCCTGCCACGCGGCGGCGGGCGAGGCCAGGCCGATGACGGGGAAGATGGCGTGATTGCGCTTGCGCGTCTTGTGCAGCGGCAGGCAGCCCACCAGCTCGACGGCGCCGGGATCGAGCAGGATCTCTTCGCGGGCTTCGCGCAGGGCGGTGGCGCCGACGCTGCCATCGATGTCCTCGGGCCGTCCGCCGGGAAAGCTGACGTGGGAGGAGTATTCCTTCAGGCCCGATGCGCGCCGCGTGAGCAGGATCGTGGGATCGCTGCGCGGCACGATCGCAACCAGCACGGCGGAGAATTTCCATTGCCCGTCGTTGTCGGGAAAGTGCAGTCGGGCGGCGGGCCAATCGATGGCGGCGGGAATCCGCTGGGCCCGCACGCCGCGCAGGATCGTGTCCAGGATGGCTTGCCGGGGTGCGATGATGGCTGGCGGTCGCGTCGCGCCGTCATCGCTGTCCTGGGGTTCCATGTCGCGCTCCTTGCCGGGGTGGGATGTCCGCGCTTCGATTGAGGGTGTGGAACGTCCGGGTCTGGATCAGCTGCGCGCCCGCAGCCTGGCGGCCGCCGACAGCGCGAGTTGCAGGACCACGGCGATGCACAGCGCCGCCAGCATCGAGTCCAGCACCATGTTGTCCCACAGCCGCGGCGGGCCGACGCGGAACTGGATGGTGTCGAACACCATGCCGGCGGTGAAGCCGGTGGCGGCGATGCCGCGCCAGCCGCGCAGCGGCACGCAGCGCAGCGCCAGCAGCACGGCGAGGGTCAGGATCCACAGGCGCGGTTCCAGGACCTGGGTGAGAAAGTAAGCCAACGAGGCGTCTCCGGATGGGCGGGATGTGTCGCGACGGGGCCGGGCACAAAGCGGTAGTTTTAACCCAATCCGGCCGCTTTGGGCGGGGCGGCGGCGATCCTGGCCTGCAGCGCGATGCGGTTGCCTTCGCTGTCGCGGATCTCGGCCACCTGCCAATCGCCCGCCGGGGTCTTGGGGAACAATATGGCGCCGCCGAGGGCGGCGGCGCGGCGCAGCGCCGCGTCGATGTCGGGCACGGCGAAGTAGACCACGGCGCCGGCCTCGGTCGGCAGGTAGACGGGGCCTTCGGCCAGGGCGCCGCTGGCGCCGTCGCGGCCTTCCTGGAACGGGAAATAGGCCATCCTGCTGTCGTGCAGGTCGACGATGCCGTCGAACGCGATGCCGAAGACTTCGCCATAGAAATGCATGGCGCGCTCGAGGTTGGCGGCGGGGATTTCCACGTGCGATATCAGGTTCATGGGGCGGACAGCGGGGATGCGAGGGGCGGACCGCGTTGACGCGCGGGGCGGGTTGTGGGATTGTCCCAGGCCGTCGCCGCACTGCCTAGGGCCTGCGCGCCCTTCTGGAGGGAGTGCAGGCCCCGGCGCCGGATCGACATCCGCTTTCCCTTCCACCCTCATGGAGTCTTCATGGTTACCTGCTATCTGCGTTACGTCATCGACCCCAGCCGCCTCAAGGAATTCGAAGCCTACGGCAAGATGTGGATTCCGCTGGTGGAGAAGTTCGGCGGCACGCACCATGGCTATTTTCTGCCGTCCGAGGGCGCCAACAATATCGCGCTGGCCTTGTTCACGTTCCCCAGCCTGGCCGAGTACGAGCGCTATCGCCAGCAGTCGATGCAGGACGCGCAATGCCAGGCGGCGTTCAAGTACGCCGAGGACACGCGCTGCATCCTGAGCTACGAGCGCAGTTTCTTCCGCCCCGTGTTCGACTGAGCGCTGCGCGGCGCGTGGCCGGCCCGGTCCGGCCGCGCGCCTGTTATGCCCGGATTTCGGCGGCTCTGTGTCTGTCGCGCAAGGCGGACGGCGCGGATAATTTTCCGCATCCGCCATCCCTTTGAAGGAACCCGCATGCGCTACCGCTACGTCACCGCCGATGTCTTCACCGAGCACGCCTACCAGGGCAATCCGCTGGCGGTGGTGCTGGAGGCCGAGGGCCTCGACACCGGGCAGATGCAGCGCATCGCCCGCGAATTCAATTATTCCGAAACCAGCTTCGTGCTGCCGGCGCGCGATGCCGCGCACACGGCCTGGGTGCGCATCTTCACGCCCGACCGCGAGGTGCCATTCGCCGGCCACCCGAACGTGGGCACGGCGGTGGTGCTGGCGCGCGAGATGATCGCGGCCGGCCAGCCGGCGCCGGCGCGCTTCGTGTTCGAGGAGGAGGCGGGCCTGGTGCGCATCGACCTGCGGTATGGCGAGGACGGCCGCCTGCTGGGCGCCGAGCTGGCCGCGCCGCAGCCGTTGACGCGCGCCAGCCAGGTGACGGCCGAGGCCGCGGCGCGCGCCCTGAGCCTGGCGCCCGGCGATATCCTGCTGTCCGAACATGCGCCGCAGGTGGTGTCGGTGGGCCTGATCTTCCTGGTGGTGCAACTGGCCAGCCGCGATGCGCTGCGCCGCGCGCGGCCGGATCCGGCGGGCTATGCCGCATTGCTGCCGCTGGACGGCGCCCGGTCCATCTACGCCTACACCACCGATTGTGGCGCCGAGACGCCGCTGGGACCGATCGACATCCAGGCGCGCATGTTCACCGGCCGCATGACCGAGGATCCCGCCACCGGCAGCGCGACCGGCGCCGCCACGGCATTGCGGGCGGCCCTGCGCGGCGCGGGTGAGTTGCGCCTGCGGGTGGCGCAGGGCGTCGACATGGGCCGGGCCAGCCTGCTGCTGGCGCATGCCGAGGTCCGCGCGGACGGCGTATGGGCCGGGGTGGCGGGGCAGGCGGTGGTGGTGATGGAAGGCACGCTGCCGGCGCCCGCCACGGCCTGAGCGGCCGCTTGTCGCGGCGGGTCGGGGTCGTGTATGCTGCCCGCCATGAACCGCATTCTCATCGCCCCGCCGGCCGCGCCGGCCCGGGCAGACAACCGACGAATCACTCGACGCCTGCGTTGAGTGGCAAGCCGTGTTCGAACGCCGGATCCCCGGTGTTCCCTCCAGAAGGCCACGATACCCCTCGTGGCCTTTTTGTTTGCGCGGCATGCGCGCTTTGCTTTCCAGCCATCGAGGCGTAGCGCCCGGCCTTCGTTTTTCCTTCAAGAGGAACGAAGCATGAAGCATCCCGAACTGGCCATCCGGTCTTTTCATCCGGCGGACGAAGCCGCCATCATCCAGCTGTGGACCGACTGCGGGCTGACGCGCCCCTGGAACGATCCGCGCAAGGACGTGGCGCGCAAGCTGACCGTGCAGTCCGACCTGTTCTTGGTGGGCGAGGCGGACGGCGCCATCGTCGGCACCCTGATGGGCGGCTATGACGGCCATCGCGGCTGGGTCAATTACCTGGCGGTGTCGCCGGCGCATCAGCGCCGCGGCTATGCGTCGGCGTTGATGCGGGCGCTGGAACGCAAGTTCCTGGAGATGGGCTGCCCCAAGATCAACCTGCTGATCCGTTCCGGCACCCTGGCGGTCAAGGACTTCTATGCCAGCCTGGGGTTCCAGCAGGACGAGGTGATCAGCCTGGGCAAGCGCCTGATTCCCGATCTGTGAGCCGGGCGGTGTCTAATGAGCGCCTTCGATTCTTTTCCGATAACGGGTTTTCATGACGACACCAGACGAACAATTGCTGGAAGCGGCGACGGCCGGCGACGCACCGGGCGTGGCGCAGGCGCTGGCGCTTGGCGCGACGGTGGACGCGCGCAATGCGTTCGGCGCCACGCCGCTGTTCTGCGCGGCGACCGCCGGCGCGGCCGAGGCGGCGCGCCTGCTGCTGGCGCAGGGTGCGGACACGGCCTGCCGGGCGGGACATGGATTGACCGCATTGCATCAGGCCGCGGGCTGGGAGCGCCTGGAGCTGGTGGTCGTGCTGCTCGAGGCGGGGGCGCACGTGGACGCCGCGTCCGACGATGGCGGCACGCCCTTGATGGCGGCCGCGGCGCGCGGCAATGCCGCCATCGCCGCGTTGCTGCTGGCGCATGGCGCCGAGGCCGACCGCCGCGACGAGGAAGGCTGGAACGCCTGGGCCTGGGCCATCGAAAAGGGCGCGCAGGACGTGGCGGACCTGCTGGAGGAGGCGGGCGCCGAGCCGGCGTTCCCCGAGGCGTAGAGCCCGTCGCCCCGCGCGCTCAGTCGACGCCGGGCGGCAGGCGCCACGCCGGCGGAAGATGGGCGAACTGGCCCCAGGATGTCCAGGGTTGTCCGGCCGCGTCCCGCGGTCGGGTCCACAGTCCCCATTCGGGCGGATCGGGAAAGCCATGCCAGAGCCGTTGGGTCAGCACCCAATGCTCGTCCTGCACGGCGGCATGGCAGACGGCTTCGGCCGAGCGCAGTTGATCCGCGGTCAGGCCGAACAGTCCCTCGGCCGGCAGGTCGCCGAACGGGATGCTTTGCCAGCCGACGGCCACCATCCCGCGGACATGGAAACCCTGCCGCTGGATGTCAGCGGCGGCGTCGTCCAGGTCCCAGGGATGGGGTTCCCACATTTACATCGGCTCGGTCAGGTACACCGCTTCCCGGCCGACGATGGGCATGCGGGTCGGCATGAAGATGGTGCAGTTGTCGCAAGGCGAGCGGATTTCCTCGCCGGCGTTGATGGCGATGAGCTCGCCCTGGTTGAAGACCTCGAAGCCCAGCAGCGGCCGCGTGAAGGTGAAGTCCTCGGACTTGACCATGTGCACCTCGAGCAGCCGGAACGGCTGCGCGGGCGCCGCCGGCGCGCTGTTGGCCGGGGCGTCGATCAGGCCCAGGTGCGCCAGGAAGCGCAGCGTGACGTCGGTGGCGAGCGTTGCGGCCGATTGCGCGAAGTGCTGGCCGCATTCGACCACCAGCGCGCCGCCGCTGTTCGAGGCGGGATCGCCATGGCGGCCGTAGTTCAGCACGCCGGTGCCGGGGAAGCGGCCGGCCGGCATCACCAGTTGCACCGCGGGGGCGCCGACGGCGGCGGCCAGCGCGGTGTTGCGGTCCATCTCGGGATAGACCCAGAACGGCTGCACCGGCGCCCGCGTCGAATGGATATCGAGCACGTAGTCGGCCGCGTCCAGCACCGGCCGCAGTTCGCGCGCGCGCCGCAGTTCCGGGCTCTGCTCGCTGCCGTCGAGCCATTCGGGCGACCAGATGCGGTTCAGGTTGTGGACCAGCTGGCGGTTTTCGTAGGGGTTGTCGATGTCGAAGGCGTTGTAGGCCTCCATGTTGGCGAAGCTGACGGTGAGCGTGCCGATCTTGGGGCGCACGCCCGTATCGAGCAGGTGCGTGGCCGCCACCATGCCGCAGATCTCGTTGCCGTGCGTCAGGGCGTTGACCAGCACGTGCGGACCGGGCTTGCCGGATTCGAAGCGGTGCACGTAGTCGATGCCGGTGTTGCCCTGGCGATAGGCGGAAAGATCGCGCGGCAGGACTTCGAGCGGCGCGGTGTCGGGGGCGAAAGCGGGGTGGGTCATGTGGGGGTTCCTATTCCGGACGGATGCCGGCGCGGTCGATCAGGTCTTTATACAAGGCCAGGCGCTGCGACATCATGTCGGTGAATTGTTGGGGCGTCTGCAGTTCGGGCGGCAGCGCGCCGCTCTTTTCCAGGGACTGCACGGTGCCGTCCTGGCGCGCGGCGGTCTGCACCGCGTCCAGCAGTTTCCGGGTGATCTCGGGCGGGGTGCCGGCCGGAGCGGCGAGGCCGATCCACGACATCGCGTTCAGCACCGGATAGCCGAGCTCGGCGAAGGTGGGAATGTCGGGCAAGGCTTCCTGGCGCGAGGGCGCGGCCACGGCCAGCGCGCGCATTTTGCCGCTCTGGATGTGCGGCAGGAAGGGCGCGAGGTTGTCCAGCGCGAACTGGGCCTCGTTGGCCAGCAACGCATTCAGCAGCGGCGCGCCGCCGCGGTAGGGCACGTGCACCGCGCGCAGTTGCAGGGTGTGCTTGAGCAGCTCGGCGTTCAACTGGCCCATGCTGCCGACCCCGGCGGTGGCGAAGTGGACATCGTCCGGATGCGCCTTCAGGTAGGCGACGAATTCCGCGAAGTCCTTGACGGGCAGGGCGGCGCTGGTGACCAGCACGTTGGGCGTGCGCGCCAGCTGCGAGATGGAAGTGAAATCCTTGATCGGGTCATAGCCCAGGTTGGGATGCATCAGCGGGTTGGCCAGATGCGAGCTTTGCGACGACGCGACCAGGGTGTAGCCATCGGGTTTGGCGCGCGCCACGCGCTGGCTGCCGATCGCGCCGCCGGCGCCGTCGCGGTTCTCGACCACCACGGTCACACCCAGGATCTTGCCCAGCACTTCGGCGTAGAGGCGGCCGACCAGGTCGACCGAGCCGCCGGCCGGGAACGGCACGACCAGGGAGATGGGGCGCGACGGATAGGCGTCGGCGCGCGCGGACAGCGGCAGCAGGGCGGCGGCCATGCCCGCGATGAGCAGATTGCGGCGGGCGGGCGATGCGGCCTCGGAGGGGTGCTTCATGACGCTCTCTTGTGGTGACGGACAGTTCGGTCTATTCTGCAACGGGCGTTGCAGAACGAAATATAGTCTGCAATGAACGTTGTTGAATTTGGGGTTATCACCTAGGGCCCGCGCGAGGCTGCCTTGGGTGTGAACCGGCCCAGGGACCTTGCCATCATGAATCTGCATCAACGCATCGCCGCCTACGACCGGAAACTGACCAAGACCGAACAGCGCCTGGTCGAGGACATGCAGGCGCGCTACCCGCAGGGCCTGCTCGAATCCGCGACGGCATTGGCGCGCCGGGTCGGCACCAGCGCGTCGACCGTGGTGCGCCTGCTGGCCAAGCTTGGCTACGACAGCTATGCCCAGGCGCAGATGCAGGCGCGCGCCGAACTCACGGCGCTGCTGGCCTCGCCGGGCGAGCGCGCCGACGCCGTCAGCGTCGACAATCCCTCGGCCCAGGCCTGCCTGCGCAATGCGCTGCTGCACGACCAGCACAACCTGGAGACGACCTTTGCCGCGATCGACGTGGCGGCGTTCGAGGCGGCGGTGCGGCTGCTGACGCAGCGCCGCGCGCGCGTGCACGTGCTGGGCCTGCGCCAGGCGGCGCCGCTGGCCAATCACATGGCGCTGTATCTCAACCTGTGCCTGCCCGACGTCAAGGCGATGGCGGCGTCGGGGCCGTTGTTCCTGGAAGACCAGTTGCTCTGGCTGCAACCGCACGACGTGCTGCTGGCGTTCACCTTCCGGCGCTATTCGGTGGCGGCGGCCAATGCCGTCAAGGTGTTCCGCGAGCGCGGCGGCAAGGTGGTGCTGATCACCGATTCCGCGGCCGCGCCCGCGGCCGCGCAGGCACACCACGTGCTGCTGGCTCGCACGTCGAGCGCATCGCCGTTCGATTCCCATGTGGCGGCGCTGTCGATCTGCAATGCGTTGCTGGCAGCGGTGGCGCTGCGCCGTAAAAAGGAACTGGCCGCGACGCTGGAGCGCGGCGAGGCCTTGTGGGATTCGCAGTGGATTCATCCGCCGGCGCGCTGACGCGCCGCGCATCGCGTGCCGCGCGCCGGTTTGCGCGCAAGTCCTGAAATGCCTGGAATCACCCCGAATTCACGGGGTTTTCGTGTTTGTCCAGGTGCCTTCGCACCAGTCCATCTAGTACGCCATAACCCCTTGAAAACAAGGCTTTTCAAGCCAAATTATTTTTTTTATATTGCGGCCGGGTAGAGCAGATTCAGGAGCACAGGAATGAACCCGTGGCCGCAACGTCACATCGACGGCTTCGAAGTGATGTGTGAAGTGGTCAGTCTCGATGCCGGGGTGCTGGCGATAGAAATCAGCGTGTCGCGGCCCGGCGAGGCGCACTTCCAGCAGCGTTGGTCCCTGCCGCGTTTCGTGACCTTCGTGGATGCCGGCGTTGCCCGGCGGCACGCTGAACTGGTGTTGTCCGGCATCGTGTCGGTCGACCCGGCGACGGGCGAGCCGCGCTACGGCATTCTCTGAAAAATGCGAGCATCGCGACGGGATGTCGATTCGCTTGCAGCCAGGTATCGAGACGCGGCCGGCCATACCAAATGTTGCCGCCGGCGGCAGGCCGGAAATGCGCTGGATTGCATCGCGCGTGGCGCCCGGCGCGAAAGCCGGGTCGGGCGTGATGTAGGTTTTGTTTCGTTTATCACATCATGTGCCTTGCGCGGCGGCCGCGTCCCGGTACAGTGGATAACGGATGACAACAAAAAAGGAGAGTTCCATGTTCGACACTTTTCCTCTTTTCCGCCGCGCCGGCATGGCCGCCGCGACAATCGGCGTGGCCGGCTTGTTGTTTGCCGGTTGCACCACCACGTCGCCGCAATCGAGCGCCTCGGCGTCAGAGCAGCGGCAGTCCATCAATAGCGCGGCCAACGCCTCGCTGGGCAAGCTCTATCAAGCCTCGCCTCAATCCAAGGAGCTGGTGGCGCGCGCCAAGGGCGTGCTGATCTTCCCCGATGTGCTCAGCGGCAGCTTCTTCATCGGCGCTGAACACGGCAAGGGCGTGCTGCGGGTGAACGGCGCCAATGCCGGCTACTACAGCACCACGGCCGGCTCGATCGGCTTCCAGGCGGGCGCGCAGTCCAAGGCGATGTTCGTGCTGTTCATGACGGACGAGGCCCTGAACAAGTTCCGCAACAGCAATGGCTGGACGGTGGGGGCCGACGCCACGGTGGCAGTGGTGAACATCGGCGCCAACGGCCGCATCGACACCAACACCGCGCAGCAGCCGGTGGTGGGCTTCGTGCTCAACAACGGCGGCCTGATGGCGGGTGTGTCGCTGGAAGGCACCAAGATCGCGAAGATCGATATGTAGGGATCATCCGGACCCGGGCCATCGCGTCCCGGGTCTTGCCGATGCCTGGCGCAATGAAAAACGCCGCGGTGCGAGCCGCGGCGTTTTTTTTGTCCGGGTTGGCGCGTCAGCGCAGGATGTCGTCGCCGTGATTGCGCACCGCGCTCTCGCGTTCGATTTCGGCGGCTTCGATCTTCGGATCCAGGCCGCGCCACCGCAGGATGCGGCCGCGTTCCTCGGCGGGTTCCCAACCCAGGATGCCGTAGCGCGTGATTTCGGTTTCGCCGGTGTCGAACGCCACTTCGAAGTAGCCCTGACGATCGGGTAGCGTGCTGCCGGGGAACCATTCGGTTTCAGGCATGGTGTGCTCCTTGCTAAGCGATGGAGGGACGCCGGCGCCGGCCGGAACCGGCGGCGGACGTTTTCATTTTGGGCTGGCCGGCGCGATCCCGCAAGCGCCATCAACCGAGCGGCACCGCCGTGGTGTAGAGCACCTGCTTGAGGGCGAAGCTGGAGCGGATGCTGGCCACGCCGGGAATGCGCGTGATGTGTTCGACGATCAGCCGTTCGAGCGCATCGACGTCGGGCACCAGGGCGCGGATCAGGTAGTCGGCGTCGCCCGACATCAGATAGCACTCCATGATTTCCGGCAGCACGGCGATTTCGCGTTCGAACACGTCGAGCGCGGCCTTGCGCTGCTTGTCCAGCGAGATCTGGATGAACACGTTGACCTTCAGGCCGAGCTTGCGGGCGTTCAGCAGCGTGACGCGGCGGTCGATCAGGCCTTCGGTTTCCAGCCGCCGCACCCGCGCCAGGCAGGGCGAGGCCGACAGATTCACGCGCGCGGCCAGCTCGACATTGGTGAGGCGCGCGTCGCGCTGGAGTTCGTTGAGGATACGGATGTCGGTGGCATCCAGGTTGATATCCGGCATAAGCGACCTGTAATTGTGGAGAGAACCATGCACTTGTGCTGATTATGCATGGTATGGCGGCAAATTGAGGTGAAATATGCTGGGGTTTACCCTATAGACTGTTTCTTTCTTTGGCGAATTGGCCAAAGCACGGAATATTCAAGCGGTAGACGCGGTAGCAATGAGTCAGCAGAGTACGTTGCGCAAGTTCTTGCCCCTGGCCGGGGCGGTCATGATCTGGGGCGGCAATTGGCCCGTCATGAAGCTGGGCCTGGCGCACATGAGCCCGTTGTGGCTGGCGGCCAGCCGGTTCGGCTCGGCCGCGTTGATCAGCGCGGTGGTGCTGGGCTTGCTGGGACGGTTGCGGTTGCCGACGCGCCAGGAATGGCCGCTGGTGGCGGGCGTGGCCCTCTTGCAGATGGGGGCGTTCACCGCGCTGGCGTTGTGGGCGTTGCAGTACGTGGCGCCGGGTCGCGCGTCGGTGATCGCCTACGCCACGTCGATCTGGGTCATTCCGCTGTCGTCGCTGGTGCTCAAGGAACGGCTGTCGCCGGCGCAGTGGCTGGCCACCGCGCTCAGCTACGCGGGCATCGGCGTGATCGTGGCGCCGGCCTTCAGCCCGTGGCAGGCGCATACCGTCATCGGCCTGGTGATGCTGCTGGGCGCCTCGTTCGCCTGGGCCTGCAACATCATCCAGCTGCGCGGCAATCGCCACGTGCGCCTGGGCGCCGACATGATTCCGTGGCAGACCGCGATCGCCACCGTGCCGCTGGGCGCGCTGGCCTGGCTGCGCGACGGCGCGCCGGCATTCCTGGCCGTGCCCGACGCCTGGCCGGTGATCCTGTATACCGGTCCGTTGGCCACGGCGCTGACCTTCATCGTGGTGCTGGGCATGACGCAGAAACTGCCGCCGGTGGCGACCTCGATCGCGATGCTGTGCGTGCCGGTCATCGGCCTGATCGTGTCGTCGCTGGTGTTCCATGAGCGCCTCTCGCCGGACCTGACGCTGGGCCTGGGATTGATCGCGCTGAGCGTGGCCGCGTCGGCCGCGGCGGCGCGGGTGAAGCGTCCCCTGGCGCTGCGGCCGTCGTAAGGGCGGCGTGCTATCGTTGCGGTATTGAACTGAGAGTCACGCATGGCATTGCATCGTTTCGAAAAAGGCGAACTGGGACATTGGCTGCGCATCGTTGCCGATAATTCGGAACCGGGCGCCGTCCAGACCACCGTGCCCGCGCACGTGGCCGAAGCCTTGCAGACGTTGCGCTGTATCGATCCCGGCCCCGACGGCGCCTGGCGGATCACCGAAAAGGGCAAGCTGGCGCTGCGCATGGAAGAACCCGGCGCCATCCATCTGCGTTGATCCCGATTTCCACTGCAGGTTTGTGACGGCGGTTTACGCGTCACGAATTAGTGCATTTCTTGCGAATGTCTGCATGCGGCGCGGTATGCGCGGCGGCTCATCCCGATGGGCTACGGGAATCTCCTGAGACGGTTTGTTCGATTTGGCAGCGTCCGGACGTATCGCCAGCCGCATGTCGCCGGTAAGATGAACTTGCGTGACGGATTCAGGTCTATTCATTGCGCGGGAATTCTGCACCCGCTACGTCACGCGTGGTTCACGCGTTTAGGTAACCGACTGGGAGGTAGCACATGCAGCATCGTGACCAGGAAGTACTGATCGACGTTTCCACAGCGGCCATGGATACCGGCGGATATGGCGTACTGCTGACGGTAACGGCTGAGGGCGGCACCGAGGTGGATGCCGCGTTTTCCCACTTGGGCAACTGCGCTTCGTTGGACGAAGCACGCGATCGCGCGGAAATATTCGCGCAGAACTGGGTCGAGGAAAACATCTTCCGCTAGGCGCATCCGCGCTTGAAGGAAGCTGAACGGCTGTACCGGTCTGTGTGCGCATGACGCTCAGAATGGCGTTCCAGAGATGGCGGCGGAAATTTCGGTTATCGTCGCTGCTTCAAAACAAATGGCTCTCATCGGGCCTGCGTCATTCCAAGATGACTGCCGCACAGACCAACTCCGCGCTGGCGGAGCACATCAAGGCTTTTCACGAGCATTTCGACTCTGTCATCCTGCCCATGTGGATGGGGCGGGGCTTCAATGACGCCCTGGGTCTGCCTTTCGAATCCCTGGATGCCGCCACTGGCGAGCCGCTGCCGGCCGAGCGCTATCGCGCCATGGCTTGCGCGCGCCAGCTGTATGTCTACGCCGGCGCGCCGGGCGCCGCCGCGGGCGCGCACGCCGACCGCTTGTTCGCCTCGTTGTGCCGCGTGTTCCGCGACGAGGAGCATGGCGGCTGGCGCTACAGCGTGGACGCCGAGGGCCGGCCGCTCGATCCGACCCAGGACCTGTATACCCATGCCTTCATCGTGTTCGCCTGCGCCGCGTATTTCCGCCGCTCGCGCAACGCGCAGGCGCGCAAGCTGCTGCTGGCCACGGCCGAGACCATCGAGTCGCGCTTCAGGATGGCCGACGGGCGTTATCACGCCGTGCTGAGCCAGGACTGGAGCGAGGCGCTGCGCGGCCCCGCGCAGAATCCGATGATGCACCTGACCGAGGCCTACCTGGCCGCGGCCCAGGTGGCCGAACCGGCGTTGTTCGCGACTCGCCTGCGCGGCCTGGCTCAGGTCATGAGCCAGGTGTTCCTGAGCGCGCCGACGCAATGCATCGCCGAATTGCCGCAGGGCGAGCCGGGCAACCGCATCGAGCCGGGCCATCAGTTCGAATGGCTGTCGCTGGTGCGCGAATCGGCCGAGGTGTTCGACGGGCTGGATCTGACGGAGTCGCTGCCGCGCGGGGTGCACTGGGCCCGCGGTCATGGGGTGGACGCGGGCGGCGTGCTGGCCGCGCTGGACGAGCATGGCGCGGTGCTGGATGACACCCGTCGGATCTGGGCGCAGACCGAGTACCTGCGCGTGCTGGCGGTGCTGGGCGACCTGCCGGCCTTGAACCAGGCGCTGGCGGGCTTCCGCGCCCGTTTCCTGCACCCGGGCGGCTGGCACGAATGCCTGGACCGGGACGGGGCGGTGGCGCGGGCGGACATGCCGTCGACCTCGCCTTACCATCTGGCAACCTGCCTGGCGGCCTTGCCGGCCGTTGTTTAATTGCGCCGTTAACAATTTTTGTCTAACGGGGGACAGATTTAATAGAAAAACATTGGTGAAATCCCTTACAATTTGGTTACCAAGTTAGTGGGGAAGCATCAATGAGCGTTATGTGCTTGGCTTGCCAACGCATCAACCCCGGGTTGGCGGGTGTGGCACCACACTCGCACCTGGGGCATCAGGGATTCACCAACCCGACTCAGAAGGGCCGCGAGGAAAGCCGCGAGGACCATTTCCGCTGCCTGAATTGCGGCGCCAAATGGCTGCGCGAGACGGACAAGTGGGGCGTGGACCTGGGATTCAAACTGGCGCCCTGAAGCGCCGCAACACGCCGGCCGAGAGGCCGCAAATCGCCTGTCATGATCGGGCCCCATATCGGGGCCCGTTTTGTTTTGTAACGTATGGTCGTGGTTTCAGGCTGGCGACGGGGCGCGGGCGTCTGGATCCCGTTCGGCGGTGTCGAGAAGCCACTGGCGGAAACAGGCCAGGGCGTAATGGTCGCGCCGCTGCGGCGGGGCGCACAGGTGATAGCCGCGCGCGATGGCGATGCGCAGGTCGGGGAAGGGGGCGGCCACGCGGCCGGCCTGCAGGTCGTCCTGCACCAGGCAGCGCTGCAGCACCGCGATGCCCATGTCGGCCATGACGGCGCGCACCAGGATGCTGACCTGGTCGAAACCGCTGGCCAGCGCGAGTTTGTCGCGGCGCACGCCGGCGGCCTCGAACCAGCTGCCCCAATTGTCCATGCCGTTGGCGTGGTACAGCAGGGGTTCGCCGAGCAGGCCGGCCGGGCTGTCCCACAGGCCCGCGGCTCGGCGCGCGGCGAGCCGGGCGGGGCTGCAGATGACGACCATTTCGCGCCCGATCACGTAGTCCGCCTGCCAGCCGGGCCATTGGCCGGCCACGCCCGAAAGGATGCTGGCGTCGGGCGTGGCGCCGGAGAAATCCTCGTTGCGGCGGTAGGCCGCGAAACCCAGCTGGATGTCGGGATGGCGCCGATGGAAGTCGGGCAGGCGCGGCACCAGCCAGGCGCTTGCCAGGGTCGGCACGCTCGACAGCGTCAGCCGCAGGCGGCGGTCATCGGCGCGCAGTTCGGCGCTGAGCGCCTCGATGGCCTGCAGCGGCGCCAGGCCGCCATCGTAGAGCTTGCGGCCGGTCTCGGTCAGGGTCAGCCCGTGGGCGTTGCGGCGCATCAGCGGCTGGCCGAAATGGGCTTCGAGGCGGGCGATGGCGCGGCTGACGGCGCCCTGGGTCACGCACAGGGTTTCGGCCGCCAGGGTGAAACTGCCCAGGCGCGCCGCCGTCATGAAGGCGTGCAACTCGGACATGGACGGCGAATGCAGGCGCATGGCGCGGCGGGTTCCGGGAGGCCGCGGGCGCGGCTTCAGCATGAGCGTTGGTAATGAAGGCGTGCAATATAGTCGTTTGAAAGCGGATCGTAAAGTTCGGACACTGGCGGCCTCGCAGCAAGACCTGCACCTTTCCCGGAGTCGCTCCATGTCCCGCCGCTTTTTCGGCTGTTCCGCGCGCATCGCGCTTGCCGGCGTCTGCGCCGCGCTGTCTTTCGCCGGCCCGGCGCAAGCCGCCGACTATCCTTCCCGTCCCATCAAGCTGGTGGTGCCGTTCGCCGCGGGCGGTTCGACCGACATCGTGGCGCGCCTGGTGGCCGAGTACGCCGGCCGCGACCTGAAGCAGACCATCGTGGTCGAGAACAAGGCGGGCGCGGGCGGTTCGCTCGGCATGGAGCAGGTGGCGCGCTCGACCGCCGACGGCTACACCATCGGCATGGCGACGATGAGCACGCACGGCTCCAATCCGGCGGTCTACCGCAAGATGAACTATGACCCGCTCAAGGACTTCGAGCCGGTGGCCAATGTGCTGGCCGTGCCCAGCATCTTCGCGATCAATCCGCAGATCCCGGCCAGGAACATGGCCGAGTTCGTCGCCCTGGCCAAGGGCCAGGCGGACAAGTACAGCTTTGCCTCGCCGGGCGTGGGCTCGCTGGGCCACGTGAACATCGAGAACTTCATGATGCTGGCCGGCATCAAGCTGCTGCACGTGCCGTACCGCGGCGCGGGCCCGGCGCTCAATGACGTGATGGGCGGGCAGGTGGACGCGATCACCGACAATCTGTCCTCGACCCTGCCGCAGGTGCTGGGCGGCAAGCTGCGGCCGCTGGCGGTGCTGGGCGCCGAGCGTTCGCCGCTGCTGCCGGACGTGCCGACCTACATCGAGCTGGGCTACCCCGACATGGGCACGGGCGGCTGGTTCGGCCTGGTGGCGCCGGCCGGCACGCCGCCGGCGGTGATCGAGCGCCTGAACCAGGCCGTGCGCGCGGCGATGCAGGATCCCGAATTCCGCAAGAAGGCCGAGGACGTCGGTGGTACGCTGATGCCGACCACGCCGCAGGAATTCAAGACCCAGATCGAACAGGCCCTGGCGCGCTACGCCAAAGTCGCCAAGGCCGCCAACATCCAGGCTGACTGAACGATGACACACGCCGACTTCCAAGCCGTTTCCGTGCACGCCCCGACCGCGCCCGCCTTGCCGCTGGTGTGTGATTCGCCGCACAGCGGCGAGCAATACCCCGCCGATTTCGGCGCCGCGGCCAGCCTGGCGCAGTTGCGCCAGGGCGAGGACACGCACGTGGACGCCTTGTGGTCGGCGGCGCCGGCGCTGGGCGCCACGCTGGTGGCGGCGCACTTTCCGCGCGTCTACATCGATCCCAACCGCACGCTGCGCGATCTCGATCCGGAGCTGCTGGCCGAGCCGTGGCCGGAGCCGCTCGACCCCGGCGAGAAGACGCGCCTGGGCAAGGGCCTGATCTGGCGCCGCATGGACAAGGCCACGCCGATCTACGACCGCAAGCTGACGCTCGAGGAAGTGCGGCACCGCATCCAGGCGTACTACGAGCCGTACCACGCGGCGCTGGCGCAGGCCATCGAACAGGCGCAACGCGATTTCGGCGCGGTCTGGCACCTGAACCTGCATTCGATGCCGAACGATGCGTATGAGCGGCTGGGCCGCGAGAGCGCGCATCCTTTGGCGGACTTCGTGCTGGGCGATCGCGACGGCACCACCTGTGAGCCGGAATTCATCGCGCTGATCGAGACGGCGCTGCGCGACCGCGGCTACACGGTGGCGCGCAACGATCCCTACAAGGGCGTGCAGCTGATCGCGCAGATCGGCCAGCCGGCGTTGAACCGCCACAGCCTGCAGATCGAGATCCGGCGCCCGCTGTACATGGACGAGGTCACGCGCGAGCGCAACGCGGGCTTCGAGCCGTTGCGCGCGGACCTGTCGCAGGTGTTGGCGCAGGTGGCGCGGTATGTGCGGTCGCGCACGGCGGCGCTATCGTCGACAAAATAGACTCGGTTGAATATTGTGTGGTTGCGCGGCCGCGATTGATGTGTATCAATCGCGGCCGCCGCGCATGCGCTTAAGTTTCCGGGTGGCGGGCCGTTGTCGCTAACAACGAGCTGCGCCGCCGATTGGCGCAGCCTAAAGGAAACCGGTATGGCCGAGAAGATCATCAATGGTTTTTCCGTCGTGGCGTACGCGACGCAACCCGAGGGGCGGATTCCGGCGCGCGCCTTTCTGGAAACCCGACGGTTGCCGGCCAAGGGCGATGCCGCGGCCAAGCCCGCGCCGCAAGCGGATCAGGTCGAGGACGGCGAGACGCAGGATGACGCGGATGAACCGGAAAGCCTGGCCTTCGAGATTTTCGTGACGCGCCGTTTTCGCGGCGCGGTCGAAGCGATGTCGGCGGCGCGCAACGCGCTGGATCGCGTCAAGTCCGTGGATGAGCACGGCGTGCCGGATCACCTGCCGGACTGACGCCGTCCGTGGGCCGGGGTGGCCCGGCAGGCGGCTTGCGCGTCCCGATGCGCGCTGGCGGCGCGGCCGCCGCCCATATTGTTATCCCCACTTTGTATTTGTCGAACGCCTGAGCACGGGCCGATGATGCCGCATGGCAAGCATCGCCATTCACAGTCTGCTCAAAAGGAAGGTTGATGAATACGAACGTCCAAACGCGCGCCAATCCGGCGCGCGGTATTTCGCGCCGCTCGTTGCTGCGCGCGGCATCCCTGGCCGGCCTGGCCGCGCCGCTCGGCATGCTGGGATCGCGGGTGCTGGCGGCCAATGGCGCGCCGCGCACCTACAAGATCGCATGGAGCCAGACCGCGGTGTGTCAGTCGCCGGTTTCGGTGGCGCTGGAGCGCGGCTTCTTCGACAAGTACAACCTCAAGGTCGAGCGCATCAATTTCAGCGGCTCCACCGATCAATTGCTCGAAGCCATCGCCACCGGCCACGCCGATGGCGGCATCGGCATGGCGTTGCGCTGGCTCAAGCCGCTGGAGCAGGGCTTCGACGTCAAGCTGGCGGTGGGCACGCATGGCGGCTGCATGCGGCTGCTGACGGCGGCGGATTCGCCGGTCAAGAGCGTGCAGGACCTGAAGGGCCGCCGCGTCGCGGTGTCGGACCAGGCCAGCCCGGTGAAGAACTTCTTCGCGATCCGCGTGGCGCAGCTGGGCGTCGACCCGGAATCGGTGGACTGGCGCCAGTATCCGCAGGATCTGTTCGGCGAGGTGCTGAGAAAGGGCGAGGTCGATGCGATCGCGGGCGACGATCCGCTGATCTACACGCTGCGCGAGGACAACAAGCTGCGCGAGATCGCCACCAACATCGAGGGCGACTACGAGAACCGCACCTGCTGCGTGCTGGGCCTGCGCGGCGACCTGGTGCGCAACGACCCCGAGTCGGCCGCGGCCATCACGCGCGCGGTGATCGACGCGCAGCGCTGGACCGCGTCCAATCCCGACGAGACCGCGCGCATCTTCGCGCCGTATGTGCCGGGCAAGGTGCCGGCCGAGCGCGTGGCGGCGATCCTGCGCAGCCACAGCCATGGCCATGCGTCGACCGGCTCGGCGCTGCGCGAGGAGATCGTGGGCTATGCCAAGGATCTGAAGACGATCAAGGTGCTGAGCGCCAATCTCGACATCAACAAGTACGCGCAAGCGGTGGTGCCCAATGTCCTCGGCTGACGCGCTGGCGGCGGGCGGGTTGCGCG
Source organism: Achromobacter insuavis (assembly GCF_902859645.1). GTDB lineage: Bacteria > Pseudomonadota > Gammaproteobacteria > Burkholderiales > Burkholderiaceae_B > Achromobacter > Achromobacter insuavis. The sequence continues at coordinate 2,073 of NZ_CADIJR010000066.1, read as the reverse complement.
GCGCGCCGGCCGTCGCGCAACCGTGGCGCCTGTGGAAGACCGGCGTGGTCGCGGCCGCGCTGTGGGCCGCGGTGGGCGCGGTGACGCTGCGCTGGCCCAATGTCGAGGTGGGGTTCGTCTCGTGGGGCTATACGCGGGAATTCGGCATCGCGGCGCTGGCGCTGGCGGCGTTGCTGCTGCTGGTGGCGGTGGCCGGCGCGGGCCAGCGCCGGCCGGTGCGGGCGCTGCATCGCGGCGGGCCGTGGCTGGTGCTGCTGGCGCTGGCGGTGGGGGCGTGGGAGATCGCGACGGCCAAGCTGGCGTGGCTGCCCAGCCCGTTCTTCGCGCCGCCGCAGTCGCTGATCGAAGTCTACGTGACCGACTACAAGCGGCTGGCGGACAGCCTGGGCAATTCGCTCTGGCTGCTGTTCAACGGCTTCGGCCTGGGGGCGGCGGCCGGTTTCCTGACGGGCGTGGCGATCGGCTGGTCGCGCGGCCTGGGGTACTGGGTGCATCCGGTGCTGCGGTTCCTGGGGCCGGTGCCGTCGACGGCGTTGCTGCCGATGGCGTTCTTCTTCTTTCCGTCGGGCTGGTCGGCGGCGGTGTTCCTGATCGCGCTGGCGACGTGGTTCCCGGTCACGGTGCTGACGTGGTCGGGCGTGGCCGGCGTGAACCGCGCCTATTACGACGTGGCGCGGACCCTGGGCGCGAGCGAGTGGTTCCTGGTGCTGCGGGTGGCGATTCCGGCGGCGTTGCCGCAGGTGTTCGTCGGCCTGTTCATGGGCCTGGGCGCGTCGTTCTCGGTGCTGGTGGCGGCCGAGATGATGGGCGTCAAATCCGGGCTGGGCTGGTACCTGTCGTGGGCGCAGGGCTGGGCTTCGTATGCCAATCTATACGGCGCGCTGATCGTGATGGCGCTGGTGTTCTCGGGCCTGATCACCTTGCTGTTCGTGGGCCGCGACCGCCTGCTGGCGTGGCAGAAGGGAGTGGTGAAATGGTAGCGGCGCCGCAGGACGCGGGAACGGCCGGCGCGGCGCGCGGCGCGGCGCTGGCGGTGCGGGGCGTGAATCATCGCTTCGACCTGGATGGCGCGGCGCTGCCGGTGCTGGACGATATCGACCTGGAGGTGCGGCCCGGCGAGTTCGTCGCGCTGCTGGGCCCCAGCGGCTGCGGCAAGTCGACCCTGCTGCGGTTGGTGGCGGGGCTGGAGCCGCCGGCGCAGGGCGATCTGCTGGCCGATGGCGAGCCGATCGACGGGCCGTCGCCGTCGCGCATCGTGGTGTTCCAGGATCCGACGCTCTATCCCTGGCGCACGGTGTGGCACAACGTGGCGCTGGGCCTGCAGGCGCGCGGGCTGCTCAAGACCGAGCGCGGGCGGGTCGATGACGCGTTGCAGCGCGTCGGGTTGACGGCGTTTGGCCAGGCCTATCCGCACCAGCTGTCGGGTGGCATGGCGCAGCGCGCGGCGCTGGCGCGCGCGCTGGTCAACGATCCGCGCATCCTGATCCTGGACGAGCCGCTGGGCAAGCTCGATTCGCTGACGCGGATCGCGATGCAGTCCGAGCTGGTGGAACTGTGGCAGCGCAGCGGCTTCACCGCCTTGCTGGTGACGCACGACGTGGAGGAGGCGCTCTTCATGGCGTCGCGCATCATCGTGCTGAGCGAACGGCCGGCGCGGATCAAGGACGAGATCGTCAACGACCTGCCGTATCCGCGCCATCGCGGCGATCCGCGCCTGGCCGAGTTGCGCCGCCGCGCGCTGGCGCTGTTGGGACTGGATGCGACGTGGTGAGCAACGCGGGGTTGGCGCTGGCCGTCGCGGCGGCGCCGGCCGGCATGCTGGCGTGCCTGGCCGCCGCGCGCCGGCGCCCGGACGGTCATGCGATCGCGGTTGGCTTGCCGTTGTCAGGGTTGGCGGCGCTGGCCCTGGCGGCCGCGATCGGCGTGGTGGCGCTGGGCTGGCAGCGGACGCTGGGCGCGCCGGGGCTGTTGGGGTCGCGGCTTGGACACCTGGCGCTGGCCGCGGCGGCGGTGCTGTTGCTGGCGGCGCTGGCCGCCGCCTGGCTGCACAGCCGCGCGCCCGAACGCGCGGCG
>NZ_CADIJR010000065.1 GCF_902859645.1 Achromobacter insuavis | reverse complement strand
GGCCGCCGCCGCGCCCACCGCGCCCGCCGTCGCCGTGGCGTGAAACCCCGCCGCATGGCGCGTGCCCAGGGCTTCGCCCAGGCGCAGCGAGACTTCGTAGCCGGCGATGATGGCGTCCGCGACCCGCCGCTGCGTCATGCCGCCGTCCGCCGCCAGCGCCAGCGCCGGCGTGACCGACACCACGCCCGGGTGCAGCATGGCGGCGCGGTGCGCGTCGTCGATTTCGCGGATATGGGCGATGGCGGCATTGGCGAAGGCCGCGCCATTGGCGTTGAGGGCCGGGCCGCCGAAGACGGGCGCTGGTCCCGCGCCGGGCTGGCAGTCGAGCGCCACGCGCCGATAGCGGGCCGCGGCCGGCGTGCCCGCGGCGGACCAGCCCGCGGTGAACCAGTCCAGCAGCGCCTGCGCCAGCCGTGCGCGCGTGGTCGGGGAGATCTGGCGCCGTTGCAGATCGGCCAGGTGGGCCACCAGAGTGTGTTCAGCGGAGATAGTCATCGTCGTTTCGTTGAATGGAATATTTTTCATTCAACGAAACGATAGGCGATTTGTCAAGCGCCATGGCGGGCGCGCACTCCGGGACGCCGCGCCTATCGCCGGCCCGCGCCCTGCAACGCGGTCAGCGCCGCGAGCCGCGCCAGATCGGCGCCGGCGGGGGCCGCGGCCAGGGCCGCGCGTATCCGCTGCGCCATCGGCTGGTTGAAATCGGCCGCGATCGCGGCGCGCACGGTGATGCGCCCCGTGGCGCTGTCGAGCAGCAGGTCCGGGGTCACGCCGTCGCGGTCCAGCGGCGTGCCGTCGGACCGGTACACCCGCGCGCTGGTCACCACCAGCGCGCCCTGCGCGTCGGGCAGCGGCAGGACGGTCTGGATCGTGCCCGCGCCGGCGGTCCGCGCGCCGATGAGCAAGCCGCGGCCATGGTCCTGCAGCGCCGCCGCGACGATTTCCGCGCCGGCGCCGGTGCGCGCGTCCACCAGTATCACCATCGGCACGTCGTGCGGCAGGCGGCCGTGCCGGGCAACGAGCGTGACGGTGTTGGGCGGCGTGCGGCCGCGCAGGCTGCCGAGGCGGGTGCCTTCGGCCAGGACCGCGCCCGCCACGTCCTGGGTTGCCTCGAGCAGGCCGCCGCTGTTGCCGCGCAGGTCCAGCACCACGCCGGCCAGGGGCGCGCCGTTGCCCGCGATCGCGGTATCGAGCGCGGTCCGCAGCTGTTCGCCGGTCTGGCTCTGGAAGGCGGAGATCCGGATCACCGCCACCGCGCCGGCCCATTCCGGGCGCACCGAGGGCGGCGCCTGGACCGGGCCGCGCACGGGGTGCATGACGAGCGGGGCGGCGGCGCCGGGCCGCTGGATCACCACCTGGGGGCGGGTGCCCGGGGCGCCGCGCAACAGCGCCACCGCCTCGGGCAGCGGCAGGCCGGCGGTCGGGCGGCCATCGACGCTCGCGATGATGTCGCCGGCCTGGATGCCGGCGCGTTCGCCCGGGCTGCCGGGCAGGGGGCGCTCGACGGTCAGGGCGCCTTGCTGCATTGACATTTCGAGACCGATCGACGCCGGCGGCGGCGCCATCTCGGCGCGCGTGGCCACGCGGCTGTGGGCGTCCAGGCTGGCCAGCATGCCGCGCAGGGCCGCCTCCAGCGCCGCGGCGCGCGGCGCGCCCGCGTCAAAGCGCAGGATCTCGTCGGCCAGGATGCGGGTCTGCGGCGTGATGCCGGCGGCCTTGTCCTCGGCCTGGATCGCCTGCGCGATCGACGCCTTGCGCGCGTCGTCGGCGGCGCCGGGCAGCGCGGCGAGCGCGCGCAGGCCATGCACCGCCAGCGCGCGCGAATCGAGCGGGTCGACGTACTGGTCCGTGAGCTGCGTCAGCGCCGCGGCCAGCGTGCCTTCGACCTGCTGGCGCGATTGTGCCCGGGCGGGCGGCGCCAGCGCGATGCCGCAGGCAAGCAGCAGCGCGAGCGCGGGCCGCGGCAAGCGGGGCCGGGACGCCTGGCGCGCGCCGATCACTGCACCTTCACGCGCACCGCGGCGCCGGGACGCGGTTCGAACGCCGGCACGGTGCGGTTCTTCAGGGCCTCGCCCTTGGGGCCCCACACCAGCGTGTCGGTGGGGAAGCTCTCATCGCGCGTCATCCTGTCGATCTGCGCCGCCACCAGCTTGGCGGCGCCGTCCACCTCAGGGTTCCAGGCGTACACGCCCCACTGGCCGTACCAGGCCGCGGGCGCGTCGGCGTCCAGGCGCCGGTCGGGGCATATCACCAGGCCCTTGTCGAGCAGCACGCGCAGGCCGCCCACCGGCACCAGCTTGACGGCGGGGGTGGTGCGCTCCTTGCTGTGTCCGGGGCATACGTTGGCGCTGCGCGCCACGGTGGTCTCGACGACCTCGCGGTCGGATTGGGCAACGGCGGTCGATGCGGCGCACAGGGCGAATGCGGCGGCAGTCCAGGCGAGAGGGATACGGCGGGTCATGCGTGGCCTCCTGGTCCGGGAGCGGACGGGTCGGTGGGTGGAAGTCCTGGCTGCCGGCCGCGCGGATGCGGGCCGGCGGACAAGGCGGTCATGGGGTTGGCGGCGTGCGCGGGCGGTCGGGGCGGATGATCCGCCAGAAGCTGGCGCCCACCACGGCGCCCAGCGCGGCGGCGGTCAACGGCACGATGGGGCGCGACACGATGGTGTCGGCCATCATGGCCAGCGCGAGCCGCAGATCGCCGGGACCGAATATCGAGGAAAGCAGGATCAGCGCGCACCAGCTCACCAGGCCGATGGCGGTGAAGGCCAGCAGATAGGGCGCCAGCGTGGCGCGGCCGCGGCGGCGCAGCGCGAAATGCGCGGGCAGGCCCAGCAGCAGCATGGCGCCGGCGCCCGCCGCCGCGCCCAGCAGGGTGGCGATCAAGGTCCAGTCCGGCTGCTCGGCGGCTGCGATGAAATCGGGCTGGCGCCAGAACAGATGGGCCTGCAATCCGATGACCAGCGCGGACCAGAAAGGTCCGGCCAGAAAGGCAAGGAGAAGTCTCGTCATGCTGCGGAGTGCGGCGCCGGTGCGGGCACGCGGCGCCTGGCTTTTTTGCGTGCGGCGATCTTATCAGCCGCCATGTTTCGCTGGCGGTTACAGGTGCGACAAGATCCAGGCGGCCGTGCCGCGACCGCCCGTCGCCGCCGTGTCAGAAATCCATCGTCGCCGACAGGCTGATGGTCCGCGGCTGGCCGAGATACAGCCAGTTGCTGGAACTGCCCGACCAGTAGTCGCGGCCGAATGCGTTGTTGATGCCGGCGCGCAGCACCAGCGGGCGATCCCAGGCGCGGGTCTTGTAGCGGGCGCCGAAATCCCAGCGCGTCCAGCCGGGAATGCGGCGCGTATTGGCCTGGTCGAGATATTGCGGGCTGGTGGAGGTCATGCGCGCGGTGAGCGTCAGGCCGGGCAGGGCGGACAGGTCGTATTCGCCGCCGAGGTTCACCTGCCAGCGCGAGACGTTGGGCGCGATCTTGTCGTCGTACAGGCCGCCATCGGTCTTGGTCAAGCGCGGATCGGTGTAGGCCACGCCGCCCAGCAGGCGCAGGCCGCGCGCCGCTTCGCCGAAGACGTTCAGCTCCACGCCGCGATTGCGCTGTTCCATGCCGACCTGGTAGGTCGAGGTGCCGTCGCCGTTGGCGACCGCCAGGCCGCTTGGTTTCTCGATCTGGAACAGACTGACGGTGCCGCTGAAGCGGCCGAAGTCGTACTTCACGCCGACCTCGCGCTGCTTGACCTTGATCGGCGCGAACATCTGCCCGGCGTTGGTGGTGCCCATCGGCGCGGTGTCGCCCTGGATCAAGCCCTCGATGTAGTTGCCGTAGATCGACAGGTCCGTCGCCGGCTTGATCACGGCGGCGAGAACGGGGGTGATGGCATGTTTGTCGTAGGTGGCGCTGGCGACGCCGATGCCGGTGTCGGTGACGATGTTCCTGACCCGCTGGTAGCGCGCGCCAAACGTCAGCGCGATGCGGTCGTCGAGCCACGAGACCGTGTCGGACAGCGCCACGGACGGCAGCCGCAGCGAATTGGTCTGCGGCGGGTTCGACGAAAAGCCGTCCGTCGACGGACGGCTGACGCTGACGGGATGGTAGATGTTGGTGGTGAAGCTGGAGAACCCGTAGTACGCGTTCGTATAGCCCGTGTCGCTGGTCAGGTGGGTCGCGCTCAGGTTGACCTGGTGCTTGAACGCGCCGGTCTCGAAGGCGCCGCGCACGCCGGCCTGGACGACCCGGTTCTCGATCCAGTTGGGCCAGTAGTAGACGGTGGCCTGGGCGTTGCCGGCGGCGTCCGTGACGAACAGGTCGGTCGACAGATAGCGCGACCGCGTCTTGCTGGCGCCGACCGCGCCGTACACGCTCCAGTCGGGGTTGAGGTCGTACTCGGCCTTGGCGAGCAGGTAATCGCTCGTCGACCTGGAATACTCCCAGTCCTGGGCGATCTGGCGCCTGGCGGAGGGCGGCCTGGGAATGGACAGACCATCATCGATGCCGAACCCGGCCGCGCCCTGGGGCGCTTCGTTGTTCATCGTCTGGTGTCCCGCGTCCAGCGATGCGCGCGCATTGACGCCGCGATAGTCGATGCCGACCACCGCCGCGCCGAACTCGACCGATTGCCCGGCCGTGGCGGTTTTGCCGTCGCGGTACAGGCCGTTGAAGCGGATGCCCCATTGATCGTCCTGGCCAAAGCGGCGGCCGAAATCCAGGTGGCCGCCGACGTTGCCGTCGGACAGGTAGGTGGTGGTCAGGCGCGTCAGGGGCTTGTCGTCCGCGTGCTTCGGGACCATATTGATCGCGCCGCCGACGGCCCCGCCGGCGCCCGTCGCCATGCCGTTCAACAGCGCATTCGGGCCCTTGAGAATCTCGACGCGCTCGACCAGTTCGGCGGCGCCCGCGCGGCTGGAGATGATGCCGGGAATGCCATCGAGCAGGATCGAGTCCTGGACGGACAGGCCGCGGATCATGAAGATCTCGCCGCCCGCCGCCGCGTTCGTCAGGCCATAGGACACCGTGCGCACGGAGGGATCGTTGGCCAGCACATCGGCGATGGTGATGGCCTGCTGGTTCTCCATCAGTTCGGCGGTGTAGCTGGTGGTGTTGAACGGCGTATCCATCAGGTCCTTGTTGCCGAGCAGCCCCATGCGGCTGCCGCGCGCGACCTGGTCGCCAGCGTAAGGCGCCGGCAGGCCGCCGGCCGGTTCGGCGCTGGCGGTGACGGTCACGGCGGGCAGCGTGGTGGGGGATCCGGACGTCGCGGCGGGCAGCGCGCGCAGCAGGTAGGCGCCATTCGTCTGGCGCACCGCTTCCAGGCCTTGCCCCGAGAGCAGCGTCGCCAGGCCGGCCTCCACGCCATACGTTCCCCGCAGTCCCGCGCTGGCCTTGCCCGCTGTCAGGCCGCCGGGCGCGGACAGCAGCACGCCCGCCTCCTGCGCGAAGCGGTTCAACACCGTGGTCAGCGGACCGGCGGCGATGTCATAGCGCCGCGTCTGCGCGGCGTCCGCCTCGGCCCGCGCCGGCACGGGCCAGGCCGCCGCGCAGAGCAGGGGGCCGGCGATGGACAGGTGCAGGGTGAGCAGCAGGGGGCGCAAGGCGGTGTCGGGCTTGCCCGCGGTCAGGCGGCGTGGCGCGGACGTGACGCGGTGCGGGAGGCGGCTACGGCGGTACATGGATGGCTATCCTCGAAGGTTGAAGGCGATGAGGCGACCAGCGAGGGCGGCGGCGGGCGCGCGCTGTCTGATCGACGCTTATCTCTTGAACCGGATGAGGCGGAAAAAGGGGAACCGTCCTACGCGGGAAAATTGCCGGGCTAGCGGGCGTCGACCGTGATCCACCAGGGCAGCGAGTGATGGATGTGGATCGGCAAGGTCTGCGCCAGCATGGCCAGGGCCTGGTCCGTGTCATCGGTCGGATAGACCCCCATGACCTTCAGGCTGGCGACGGCGGGCGCCACGTTGATATGGCCGCGACGGTAGCGGCTCAGTTCGGCCAGCAGGTCACCCAGCGGCATGTTGTCGGCGAGCAGGATGCCCTTGCTCCAGGCCGCGCGCATGTCGTCGGCGCCATCCAGCGGGGTCAGCGCGCGGTCGTCGAAGCGCGCCGCCCCGCCCGCTTCGATGCGCCGTTGCCCGCCATATTGCGTGAGGATCTCGACGGCGCCGTCGAACACGTCCAGGCGTGTCTGCTGGTCGGTCAGCCGAACCGTGAAACGGGTGCCCAGGGCCTGCAACCGGCCGAACCGCGTCTGCACGAAGAACGGCCTGCCCTGGGCGTCCGGAGCGGTCTCGATGAGGATTTCGCCGGCCAGCAGCGCCAGGCTGCGCATGCTGTCCTGGTAGCGCACCTGCAGCGCGGTGCCGGTGTTGAGCCAGACCCGGGAGCCATCCGCCAGCCGCAGCTCGCGCCGTTCGCCCGTGCCGGTGGCGTAGTCGGCGCGCAGCGCCGCCACCAGCGCGGGCAACGGTGTGTGGCGCCATCCCAGCCACGTCGCCGCGCCCAGGCCCAGGATGCCGGCCAGGCCGTTGACGACCCGGCGGCGCGTGGCCAGCGAGCGGCGGGCGGCGGCGACGCCCGCCGCGGCCGCGGCGCCGCCGGCGCTGGTCTCCCGCAATGGCATGAACTTGCGGCTGACCGCCTCGATGTGTTGCCACGCCCGGCCGTGGGCGGGGGAGCCGGCGAGCCAGGCGCGCCACGCGGCGCGTTCCTGGTCGGAGACGGCCGCATCGCCCAGCGTCGCGTACCAGTCGGCGGCCTGCTTGAGATGTTCGACGGTGACGCCGCGCTCGTCGGCGTCGTCGCCATTGTCTGCGGGCACGGAAGACGCGTCGCCGGCCAGCATGGTCAAGCCTTCAATCCGGCTTCGATCAGCGCGCATTCCAGCATCGCCTGGGCCATGTACTTCTTGATCATGCGTTCGGAAACGCCCAGCTCGACGGCGATCTCGCGATACGGCATGCCATCGACCTGCGCCATCACGAACGCGGCGGCGGCCTTGTGCGGCAGGCGGCCCAGCATGCGGCCGATGTCGAGCAGGGTCTCGATGACGATGGCCTGGTGCTCCGCCGAGGCCGTGACCGGCTCGGGTTGCGCGGCCAGCGCATCGAGCCAGGCGCGCTCGACCTCGCGGTGGCGCCACAGATCCACGCACAACGCGTTGCCCACCGTGCGCAGATAGGCGCGGGCTTCCGCCACGCTGCCGAAGCGGGGAAATACCGTCTTGCTCAGCAGCCGGATGAAGGTGTCATGCGCCAGATCCGCGGCGTCGGCGGCATTGCCGAGCCGGCGGTGCAGCCAGCTGCGCAGCCAGCGGTGGTGATCGCAATAGAGGGCCTGCGCGGCGGCAGGGGTCGGGCAGTCGGAGGCGCTCACGGGATCAGGGCTGGGAGGGGGCCGGCGCCGTCGGCTGGCGGCGCGGGCTTTGAATCGAAAATGAGAATTAATCATCGTAGCGTAAACGTGCCGCCTCACACAACGCGCCGCAGGCGGAACAGCGGGCGCGCGCCGCCTCGTTCCGGCTGCGGCGCTGCCGCGCCTGGCGGGGGATGCGCACGGGAAATCCCTGATCCGCGGCGCATTGCTTGCGCGGCGAATCCGTGGCTAGAATATTTATATGTGCTATCGAAGTATTGCCAATCAATACTTGTGGCGTAGATGAATATCGACGGCCGGACGCCCGATTCGGGTGGGTGCGAGGACCGTCCAAGCTGGGGAACCGCATGCGGATTGACGAGTACGAAGGGCTGGACGGCCTGGATCTGGCGGCATTGCTGGCGCGCAAGGAAGTGCAGCCCGCCGAGTTGATGGACTGCGCCTTGCAACTGGCGGAGCGGCGCGGCAAGCCGCTGAACGCGTTGACCTACGTGCAGCCGGAAACGGGCAAGGCCCTGGCCGCCGAATGGCGCCAGCGCGGAATCTTCCGCGGCATCCCGTTCCTGCTGAAGGACTCGGGGCTGCCCAGCCGGCGCTTCCCTTCCAGTCTGGGATCGCATCTGTTCGACGACGTGTCGTACCCGTTCGATGCCACGCTGGCCGAGCGCTTCGAGGCCTCGGGGCTGGTGCCCTTCGCCCGCACCACGGTGTCGGAACTGTGCATGGGGCCGTCCACCGAAGCCCGCCGCAATGGCGGCGCGACCTTGAACCCGCGCGCGCTGGACCGCTCGGTCGGTGGCTCCAGCGGCGGCGCGGCGGCGGCGGTGGCCGCGGCCATCGTGCCGGTGGCGCATGGCAGCGACGGCGGCGGTTCGATCCGCATTCCCGCGGCCTGCTGCGGCGTGTTCGGCCTGAAGCCGAGCCGCGGCCGGGTGCCGATGGGGCCGGCGCGCGGCGAAGGCTGGGGAGGCATGGCCTGCGAGGGCGTCATCACCCGCAGCGTGCGCGACACGGCGGCGGCGCTGGACGGCATCGGCGGCTACGCGCCGGGCGCGCCCTACGCCGCGCCGCCGCAGCCCGGCTCGTACCTGGACTCGGTGCGCGAGCAGCGCCGCGAACCGCTGCGCATCGCCGTCTGGCGGCAGGCCTGGAACGGCATCGCCATCGCGCCGGAATGCCTGGCCGCCGTCGACCGCACCGCGCGGCTGTGCCGCGAACTGGGTCACGAGGTGGTGGAGGCGCCGCTGCCCGACCTGGACTATTCCGGATTCGTGCGCGCCCACGGCACGGTGCTGGCCACCAACATCGTGCTGGCGGTGCAGGCGCGGCTGGCCGCGCTGGGCCGCGACCTGCGCGACGATGACCTGGAGCCGGTGATCCGCGACGGGCTGTCGATCGGGCGCGGGCTGTCGTCCACGCAGTACGTGGATTCGATCAACCGCTTCCATGCGATCGGCCGCGCCATCGAGTCGGCCATGACGGGCGTCGACCTGGTGCTGACGCCGACGCTGGCGCAGCTGCCGGCGGTGCTGGGCGACCTGGCGCTGGAAGGCGGGTTCTGGGCGTTCCGCGAAAAGGTGTCGCGCTACGCGACCTTCCTGGCGGTGATCAATGCCTCGGGCCAGCCGGCGGCCAGCCTGCCGCTGGACTGGACGGCCGCGGGCGTGCCGGTGGCCAGCCAGCTGATCGGGCATTTTGGCCGCGAGGACCAGATCCTGCGGCTGGCGGCCGAGCTCGAACGCGCGGCGCCCTGGGCCGGTCGGCAGATCCTGCTGCCCTGATCCGCATCGCGGCGCGCCGCGCGGGCGGCAGCGTCGTTCCACACCATACAAGGGGAAGAAATGAAGCGATCCATCCTGTTTTCCGCCGCACTGCTGCTGGCCGTGGCGGCGCCGCTCGCGGCCGTGCCGGGCGCCAGCCAGGCGCAGACCACCGCCCGGTTCGTGATGCACGCGCCGCTGCGCGTGCTCGACCCGATCCTGACCTCGGCCTACGTGACGCGCAACCACGGCTATCTGGTGTACGACACACTGTTCTCGATGGACGCGACGGGCCATCCCCAACCGCAGATGGTGGCGTCCTGGACGGTGTCGGCGGACGGGCTGGAATACACCTTCAAGCTGCGGCCGGGCCTGACGTTCCACGACGGCGCGCCGGTCACCGCGGCCGACGTGGTGGCGTCGCTGCAGCGCTGGGAGGCTGGCGACCCGACCATCGGCAACCGCCTGAAAAGCGTGACGGCGGCGCTGGCCGCGCCGGCCGCCGACACCTTCACGCTAAAGCTGAGTGCCCCCTATGGCCTGGTGCTGGAATCGCTGGCCAAGGAAAGCTCGCCGGTGCCGTTCATCATGCCGCGGCGCATCGCGTCCGTGCCGGCCTCGCAGGCGATCACCGAGGTGATCGGCTCCGGCCCCTACAAATTCGTGCAGGCCGACTTCCAGGCGGGCGTGAAGGCCACCTATGTGAAGTTCGCCGACTACGTGCCGCGCCAGGAGCCGGCCAGCGCCTTCGCCGGCGGCAAGCTGGCCAAGATCGACCGGCTCGAACTGGTGAACATCCCGGACAGCCAGACCGCCGTGAACGCGCTGCGCAACGGCGAGATCGACTTCATGGAAGACGTGCCGCCGGACCTGATGCCGCAGCTCAAGGACGCCAAGGGCATCACCCTGAAGTCGTATGGCAAGAACTCGAACATGTTCACGCTGCGCATGAACTGGCTGCAGCCGCCGTTCGACAACGTCAAGGTGCGCCGCGCCGCGCTGGCGGCGCTGAGCGAGGTCGATTACCTGGACGCGCAGATCGGCGATCCGGCGATCTACCAGGTCTGCGGCGCGGTGCTGACCTGTGTCTCGCCCTATGCCTCGGAAGACGGCGCGACGCAGACCCAGGCGCCCGACCTGGCGCGCGCGCGCCAGCTGCTCAAGGAAAGCGGCTACGCGGGCGAGAAGGTGGTGGTGCTGCACCCGACCGACCTGCCGATCTTCGCCAACATCGCGCCGGTCACCGCGCAGGCCCTGCGCAGCATCGGCATGAACGTCGAGATCCAGTCGATGGACTGGGCCACGCTGCTCAGCCGCCGCAGCAAGAAGGAGCCGGTGGCGCAGGGCGGCTGGAGCATCTTCCAGTCGAACCTCTCCAGCCTGGACCTGACCTCGCCGGTGGCCAACCCGAACCTGGACAGCCGCGCCGACTCGACCTATCCCGGCTGGACCCACGACGCCGAGATGGAGCGCCTGCGCGACCAGTTCGCCCAGGCCAAGACCGAGGACGCGCGCCGCGAGGCGGCCGCCGCGATCCAGCGCCGCAATTATGAGCAGGTGATCTACGTTCCCCTGGGCGGCTATTCCAAGTTCAAGGGCTACGACGCCAAGTTCGCCGACATGGTGGATGCGCCGATTCCCCTGTTCTGGACCTCGCCGAAGTAGCGCCGGGGAATCGTCATGCTGAATCTGATCTTCAAGCGATTGCTGGCCGCCATCCCGGTCATGCTGGTGGTGGCCACGGTGGTGTTCCTGCTGCTGCGGCTGGCGCCGGGCGATCCGGCCCGCATCATCGCCGGCGACATGGCCAGCGAGCAGGCGGTGAGCGAGGTGCGCGCGCAGATGGGGCTGGACCAGCCGCTGCTGACGCAGTACGCGCTGGCCATGGGCGCGCTGCTCAAGGGCGATCTGGGCGCATCCATCATTTCCCGCGAGCCCGTGGCCACGCTGATCGGCCAGCGGCTCGGCCCGACCCTGGCGCTGGCGCTGTGCGCCATCCTGCTGACGGTCTGCGCGGCGATTCCGCTGGGGGTGTTCTCGGCCTGGTGGCACCGGCGGCTGATCGACCGGGTGACGCTGGCGGTGACGGTGCTGGCGTTCTCGGTGCCGGCCTTCGTCGTCGGCTACCTGCTGATCCTGGTGTTCTCGGTCAAGCTGAACTGGCTGCCGGTGCAGGGTTACGCGGGCCTGGCGGCCGGCTTCGTCACCTTCCTCTACCACATGGTGCTGCCGACCGTGACGCTGGCCACGGTGTTCGTGGCGCTGATCACGCGCATCACCCGCGGCAGCATGCTGGAGGTGCTGGGCGAGGACTTCGTGCGCACCGCGCGGGCCAAGGGCGTGCCCGAACGCTACGTGCTGTACCGCCACGCGCTGCGCAACGCGGCGGTGCCGATCGTGACGGTGATCGGCCTGGCCCTCACCACGCTGATCAGCGGCGTGGTGGTGACCGAGACCATCTTCAACATTCCCGGCGTCGGCCGCCTGATCGTCGACGCCGTGCTGGCGCGCGACTATCCGGTGGTGCAGGGCACGATCCTGTTCTTCTCGTTCGTGTACGTCTTCATCAACCTGGCGATCGACCTGCTGTACGTGGTGCTCGATCCGCGCATCCGCTACTGAGGCCGGATCTCCATGAATACGAACACCCTGGTTCATCCTCGTTCCTTCTGGCCGGTGCTGGCGCGCGATCCGCTGATGCTGGCCGGGCTGACGCTGCTGGTGGCGCTGGTCGGCCTGTCGATGCTGGCGCCGCTCATCACCTGGCACGACCCGGCCGCGCTGGCGCCGCGGTTGCGCCTGAAGCCGATCAGCGCCGATTTCTGGCTGGGCACCGATTCGCTCGGCCGCGACCTGTTCTCGCGGGTGCTGTACGGCGGCCGGCTGTCGATCACGCTGGCGGCGCTGGTCAGCGTGATCTCGATCTGCGCGGGCCTGCTGCTGGGCCTGCTGGCCGGCTACTTCCGCGGGCTGGACGCGATCGTCATGCGCATCATCGACGGCATCATGGCGATTCCCGGCCTGCTGCTGGCCATCGCCATGGTGGCGCTGGGCGGCGCGACCATCCCGACCATGGTGACCGCGATCGCCATTCCCGAGATTCCGCGGGTGGCGCGGCTGGTGCGCAGCGTGGTGCTGTCGGTGCGCGAGGAGCCCTACGTGGAAGCCTCGCTCGGCATGGGCACGCGCACCTGGCGGGTGCTGTGGCGCCACGTGCTGCCCAGCACCATCAACCCGCTGGTGGTGCAGGCCACGTTCATCTGCGCCTCGGCCATCCTGATCGAGGCGGTGCTGGGCTTCCTGGGCCTGGGCTTTCCGCCCGAGATCCCGAGCCTGGGCAGCATCATTTCCGAGGGCCGCCCGTTCTTCCAGCGCGCGCCGTGGATCGTCCTGTTCCCGGGCATCTACCTGGCGCTGCTGATCCTGTCCGTGAACCTGTTCGGCGACGCGCTGCGCGACCGCCTGGACCCGCGCATGGCGCGGCAACGCAAGGGCTGATGCACATGTCCTCCGCACCCATCCTGGAAATCCGCGACCTCAAGGTCAGCCTGCCCGGCGCGGGCGACCGCCGCTATGCCGCCGAAGGCATCAACCTGACCGTCGGCCCGCGCGAGATCGTCTGCATCGTCGGCGAGTCGGGCTCGGGCAAGTCGGTGACGGCCAGCGCCGTCATGGGCCTGCTGCCCAAGAACGTGCTGACGCTGGAAAGCGGCCAGATCCTGCTGTCCGGCCGCGACATCACCCGCGCGCCGCTGGCCGAACTGCGCGAGCTGCGCGGCGACCGCATGGCCATGATCTTCCAGGAACCCATGACCGCGCTCAACCCGCTGATGCAGGTCGGCGACCAGATCGCGGAAATCTTCCAGTTCCACGGCCCGTCGCTGTCGCGCCGCGAGATCGACCAGCGCGTGCTGGCGCTGCTGGCCGACATGCGCCTGCCGTCGCCCGAGACCTTGCGGCACGCCTATCCGCACCAGCTTTCCGGCGGCCAGCGCCAGCGCGTGATGATCGCCATGGCGCTGGCGCTGGAGCCGGCGCTGATCATCGCCGACGAGCCCACCACCGCGCTGGACGTGACCTCGCAGGCGCAGGTGCTGCGCCTGCTGCACGGCCTGCGCGAGCGCCACGATACCGGCATCCTGTTCATCACCCACGACTTCGACGTGGTGGCCGAGATCGCCGACCGCGTCATCGTCATGCAGCAGGGCCGCATCGTCGAGGCCGGCACCGCCGCCGAGGTGCTGGCCAACCCACGCCATGCCTACACCCGCAAGCTGATCGACGCGGTGCCCAAGGGCCATTTCGGCGCGGGCGCGCCGCTGGCCGGCGGCGATCCGGTCATCGCGGTGGAAAACCTCGGCATGCGCTTCGTGACGTCCAGCCTGTTCAAGGCCAAGCGCCGCGAGGTGAACGCGCTCGATGGCGTGTCGCTGTCGCTGGCGCGCGGCGAGACCCTGGGCATCGTCGGCGAATCCGGCTCCGGCAAGACCACGCTGGGCCGCTGCCTGGCGCATTTCGCCCGGCCCACGTCCGGCCGCATCGTCATGAACGGGCAGGACGTCTCGCGCCTGTCGCGGGCCGCGTGGCGCGAGTGGTGCAAGCGCATCCAGATGGTGTTCCAGGACCCGTACCGGTCCTTCAACCCGCGCCTGACCATCGCGGCCACGCTGGCCGAGGGCCCGATGAACTATGGCGAGGACCGCGCCCGGGTAGAGGCGCGCATGCGCGACATGCTGGCGCTGGTCAGCATCGATCCGAGCGCGCTGGAGCGCTATCCGCATGAGTTCTCCGGCGGCCAGCGCCAGCGCATCTCGATCGCGCGCGCCCTGATGATGGAGCCGGAGATCCTGATCGCCGACGAGGCGGTGTCGGCGCTGGACGTGTCGGTGCAGGCGCAGATCCTGGACCTGCTGGAGCGGATCCGCGAACAGCTCAACCTGAGCATGATCTTCATCACCCACGACCTGCGGGTGGCGGCCCGGCTGTGCCACCGCATCGCCGTGATGCAGCGCGGCCGCGTCATGGAGATCGGCCCGGCCGAGCAGATTTTCACCCGGCCCGGCTGCGGCTACACGCAGGAGCTGCTGGCCGCCATTCCCGGCAAGGACGGGTTGGGCAGCCGCGCCCCGGCCCTGTCGCTGGCCGGCGCCTGAAGGAACCTTTGACGATGACACGCGTTGCCCTGTTGAGCCGTTCGGCCAACCTGTCTTACTTCCAGCCGCTGTTGCAGGGCCTGGACCCGGCGCTGGACGTGGCCGTCTGGCCCGACCCGCGCAGCCTGGAGGCCGACGTCGCGGTGTGCTGGAACCCGCCGGTCGGCGTCTACGACGACATGCCCAACCTGAAGCTGATCCACAGCATCGCCGCCGGCGTCGACAACCTGCTCGACGGCCAGCGCACGCGCGGCCTGCCGGTGTGCCGGGTGGTGGATCCGCAACTGGCGCAGGGCATGCTGCAGTACGTGCTGTGGTGCGTGCTGACGTTCCACCGCAAGCTCGACGTGGCGCTCGCCAACCAGCGCCAGGCGCGCTGGCAGCGGCCGCCGCAGACGCCCGCCTCGGAATGCCGCGTGGGCCTGATGGGGCTGGGCGAGCTGGGCAGCGCCATCGCCGCCGTGCTGCCCGGCATGGGCTACCGCGTCAACGGCTGGTCGCGCCGCCCGCGTCTGCTCGATGGCGTGCGGACCTATGCCGGCGAGGCGGGCTTCGACCAATTCCTGGCCGACACCGACGTGCTGATCTGCCTGGTGCCGCTCACCGACGCCACCCGCGGCATCCTCAATCGCGAGACCTTCGCCGCGTTGCCACGCGGCGCCGCGGTGGTCAACTGCGGGCGCGGCGAGCACCTGGTCGCGCCCGACCTGATCGAGGCGCTGGCCAGCGGCCAGCTGCGCGGCGCGGTGCTCGACGTGTTCGCGCACGAGCCGTTGGCGCCGACCGATCCGCTGTGGTCCACGCCCGGCGTGATCGTCACGCCGCACATGGCGACGATGCCCGCGGCGGCCACCGTGGCCGAACAGGTCGTCGCCAACATCCGGCGGCTGGGCCAGGGCGCGGCGCTGGCCAACACCGTGGACCCCGCGCGCGGTTACTGATCCCGCCCTTCCATTTCCCCACAGACCCCCAGACCACGAGACGCTCCATGCACTTCGAAGATCCCGCCTTCACCATTCCCACCGGTTCGCCGGCTCCCCTGGATCCGCAGATCGCCGAGTTCCTGCGGCGCATGGCGGCGGACGCGGCGCAGTATCCGCGCCGCGACACGCTGTCGATCGAGCAGGGCCGCGCCAACGCCGAGAAAGTGCGCCTGCCCTGGGCGCAAGGCGGCCCCGCCATGGCTCGCACCGAGGAACACCAGGTGGCCACGCGCCACGGCGACGTGCGCGTGCGCGTCTATTATCCGGCCGAGCGCCGCCTGCCCGGCGCCTTCATCTACATCCACGGCGGCGGCTTCGTGCTGTTCAGCATCGACACGCACGACCGCGTGATGCGCGAGTACGCCGAGCGCGCGGGCGTGGTGGTGGTCGGCGTGGACTACACCCGCGCGCCGGAGGCCAAGTTCCCGCAGCCGCTGGAGGAATGCGTGGACGTGGTGCGCTGGGTCGTCGCCCGCGCGGAGGCGCTGGAGATCGACGCCGACCAGCTGTTCGTCGGCGGCGACTCGGCCGGCGCCAACCTGTCGATGGGCACGGCGCTGACGCTGCGCGACGAAGGCCAGCCGCGGCTGATCAAGGGCCTGGTGCTGAACTACGGCGGCTTCGGCAGCAACCTGTTCCGCAATTCGGTGGTGCGCTACGGCGCCGGCGACTACGGCCTGTCGCTGCACATGATGATCTGGTTCCGCGGCATGCACATCCGCCACGGCAAGGACTTCTTCGATCCGCGCGTGGACATCCTGCGCGCCGACCTGAAGGCGCTGCCGCCGGTGTGGATGGTGGTGACCGAGTGCGATCCGCTGCACGACGACAGCGTCGAGCTGGAGCGCAAGCTGCGCGCGGCCGAGGTGGACGTCGCCGCCAAGGTCTACCCCGGCACCGCCCACAGCTTCCTCGAGGCGGTATCCATCGCCGACGTCGCGGGCGAGGCCTTCGACGACACGGCGCGCTGGCTGCACGCCAGGGCCTGACCCCAACCGGAGCGATCCATGAACCAAGAAGAAGCCCGGGTGCGCGATGAACTGGCGGCGTTGTACCGCCTGGTCGCGCACTTTCGCATGACGGACCTGATCGATACCCACATCAGCGCGCGCGTGCCTGGCGACAAGCCGCATTTCCTGATCAACCGCTATGGCGTGCTGTTCCATGAGATGCGGCCGCAGGACCTGGTGAAAATCGACCTGGACGGCAACCCGGTGGACCCGGGCGATGCCGAGAGCCAGGTGGTCAACGCCGCCGGTTTCACCATCCATTCGGCCGTGCATGCCGCGCGCCATGACCTGGCCTGCGTGGTGCACACGCACACCGCCGACGGCATCGCCGTGGCCTGCCAGCGCGACGGCCTGCTGCCCATCACCCAGCACGCCTTGCGCTTCTACAAGCGGCTGGGCTACCACGACTACCAGGGCATCGCGCTCGATCTGGAGGAGCGCGAAAGCCTGGTCGCCAGCCTCGGGCCGCACAAGGCCATGATCCTGCGCAACCACGGCCTGCTGGCCGCCGGGTCGTCGGTGGCCGAGGCGTTTGTCAACATCTATTACCTGGAGCGCGCCTGCCAGGCGCAGGTCAAGGCGCAGTCCTGCGGCGCGCCGCTGGTCCTGCCGTCGGAGGCGGTGTGCGAACGCACCGCCGGCCAGTACGAGCGGCCCACGGCGCCCATCTATACCCAACGCGTCTGGAGCGCCGCGCGACGGCTGCTGGAACCGGACCAGGAGACACCCACATGAAAGACAGCCTGACGACGGAGCGCGGCTTCCTGGCCGGCCCGCAGTTTCTGCATACCCCCGGCCCCACGCACGTGCCCGATGCGGTGCGCGAGGCGATGGCGCGCCAGTGCATGGACCTGTCCGATCCGCGCCTGGCGACGCTGATCGCCGATTGCGAGCGCGGCCTGGCGCGGCTGCTCGGCACCGGCCAGGCGGACGTGTTGATGTACGCGGCCAACGGCCACGGCGCCTGGGAGGCCACCATCGTCAACCTGGCCGCGCCTGGCGCGCGGGTGCTGGTGGCGGGCAGCGGCCATTTCGCCGAGGCCTGGGCGGTGCACGCGGAGGCGCTGGGCGTCGAGGCGCTGCGCACGCCCGCGCGGCCGGGGCAGGCGCTGGACCCCGCCCTGGTCGAGGCGGCGCTGCGTGCCGACACCGAACGCCGCATCGTCGCGGTGTTCGCGGTGCACACCGACACGGCCAGCGGCGTCACCAGCGATATCGCGGCGGTGCGCCGGGCGATGGACGCCAGCGGCCATCCGGCGCTGCTGGTGGCCGACGTGATCGCCTCGCTCGGGGCCACGCCGTTCCGCATGGACGAGTGGGGCGTGAACGTGGCCATCGGCGCGTCGCAGAAGGCGCTGATGGGGCCGCCCGGACTGTCGTTCACGGCCGTCGACGCGCGCGCCCTGCAGGTCGCCCGCGACAATCCCGCGCCGCGCGCCTATTGGGACTGGAACAAGCGCAAGAGCGACCTGCTGTACCGCAAGTTCTGCGGCACGCCGCCGCAGGGCCTGCTGGCCGGCCTGCGCGCCGCGCTCGGGCTGATCGCGGCCGAAGGCGAGGACGCGGTGTTCGCGCGCCACCGCCGGGTGGCCGCGGCGGTGCATGCCGCCGTCGACGCCTGGTCGCGGGCCGGGGCGCTGGCGCTGTTCGTCGCCGACCCGGCGGCGCGCGCGGTGTCGGTCACCACCATCGCCGTGCAGCCCGGCGTCGATATCGAGGCCATGCGCACCGTTGCCCGCGAGCGCTTCCACGTGGCGGTGGCGGGCGGGCTGGGGCCGTACGCCGGCCGCATGTTCCGCATCGGCCATCTCGGCGACGTGCATCCCGCCATGGCGCTGGGCGCGCTGGCCGGGGTCGAGGCCGCGCTGCGCGCCTGCGGCATCGCCATCGGCGACGGCGCGCTGTCGCGCGCGATCGAGGCGCTGGACGGCTGAATCCCTGTTGTCGGAGCGCGTGGCCGTCGGGATCGGCGCCATGCGGCTCCTTGCTACGCCCGCTGTTCCCTCCTTACTCCCCATCAGGACAAGAAAATGAGACAACGTGGTTTGATCGCGGCCGTGCTGACGGCCATCGCGGCGGCATTGCCCCTGAGCGCGGCGCAGGCCGATCCCGTCAATGCCAAGGTCGTGATGCACGCGCCGCTGCGCGTGCTGGATCCGGTGCTGACCAACGCCTACATCACCCGCAATCATGGCTATCTGGTGTACGACACGCTGTTCTCGCTGGACGCGGCCTCGCGGCCGCAGCCGCAGATGGTGGCGAGCTGGACCGTGTCGCCGGACAAGCTGACCTATGCGTTCACGCTGCGTCCGGGTTTGAAGTTCCATGACGGCGCGCCCGTCACCGGCGAGGACGTGGTGGCCTCGCTGGCCCGCTGGGCGCAGCGCGACCCGCTGGGCACGCGCCTGGCGGCGGTCACCGAGCGCATGGACAGTCCGACGCCCGACACCTTCCGCATCGTGCTCAAGCAGCCCTATGGCCTGTTGCTGGACGCGCTGGCCAAGCCGGGCTCGCCGGTGCCGTTCATCATGCCCAGTCGCATCGCCCGGACCCCGGCGTCCGAGGCCATCAAGGAGACCATCGGTTCGGGGCCCTACAAGTTCGTGGCGGGCGAATTCCAGGCGGGCGTGAAGGCCGTCTACCTGAAGAACACGGACTACGTGCCGCGCCAGGAGCCGGCCAGCCGCTTCGCCGGCGGCAAGGTGGCGCTGTTCGACCGCATCGACGTCGTCAACGTGCCGGACGCGCAGACCGCGGTGAATGCGTTGCGCCAGGGCGAGATCGACTTCGTCGAGAACGTCGCGCCGGACCTGCTGCCGCAGCTGGAGGGCGTCAGGAACGTGACCGTGCGCAGCTACGGCGAGAGCACCGAGACCTACACCCTGCGCATGAACTGGAAGCAGCCGCCGCTGGACAACGTCAAGGTGCGCCGCGCGGTGCTGGCCGCGCTGTACCAGGCGGACTACCTGGACGCCTCGCTGGGCGACCCGAAGTTCTACAAGCTGTGCGGCGCCATGCTCAGCTGTCTCTCGGCCTACCAGACGGAAGTCGGCGCGACGCAGACCAGGCCCGTCGACCTGGCGCGGGCCCGCGCCCTGCTGAAGGAGAGCGGCTATGCCGGCGAGAAGATCGTGGTGCTGCATCCGACCGACGTGCGCAGCCTGTCGGGACTGGCGCCAGTCACCGCGCAGGCGTTGCGCGCCATCGGCATGAACGTCGAGGTGCAGTCGATGGACTGGGCCACGCTGCTGTCGCGGCGCGGCAAGGATGCGCCGCTGGCCGATGGCGGCTGGAGCATCTTCCATTCCAGCCTGACCAGCATGGACCTGCTCAACCCGATCGTGAACCCCAACCTGGACGGGCGCGGCGATGGCGGCTATCCCGGCTGGACCCGCGACGAGCGGATCCAGCAGCTGCGCGCCGAATTCGAATCGGTGTCGAGCCAGGATGACCGCAAGCGCATCGCCACCGAGATCCAGCAGCGCGCCTATGAGCAGGTGATGTTCGTGCCGCTGGGCGGCTATTCGGAGTTCAAGGCCTACGACGCCAAGTTCAAGGACATGGTGGCGGCGCCGCTGCCGCTGTTCTGGCGCGGCAACTGAGGGGCGGCCGGCGGTCCCGGCGGCCCCTGGCGGGCCGTCAGGACATGCCGACCTTGCCGCTCAGCGCGCGCGCGGCGGTCATCAGCAGCGGCGAATAGCGCCGCGCGAATTCCTCGGGCGAAGCCCATTCGGACACCAGCCCGGCGATCTGGATGGCCGCCACCGGGCGGTGGCGGTGGTCCAGGATGGCGGTGGCCAGGTTCAGTTCGCCCAGCAGGCTTTCCTCGATCGCGGTGGCGTAGCCGTCATGGCGCGCCTGCCGCACCAGCGCGCGGATGCGGTCGGGATCGTTGTCGGTCTTGGGCGTGGTGGGGATGGTGGCGCGCGGCATGTCGGCCGAGCGCGCCAGGATGTCCTCGACCTCGTCGTCCGGCAGGTGCGACATGATGGCGCGGCCGCCGGCCGTCTGCACCATGGGCAGGTCGCGGCCGGCCAGCGTGCTGCTGAAGGTCTGGCGCTTGGTCTGGCGGCGCAGCGCGAAAATGATGAACAGGTCGTTGAACAGACTCAGCTCGACGCGCTCGTTGGTCTCGCGCTGCATCTCGGCAATCAGCGGCGTGGCGCGCTCCAGCAGCGGCACGCTGCGCATGTAGTCGAAGCTGCGCTGCAGGATCTTCTTGCCCGGCGTGTAGCCCTTGCCGCCGGCGCCGCGTTCCAGGTAGCCGAGCGTCACCAGCGTATGCGTCATGCGCTGCGTGGTGCTGCGGTCGAAGCCGGTGATCTCCATGAGCTCGTTCATGCTCATGGTGGACGGGTGGTTGGCAAAGGCTTCCAGCAATTCGAAGCCCTTGGCCAGGGATTGGACGAACAGGGGATCGGGACGGCTCATGACGGAAAGTCGCTCGGGAGCCCGCGCCGGGCGGGGACGAAAAGAATTGTATAAAGATTCTTAGGTATTTCCTACAGATACTTGTTCGTCGCAGAAACGCAGGAACTGTTGCAGCGTGGGCTGCCGTTCGGCGGCGCGTTGCCATGCCAGCATGGTGGGTGGGTTGTGCGCCCGCAGGTCAACCGGCAGGATCACGGCGTTGTCCGAGGCGGTCAGGCGCTGCGCCGCCGCCAGCGGCAGCATCACCAGGTAATCCGTGCCGCGGATGAACTCGTCGGTGAGCAACAGGTCGCTTGCCTGGATGCCGAGAGGCGGCAGGCCCAGGTCGCCGGCCAGGAACAACGCGGTCAGCCGATCGTGCATCATCGTGCCCGGACGCGGCTTGCACCAGGGCTGCCCGTGCAGGTCCTTGAGCGTCAGCCGGCGCTTGCCGGCCAACGGCGACAGCCTGGCGTTGGCCACCACCACCAGCGGCTGCGGCGGCACCAGGCGCAGGCGGCCCAGGCCGGAGGCGATCAGTTCGGCGCTGTCGTAGCACACCAGCGCGTCCAGCTTGTCGTCGAGCAGCAGATCGGCCATGGCGCGATAGCCGCCGGACTGCACGTCGAGCGCGACGCCCGGCCGCGCCTGGTTGAAGGCATGGATCAAGGGCGCCAGACTGAGCTTGCCCATGTCGGTGGCCACGCCGATACGCAGGTCGCCCTGGCGGCCGTCGCGCACGTCCATGACGCTCTGGGCCAGGCCGCGCGCCTGCGCCAGCACCAGCTCCATCATCGGCAGGACCTGGCGGCCCATTTCCGTCAGGCGCCTGGCGTTGCCAACGCGCTCGAACAGCTTGAAGCCCAGCTGAGATTCCAGTTCAGCCAGGGTCTTGGAGACGGCGGATTCACTGACGTTGGCCGCCGTCGCGACCTCTTTGGCCGAGAGCGCGTCGCGCAGCGCCAGCGCGATCTGCAGGTGCCGCAGCTTCAGGCGCGCGGCCAGCGATTCGACGGTTGGCGGCTTGACCATTTTCTCAACCCCTTGAGCGAATAATTCACTATACGGTAACCCCAGCCGGCCCGATCATAGGCGCACAAGGAGAACGCCATGTTTGACCGCACCCGCTTGCTCGCCTTCCTCCTAGCCGTCGCGACGACGGCAGGCCTGCCCTCCCACGTCCTGGCCCAGGCGCCGGCCGGCGGCGACAAGCTTGTGCGGCTGGTGGTCGGTTACGCCGCCGGCGGCGCGGCCGACGCCGTGGCCCGCGCCTATGCCGAGCAATTGCAGACGGCGGGCTATGGCAACGTCATCGTCGAGAACCGCCCCGGCGCCTCGGGACGGCTGGGCTTCGACGTGGTCAAGCGCGCCAAGCCGGACGGCCTGACGCTGTACCTCGGGTCGTCGCCGATGTTCGTGATCTTCCCGTTGACCTACCGCAAGCTGGGATACGACCCGGACCATGACCTGCGTCCGGTGGCGTTGCTGGCGGACGTGCCCACCGCCGCGGTCGCGGGCGCCACGCAACCCTATGGCGGCATGGCCGAGTATGTGAAATGGGCCCGGCAGGCGCGCGCCAAGGCGACCCTGGGCCTGGCGACGCAAGGCAGCCCCGGCCAGCTGGGCACGATCGAGATGGGCGGCCAGAACGGCCTGGAGGTCGTGCCCGTGCTGTATCGCGGCGCGGCGCCGATGCTGGTGGACGTGGCCGGCGGCGAGGTCTCCATGGGCTGGGATGCCGTGGCCAGCATGCTGCCGCTGTACAACGCCGGCAAGATCAAGTTCCTGGGCGTGGCGGGCGGCCGCCGCCTGCCCATGCTGCCGGACGTGCCGACCTTGCTGGAGCAGGGCTTCCCGCAGTACCAGCATGCCGCCAGCTGGTACGGCATCTATGCGCCGGCCGCCACGCCGGACGCCACCGTGGCGAGCCTGGAGCAGGCCTTTGTCGCCGCCGGCAAGCAGCCCGCATTGATCGAACGGCTGCAGGCCGCCGGCTTCGTGGTCGAGCCGCGGGACGCGCAGGAGGCCAAGCGTCGCATCGGCGTGGAGCGCGCGCACTGGGCGCCGATCGTCAAGGCCGCCGGCATCGCCTTCGACGAATAGGCGGCGCATCCATGGACGATTCCCTTTGCGCATTGAGCGCGGTCGAGGCCGCGCGCCGCATCCGTGACCGGTCCGTGTCGCCAGTGGAACTGGTGGGCGCGGCGCTCGCGCGGGCGCAGCGGCTGCAGCCGCTGCTGAACTGCTTCATCACGCTGTGCTTCGAGCGTGCCATGGACGAGGCCCGCGCCGCCGAGGCGGCCCTGATGCGCGGCGAGCCGGTGGGCCTGCTGCACGGCCTGCCGCTCACGGTGAAGGATCTGGTCAATACCGCGGGCGTCAGGACCACGTTCGGCGCGGTGCCGTTCCGCGACAACGTGCCGGCCGAGGATGCGGTCGCGGTGGCGCGCCTGCGCGCGCAGGGCGCGATCCTGATCGGCAAGACCACCACGCCCGAGTTCGGCTCCAAGTCGATGACCGACTCGCCGCTGTTCGGCCATACCCGCAATCCGTGGAATCTGGACCGCACCTGCGGCGGGTCGAGCGGCGGGGCCGCGGCCGCGACGGCGGCAGGCATCACCGCGCTGGCCGTGGCCACCGATGGCGGCGGCTCCACCCGCATCCCCGCCGCGTGCAACGGCGTGGTCGGCTTCAAGCAGAGCCTGGGCGCGATTCCCCACAGCCAGGCGCAGGACGCCATCGGCAACCAGACCTACGTCACGCCCACCACGCGCACGGTCGCGGATACCCGGTTGATGATGGCGGCCATGGCCGGGCCGCATGCCTGCGACCCCTGGTCGCTGGGTGTGCCGGCGGCGGACTACGGCGCTGTCGCCCGCGCCGAGGCGTTGCGCGGCAAGCGCATCCGCTACTGTCTCGCGCCGCCCGGGCGGCCGGTGGCCGCCGATGCGCGCCGCGCGTTCGAGGCGGCGCTGGCGCGCCTGGCCGACCTGGGCGCGCAGGTGGAGCCGTTTGACGGCGCTGCCTTCGATATCGAGCCGGTCTGGCGCGTCATCAATCACACGGTCTGGCGCACGCGCTTCCTGCCGCTGATCGCGCGCGAGCCGCACGCCTACAGCCCCACGTTCCAGCGCCAGGTCGCCTCGGCCGCGCAGTTCAGCGCGCAGCAGTACCAGGAGGCCATGTTCGCCCGCACCACACTTTACCGCCAGGTGCAGGCGCTGTTCGGCCAGGCCGACCTGCTGGCGATGCCGACGATATCGCGCACCGCCTTGCCGCTGGGCACCGACATCTTCGACACGCTCGACATCGATGGCCGCGCCTATGAGGACATCCGCGCCCACTGGTATCCGTGGACCATGCTGTTCAACCTGACCGGGCACCCGGCGATCAGCGTGCCCTGTGGATTGGGGACGGATGGCCTGCCCCTCGGGTTGCAGCTGGTGGCGCCGCTGCACGGCGACCTGGACCTGCTGCACGCGGCCGAGGCGTTCGAGCAGGCCGCCACGCCGCTGCCGCCGGTGGCCGTGGCCGGCAGCGCGGCCTCGCACCCCGTGGAATAAACCGCCCGGCTCGATTGTCTGCGCTGATGAGGGTCCATTGGGGACCCCGCAACAGACAGGAGCCGCCATGTCCGGAATCCATCACCTGTGGCGCAGGCGCGCGCTCGCCTGCGCGCTGACCCTGCTGGCGGGCGCCGGCAGTGGCCAGGCCTGGTCGCAGTCCGCCCCATCCGCCGAGGAAGCGGCGTTCCTGGCCGAAAACGACGCCGCCATGAACCGCATGATGGACGCGATGGCGCCCCATCCCAGCGGCGACATCGACCAGGATTTCGTCGCCATGATGGCGCCGCATCACCAGGGCGCCATCGACATGGCCATGGCCGAACTGCGCTATGGCAAGAACGAACAGCTGCGCCGCCTCGCGCAGGAAATCATTGTCGAGCAGCAGCAGGAAATCGCCGCCATGCGCCTGGCGCTGGGCCAGCCGCTGCCCGAATCGCGTCCCGCGCCCGACCAGCCCGCCGATCTGCGGCCGGCCCCAGCCCCCGCCCAGTCCCACCACGGAGCGTCCCATGCCCAGTAGTTCATCCCTCAATCTCCTGGCCGGCGCCGTCGCGCTGGCCCTGGCCCCGGCCGTGTTCGCCGGGCAGGCGCCCGCCGCGGCGGCAGCGCCCGACATTCCGATGTCGCACCGCGACCGCATCTATGCCGCCGAACAGTTTTCCAACACCGTCTCGGTCACCGACCCGGTGGACAACAAGCTGCTGGGCGTGATCCGGCTGGGCGATCCGGCGCCCGGCAACTTCAGTCCGTTGTACAAGGGCCAGGTGCTGGTGCATGGCATGGGCTTCGCGCCTGATCACCGTACGCTGGCGGTGGTGTCCATCGGCTCGAATTCGGTCACCTTCATCGATACGCAGACCAACATGGTCAAGCACACCACCTACGTCGGCCGCTCGCCGCACGAGGCCTTCTACACGCCCGACGGCAAGGAGGTCTGGGTCACGGTGCGCGGCGAGGACTACGTCTCGGTGATCGACGCCGCGACGTTCAAGGAAACCGACCGCATCAAGACGGCGGCCGGCCCGGGCATGCAGATCTTTTCGCCGGACGGGAAGTACGGCTACATCTGTTCGTCGTTCAATCCGGAGACCGTGGTGGTGACGGTGAGTGACCACAAGATCGTGGGCAAGGTCGCGCAGGCCAGTCCGTTCTGCCCCAACATCGCCGCCACGCCGGACGGCCGGCAGGTGTGGTTCACGCTCAAGGACGTGGGCAAGACGCAGGTGTTCGACGCGCGCCCGCCGTTCAAGCTGCTCAAGACCCTCGATACCGGCCCCATCACCAACCACGTGAATTTCGCCCGCACTGGCAAGGACAAGGCGACCTACGCCTACATCACGGTGGGCGGCTTGAACCAGGTGCAGGTCTACCGCACGGATGACTTCTCGCGCGTGGCGACGATCGGCGTGGGCAAGCTGCCGCACGGTGTGTGGCCGTCGGGTGACGGCAGCCGCGTCTACGTCGGCCTGGAGAATGCCGACCAGTTGGCCGCCATCGACACGGCGACCAACAAGGTGGTCGCCAACGTGCCGATCGGCCAGGCGCCGCAGGCCATCAACTATGTGCCGGACGCCGTGCCGCAGGGCGACGGCCTGCAGAACCTGCAGCCCCTGGGCGTGGCCGGGCAGGCCGCGCACCTGGAGCTGCAGGCGTGGGCCGACGGCAAGCGGCAGCTGGCGGCGTCGGCCCCGACCAGCGTCACCCTGTTCGACCAGGGCCTGACGCAGGTGCTGCAGGCCTCGGCCACCGGCCTGCAACCGAAGCAGTCGTACGTGCTGGCGCTGTCGGAGCAAGCCGATGGGTCGGGTCAGCTGCAAGCGCTGTCGAACTTCATGACCAACCCGGCCGGGTCGGCCATCGTCAACGCCATCGGGCCGATCCGCCAGATCGTGCAGGGCGCCGGCGCGGCGACGGACGCGCGTCGCTACCTGGTGATCGCCCCGCTGCGCGACGGCAAGCCGGGCGCGCCGGTGCAGGTCCAGGCGCTGTGAACGCCGGCCGCGCATGGCCCCGTGGCCATGCGCGGCCGGCGCGATAATGCAAGGCAAGCATGGAGAGAGTCCCCGTATGGACGATCTGGTCCAACTGATTGAGCCGATGATTCCGGCGATGCGCCGCTACGCCAGGGCGCTGCTGCGCGACCAGGCGGTGGCCGACGACCTGGTCCAGGACTGCCTGGAACGCGTCATCGCGCAATGGCACAAGCGGCGCGACGCCGGCAGCACGCGCAGCTGGGTGTTCGCCATCCTGCACAACCTGGCGATGAACGTATTGCGGCAGACCCGCGCGCGCGGCCATCACCTGCCGCTGGATGAGATCGACGAGGCCGTCCTGACCACCCGCGCCACGCAGGAAGACGGCTTGCGCTATGGCGAGTTGCTGCGCGCCCTGGACACCCTGCCCAAGGAGCAGAGCAGCGTGCTGCTGCTGGTGTCGGTGGAGGGCCTGTCCTATGCCGAGACGGCCAAGGTGCTCGACGTGCCGATCGGCACGGTGATGTCGCGCCTGTCGCGCGGCCGTGAAAAACTGCTGAACCTGATACAGGGCGACGTTGCCGCGCCCGCTCGTCCCGCCTTGCGGAGAGTCAAATGAACATGGACCGACCTTTACTCGAGGATGACCTGCTGGCGTATGTCGATGGCGCGCTGGACGCCGACATGCGCGCGCGCGTCGAACAGTACCTGGACACGCATCCCGAGGCGGCCCGCCGCGTGCAGGGCTACCTGGCGCAACGCGAGGACCTGCGCGCCGCGCTGGCGCCGATCGCGCAGGAGCCGATCCCGGCCGCGCTCAACCTGTCGCGGCTGGTCGATGCGCATCGCTCCGCCCGCCGCGTGCCGTGGAAGATCGCGGCGTCGGTGGCGCTGGCCTTCACCCTGGGCGGCAGCGGCGGCTGGTTCCTGCGCGGCCCGGCCGACCAGGCCGGCGTCGCGGCGCTGGCGCGCGAGGCGGCCAGCAGCTACCAGGTCTATGCGGCGGATCGCACCCGGCCGGTGGAGCTGCGCGCCGACAGCACGCCCGAATTGGTGAGCTGGGTGTCGCAGCGCTTGAACCATGCGGTGTCGGTGCCGGACCTGAGCCAGTCGGGCTACCGCTACATGGGCGGACGCCTGGTCGCGACCGAGCACGGTCCGGCCGCCCTGTTCATGTACGACGATGACCGCGGCACGCGCGTGACCATGCTGGTGCGGCCGATGAAGGTCGAGGGCGACATGAAGATGGTGCCGCACCGGCAGGACGGCGTGGCGGGCTACTCGTGGGCCGACCAGGGGCTGGGCTACAGCCTGATGTCCAGCCTGGACCCCGACAGCATCCATCGCCTGGCCGACGAGACGCGGCGTCAGTTGACGGCGCCGCGCGGCGCCGGCTAGCGGGGCGTCAGCGCTCGGGCGTGGCCAGCATGTCGGCGCGGCGCTGGTGGCGCCCGCCTTCGAACGGCGTGTCGAGGAACGCGCCGACGCAGTCGCGCGCGACGTCCAGGCCGATGATCCGGCTGCCCAGCGCCAGCACGTTGGCGTCGTTGTGCTGGCGGCTCAGCCGCGCCATGGTGGCGTTGGCGCAGAGCGCCGCCCTGACTGCCGCGTAGCGGTTGGCCGCGATCGAGATGCCGATGCCCGAGCCGCAGATCACGATGCCCAGGCGGGCGCGGCCGTCGGTGATGGCCTGTCCCATGGCGAAGCCATAGGCGGGATAGTCCACGGATTCCTCGCTGTGGGTGCCCAGGTCGAGCCAGTCGATCGACGCGAATGACTGCTTCAGTTTTTCCTTGAGGTCGTATCCGGCGTGGTCGGCGGCGATGGCGATTTTCATTCTGGGGTTCCCGGTGGCTCGGTGAGGGTTCAGGGCCGCGGCAGGCGCGGGTCCGTTGTTGGCATGTCGACATCGCCGAGACCGGCGCGCAGTTGCACGATGTCGCGCTTGACGGCGTGGGTGAAGGCGCGCCAGGGGGCGCCGGCCTGCTGCTCGCGGCCGTCGACCCACATCAGTTTGTGGAAGAAGGGCGGCGCCACGACGGGCACCACGAACAGGTGCGGATCGCGCCGCTCGCTCAGCAGACCGGCCGATTCGAAGATGGTGACGCCGACGCCGTCGCGCACCAGCAGCATGCGCGCGCCCAGGGCGTCGACCTCGTGCACGATGTGCGGCGTCAGCTGCAGCTGCTTCATCGCCTGGTCCAGGTCCAGGCGGGTGCCATGGCGCCGCGTGGGAATCAGCAGCGGCAGCCGCGCCAGCTGCTCCAGGGTCAGGCCCTGGTCCAGATCCAGCCCATGGCGCCGCGCCAGGTCGCGCGAGCCGACCACGTAGACGGGTTCCAGGAACAGCAGGTCGCCCGCCAGCTGGCGCGGCCGCTTCGGTTCATAGATGACGGCGGCGGAAAGCTCGCCGGCGAGCAGCCAGTCATGCAGATCGCCGCTGTGTCCTTCGCGCACGACGAAGGTGAGGGCGGGGTACTGGCGCTGCACGCTGGCCATCAGCTTGGGGGCGATCGACTGCGAGAAGAACATCGGCACCCCCAGCTTGAAGACACCGGCCAGGTCGCGGTCGGCGGCCTTGCCCTCGGCCTTGATCTGGGCCACCTGCTGCAGGAAGCCGGCGGCCAGTTCCAGCAGGCGTTCGCCGGCGGCGGTGGGGATCACGCCGCGGCCATGGCGCCGCAGCAGCGGACAGCCCATTTCCTGTTCCAGCGCTGCCACCTGCCGGCTCAGGACGGACTGGTTCAGGCCCAGGGTGTCGGCGGCCCGGGAAAAACTGCCCGCCCGCACGGCCTCCCTGAGGTATTCGAGTTGCTGCGTATTCATGATCGACCGATCCGTTGCGCCATGCATATCGGGTCGACACGACCGCGCCTGCTGCAAGGTATGCAAATAATGCATGGCTGATAGTAGCGCAATCGGCTAGGTCCGCGCCATGGCGCTCCCTACACTGCCTGCACGTTCCCGCTTCCGCCGGGACGACACATATACAAGGGGAATTCATGCGTCTGCCCAGTCTTCTGGCCGGCCTCGCGCTGGCTGTCATTTCCGTTTCCACGCACGCGGCGTCCACGCTGGACACCGTCAAGAGCCGCGGCACCCTGCGCTGCGGCGCCCTGAACGACATGCCGGGCTTCGGCTCGCCCGACAGCCAGGGCACGCTGCGCGGCATCGACGTCGACTTCTGCCGCGCCATCGCCGCCGCCACGCTCGGCGACGCCAACAAGGTCACCTTCGTGGCGACTTCGCCGCTGAACCGCTTTTCCGTGCTGCAGTCGGGCGACGTCGACGTGCTGATCCGCCAGACCACCCAGACCTTCACGCGCGATTCGCAGCTGGGCTTGCTGTGGGCCGGCATCACGGTCTATGACGGCCAGGGCTTCATGGTGCGCAAGGACATGGGCGTGACCTCGGTCAAGGAGCTGGACGGCGCCAGCATCTGCCTGCTGCCGGGCAGCAATACCGAACAGAACATCGCCACGTTCTACCAGGCCAACGGCATGCGCTACAAGCCGATCTCGATCGACAACGCCGACGCCCTGCGCCGCGCGTTCTTCGAGGGCCGCTGCGACGTCTACGTGGGCGACCGCGCCCAGCTGGCCGCCAACCGCTCGGTCGCGCCCAAGCCCGACGATTACGTCATCCTGCCCGAAGTGCTGGCCAAGTCGCCGCTGGGTCCGATCGTGCGCCAGGGCGACGACCAGTGGCTCAACATCGTCAAGTGGACCATCTACGCGACGCTGCTGGCCGAGGAAAACGGCGTCGACAGCGCCAACGTCGAGGCCAAGCGGGCCGACGGCGCCAACGCCGAGGTCGCGCGCCTGCTGGGCAAGACGCCCGGCCTGAGCAAGCAGCTGGGGCTGGCGGACGACTGGGCCTACCAGATCGTCAAACAGGTCGGCAACTACGGGCAGATCTATGACCGTTCGCTGGGCGAGAAATCGCCGCTCAAGCTGCCGCGCGGCCTGAACAAGCTGTGGACCGACGGCGGTCTGCAATACGCCCCGCCGTTCCTGTGAGCCACGCCATGACGGATGCGACGACGATGGCGCCGGCGCCGCTGCGCGCCGGCGGCCAGACGCCCGGCGCCCTGCGCCGCAAGCTGTGGCAATGCGCGGTGGGCGCGGCGCTGGCGCTGCTGGTGATCGCCAGCGGCTTCATCCTGCGCGATAACCTGCAGCGGCTGGGGCTGACGGTCGGCTTCGACTTCCTGCAGCGGCCCGCGGGCTTCCAGATCGGCGTGTCGCTGTTGCCGTACGCGCCGACCGACTCGATCGCCTACGCCATCCTGACCGGCGCGCTGAACACGGTGATGCTGGTGGTGCTGGCCGGTGTCTGCGCCACGGTGCTGGGCGTGGCCATCGGGCTGGCGCGCCGCAGCGTCAATCCGCTGGTGCGCGGCCTGACGCTGGGCTATGTGGAACTGCTGCGCAACACGCCGCTGCTGATGCAGATCCTGCTGTGGTCGGCCGTGCTGCTCAAGCTGCCGCCTGCCGCCAAGGCGCTGCAATGGGGCGGCCTGACGCTGAGCCAGCGCGGCATCTATTTCCCGTCGCTGCATCTGGTGGCCGGGCAGGGCATGGCGCTGGCGGCCTGTGTGGCCGCCGCGCTGGCCGCCGCGCTGGCGGCGCGGGCCGGCTTGCGCCGCTTGCGGCCGG
>NZ_CADIJR010000064.1 GCF_902859645.1 Achromobacter insuavis | reverse complement strand
CGGCCCAGCGCCGCGGCCGCGGCCAGGCCGATGCCGCCGCTGCCGCCCGTGACCAGCGCGCGCCGGCCGTGCAAGCCGAAGTCCGGTCCCTGGGGCAAGGCGATCATGCCTGGGCCTCCACGGGCTGGTACCAGGGCAGATCCGGCCGGTTGCCGTAGCGGCGCACGCGGATGTTGGCCTGCTCGCCATGACCGGCGAAGTTCTCCATGTGGCACAGGCGCGAGCAGTATTCGCCCATGGTCGCGCTGGCGGCGTCGGTCAGCACGCGCTGGTAGGTGCAGGTCTTGAGGAACTTGCCGACCCACAGCCCGCCCGTATAGCGCGCCGCGCGGTTGGTGGGCAGCGTGTGATTGGTGCCAATGACCTTGTCGCCGAAGCTGACGTTGGTGCGCGGGCCCAGGAACAACGCGCCGAAATTGCTCAGGTTCTTCAGGAAGTAGTCCGGATCGCGCGTCATGACCTGCACATGCTCGAACGCCAGTTCGTCGGCCACGGCCAGCATTTCCGCCTCGCTGTCGCAGACGATGACCTCGCCGCAATCGGCCCAGGCCTGCGCCGCGATACCCGCGGTGGGCAGCAGGTTCAATTGCCGCTCGATCTCGACCAGCGTGTCGCGGGCCAACGTTTCGCTGGTGGTCAGCAGCACCGCCGGCGACGTGGGGCCATGTTCGGCCTGGCCCAGCAGGTCCACCGCGCACAATTCGCCGTCGACGCTGTCGTCGGCAATGATCAGCGTTTCGGTCGGGCCGGCAAACAGGTCGATGCCGACGCGACCGTAGAGTTGCCGCTTGGCCTCGGCCACGAACATGTTGCCCGGCCCCACCAGCATGTCGACCGGATCGACGCTGGCCGTGCCCACCGCCATCGCCACCACGGCCTGGACGCCGCCGAGCACCAGGATTTCGTCGGCGCCGGCCATGTCCATGGCGGTGACGATGGCCGGGTGCGGCTTGCCCTGGTAAGGCGGCGCGGTCGACACGATGCGCTTGACGCCGGCCACCTTGGCGGTCAGCACACTCATGTGCGCCGAAGCCAGCAAGGGATACTTGCCGCCGGGGATATAGCAACCGACGGCATTCATCGGCACATGGCGATGGCCCAGCACCACGCCCGGATACGTTTCCACCTCCACCTCGCGCATCGAGTCGCGCTGGATCTGGGCGAAATGGCGCACCTGCGTCTGGGCAAAGGCGATGTCTTCGATCTCGCGATCCGACAGTTGCTTGCGCGCGGCTTCGATCTCGGCGCGGGACAGGCGGAAATCGGCCGGATCCCAGTTGTCGAATTTGCGGCTGTAGTCGCGCACGGCGTCGTCGCCGCGGGTTTCGATGTCGCGGATGATGTCCTCGACAGTGGCGCGCACCTTGGCGTCGGCGTCGGTCTTGACCGCGGCGCTGCGGCCGCGCTTGAGATAGCGAATCATGTATTCAGGTCCTGGAAAAAGGAGAGAAAGAAGAAAGTCGTGGCGACACTTTTTGTTCCATGCATACGTATGCAAATAAGGGTTTTCACTAGGCCTGGCCTTGAAATGCGGCGCCTGCCAGCAGGCCGGGCCCCAGATCGCCGACGGCGCGGCAGCCCAACAGCGCCAGGTCGCGGTCCAGCTCGCTGCGCAGGATCTCCAGCACATGGCGCACGCCAGCCTCCCCCGCCAGCGCCGCCCCGAACAACGTGGGACGGCCAACGAAGACGAAGCGGGCGCCCAGCGCCAGCGCCTTGATGATGTCGGTGCCCCGCCGGAAGCCGCTGTCGACCATCAGCGCCACGTCCGGCGGCAGCCCCGGCGCGATGGCGGCCAGCGCCTGCAATGACGAGGCGGCGCCATCCAGCTGGCGCCCGCCGTGGTTGGACACGATGATGCCGTCGGCCCCCAATGCGGCGGCTCGGCGCGCGTCATCCGGGTGCATCAGGCCTTTGATGACCAGGCGGCCGCGCCAGCGTTCGCGCAGCCAGGCCATGTCATCCCAGTCCAGCCGATCGCGGCCCGTGCGAAAGCCATGCGCCGGCTCGCGCGTGACCGGGGGGCCGATTTCTTCATACAAATTGGCAAACCGCGGCACGCCGCCGGCCAGCAAGGTGCGCAGCAGCACGCCGACGGTCCAGCGCGGCCGTGCCATCCCCTCCCCCACCAGCCGCGGCGTCAAGCGGAACGGAATGGTGAAATCGCGCCGCGCGTTGTTCTCGCGATTGGCCGCGACGCAGGTGTCGGCGGTGACCACCAGGGTGCCGACCCCGGCCGCCTCGAGCCGCGCCAGGATCCGCGCGATACGATCCCGGTCTCCCGGGAAATAGGCCTGATACCAGGTATCCGGCGCCTCGCGCAGGACCCGTTCCAACGGCACATTGGAGGAGCCGCTCAGGATGAACGGCACCTGCGCCTGGCGCGCGCCGCGCGCCAGCGCCAGGTCGCACTCGTGGCGCACCATGCCCGCCAGGCCGGTCGGCGCGATGCCCACCGGCATCGCATGGGTGATGCCGAACAGGGCCGTGCGCAAGTCGCGCCCGGCCACGTCGTTGAGTCCGCGCGGCAGCAGCCGATAGTCGGCAAAGGCACGCCGGTTCTCGGCCAGCGTGGCTTCGTCCTCGGTGCCGCCACGCACGAACTCATAGACGCTGCGTGGCAAGCGCCGCCGCGCGGCGCGCTCCACGTCGGCCACCGACAGCAGCCGCTTCAATCCCGTCATCGTCGCGCTCCCCGCCTCAGTTCTCGGGCTTGAGGTCCATGCGCTGGATCAGCGCGCCCCACTTGGCTTCATCCTCGCGCATGCGCCGCACCACTGCCGCGCCGTCCGACACGTGCAGGCTGACGCCCAGTTCCTGCAGGCGCGCGGCCAACGGCGCATCGTCGCCCAGGGCGCGCATGGCCGCGCTCAGGCGCTGCGCGATGTCGGGCGGCAGGCCCTTGGGCGCCATCAGCGCCAGCCAGAAGACCGCTTCGAAATCCGTCAGCCCGGCCGCCTCGTTCATGGTCGGCACCTGCGGCAGCAATTGCAGGCGCTGCGCCGTGGTCACGGCCAGCGCCCGGGTGCGTCCGCCCTGCACCAGCGGCGCGGCCTCGTTGGCCGCCGAGAACATCATCTGGATCTGATTGCCCACCAGGTCCTGCGAGGCCGGGCCGCCGCCCTTGTAGTGCACCACCGTCATCTTCAGCCCGAAGCGGCTCATGAAATACTCGGCCGCAAGGTGGTTGATCGACCCCACGCCCGACGTACCGATGGCATAGCGGTCCGGCCGTTGCCGGATCAGGGCGATCAGCTCCTCCACGCTCTTGACCGGCAGGTCCTTGTTGACCTGCAGCACGAAGGGCGACTCGATCATCATCGAGATCGGCTCGAAGCTGTCGTAGGGCCGGTAGCCCACCTTGCCCTGGATCAGCGGGTTGAGCACCAGCGACACCGGCGCGGCATACAAGGTGTAGCCATCGGGCTTTTGCTGGGTCATCCAGTTGCTGGCCACGGTCGAGGCGGCGCCCGGCTTGTTCTCCACCACGATGTTGCCCTCGAGCTTGCGCGCCAGCTCGGCCATCACCGTCCGACCCGACACGTCGGTCATGCCCCCGGCCGGATACGGCATGACAAGCTTGATGGGTTGTTCGGGATAGGCGGCGCCGGCGGCGGGGGCCAGCGCCGCCGCCAACAACAGCGCGCCGGCCGCGCGGGCGGCCTGGATCATGATACGCATGGGTAAGTCTCCTGGATTCCGGGGGCCGCTCTTGGTCGGCCCCTCTGGTCGCGCCAGCGCCTCAGAGGGCGATGCCGGCTAGGTTGACGATGCTGTCCCGTGGGGGACGGCCTTCGAAGAAATCAATGATGTTGGTGGCGCACTCCGTGGCCATGCGCTCGATCGATGCGTCGGTCAGCGACGCGGCATGCGGCGACAGCACCACCTCCGGGCGGCGCAGCAACGCATCGGCGGCGCCGGGCGGTTCCGGATCGAACACATCCAGGCCGGCGCCCGTGAGGTGGCCGCTTTCCAGCGCCGCCAACAGGCGCGTCGGATCCAGCAGGCCGCCGCGGGCGGTATTGACCACGATGGCGCCGCGCTTGAGCGCCAGCGGATCGATCAGGCCCCGGGTGGCGTCCGTCAACGGCAGGTGCAGGCTCACCACGTCGGCCTCGGCCAGGGCGGCCGCCAGGTCCGTGCGGATCTCGATCCCCTGGGGCAATGCCGCATCGGCGGGCAGAAACGGGTCATAGGCGAGCACCCGCATGTCGAAGGCCCGCAGCCGCTGCGCGGTGGCGCGGCCGATGCGGCCGGCGCCCACGATCAGCGCGGTCTTGCCCGCCAGCTCGAACATCGGGCCGCGCAATGCCGCCTGCCACTGGCCGGCGCGCACGCCTGCGTCGTGCCCGATGACGCGCCGGGCGACGGCCAGCAACAGCGCCAGCGCGTGCTCGGCCACGCCGATGGCGTTGGCCCCCGGCGTGATCGCCAGCGGAATACCTCGCTCGGTCAGGGCGGCGACATCGACCGCGTCGTAGCCCACGCCATGGCGCGCCACGAAGCGCAACTTGCCGGCCGCCTCGATGTCCTGGCGCGACAAGGCCTGGAAACGCAGGATGACCGCGTCGGCGCGCGCCAGCCTGGCCCGGAACTCGGCCGGCGCCGGGCGCTCGACCAGGTCCAGTTCGTGGCCCGCGTCCTCCAGGCGCCGCAAACCGGCCGCCGCCACAGGCATGGTGATCAATACCCTGGACATGTCTCCCTCGTTATCGTTGTGTCTGCCATGAGGGAAATTCTGGAGGGCGCGGACTTAGTCGTCCAATATATTATTCAACTCAGATTGAGTCGATTTCCATATTGCAAGGCCCTCCGATGAAGATGGATCTACGCCAGTTGCGCTACTTCGTGGCGGTCGCCGAAGAGCTGCACTTTGGCCGCGCCGCCACGCGCATGCATATTTCGCAGCCCCCGCTGTCGCAACAGATCCGGCTGCTCGAGGACACCCTGGGCACGCAGCTGTTCCGCCGCAACCAGCGCAATGTGCGCCTGACGCACGAAGGCGAAGTCCTGCTGGCCCACATCAAGCCGCTGCTGGCGCGCTGGGACGAAACGCCGGGCATCGTCGCGGCCGCCAAGCGTGGCGACGCCGGTTTCCTGCGCGTCGGTTTCACCGCGGCCAGCGCCTACTATCTGATCCCGACCGCCATCGGCTCTTTCACGCAGCGGTTCCCGGCCGTGGAGCTGGCGCTGCATGAAATGATCTCGAACGACCAGGTCAGCGGCCTGCTGGAGAACCGGCTGGACGTGGGCTTGATGCGGCCGCACGCCCGCCATCCCGACCTGATGAGCCAGAAACTGCTGGACGAGCCGTTGATGGCGGTGCTGCCGGCGCAGCATCCGCTGGCCGCGCGCCCGGCCATCGACCTGCCCAGTCTGCGCGACCTGCCGTTGATCAGTTTCACGCCGGCCAACTCGCCCTACCTGCGCGACATGGTCGAAGGACTGCTCGGCCGTGACGGCCACACGCCGCTGGTGGTGCAACGCGCCACCCAGCCCCACACGCTGGTGTCGCTGGTGGCCGCCGGCCTGGGGGTCGCCCTGGTGCCCGAACTGACCTCGCGCAACCGGCTCGATGGCGTGGTCTACCGGCCCCTCGCGGTGCAGGACCCGCCGGTGGCCGAGATGTACGTGTGCTGGCGCAAGCAGGCCACCTCGACCCTGCTGGAGAACTTCCTGGCCAGCCTGGCCGAGGCGGCCCGCAGCCGCTGACCGCCGCGCCTCACTCGATACGGATGCCGGCCGTCTCGATCACGTGACGCCAGCGATCGCCGTCGGTGCGCACCAGGTCACGCATCTGCGCCGGCGTGCTGCCCACCATGTTCATTCCCATCGCCGCGTACTTCTCGCGCATCTGCGGCGATTGCACCACCTCGGCGATATCGCGTTGCAATTTGTCGACGATGGCCGCGTCGGTGCCCGCCGGCACCGCCAGGCCGAACCACAGATCGGTGGCCAGGTCCGGATAGCCCGCTTCGCCGATGGTGGGCAAGTCCGGGAATTGCGGCAGGCGCTCGCGCGTCATGGCGGCCAGCGGCCGCAGGCGACCTTCCTGGAGATTGCCGATGTTCGACGCCATGATGTCTATCATCATCTGCACCCGCCCCGTGCTGAGGTCGCCCACCGCCTGCTGCGAGCCCGGATAGGGCACGTGCACCATCTGCGTGCCCGTTGTCTCCAGAAAGCGCTCGCCCTGCAGGTGCAGGATGCCGCCCACGCCCGCCGAGGCATAGGACAACTCGCCCGGCCGCGACCTGGCCAGCGCCACCAGCTCTGCCACCGACCGGGCCGGCAGGTCGCGCGACACCATCAGGATATTGGGCGCCGTGGACACCAGCGTCACCGGCGCCAGATCCTTGACCGGATCGAAGCGCAGCTTCTTGTACAGATAAGGCGCCACGGACAGCGTGCTCGACGTCGCCATCAGCAGCGTGTAGCCGTCCGCCGGCGAACGGGCCACGTACTCGGCGCCGATCATGCTGGCCGCGCCCGGCTTGTTCTCGACGACGACCGGCTGGCCCCACTTGGCCGCCAGCTGCGTCGCCAGATCGCGGGGAATCAGGTCGACCATCGCACCCGTGCCAAACGGCACGATGATCCGCACGGGCTTGGAAGGAAAGGCCGGATCGGCGGCCGATGCGGACGGACTGATGCCAAACAGGCAGGTGGCCGCGGTCGCGGCCAGGATGCTGCGCAAGGTCTTCATGGTGGTCTCCTCTATTGTTTTGGTGCGGGCCCCTGTCCTGGTCCGGCGCCCGCGCGCCGACGCGATGTCAGCGATGCGAGTACGGCGTGCGGCCCTTGACCGGCAGTCGGGCGCGCAGGATCGATCCGGTCTCGCTCTCGGTGATATAGAGCGTGTGTGGATCGTCGGGATCGAAGGCCAGATTGGTGTTGCGGATGCCGGCGCATGATTCGATGCGCCCGCGCACTTCGCCCAGCGGATCCAGCCACCACACCACGCCCAGGCCGGAATGGGCCACCACCAGGCCGCCGTCCTCGCACACGGCCAGCCCATCCGGTCCGGCCAGGCCGCCACTGAAACGGGCGTAGACGCCAAGATTGCGTACCTGGACGCCGCGGCGGGTCGCGCGCAGGACTTCCAGCGACCGCGTGCTGGCCACGCAGAGCGCGGCCTGGTCCGGCATCACCACCACGCCATTCGGAAACGGCAGCCCTTGCAATACCGGCGCCGCCGCGCCACCTTCCTGCCAGGCGAACACGCGGCCGTGCGGATCCTCCAGCGCGCTGTGGCCGGGATCGGTGAAGAACACGGTGCCATCGTCGGCGAACGCCAGGTCATTCAGGCCGGAGAACCGCTGGCCCGGCGCCCATTGCGCCAATTCGCCGATGCGCCGACCCGTGTCCGGGTCGAACACCAGCAAGCCGTGCAGCGCGTCGGCCACGAACACCCGCCCATCGCGGTGGATGCGCAGGCCGTTGGGACGCCCGCCATAGGACGCAAAGACTTCCCAGGCGCCGTCGCGGCCGATGCGGAAAATGCGCCCGTGGCATACGTCGACGCAGTACAACCGGCCCTGACGGTCAAAGCCCGGCCCCTCAAGAAAGGAGTGCAAGGGACCGCCGCCGCGCGCCCGGCTCCAGTCGGTTTCCTGATTCAGGCGCAGATGGGCGGGGACGGCGGTATGAACCTCCGTGGGGATGATGGACAGCATGCGGATTCCAAAGCCGTGGATGAGCGCCAAGGCTAGGACAGGCGATGCGGAGCGTCCAATATGTTTGCGCGGCGGGATTGAGTGGCGTGCCGAATGGCTGGCGAGGACCCGCCCCGGCGCGCGGTATTACCCTCGCTTGCGCGGCCCTCAGCGCTCCCAGAGCCCGCACGCATGCCGCTGCTGGAACGCAGGATCGGCCTCGATCCTGTCGCCATCGGGATGCAGGATCATCGTGCCCGAGGTCGGCCAGTCCGCCGCCGGCACGCCGGACGCCGAGAAGCGTGCGTAGTACCCGAGCATGCGATCGGACAACGCCTTCTGGGCCGGCGTCCAGGCCGGCGCATCCGCCTGCTGTTCGTGCGGATAGCCGCTCTGGAACACGTACGGGATGTCGGAATTGTGGAACGGCCCGTCCTTGGGCTCGTCGACATGGAAGATCGTCGTCGGCGCCCGCGGATCGGCGAACTCGTACAGATAGACCGGCGTCGACGCCGCCACCACCCTGGCCCACTGCTGCACCTGACATCCCCAGCGGTCGCTGGCCAGCGCGATGGCCGCCCGCGTCGGCGAGCCATAGGCCGGGATGGTGTAGCGCGCCTCGACCCGCGCGCTGTCGGGCAGCGCGGCGATCTGCTTGGCCAGGGCGGCCGCGCTCAGCGGGGGCTGGCCGGCGGCGCGGCGCGCCTGCAGGAAAAAGCCATTCTCTTCGCGGGCGAAGCCCACCAGGATCGGAACCCGGTGGAATTCGCCGCGCGCAAACCGTTCCATCTGATTGCCCGGGATGCTGTCGCCGTCGATGACCATCCGCCAGCCGGCCGCGCGCGTCGCCTCGCCGCCGCCGGCCTCGAAGATCGCCTCGGTGGATTTGGCGCGCAGGCAGGCCAGCGCGTCCGGGGCGTTGGCGCAGCCAGCTTTCTCGACCATCGTCGCGGTCGGCCCGCTGCGGCGCTCCTGTTCGGCCGTGATGGAATCATGGATGGGGCCGACCGGCAGGCTCATCGCGATGGCGCGCTGGAACAGTCCGGCGCTGGCCGGCGACACCAGGTGCGCCGTGACCGAATAGGCGCCGGCCGACTGGCCCATGATCGTCACCTGGCCGGGATCGCCGCCGAACGCCTTGGCGTTCGCCTTGACCCAGCGCAGCGCCGCCTGCTGGTCGCGCAACCAGAAATTGCTGCCGGATTGCGCGAACGACGCCATGCCGAACGCGCCCAGGCGATAGTTGACGCTGATGACCACCTGGCCCGTCTTGGCGGCGAAGACCGAGCCGTCGACATCCTGCGAAGATCCCGCCACCGCGGCGCCGCCATGGAACCAGACCAGGACCGGACGCGCTTGCGCGGCCGGCGCCGCCGGGCGATAGACATTCAGATAGAGGCAGTCCTCGTTGCGGTATTGGCGGATGGGCGCAACCCAGCCGTTCTGGACGCACTTGCTGGCGTACTCCGTCGCGGGCCGCAGGCCCGTCCACGGCGTCACCGGCGCGGGCGCGGCCCAGCGCAAGGGCCCCACCGGCGGCGCGGCGAAGGGAATGCCCAGGAACTGCTCGACGTCCCCCCGCCCGATTCCCTCGATTTTTCCATCCAGGATGGAAACGATGGGGCCGGCCAACGCCGCGGACAGACCGAACCCCAGACAACAGACCGCCGCCAATAGCCACTTCGCGACCTTGCCCACCACGCCCTCACCCATGCCGCCCTCCTCACCTCATCATCATTGACTAAGTCACATCAGCGCTGGGAGCCGGAACGCAGCGTCAGCACCAGCACGCCGGCGCCGATCAGCGTCAGCCCGGCGCCGGTGTTGAGCCGCGCGGCGACGGCGGGACGGGACACCAGCCAGCCCGACAGCCTGGCCGCGAAGGCGCCGACCAGCGAAAACACCACCAGGGTCAGGACGGCGAAAATGCCGCCATAGACCAGCATCTGGACCTGGACCGGACCGCGCGCGCTGTCGACGAACTGCGGCAGGAACGCCAGCACGAACAGGCCGGGCTTGGGATTGAGGACATTGGACAGGAAACCGACCGCCAGGACCTTGCGCAACGGCAGATGGTCGGACTTGCGGATCGTGACGAGATCCCGGGCGCGCAGCGCCTTCACGCCCAGGTAGATGAGATAGGCGGCGCCGGCCAGCTTGATGCTCCAGAACAGCATGTCAGAGGTCTGCATCAACAGGGACAGGCCGAAGGTCGCGGCCAGCGTGTGCACCATGATGCCGCCCGCGGCGCCCAATGACGACACCGCCGCCGCCACGCCGCCCTGGCTCAGTCCGCGGCTCAATGCCAGGATGTTGTCAGGTCCGGGCGACACCACGATGATGCCGCAGGCGAACAGGTAGGCAATCAGGACTTCCGTGGGAAACATCGTCATCTCCTGGCGGGAACCGCGGGCCCTGCCCGCGGCGCCGCCCATGATAGCCGAGCTCCGCCCGCCCGCGCACTCAATACTCGAATTGCGCCGACAGCTTGGCCACGCGCGGCATGCCCTGCAGCAAGGTTCCCGCGCTCGTCATCCAATAGGCCTTGTTCGCCAGGTTGTCGACGTTCAGGCGCACGGTAACGCGGGTGGCGCCCAGCCGCGTGACGTAGCGCGCGCCGGCATCGAACAGCGTGTAGGACGGCAGCGACACGGTGTTGCCGGCATCGACGAAACGCGAGCCGTAGTACTGGCCGCCGGCCGTCAAGGTCCATTGCGTGTCGGGAATCGTGTATTCGGCGTAGGCCGCGAACTGCTGACGCGGCACGCCGTCGATGCGGTTGCCAATCAGATCGGCCACGCCCTGCGTCACCTTGCTGCGCAGGAACAAGGCGCTGGCGTTGACCACCCACTGCCGACTCAGGCGCGCCTTGCCCGACAGTTCCAGGCCGTCATAGCGCGAGCGCCCGTCCTGGGTGAAGACGTTGTTGGCATCGGTGTAGGTCAGTCCGCGCGTGATCTGGAACAGCGCCGCGGTGGCGCTCCAGTCTTCGCCATCGAGCTTGGCGCCGACCTCGACCTGGCGGCTCTTGAGCGGCGGGAACGACTGGTAGGCGTTGGCGGCGGAGATCGGCGCGATGGCGCCCTGCTCCAGCGATTCGATATAGCTGCCATACAGGGACAGCCGGGACAGCGGGCGGAACACCAGCGCATAGGTCGGCGACAGCGCCGAACTGTCGTAGCCGGCGTAACGGTCCTTGATGTTGCTGCGTCGCAGGCCGGCGATCAGGTCCCAGTCCTGCCCCAGGTGCAGCGTGTCCGACGCGAACACCGAGCGCTGCGTGACCTCGCTGGTCTGCGTGTCCACGGGCGCGGCATGCAGGTGCGGATTGGCGAACCGGGGCGGATGGTAGATATTGCCCGAGCCCAGCACTTCATAGCCGGACACGCTGGAGGTGTAGCCCCGGGTCTTGCCATAGCTGGCGCCCAGCGCGATCTCGTGCTCGATCGGCCCGGTGGCGAAGCCACCCGTGACCAGGGCCTGGCTTTCGGCGGTCTTGTAGCGGTCGGTGCCGGCGTACATTTCCTCGGTGTAGTCGCCCTGCGCGTTGGCGTAGAGCGCGCCGTTCTCGTAGATCCGGTCCATCTTCGA
This sequence comes from Achromobacter insuavis, assembly GCF_902859645.1. GTDB lineage: Bacteria > Pseudomonadota > Gammaproteobacteria > Burkholderiales > Burkholderiaceae_B > Achromobacter > Achromobacter insuavis. Next base: position 19,799 of record NZ_CADIJR010000064.1, on the reverse strand, counting down.
CTGGCGGTAGGCCAGCTTGACGTCCCACTTGGGCGCGACGTGCCAGGCCAGGTCGGTGCCGATGGTGTCGCTCTTGGTTTCGTAGCCGGTGAACGGCGAATAGATCGGCTTGTTGCCCTTGATGGGATCCAGCACCGCCGCCGGCGCATAGTCGCCCGTCTGGCCGCTCGCGTTCGGATACAGGCCCCAGCCGGCCGAGCCCTTGACCTTGCGGTCCTGCCTGAGCGCGTCGACGCTCCAGACCAGGTCCGGGGTGATGCGCCAGTCCAGCGCGATCGAGCCCGAACGGCGGCGGATGCTGCCGCCGTCCACATACGTGTCGCCCTGCTCGTCCACCAGGTTGACGCGGTAGCCAAAGCGGTCCTCGCCGCCGAACCGGCCGCCGGCGTCGCCGTGCAGCAGCACGGTGCCGCTATCGGTGACCTGCGTCGTCAGGGCCAGGCGGGTCTCGGCGGTCGGCCGCTTGCTGACGTAATTGACCACGCCGCCGGGTTGCGCAAAGCCGTAGAGAAAGCCGGTCGCGCCTTTCAGGATCTGCACGCTCTCGAAGTGTTCCAGCGGCAGCTCGCTGCTCCAGCTGAAGACGTTCAGGCCGTCGATCTTGCGGCCGTTGACCAGGTCCAGCCCGATGCCGCGCACCGACACCTGCGAGGCCAGGCCGCTGATGTCGTTGGCCAGCATCGACACCGAGGCATCGCCCTTGAGCGCATCCGTCAGCGAAGTCGCCTGGCGATTGTCCAGCAGATCCCGCGTGATCACGTCGATGCTGTATGGCGTGTCCTTCAGGGACCGCTGCCCCAGCACCCCGACGCTGGCGCTGCTGGCGCGATAGGCCTGGTCCGCGCCGCCTTCCAGCTGGCTGCCTGTCACCGTCACGGCGGGCAGTTCGGTCGCCCCTTTCACCGCCGGCCGGGCGACCAAGGTATAGCCGGACTCGCCGCGCCGGGCATCCAGGCCGGTGCCGCTGAGCAGCGCCGCGAAGCCCTCGTCCACGCCGTAGCTGCCGTGCAGCCCGCGGCTCTGCAGGTTGGCGACCTGGTCCGCCATCAGCGACAGCACGACGCCGGACTCCTGGGCGTAGCGGCTCAGCGCGTCCATCAGCGGCCCGGCGGGAATGTCGTACTGCTGGCGCGACTGCTGCTGCGCCTGGGCCGGCGCGATCGCCGCGCAGGCCAGGCCGGCCAACGCCAGCCGTAGCCCCCAGGCCGCGCCGGCGCTGCGAGGCGATGGGAAAAGGAAGCGGCGGCGTGAGCCCGCCGGGTACGGCTTGTGCATGATTTCGTGTCCTTGGATGGAACGCCCGGGGCGGTCGAGAGCGGAGAAGACGCCCCTGGCCGTCGTCTTCGCAGGACATGACGCGCCAGATTGCAAAACACGAACCGCGTGCGAAAAATATTTCTCCGGGGCTAGGGCCTGTTCACACTAAAAGGAGCCTCGCACAGGCCGGTAATCGGGCGCCAGGCGAGGCGCGGTCGCCGCCGCGTGGCTGTGCCACGCAAGGTGAGCGCAACGACGCCTGGCGCCCGATTACCGGCCTGCCCGAAGGGTGAGTACCCAAATGAGCGCCTCTCAGCGTTGCGAATGCTCGCCGGGGACCTGCCACGACTGCGCTTCGCGCCTTGATAGTCACTCATTTGGGTACTCATGCGAGGCTCCTTTTAGTGTGAACAGGCCCTAGCGCGCCGCGACGGGCGCGCCGCGGCCGACCCAGACCAGGTACGGGGTCAGGGACGTCAGCGTCAGCCCGGGCACACTCTCCTGCAACAGCCGCAACGCCCGGTCGGTGTCGTCCAGCGGCAGCACCACCACCATCCGCACGCCCGCCAGCGCCGCGCGGTCATAGAAGATCCGGCCCGGCCGGTAGCGGCCGAGCTCATCGAGCACGTCGGTCAGGGGCCGGTCCCGCACCACCAGATGGTGATGCTTCCAGGCATCGGCGATCTCGCGCGGATCGATGGTCTCGACCTTGCCGGCGCCGGATCGCGCGATCACCACCCGCTGACCCGCCTCGACCACCAGCGCCGGGGTGGCCGCCGCGCCGCCCGGGGCCACCGCGCGGACGCCCTCCCCGCCGCCCGCCGTCTCCACGCGCACGCGGGATTCGATGACCGTCAGGATCGTCACGCCCTCGCGCCGCTCGACCACATAGCGCGTGCCCAGCGCGGTCAGGCGGGCCTCCGGCGTGGAGACGACGAACGGACGCGAGGCGTCCTTGGCCACGTTCACCAGGACTTCGCCCCGCACCAGCTCCAATTCCCGGCGCCGCGTGTCGAAGCGCAAGTTGATGGCGCTGTTGCTCGCCAGGGTCACCTGCGTGCCGTCCTCGAGCACCTGGGAACGCCATTCGCCGGTCGCGGAACGGGCATCGGCCATCAGGTACGGCAGCGAATCGCCTTGCAGCGCGGTCCAGGCGACCGTGGCGGCCAGCAGGAAGGCCCCGGCCGACAGCAGCAGGCGCCTGGCGCGCTTCCTGCCGGCATGGACGAACGCCGCCTCGAACCCCGCCCGCGCCGCGCCGGCCGCCGCCGCGTCCTCGCCGCGCAGACCCTGCATGGAATCGACCACCTGCCGCAGATGGCTCACCGCCGCCTCGTGGGCGGGACTCTGCCGCATCCAGGCGTCCAGTCCGGCCTGCGCCGCGGCGCGCTCGGCGGCGTCGCCCGCGCTCAGGCGCACCACCCACAGGGCGGCCTCTTCGGCGATGGCATCGGGAATGGCGCGGCGCGCGCTCATGCCGCCGCGCCCTCCGCGGGACAGGCCGCGCGGCCGGCGCTCACGGCGCGACGACTTGATGGCAGCGCAGCAGGCCCTGCGCCAGGTACTTCTGCACCATCCGCACGGAAATACCCAGCCGTTGCGCCACGGCCGGCTGGCTTTCGTCTTCCAGGTAGTGCAGCAGGAAGGCCTCGCGCCCCTTGGGCGCCAGCGTGGACAGCGCGGCGGCGAGCTGTTCCACCGCCTGCACCGCGCTCATCACGGCCTCGGGCGACGGCGCCCAGCGCGGCAGCGCGGCCGCGGCCAGCGACATGGCTTCGAGGTAGGCCCGCTCGACCCGTTCCCGCCGCGCGCGGTCCAGCACCAGCCGCGACGCCGTGGTGGTCAGGTAGGCGCGCGGCTCGGCCAGCTCGGCCAGCGAGGTTTTGGATGTGAGGACGCGCAGGAAGGTGTCCTGGGCCAGGTCCGCCGCCTGTTCGGGGCAGCCCAGTTTGCGGCGCAGCCACGACCGCAGCCAGCCATGATGCTCGGCGTAGAGGGTCTTGAGGATCGAGGTCGGAAGATTGGCGGCAGTCACGATTCAGTACGCCCAAACCCGGCCTGCAAGTGAACGTCTTGACGGTCAAATAAAAATGATTGTCAATATTATCCAAGAAGGTACCCCGGCGCAAGCATGCCGCGCCGCTCTGGCCGAGGCGGGCCGCGCCACCCCTTTCCCGCGGCCGGACCGCGCCTACCAGCGGATCTGCACCCCCACATTGCCCTGCACCATCTCGCGCCGCTCGCCGCCCAGATTGAAGCCATAACCCGTTGACGCATAGACGCTGACGCGCTCGCTGGCCTTGACCGACATGCCCAGCCCCAGGCGCGCCTGCGTGCCGCCCATGGCCGACTTGCTGGTGGTGCCGCCGTCGAAGCTGACGCTGTCGTTGCCGCCCAGCGTATGCAGCAGGTCGGCGCGCAGATAGGGTTTCCAGGTGGCGCCGCCCGCCTGGTACTCGGCCTGCAGGCGCGCCCCGACCCGTCCGATCAGCGCGTTCCGGGGCGCGAACGAGACCTCTGAGGCCGAATCGCGCACCGCGTCGATCCGCGTGTTCTGGTAGATCAGCTGGGCCTGCGGTTCGAGGCTCAGGTCGGGCCTGAGCGCGATCGGCAGCCCCGCTTCCACCGACGCCGTGAAGGCCTTGCCGTCGGTGGACGCGGTATCCCCCGCGCGCGACCCGGGCTTGACCTTCAGGTGGCTGCCCATGATGACGGTGTCGGTGTACCACCCGCCGGGTCCGACGTGGGTCCAGTAGCCGCCCAGACTGTAGGCGTCGATGGCCAGCTTGCCGGCGCCGTACCCCTGCTGCCCCATCGCGAACCCCTTGACGTCGCCATCGGCGCGGGCGTAGCCCAGGAACAGACCATAGCGATCCTGGTGGCCGCTGTCGGTGCGGCGGGCGTAGAGGTCCTGCCCCGCCTGCATGCCGAAGATATTGCCGCTGAACGACTGCCGCACGGTGCCATCGCGCCGCTCGGAGAAGTGATCGCCCCAGGTGCGCGCCCAGCCGGACGGCAGGCCGCCGGTCCCGCTCAGCAGGTCCTGGTTGCCCTGGCGATCGTGGAACGTGCCGATCTGCTGCACCGCCAGCTCGCGCGCCAGCGAAGGCACTTCCGTGTAGATCGACACGCCGGGCCGGTAGGTGGGCGTCGGGTCGGGGCCGTTGGCCAGTTCCGAGCGCAGGTACCAGCTCTGCTCGTTGCCGGCCGCGACGCCGCCGCGGAACAGCTGGTACGAATAGGCGCCGGCGTAGAGGCCGCCGCTGGTGAAGGCGCCCGGCGTGGTGGTCGCGCCGTTCAGCGCCTGCACCACCTGGATGCCGTCGCCGCTGGTCTTGGCGCCCAGGCCGCCCTTGTTGGTGATGCGCAGCGTGGTGCTGCCGCTGGCGGCGCCGCCGCTCAGCACCAGCTTGTCGGTCGGCGAATTGTCGGCGCCCAGGAAGGTGTTCAGCGCCACCACGCCGGACTGGCCCTGGTAGTTGCCAGTCACCGTCAACACGTTGCCCGGCGCCGCGCCGCCCAGGTCGACCACGCCGCTGTTGACCAGGTTGCCAGTGATGGCGAAGCCGCCCGCGCCGCCGCCCAGGCCGGGAAACGCGTCCGCCACGGCCAGCGTGCCGGCGTTGGTGACGTTGCCCTTGACACTGCCGTAGCCGCCGAAGCGGGCCCCGGCCTGCACCGCCACCGGACCGCCGCTGTTGATGGCCGCGTCCGCGTGGCCGGCGTCGCCCACCGCCAGCCCGCCGGCCGTCACCGTGGTGCCGCCGGTGTAGCCGTTGATGGCGTTGAACACGGTGGTGCCGCTGCCCTGCTGGATCACCTGCCCGCCGCCGTTGATCACGTCGGCCTGGACATAGCGGTCCGAGCGGTTGAAGGCCAGCACGCCGTCGTTGCTGACGATCCCCATGATGTTGCCGCGGGTGCCGCCGTCGCCGACCTGCAGCGTGCCCGCCTTGATGACGGTGACGCCGTCCTTGACGACGGTGCCGCTGCCGTAGCTGTTGTTGCCCGTCAGGATGACGGTGCCCGCGCCCAGCTTGGTCAGCGATCCGGCGCCGCCGATGTCGCTGGCCACGGTCAGCGTGGTGCCCGCCAGCGGCTCCAGGCCGCCGCCCATCGCGCCCAGCGTGATCGGACGCGACTGCGTCAGGCTCTGCGTGGTGCGCAGCGTGCCGCCGTCCATGCCGAGCGCGGCGCCCGCCGCGCCCAGCGCCGTGTCGGCCGCGATCTGCAGCGTGCCGCCATTGATCGCGGTGCCGCCGCCGTAGGTGTTGGCGGCATTCAGGACCAGCGTGCCGAGATCGGTCTTGACCAGCCGCGAGGCGCCGGTCAGCACCGCGTCGATGGTCGTGGTGTAGCCGGCGCCCAGGCTGCTGCCATCGCCCACGCGAAGGGTCGTGCCGCCGCCGGCGTCGGGCACCAGTTCGATGGCGCCGCCGGTCAGCCGGTAACCGTTGCTGGCGAATTGCATGCCGCCGCTGCGCACCTGGCCCAGGCTGTTGTCCACCGTGACCGTGCCGGGCGCCGCCATGAAGATGCCGAAGGTCGCGTCGGCGTAGGCCGCGTTGGGCACGCCCAGCGAATTGGTCCAGTTGTCGTTGCCGGTCGAGTTCTGCCAGGTGCCGTTGCCGCCATCGACCGTGCCGTTGTTCTTGCCCGTGGCGGCGGCGCCGTCCCAGAAGTTCAGGGTCAGCCCGGCGGTATTGACCAGGTTCACCTGCTTGTCGATCGCGGTCTGCAGCGAGAACGACGGCGACGGAATCGTGCCGATGGTCAGGCCGTTGTTGGTCAGGGCGCCGTCGTAGCTGATGACCCGGTAGACGCCCGGATCGAAGCTGCCGCCCGGCGGCGTGGCGACGTTGAGCGTGCCATCCAGCGTCAGGTTGCCCTTGACGATGGTCAGGTCGTTGAGCGGACCGCCCACGGTGCCGGCCTGGCCGAAGTTGTAGGACAGCGTGGCCGTATTGCCCAGGGTGAGATCGCCGTTGATCGTCAGCGTGCCCGGCGCGCCGGTGGTGTCGCCGGGCGAGAGCGTGCCGGCCACGAAGGCGCTGCCGCCAAGGGTGCCGGTGCCCCCCAGGGTGGCGCCGGTGGCCACGAAGGTGTTGCCGGTGGCGGCGCTCTGGTTGCCGTTCACGAACAGCGAGCCGGCCAGCACCTGCGTCAGGCCCGTATAGCTGTTGTTGCCGCTCAGCACGGTCTGCCCGCCGCCGTTCTGTACGAAAGCGCCGGTGCCGGAGATGATGCCGTTCAGCAGCACCTGGTCGCTGCGCTCGACCACCAGCACGCCGTCGTTGACCACGTCGCCGGTCAGCGAGCCGCTGGTGCCGCCATTGCCCAGTTGCAGCACGCCCGCGGTGATGGCGGTGCCGCCGCTATAGGTGTTGTTGCCGGTGAAGACCGTGGTGCCCGTGCCCTGCTGCACGAACTTGCCGGCGCCGGTGATCGGGCCCGCCAGCGCGAACGTGTCGTTGCGGTTCACCGCCAGCGTCCCGGCGTTGACGATGGGCCCCGCCACGTTGCCGCTGGAGCCGCCGTTGCCCAGTTGCAGCGTGCCGGCGGTGATGCGGGTGGCGCCGGCATAGGTGTTGTCGGCCGTCAGGATGGTGGTGCCGGCGCCGGCCTGGGTGACGTTGCCGCTGCCGCTGATGAGGCCGCCAAAGGTGTAGGTATCGCTGCGGTTGAAGACCAGCGCGCCGTTGTTGGCCACGTCGCCGAGGATACCGCCGGTCGCCCCGCCCGCGCCCAATTGCAGCGTGCCGGCGGAGATCGTGGTGCCGCCGTTGTAGGTGTTGTTGGCCGTCAGGATGGTAGTGCCGCCGCCGTTCTGGCTGACCGAGCCGGTGCCGCTGACGAGGCCGCCGAAGGTGTAGGTGTCGCTGCGGTTGAAGACCAGCGCGCCATTGTTGGTCACGTCGCCGACGATGCTGCCGCTCGCGCCGCCCGCGCCCAGCTGCAGCGTGCCGGCCGAGATGGTGGTGCCGCCGGTATAGGTGTTGACGCCCGTCAGCACCGTGGCGCCGCTGCCCAGCTGCGTCACGCCGCCCGTGCCGCTGACCACGCCCGCATAGGTATAGGTATTGCCGCGGTTGAAGGCCAGCGTGCCGTTGTTGGTCACATTGCCCAGGAGGCTGCCGGTGGCGCCGCCCGCGCCCAGCTGCAGCGTGCCCGCGGAGATCGTGGTGCCGCCGGTGTAGCCGTTGTCCGCGCCCAGGACCAGCGTGCCCGTGCCCAGCTTGCCCAGGGCGCCGGCGCCGTTGACGGCGCTGTTCAGCATCAGCACGTTGGCGCCCGTGACCTCGAAGCTGCCGCCGCCCGCGCCCAGCGTGGTTGCACGCGCCGTGGCGAAGCTGCCGGCGGCGCGCAGCGTGCCGCCATCCAGCGACAGCGCCGTGCCGGCGGCGCCCAGGTTGGCGTCCTGCGACACCTGCAGCACGCCGCCGTTGATGGCGGTGCCGCCGGCATAGGTGTTGATCCCCGACAACACCAGTGTGCCCAGGTCGGTCTTGACCAGCCTGGCCGCGCCATCGAGCACGGCCGCGATCGTCGCGGTGTAGCCGGCGCCATCGGCCGAGCCCGCGCCGACGCGGATGATCGCTTCGGCCGGCCCGCCGCCGGCAACCGGCGCGCCGGTCAGCGTCAGCTTGTCGCCGGCGGCGTTGCCTTGCAGCAGGTAGCCGTCGGTGGCGAACTGCATGCCCTGCACGTTGATCTGGCCGTTGGTGGCGCTGTCCACCAGCACCGTGCCGCTCTGGCCGGTGAAGACGGCGAAGGCGCCCTGACTCCAGGGCGCGTTGACCGCGCCGTCCGCGTCGGTCCAGTTGTCGTTGACGCCGCCCGGCGCCACCCAGGTGCCCGAGCCGCCATTGACCTGACCGTTGTTCTTGGGGCCGGCGTCGCCGTCCCAGTAGTTCAGCGTCAGGCCATTGGTGTTGACCAGGTTGACCTGCTTGTCCACCGAGGTCTGCACGAAGTAGTTGGCGGGGTTGGAGCCGGCCGGCAAGGTGCCCAGGGTCAGGCCCGCGGGGTTGGTCAACGCGCCGCCGTAATTGATGATGCGGTAGATGCCCGGGTCGAAGCGCCCGCCCGGCGACAGCGAGACGTTGAGCTGGCCGCCCAGGCTGACGTTGCCGGCCACGTTGGTCAGGTCGTTGAACGGGCCGCCCGCCACGTTGGCCTGGCCGAAGCCATAGTTCAGCGAGGTGCCGCTGCCCAGCGTCAGGTTGCCCTGGATGGTCAGCGTGCCTGGCGCGGTGCTGTTGTCGCCCGGCGAGAGGATGCTGTTGCCGGTCAGCGTCACGTCGCCGCCGATCACGCCCTTGCCGCCCAGCGTCGCGCTGTTGTTGACGGTAGTGGCGCCGGTGGCCGCGCTCTGGTCGCCGTTGACGAACAGGCCGCCGGCGTTGACGGTGGTCGCGCCCGTGTAGCTGTTGTTGGCGCTGAGCACGGTGATGCCGGCGCCCTGCTGCGTGACCGTGCCGGCGCCGCTGATGGCGCCGCCGAAGGCGTAACCATTGCCGCGGTTGAAGACCAGCCCGCCGTTGTTGACCACGTTGCCGACAATGCCTCCAGTGGCGCCGCCGGCGCCCAGCTGCAAGGTGCCGGCCGAGATCGTGGTGCCGCCCGTGTAGGTGTTGTCGGCCGTCAGGACGGTGGTCCCGGACCCGATCTGCGTGACGCCGCCGGTGCCGCTGACGACGCCGCCGAAGGTGTACGTATTGCTGCGGTTGAACGCCAGCGTGCCGCTGTTGGCCACGTTGCCCAGGATGCCGCCGGTGGTCGACCCGCCCGCGCCCGTGCCCAGCTGCAACGTGCCGCTGGTGATGGTGGTGCCGCCCGCGTAGGTCGCATCGCCCGCCAGCGCCAGCGTCCCGGTGCCCAGCAGGGTCAAGGCGCCCGCGCCCGTCACCGGGCTGGTCAGCGTCAAGGTGGACCCGCCCGCCATGTCGAAGCGCCCGCCGCCGGCGCGCAACTCGGTGGCGCGGTTCGAGCTGAAGCTGGCGGCGGCGCGCAGCGTACCCCCATCCAGCGTCAGGCCGGTGCCCGCCGCGCCCAGGTTGCTGTCCTGGCTGACCTGCAGCACGCCGCCGTTGATGGCCGTGCCGCCGGTATAGGTGTTGACGCCCGACAGCACCAGCGTGCCCAGGTCGGTCTTGACCAGCTTGGCCGCGCCCGCCAGCGTGGCACCGATCGTGGCTGTGTAGCCGCCGCCCTCGGCCACCCCGTTGCCCACGCGGATCACGGCTTCGTTGGGGCCGCCGCCCGCGGCCGGCACGCCCACCAGGGTCAGCGCGTCCCCCACCGCATTGTTCACCAGCGTGTAGCCATCGGCCGCGAACTGCATGCCCTGCGCCAGGATCGCGCCATTGGTGGTGCCGTCCACCCTGACGGTGTCGCCCTGCCCCATGAACACGGCGAACGCGCTCTGGCTCCAGGGCGCGTTGAGCGCGCCGGTCATGCCGGTCCAGTTGTCGTTGGTGAGCGCGCCGTTGGCCGTCCAGATGCCCGGCCCGCCGTCGATGGAGTTGTTGTTCTTGTTCAGCGGGCTGGCGCCGTCCCAGTAGTTCAGCGTCAGGCCGTTGGTGTTGACCAGGTTGACCTGCTTGTCCACCGAGGTCTGGATGAAATAGTTGCCCGGCGACGGCACCGCGCCCAGCGCCAGCGTGCCGCTGAGCGCGCCGGCGTAGTTGATGACCCGGTAGACGCCGGGGTCGAACGAGCCGCCCACCGAAGTCTGCACGTTGAGCGTGCCGCCCAGGGCGAGATTGCCGCCGACATTGGTCAGGTCGTTGAACGGTCCGCCGACCACGCCCGCCTGGCCGAACGAATACGCCAGCGCCGAGCCGTTCTGCAGGGTCAGGTCGCCGCCGATGGTGAGCGTGCCGGGCGCCGCGCCGGCGCCGCCCGGCGCCAGCGTGCCGCCGGTCTGCACCGTGACGCTGCCGCCCAGCGTGCCGGTGCCGCCCAGGGTGGCGCCGTTGCCCACGGTTGCCGCGCCCGTGCCGCTCTGCGTGCCGTTGACGTAGAGCGCGCCGGCCGTCACCGAGGTCGGTCCGGCGTAGCTGTTGTTGGCCGTCAGGACGGTGGTGCCCGATCCCATCTGGCGGATGCCGCCGCTGCCCGTGATCAGGTTGCCGAAGGTGAACAGGTCGCTGCGGTTGAAGGCCAGCGTGCCGTTGTTGGTGATGGCGGCCGCGCCCGGCAGGTTGCCCGATGCGCCGCCGTTGCCCAGTTGCAGCGTGCCGGTGGCGATGGTGGTGGCGCCCGCCCAGCTGTTGGCGTTGCTGGTCAGCACCACGGTGCCGGCGCCGTCCTTGGTCAGCGCGCCCGCGCCGGTGATGGCTTGCGTCACGGTGCCGGTCACGCCCGCATTGGCACTGAGCGTGCCGTTGTTGGCGGTGACGCTGACATTGCGGCTGCCCGCCAGGCTGAAGCTGTTGGTGAACGCCAGCGCGCCGCCATCCAGCGTCACCCCGCCCGTGCTCGCGCCCAGCGCGCCGTCGGCGCTGATCGCGACGGTGCCGCCCTGTATGCGCGTGCCGCCCTGGTAGGTGTTGGCGCCGGTCAGCGTCAGGATGCCTGCGGCAATCTTGTTGACCGCACCGGTGCCGCTGATCGTGCCGGCGTAGGTGCCGTTGTCCGGCTGGTTGAACAGCACCAGGCCATTGTTGGTCACGCTCGGCGGCAGACTTTGCGCGCGCGCTTCCAGCGTGCCGGCCGCATCGACCCGCACCGAGCCGTTGAAGCCCGTGTTGTCGCCGGTCAGGGCCAGCGTGCCGTCCTGCACCTGCACCGCCAGCGGCGTGCCGCCGCCGTTGCTGCCGACCGAGCCGGACAACGTCCATTTGCCATCGCCGGTCTTGATCAGCGACTGGAAGTTGCGGATGGTGCCGGGCAAGGTGTCGCTGGAGCCGGCCTCGCCGGTCAGCGTCAGGCTGTTGGTGCCGCCGCCGCCATTGAAGCCGCCGGTGATGATCGACCCCGGATACAGCGTGAGCGAGTCATCGCCGCTGGCGAAGGTCAGGCTGCCGTTGACCACCGCGCCGCTGCGGTTGATGAAATTGACGTTGCCGCTGCCGCTGTTGCCGATCACGTTGCTGCTGGTGCCGTTGCCGGCCTGGATCGTGCCGTAGTTGTCGACGGTATTGGCCGCGCCGCGGGTGCGGTCCTCGAACCAGATGGCGGCGGCATTGCCGCCGGAGATCAGGCCGCGGTTGATGATGGTGTTGCCCGCGCCCATGACGTTGACGGCCTCGGCGTTGGCCTGCGTGCCCAGGGCCTGGACCTTGCCGCCCTGGGCGATGGTCAGCGTGCCGTTGGAACCGAATTCCACCGTGTTGTTGCCCGCGCTCCACAAGCCCGCGCCCGACGTGGCGAGATTGGAAATCACCGCGCCGGCCGCCACCGTGATGGCGGCGTTGTCGCCCAGGCTGACGGCATTGGCGTTATTGACTTCGAGCCTGGCGTTGGGCTGCATCGTGACCGACGCGCCGGCCGCGGTGGACGGCCCCTGCCCGATCGGCGCCGTGGCCGGATTGGGCGCGGCGGTGTTGCAGGTGGTCGCTGAACCGGTGGTGACGCAAGCGGCCTGGACGCCCGTGCCGGGCCAGCCGCCGAATAATGCCGCGCCGACCAGGACGGTCAGGCGCCGAGGGACGAGCGTGAACGACTTCGCTGCTTGCATCGCGTTCTCCAGCCGACGGGCGAATAATGATCTGGCGTATCAATCGTTAATGCCTGAACTCGCGCGGCGATTATGGAGGCTATTTTTTCGATTTCCGGCTTTGGGTTTTTTCTTTGGATATTCGAAATAATGGATGCACCGAGTGGCTTATTAATAAGCGCCAGTGCGCGACGCGGCCGCGAAAAGCGTGTTGGACAAAATAAAAAAAGCCCCTGTAAAAGGAGCTTTTTTTGTTTGCGCTGACCGGCGGATATTGCCGGATCCGCTGGCGGCGGCGAACTGGAATACCATGCCGGTTCCGCCACCGCCACGCCAGGAGCCTTCCATGCACACCGCGCTGTTCCTGCTTGCCTGCCTCGCGGCCTACGGCCTGGCCACCTACCTGCTGCAGGTGCCGTTGTGGGTGGGGCTGGCGTATCTCTCGCTCAGCCTCATCACCATCGCCTTCTACACCTGGGACAAGGCGCAGGCGCGCGCCGGCCAGTGGCGGATTTCCGAGCGCACGCTGCATGGGCTGGCGCTGGCCGGCGGCTGGCCCGGCGCGCTGCTGGCGCAGCGCTGGCTGCGGCACAAGACCATCAAGCGGAGTTTCCGGATCCAGTTCTGGGCGACGGTGGCGTTGAACCTGGCCGCGTTCGTCGTCCTGTCGCCCGTGGCGCAGGCCTGGTGGCGGCCGTGATCGTCACGCCGCCCGCGGCTCAGTTGGCCAACAATTTGACCGTCTGCGGGTTGTAGCCGGCATACGCGCCGCCATACGCGCCGCCGCAGGCCGCATGCGGCTGCGCCGCCGCCGGCAGTCCCGTGGCGCGGATCGCCAGCTCGCCGCCGCGCAGGCGGATCTCGCGGAAACGCTCGGCGGCCACCGCGCCATCGGGCAGGACATACAGGCGCACGCGCATCAGCCCCTTGTCGGGATCGGCCTGGCTGGCCGCGCTGAATGCCGGCACCGTCACGCTCGCCTCATGCCAGCGCGCCGGTTCTTCCAGCGTCTGCCAACGCACCCGCAGCGCCTGTTGCAGGTCGAGCATGGCCGGGCTGCCGCCCCGCACCGGATCGCACCGCTGCCCCGCCAGGCTGCGGGCCGCGTACGCCAGGTCCAGCGTCTGGTCATTGACCTCCAGCCGCGCGATGGTCTGCGGCGTGTAGTTTTCCAGGCTGACGATCGTCAGCCCCGCGATGCGGGCCGCCGTCATCTCATCCTCGGTGGTCGCGGCGAATCGCGCGAGGCCGGGCGCCACCTCGACGTGGTCGGCGTAATGGAAGTACTGATACAGCAGCAGCCCGGCATCGCCATAGCGGAACGCCGGCCGCAGCGCGTCCAGGGAAGGCGCCGGCAACTGCCGCAGCGGCAGCGCCGTGGCCGGCGCGCCGTCGCTGCTGGAATAGGCATAGCGGCTGACGTCCGCCTTCAGGCGCGCGCCATCGTAGGGAAAGTCGCCCGCGGCCAGGGTGTTGGCCGTGGGATAGCGGACAAAGCGCGAGAACTGGATATTGTCCGCGGAAGCCGGTTCCATGTAGGGCGAGCCGCCGCCCGACGAGGACGACGCCGCGCGGTAGTCCAGCCAGATGGTGCGCCCGCTGAAGTTGACGTGGCTTTCGGCGATGGCCGGATTGGCGTCGCGGAAGCGGTCGGAGCGGCCCTGGCGGATCTCCTCGTTGACCGGCACGATCATCAGGGCCAGCAGCGTGGGCAGGAACAGCAGCGCATGGATGCGTCCGGGCACCTGGCCGCGATCGCGCACCAGGTACACGATCCAGGTCAGCGCCAGCAGGATCGCCAGCGGCCCGCCGTACAACACTCCATACGACAGCAACGCCGCCATGCCCCAGCCGAGGTTGTCGCCGAACACGGCGATCAGGCCCAGGGCGGCCAGCAGGCCGGCCAGCGCGAACGAAACGATGATGCCGAACAGATAGTTCTTGGTCTTCAAGCGATAAGGCCTCGTCGGATTGCCCGGACATGGGCGGCGGGGTCTTGAGGATGCGGCACGGTGATCCGTGCTTCGGCAACGATAACAGAGCGCCCTGCCCATGCGGTCGGCGTGAGGTCAAGCGAGGTTGCAGGGCGAACCGGCCGGCAGGCGCCGCTTGTCGTCACGGGCGGAGGCGAGGCAGAATGCGGAAGCCGGTCCCCTTCTTGCCCCTTTCCCCACGAGAGCCCTTCGACCATGACGGATACCCTGCTCGTTTTCGCCGTGGTGGCGTTCATCGGCATCGCGACGCCCGGCCCGACGGTGCTGCTGGCGCTCAACAACGGCGCCAGGCTGGGCCTGCGCGCGTCCCTGCCCGGCATGGCGGGCGCGGTGCTGTCGGATGCCGTCCTGATCGGCGCCGTGGCGCTGGGGCTGGGCGCGCTGCTGGCCGCTTCCGAATTCTGGTTCTCGGTCGTCAAATGGATCGGCGTGGCGTACCTGGCTTACCTGGGCCTGCGCCTGTGCCGCTCGTCCGGCGCCCTGACGTTGCCGGACGAAGCCGCCGCGCGGACGCCGTCCGGCCGGGCGGTGTTCCTGCGCAGCTTCCTGGTCGCGCTGACCAACCCGAAGGGCTATCTGTTTTTCTCAGCCTTCCTGCCGCAGTTCATCTCCACGCAGGCGCCGCAGTTTCCCCAGTATGCGGCGCTGGCGGCGGTGTTCGCCACGATCGACCTGCTGGTCATGCTCGCCTATGCCTGCGCCGGCGCCAAGGCCATCCGCCTGTTCTAGCGGCGCGGCACCCGCTGGCTGGACCGCGCCTGCGGCGGCGCGCTATTGGCGCTGGCCGGCTCGCTGGCGTTCTATCGGCGCGGCGCGTGATTCATACCCCGCGTCCGTAGCACCCCAGGAACATCGCCACCGCCGAATCCACCACCCGCTCGCGTTCGGCCGGTTGCAGCGGCGGCAGGCCCAGCGTGACCTGCGGCCAGAAGGCGAAGCTCTTGACCAGCCCCTGCAATTGGTGCCCGGCGAATTCCGGATCGACGTCGGCCAGGCGGCCGTCGGCGATGGCCGCGCGGATCCAGGCGACCTCGCCGCCTTCCTTCGCGCCCATGCGGCAGACGATGGCCTGGGCCCGTTCCGGCGTGTGGATGATCTCGGCCATGGCGACGCGCGCCAGGTCGATGAAATTGGGATCGCCCAGCAGTGCGAGCTTGCGCATCAGCAGTTGCCGCAACTGCGCCGCCAGCGGCTGGTCGGCGTGATAGGCCACGCCGTCGTTGGCGATACTGCGGTTCCACAGGTCCTCGAGCATCAGCCCGAACAGTTCGTCCTTGCTGGGGAAATGGTTGTAGACCGTGCGCTTGGAGACGCCGGCGGCGGCGGCGATGCGGTCCATGCTGGTCGCCTCGTAACCCGCCGTGCGGAATTCCTCAACCGCGGCGCGCAGGATGGCCTCGCGCTTCCTGTCGGTGAGCCGCTGCGGAACTTCTGCCATGGGAACGTCCTAAATCAATCAGAGTGATAGCGAAAATTTTACACTCACCAGTGTACTTTCAGAAAAAAGGAAACTACACTGCTCAGTATACTTTTGACGCCATCCCGGTCCGTCATTGCCTTCGCCGCCAGGAATCCCGCCGTGAATCTCCCCTCGCCCGACGCCTCCCCCACCCCGCCGTCCGCGCATCACCGCGACGGCCGGTTCCACAACGCCCGGCCGCGCCCGCCGATGGGATTCTGGCAAGGGCTCAAGCTCACCTGGGCGGTGCTGTTCCGCAAGCCCTCGAACACGGTGCCCGACCAGCCGATCCCGGTACGCCCGCTGACCCGCGCCGAACTCGGCGCCGCGCCCGACCGCAGCCTGTTTCGGCTGGGGCATTCGACCATTCTGCTCAAGCTGCGCGGCCGCTACTGGATCACCGATCCGGTGTTCTCCAAGCGCGCCTCGCCGGTGCAATGGGCCGGCCCGGCGCGCTTTCACGCGCCGCCCATCGCGCTTGACGACCTGCCGCCGATCGCCGGCGTGATCCTTTCCCACAACCACTATGACCACCTGGACCGCGCCGCCGTCACCCGGCTGGCCGCCCGCACCGGCCGCTTCATCGCGCCGCTGGGCGTGGGCGACCAACTGATCGCCTGGGGCGTCGACCCGGCCAAGGTCGAGCAGCTCGACTGGTGGCAGTCCACCGAGGTCGACGGCCTGCGCCTGACGGCCACCCCGGCCCAGCATTTCTCCGGCCGCGGCCTGACCGACAGCGATCGCAGCCTGTGGGCCTCGTGGGTGATCGACGATGGCGGGATGCGGGTGTTCTTCAGCGGCGACAGCGGCTACTTTGACGGTTTCAAGGCCATCGGCGACGCGTTCGGCCCATTCGATCTGACGCTGATGGAAACCGGCGCCTACGACAAGCGCTGGGCCTACGTGCACATGCAGCCCGAAGAAACCCTGCAGGCCCACCTGGACCTGCGCGGCCGCTGGCTGCTGCCGATCCACAACGGCACCTTCGACCTGGCCATGCATGCCTGGCAGGAGCCGTTCGAGCGCATCGCCGCGCTGGCCGCCGAACGCGGCGTGCCATTGGCCACGCCTGAAATGGGCGAGCGGCTGGACCTGGACGCCCCGCATCCGGGATCGCCCTGGTGGCGGTCGGTTGCCGCACGCCAGCCGGCGTCCGGCGCGTGCCGCCGCCTGACGCCTTGCCGGGCCAGGTGAGCCGGCAAGACCGGTCACCGCGGCCGGTCAGGCATCAGTCGAAACGCCCGAAGATGTGGCTGCAGTGGGTATACGGGTCGTTGGGCGTGCGGCGGTCCTTGGTGAAGTAGTCGATGATCATGCCGCCCTGCAGCTCGAAACTCAGCGTGCACTCATAGGTGTACTGATAGCTCTGGGTACCGGCCGACGGGGCGCAGCGCGGCGGCGCGTTGGGGCCATGCGTCAGCTGCAGGGTCTGGCCGGGCGGGCAACTGCCGCTGCCGCTTGCCGAGGTCGAGCGCGCTTCCGTGCGGTAGTACTGCAGCATGCGGTTGCCGCTCTTTTCCGTAGTGCCGGTGGGCGGCCCCCAGACCCGCAGCAGTTCGGCCTCGGGCTGGCCGATCCAGGCATCCATCGTGCGCCGCACGGCAGACATTTCCCGCTTGCGGCGGGCATCGGCGCGCGCCTGCGGATCCTGGACGGTGGCGATCTGGCGGCTGGCCTGCTTGTCCTGCTCCACACTCTTGTCGGCCTGGGCGCCCGCGTCGGCCAGGGCTTTCTTGCGACGCGCCTCCAGATCCTTCATCTCGCGTTCCAGCTCGGCGTCCGAGCGCGGCTTGCTGGCGGGCCGGGTGCCGTCGGTCCACATCGTGTTCCAGGCCAGGTCGCCGATCTCGCCGGTATTGAGCGGGCCCAGGTACATCCAGCCGCGCGACCGGTTGTCGGCCTTGCGCGCCGCCACGCGCTGGGCGCCGCTCTTGGGTCCCATGTCGCAGGCGAAGTCGATCAGCGCCTGGCCCACGACGTTCTTCGGCGGCCGGGCCGGCTGGTCGGGCGCGGTGGCCAGCTTGCCGCCGCGCGGCGACAGCTGGATCAGCTTTTCCTCGAGCGTCTGCCGGCCGCAGTCGATGATCATGTTGGACGACACCCAGTCCGGCGACTTGGCGTTCTCCAGCACCGTCAGGGTTTCCAGCTTGTAGGTCTTCTCGGCCCGGGGCACGGCGTCGAGATAGCTCTCGTCGACGGTGACGAAGATGCGGTTCGGCTTGTCGCCGCCGGCATAGACCACCCAGCGTTCGCCGGCAAGGACGGGCGACGCCGCCACGGCGGCCAGGACAGCGCTGATCAATAGTCGGTTCAAGGATGGACTCCGGATTCCCCGGCCAGGATCCGGACCGCGGGCGCGCCAATATTAATGGAACCTGAATGGGAAGCACCATAGCCCCGCGGCGCGGATCCGGTCGCGCCAGGGACCGGTGGCGCCAATGTGTTTACAATCACGGCGCAACGCGTATTGCGCCAAAACCAATGCCCGCGACCCGGGTATTGCGGCAGGACGAAGCCGCTTCGTCTAGTCTAGGGCCTGCACGCAAGACCTGACACAGGCTCCCGCCCCAGGGATGCCCGGCCGCTTGGCCGGGAGCCGGGGCCGGTCAGGCGCCCACCCAACCCTGTTCGCAACCTCCCCCGCCCCGGCTTGCCGCCTTGGACGCGTGGATCGCTGTTTGCGTGTTTGATCGCCCCGGAGGTGCCCTCGCCCGTTTTCTCCGTAGTTCCTACAACGACAACAACATAATCCTTTGAACCGTAAGGTCTAATACCCATGAGAAAGTTTCTCAAAATCGTGGGCAGCCTGGTGGTGACGGTGGTGGTCGCGGCCGCCCTGTTCCTGTACTGGCCCCTGCACCAACGTTCGGTCCCGGCAGCCGACAACGACAAGCCCCTGGACGCCGTGCTCGTCGGCGGCGGCATCATGAGCGTGACGCTCGCCACCTACCTGCAGGAATTGCAGCCGGACTGGCGCGTCGAACTGTTCGAACGCCTGGACGGCGTCGCGCTGGAAAGCTCCAATGGCTGGAACAACGCGGGCACCGGCCACTCGGGCTTCGCCGAGCTGAACTACACACCCGAGATGCCCGACGGTTCCGTCGACATCAAGCGCGCCATCAACATCGCCGAGCAGTTCGAGGTCTCGCGCCAGTTCTGGGCCCACCAGGTCAAGACCGGCCGCCTGGGCCAGCCGTCGGACTTCATCAACCCGACCGGCCACATGAGCTTCGTGTGGGGCGATGACCGCATCGAATACCTGCGCAAGCGCCGCGATGCGCTGGTCAAGAGCCCGCTGTTCTACGGCATGGAATACTCGACCGACGCGGCGCAGATCCGCCAGTGGGCGCCGCTGCTGATGGAAGGCCGCGACGCCAGCCAGAAGGTCGCCGCCACCTACATGCCGCTGGGCACCGACGTCAACTTCGGCGTCATCACCAACCAGCTGACCCAGGGCCTGCAACGCAACCCCAACTTCAAGCTGCAACTGCAGCATGAGGTCACCGCGCTGCGCCAGAACGACGACAAGACCTGGAACGTCACGGTCAAGGACCTGAAGAGCAACCAGGAACGCACGGTGAAGTCGCGCTTCGTCTTCATCGGCGCGGGCGGCGCCTCGCTCAAGGTGCTGCAGCTGTCGGGCATCCCGGAATCGAAGAACTACGCCGGCTTCCCGGTGGGCGGCCAGTTCCTGGCCTTCGACGCACCCGCCATCGCCGGCCGCCATGAGGTCAAGGCCTACGGCATGGCCGATACCGATTCGCCGCCGATGTCGGTGCCGCACCTGGATGCGCGCAAGCTCGACGGCAAGCCGGTGGTGCTGTTCGGACCGTTCGCGCTGGCCACGACCAAGTTCCTCAAGCAAGGCTCGTCGTTCGACCTGTTCTCGTCGGTCAACCACAACAACGTCGCCAGCATGGTGGACGTGGGCCTGGAGAACCTGGACCTGGTCAAGTACCTGATCAACCAGGCGCAACTGACCGACGCCGACCGCCACGCCCAGCTGCTCAAGTACTTCCCGCAGGCCAAGCCCGAGGACTGGCGCCTGGTGACGGCCGGCGAACGCGTCCAGGTCATCAAGCGCGATCCCGAGAAAGGCCCGATCCTGCAGTTCGGCACCGAAGTTGTGACCGACAAGGACAACACCATCGCCGCGCTGCTGGGCGCATCGCCGGGCGCCTCGACCTCGCCGCCCATCATGCTGAACCTGCTGGCCAAGGCCTTCCCGCAGCAGATGGAAGCGGGCTGGAAAGCGCGCCTGAAGGAGATCATCCCGTCGTATGGCCAGAAACTGAATGACAGCCCCGCGCTGACCAATCAGATCCGCGCCATGACGAGCCAGGTGCTGCACCTGCCGTACGTGGAAGTGCCGGTGCCGGACGCCGCGCCGGCCGCCGCGCCCGCGACGCCGGCCACGCCCGCGCCG
>NZ_CADIJR010000063.1 GCF_902859645.1 Achromobacter insuavis | reverse complement strand
CGGCGCGGCGTTGGCCGGGCGCGAACGGGGCGCGCCGGCGTTGCCGCCGCGGCCGCCGTTACGGCCGCCACCGCCACGCGGCTGGCGCGAGTCTTCGTCGCGTTCCTGGCGTTCGAAGGCGGCGGCGCTGGTGGCGGGCGGGGTCCAGTCGGCCACCGGCTTGCGCTCGATGGTCTTCTTGATCAGGCGCTCGATGTCCTTGAGCAGCTTGATTTCGCTGTTGTCCACCAGCGAGACGGCGGCGCCGGTGGCGCCCGCGCGGCCGGTGCGGCCGATGCGGTGCACGTAGTCTTCCGGCACGTTGGGCAGTTCGAAGTTCACCACCTGGGGCAGCTGGTCGATGTCCAGGCCGCGGGCGGCGATGTCGGTGGCCACCAGCACCGTCACGGTGCCGTCCTTGAAGCCGGCCAGGGCGCGGGTGCGGGCCGACTGGCTCTTGTTGCCGTGGATCGCGGCGGCGGTCAGGCCGTCCTTGACCAGCTTCTCGGCCAGGCGGTTGGCGCCGTGCTTGGTGCGCGTGAACACCAGCACCTGGTGCCAGCCGCTTTCGCGGATGATGTGGCTGATGAGATCGCGCTTGTGGTGCTGTTCGACCAGGTGCACCGTCTGGGTGACCAGTTCGGTGGCGGTGTTGCGCGGGGTGACCGAGACTTCGCCCGGGTTGTTCAGCACGCCGCGCGCCAGCGAACGGATCTCATCCGAGAAGGTGGCCGAGAACAGCAGGTTCTGGCGCTGCTTGGGCAGCAGGGCCAGGATCTTGCGGATGTCGCGGATGAAGCCCATGTCCAGCATGCGGTCGGCTTCGTCCAGCACCAGGATCTCGACGCCGGACAGGTCGACCGTCTTCTGGCCGCAGTGGTCCAGCAGGCGGCCGGGGGTGGCCACCAGGATGTCCAGCGGCTTGCGCAGGGCGGAGATCTGGGGGTTGATGTTGACGCCGCCGAACATCACCATGGACGTCAGCGAGGTGTGCTTGCCGTAGGTCTGCACCGATTCGGCCACCTGCGCGGTCAGTTCGCGCGTCGGGGTCAGGATAAGGCAGCGCGGGCGGCCGGCCTTGCGGGCTTCCGGCTTGCTCTGCATCAGCAGATGCAGGATGGGCAGCGTGAAGCCGGCGGTCTTGCCGGTGCCGGTCTGGGCGGCGGCCAGCAGGTCGCCACCCTTGAGGACCTGCGGAATCGCCTGGGCCTGGATGGGGGTGGGCGCGGTGTAGCCGGTATCGGCAATGGCGCGCAACAGGGAATCGGCCAGCCCGAGGTCGGCGAAAGAGGAAGAGGTAGTCAAAACAACTCCAGCGGCAGCCCGTCGCTCAAGTTGAGAGACTCCAATCCAGGCGGACGAATAAGGAGAAAAGGGAAGCGCCCCTGAGGGCGAAGCTTGGCGGCGAAGTGCCTAGCGGACGCGTGCAGATTGGCAAAGCACGCCGGGCGATTGTAGCTGATGCGGCGGCGCCGCATGCGCAATCGTCCGCTATCGGCATGGTCGGTAACATTTTGCACTAAATGTGTACGAAATTAGCGTAATCCCTAGGCTGCGCTCCCTATAATCCGTGCGCTTACCTCCAACACACAAGAATTAAGGGTTGCTATGAAAAAGGCGGCAATAGCGGGTCTGGTCGTTGCACTGGGTGCGATTTGGACCGGCACGGCCTGGTACACCGGCCAGAAGGCCGAAGCGTTCGTGAAGCAGTCGATCGAAGACGGCAACGTCGAACTGCGCAAGATCGGCGAAAAGTGGGGCGTGACCCCCGTCATCGAACTGATGTCGTTCGAGCGCGGCGTGTTCTCGTCGACCGAGCGCTACCGCGTCAAGTTCACGCTGCCCGCCAAGGACGGCAAGCCGGCCGAGGAACGCGAGCTGCAGTTCGTCGAGCACCTGTCGCACGGCCCGTTCCCGTTCTCGAACCTGGCCTCGGGCAAGCTGGCCCCCGCCATGGTCGCGAGCCGCTTCCAGATCGAGGAAACCCCGGCCGTCAAGGGCTGGTTCGCCGCCACCAAGGGCGCCACGCCGCTGACGGGCGCCTATAGCGTCAGCTACGGCAAGCAGGTCACCGGCACGTTCAACCTGGCCCCGGCCGAAGCCTCGACCGACAAGACCAAGCTGACCTTCGCCGGCATGGCCGCCGACGTCGACTTCGACACCAACAGCAAGCACGGCATCCTGGCGCTCAAGAGCGACGGCGTGACGCTGGCCGGTCCGGCCGGCGAGAGCGATATCGTGGGCATGGCGGTCAAGGGCATCACGCTCAACAGCGACCTGACGCCGGGCAAGAACGACATGGCCATGGGCAGCCAGAAGCTGGTCTTCAAGGAATGGACCATCACGTCCAAGACCAAGCCGCCGGTCCTGCTCAAGGACACCAGCATCGCCGTGGACCTGTCCGAGGCCGACACCGGCGTCAACGCCAAGATGGTGCTGGACTTCGGCATGATCAATGTCCAGGAAAAGGACATGGCGGGCCTGCAGCTGGCCATCGGCATGAAGAACATGGATCCCAAGGCCCTCAAGGCCCTGAACGACGTCTATGAAGCGTCGTCGCGCCGCATGATGCAAGGCGGCGGCGAACAGGCCTCGCCCGAGTTCACGCCGGAAGAGCAGCAGATCCTGAAGACCAACGTCGAACTGCTGCTGGCTGGCAACCCCAGCCTGTCGGTGTCGCCGCTGCAGGTGCGCACCGCCAACGGCACGTCGACCTTCAACCTGGACGTGGACCTGGCCAAGCCGGCTTCGACCGACAAGCCGGCCAGCGACCTGGCCATGGAAGCCATCCGCAAGCTCAACGCCAAGCTGGTGCTGTCCAAGGCCAACGTGGCCGACCTGATGGCGATCGAGCCGCAGATGCGTGGTGTGCCGGCCGACCGCGCCGCCCAGACCGCCAAGGGCCAGGCCGAAATGGTCGGCACCATGGCGGTGGCGATGGGCGTGGCCAAGGCGGAAAACGACAACATCGTTTCCTACCTGAACTACGCCGACGGCCAAGTGGACTTCAACGGCAAGAAGATGCCCCTGCAGCAGTTCGTGATGATGGTCATGAGCGGCGCGATGGGCGGCATGCGCTGAGGCGCGGGCCAGACCCCGGCGCCGGCGTGATGCCGGCGCCCTACACGGGCTGCGGCGCCTTCGGGCGCGGCAGCCCGTTTTTCATGCGCGGCGTATGCTGGCGGCTGCGGTCCATGCGGGACCGACGCAAATGGGAAGCGGGACGGACATCATGCGGAAATGGGTAGCGGTGGGTTGCGCCGTGCTGGCGCTGGGCGCGATCTGGACGGGCACGGCCTGGTACACCGGCAAGCAGCTCGAGAACGGCATGGCGCAGTTGGCCGAGAGCGCCGACGCGCAGGCGCGGCTGATCGGCGCGAAGCTGGGCGAGACGCTGTCGGTCGAGCAGCTGTCGTACGAGCGCGGCGTGTTCACGTCGCAGGCGCGCTATCGGCTGAAGGCGCAGCCCTTGGCCAAGGATGGTCCCGGGGCGGCGGGACGCGACTACGAGATGGTGGTGCGCCTGGATCACGGACCGTTCCCGCTGTACCGCCTGTCGCGGGGCCATCTGTTCCCGGCCATGGCCGCCGCCCGCGCGGAGCTGGCGCCTACGCCGTCACTGGAAACCTGGTTCGCCGCCGCGCAGGGCGGCGTGCCCGTGACGGCCGAGGCCGTGGCGGGTTATGGCCGCGATATCGCGGTCTCCCTGGCGCTGGCGCCGGTCGAGCGCGCGCGCGACGCGTCCCGCTTCAGTTTCTCGGGCCTGACGCTGCGGGCCGATGTCGCCGCCGGCGGCAAGCGCGCCACCGTGACGGTCCGCTCGGACCGCGCCGACCTGTTCGAGCCGTTCACCAAGGACGGCGCGAGCCACACGCGCCGGCTGGCCATGCGCGACCTGGCGATCACGTACGATGCGACCCGCGCCGCCGACGAGACCGGCGCCGCCACGACGCGCGCGACCCTCAAGCAATGGACCGTCGAGATCGACGGCGAGCCGGTCACGCTGCGCGACGTCGCCGTGAATCTCGACGCCAGCGGCGCCGACAGCGCCATGCAGGGCAAGCTGGCCGTGCAGGTGGCGGGCATCGACACGCGCGCCGGACAGGTGGCCAACCTGCGCCTGGCAGCGCAGGCGCACAACCTGGACCTGGTGTCGTTCCGCGCGTTCCGCGACACCATGGAGGCCACGAAAGACGGCGGCGGCAGCCTGAGCGACAAGATGGTGGGCGCGGGCCACGTGATGAAATTCCTGCTGGCCGAGCCCGGCTTCTCGCTGGCGCCGCTGCAGGTCGATACCGCCAACGGCAGCGCCACGCTGCAATTGGCGGTGGGCCTGGCCGCGCCGACGCTGTGGAATCATTCGCCGGCCGCGGTGGTCAAGGAGACCGTGCGCAAGTTCGACGCGCGGCTGTCGGTGCCGGTCGCCAGCGTGGCCGACCTGATCGCCGTGCGCCTGCAGGCCGACGGCATGCCCGAGGCCGCCGCCCGCGAGGCCGCGCGCCGGCAGGCCGATGGCGTGCGCGACCGCATCGTGGGCAGCCAGTGGGGGCGCCTGGAAGACGGCAAGCTGCTGGCGAGCCTGAACTACGCGGGCGGCCAGGTGGACTTCAACGGCGAACGCATGCCGCTGGAAACCTTCCTGGCCTGGCTCATGTCGCACGGCGTGAAGTAAGGCCCGCCTGCGTCCCGCGGGCCCCGCGCGTCAGGCCGGCAAGGCGCCCGCCACCACGTCGCCGCCGCGCAGCACGGCCACATGGAAGCGGCGGTCGGCGGCCTGCATGATGTCCTCGGTCGGATCGCCGCGCACCAGCAGCAGGTCGGCCACGGCGCCCTGCTCCACCACGCCATGGCCGTCCATGCCCATCAGGTCGTGGCCGCGCGAGGTGGCCGCGACCAGGGCATCGACCGGCGTCATGCCGAACTCCACCATGTAGGCCAGCTCCATCGCGTTGTCGCCGTGCAGGTTGAACGGCGTGCCGGCATCCGTGCCCAGCGCGATGCGTCCGCCCGCCTTGTAGTACATCTGGATCGACTCGCGATGGCGCTGCTCGACCGCGCGCGCCTTTTCCACGGCATAGGCGGGAATGCCGTTGTCGGCGTTGGCGACGATGTTGCGCACCGCCGCGATGGTCGGCACCAGGTAGGTCTCGGCCGCCAGCATTTCGCTCAGGCACTGCTCGTCCATGAAGATGCCGTGCTCGATCGAGTCGATGCCGGCGCGCACCGCGTTCAGGATGCCCTGCGTGCCCTGCGCGTGGCTGGCCGTGCTCTTGCGAAAGCGCTTGGCCTCGTGCACGCCCGCCTTCATCTCGTCGAAGCTGTAGTGCGCGTCCATGGGGCTCACGCCCGGCGTCATGACGCCGCCGGTGGCCATGATCTTGACCAGGTCGCAGCCGGCGTGGACCTGCTCGCGCACGGCCTTGACCACTTCCTCACAGCCGTCGGCGACGCGGCCGATGCGGTTGCCGTGGCCGCCCGTCATGCAGATGATGCGGCCCGAGGCCTTGATGGTGGGGCCCGGGAACACGCCGCGCGCGATGGCGTCGCGCACGCCGAATTCCAGGTAGTCCTTGCCGCCGCAGTCGCGCAGCGCCGTGAAGCCGCCGCGCAGCGCGGCCTGCGCGTTCTCGAGCGCGGTCAGGGTGATCTGTGCCGGGCCCTGCTTCGACATCTGCGTCTGCGGGTCGGCGCCGCCGGTATAGACCAGGTGCACGTGGCAGTCCGCCATGCCGGGCATCAGCGTCATGCCGCCAGTATCGACGCGGCGTCCGGCGAAGCCGGCGAATTCGCCGGCCGGCGCCACGCGCGTCACACGTTTGCCTTCGACCAGCACGCCGTGATTCGGCAGCACCTGGCCGCGGCCGTCGAACACCTTGCCGCCGATGAACAGGGTCTGTGGCGTCGCACTCATGTCTCGCTCCTTGTGGTCTCGCTGGGATTCAGCCGGCCACGTCCAGTCCCTCGCGGGACATCGACTGCAAGCGGGGCATCAGCCCCAGCAGGTGCTGGCTATAGGGATGCTGCGGGTGTTCGAACAGCGCCTCGGTCTCGGCCACTTCCAGCAGCTCGCCATAGCGCATCACGCCGACGCGGTCGCACATCTGGCGGATGACGGGCAGGTCGTGGCTGATGAACAGCATGGTCAGGCCCAACTGTTCCTGCAGGTCCTTGAGCAGGTTCAGGATCTGCGCCTGGATCGAGACGTCCAGCGCCGAGGTCGGCTCGTCGCAGATCAGGAAGCGCGGCCGCGTGGCCAGCGCCCGCGCGATGC
Organism: Achromobacter insuavis; assembly: GCF_902859645.1. Taxonomy (GTDB): domain Bacteria; phylum Pseudomonadota; class Gammaproteobacteria; order Burkholderiales; family Burkholderiaceae_B; genus Achromobacter; species Achromobacter insuavis. The sequence goes on along the minus strand of NZ_CADIJR010000063.1, from coordinate 25,000 downwards.
AGATGCGCTGGCGCTGGCCGCCGGAGAATTCGTGCGGAAAACGCTCGGCGGCGCGGTCGCCCAGCCCGACCACGTCGAGCAGGTCGGCCACCACGCGGCGCGTCTCGGCCTCGTTGGCCGCCAGCTTGTGGAAGCGGATCGGCTCGGCCACGATGTCCAGCACCCGCATGCGCGGATTGAGCGACGAGAACGGATCCTGGAAGATCATCTGGATCTGGCGCCGGAACGGGTTGAGCTGCTTTTCTCCCTTGAGCGCGGTCAGGTCGGTGCCGCCGAACGTGACCGAGCCGCCGCTGGGCGTATACAGGCCCGAGATCAGCCGCGCCACGGTGGACTTGCCCGAACCGGATTCGCCCACCAGGCCGAACACCTCGCCTTCGCCGATCGAGAAGTTGACGCGCTTGACGGCATCCAGCGTGCGCTGGTTGCGCTTGAGCAGCGCGCTCTTGAGCACGAAGCGCATGCTCAGGTCGCGCACCTGCACCAGCGGACCGTCGCCGCGCGCGCCGAAGTCGCGCCGCTGGCCGAGCCAGTGGGTGGCCAGGTCGAGCGGCTTGGCCGGGGTCTTCACGTCCTCGATGTAGGTGACCAGCGGAAAGCGCTTGAGCTTGATGTCCGGGCGCGGCACGGCCGAGATCAGGCTGCGGGTGTAGGGATGGTCGGGGTCGCCCAGGATCTTGGCGGTGGGCCCCTGCTCGACCAGCTTGCCGTGGTACAGCACCGCCACCCGGTCGGTGACGTCGGCGATCACGCCCATGTCGTGGGTGATGATGATCATGCCGACCTGTTCCTGGCGGCAGAGCTTCTTCAGCAGCTCCAGGATCTGCGCCTGGATCGACACGTCGAGCGCGGTGGTGGGTTCGTCGGCGATGATGACTTCGGGCTCGCAGCACAGCGCCAGCGCGATCACCACGCGCTGCCGCATGCCGCCCGAGAACTGGTGCGGATACTGCTGCACGCGCAGCTCGGGCTGGTCGATGCCGACCTGCGCCAGCAACTGCACCGCGCGCGCCTTGGCCTGGTCGTGCGTCAGGTCCAGGTGCACCAGCATGGTCTCGACCAGCTGGCTTTCGACGGTCTGCAGCGGGTCGAGCGAGGTCAGCGGATCCTGGAAGATCATGCCGATGCGGCGGCCGCGCACCTTGCGCTGCTGCGCGGGCGTCAGCGTGTCGATGCGTTCGCCGTTGAGCAGCACCGCGCCGCCGGCCAGCCGGCCGGGCGCTTCCAGCAGGCCGATCACGGCGTTGCCGATGGTCGACTTGCCGGCGCCGGATTCGCCGACCACGCCCAGGATCTCGCTTTTCTCCAGCGACAGCGACACGCCGTCCACCGCCACCAGCGTGCCGCGGCGGCTGGGGAATTCGATGCGGATGTCTTCGATGTTCAGCAGGGCCATGGCATCCTCAGCGCAGCTTGGGGTTGAGCGCGTCGCGCAGCCAGTCGCCCAGCAGATTGACCGACAGCACCAGCGCGACCAGCGCGATGCCGGGGAAGATCGAGATCCACCACATGCCCGAGAACAGGTAGCTGTTGCCGATGCGGATCAGCGTGCCCAGCGACGGCGCGGTCGGCGGCACGCCCACGCCCAGGAACGACAGCGTGGCCTCGGTGATGATGGCAATCGCCAGGTGGATGGTGGCGATCACCAGCACCGGACCCATGACGTTGGGCAGGATGTGGCGGCGCAGGATGGTGATGGGGCCGATGCCGATCAGCCGCGCCGCCTGCACGTATTCCTTGTTGCGTTCCACCAGCGTCGAGCCGCGCACGGTGCGGGCGTACTGCACCCAGCCCGAGATGCCGATGGCGAAGATCAGCACGTACAGGGCCAGTTCGTCGTGCATGTCGCGCGGCAGCAGGCCGCGCGCCACGCCGTCGATCAGCAGCGCCACCAGGATGGCGGGGAACGACAGCTGCACGTCGGCGATGCGCATGATGAAGCTGTCGACGCGGCCGCCGGCGTAGCCGCTGATGAGGCCCAGCGTGACGCCCAGCACCATCGAGAACAGCACCGAGGCGAAGCCCACCAGCAGCGACACGCGCGAGCCGTAGAGGATCGCCGACAGGATGTCGCGGCCCTGGTCGTCGGTGCCCAGCAGGAAGTCGGCGCTGCCGCCCTCCTGCCAGGCGGGCGGGGTGTTGGCGTCCATGATGTTCAGGGAGGCCAGGTCGAACGGATTGTGCGGCGCCACCACCGGCGCGAACAGCGCGCCCAGCAGGATGGCCAGCGTGACGGCGGCGGCGACGATGGCGCCGGGCGAGCGCTTGAAGCTGTGCCAGAGGTCGCTGTCGGCGGCGCGCGCGAAGAAGGGAGCGATGCGGGCGTTCATGAGGCGGTTCCCTTATTTGCTCTGCACGCGCAGGCGCGGGTCGACGGCGAAATACAGCAGATCGACCACCAGGTTGATGACGACGAACATGAAGGCGATCAGCACCAGGTAGGCGGCCATCACCGGGATGTCCACCATGCTGATGGCCTGGATGAACAGCAGGCCCATGCCGGGCCACTGGAACACCGTCTCGGTGATGATGGCGAAGGCGATGATGGAACCGAGCTGCAGGCCGGTGATGGTGATGACCGGCACCATGGTGTTCTTGAGCGCGTGGCGGAAATTGATCAGGCGCTCCGGCAGGCCGCGGGCGCGCGCGAACTTGATGAAGTCGGCGCGCAGCACCTCCAGCATTTCGGCGCGCACCAGCCGCATGATCAGGGTCATCTGGAACAGCGCCAGCGTGATCGCCGGCATGATCAGCGCCAGCAGGCCGGACTTGGTCAAAAAGCCCGTGGTCCACCAGCCCAGCCCGACCACGTCGCCGCGCCCGAAGCTGGGCAGCCATCGCAGCTGCACGCCGAAGAACAGGATCAGCAGGATGCCGATGAGGAAGGTCGGCAGCGAGATGCCGGCCAGCGAAATCGCCATGAAAGTCTTGGACAGTACGCCGTGGCGCTTGAGCGCGGTGTAGATGCCCATGGGGATGCCGAGCGCCAGCGCCATCACGGCGGACACGAACGACAGCTCCAGCGTGGCCGGCAGGCGTTCTTCCAGCAGTTCGCTGACCGGCCGGCGGTGGCGGTAGGAAATGCCGAAGTCGCCGCGCGCCGCGTTGGCGACGAAATGCGCGTACTGCACCACGAAGGGATCGTTCAGGCCCAGCTGTTCACGCAGCTGATCGCGCTGTTCGGGCGTGGTGTCCTGGCCCACCATGCTGGCGATCGGATCGCCGACATAGCGGAACATGGAGAACGCGATCAGCGCCACCGTCAACATCACCAGCACCGACTGGATCAGCCGCTGCGCAATAAAGGAAAGCATGGTCGGATGCCCTCTGGGTCGGATAACGCCGGGCCGCGTTGCCGGAGGCGGCAAGCGGGGCTGGGCCGGGCGCGCCCGGACGGCTGGCGCCGTCGCGGGGGTCGCATCAACACGGCGCCGCGCACGCCCTGCGGCGTGGCGCGGCGCCTGGGGACTACGGCAGGACCACGTCGCGCAGGTCGAGCACGTCGTCGGCGCGCTGGATGACCTTGATGTTGTCCTTCACGCCCCACGACATCGGCTGCTGGTGCAGCGGCAGGTAGCCGAAGTCGCTGCGCACGATGCCGAAGGCTTCCTTGATCATTGCGTTGCGCTTGGCCTGGTCGGTCTCGACGCCGATCTTGGCGGTGAGGTCATCGACCTTCTTGTTGCAGTAGCCGCCCAGGTTGAACTGGCCCGCCGCCGTCTTGGCGTCGCGGCACGCGGCCAGGTTCAGCAGCGTGTTGTGGGCGTCGGTCGAGCTGGGCGTCCATCCCAGCATGTACATGCTGGTCTGGTTGCCGGCCTGCAGCAGGATCTTGCCGAAATACTTGGACTTGGTCTGCGCCAGCAGGTTGATCTTGATGCCGACGCGCGCCAGCATGCCAGCCACTGCCTGGCAGACCTTCTCGTCATTGACGTAGCGGTCGTTGGGGCAGTCCATGGTCACGGAAAAGCCCTTCGGGTAGCCGGCCTCGGCCAACAGCTTCTTGGCGCGTTCCGGGTCCGGCTTGTAGGGCGCGCCGAACGATTCGTCGTAGCCGTTGATGGCGGTGGCGATCAGCGAGCCCAGCGGCTTGGCCGCGTTGCGCATGATCTTCTCATTGATGGCCTTGGTGTCCACGGCCAGCACCACCGCTTCGCGCACCTTCGGGTCCTTGAAGGGGTTCTTGCCCTTCACGTCCGAGAACAGCAGTTCGTCGCGGTCCTGGTCCATGCCGATGAAGATGGCGCGGGCCTCGGGCGCGGTCAGCGGCTTGACGCCCTTGGCGTCTTCCAGGCGCTTCCAGTCCTGCACCGGCACCGGCTGCACCAGATCCATCTCGCCGGAGATCAGCGCGGCCACGCGCGTGGCTTCCTGCGTGATCGGCTGGAAGATGACTTCATCGACGTTGGTCTTGATGTCCTTGTTCCAGTAGCCGTCGTAGCGCTTGAGCACGGTCTTCACGTCGGGCTGGCGCGACACCAGCATGAACGGGCCGGTGCCGTTGGCGTTGAGGTTGGCGTAGTTGCCCTGGTTGTCGCCCTTGACGTTGGTGGCTTCGGTGGTCTTGTTCTTCTCCGACCACGTCTTGCTCATGATGTAGAGGAACACCCATTCGCGCGGCAGGATCGGGTTGGGCGTGGGGGTGGTGACCTCGATGGTGTAGTCGTCGACCTTCTTGATGTCGGAGGCCTTGGCGCCGTAGCCCTTCATGTCGGAGCCCGGCGTCAGGCTGCGCTTCCACGAGAAGATCACGTCATCGGCGGTGAACGGCGAGCCGTCGTGGAACTTCACGCCCTTGCGCAGCTTGAAGACCCACTTGGTGGGCTCGGGGTTTTCCCAGCTCTCGGCCAGCAGCGGCGTCAGTTTCAGGTTGCCGTCGTAGCCGGCCAGCGTTTCGTAGATGTTGCCCTGGAAACCCAGCGTGAAGGTTTCGTTCAACGCCATCGGGTCCATCGATGTGGCGTCGCCTTGATAAGACCAGTGGAAGGTCTTGGCGGCCGCGCCGGCGCTGAATGCCAGCGAGGCCGTCAGCGCAGCTGCCAGCGCCGCTTGCTTTAGGTGGGGAAAAGTACGCATAGCCCTCATGCTCCGTAATGCGCGGATAGCGCGACAGAAGTGATAGGGCCCGGGCCCACGGGGAGCCGGGGCATGGCGTTGCTGCTACGAGGAAAGGCGGTTCACGGTAGATCCAACCCCTTGTGATTGTCATGGCGGGATGGACCGCACCGATGCAAAACGAATCTTATAGAGCGATTCGTTTAAGCGTCAATCGGTTTGGATTGGGGTTAGTACTTGCTTGCTTTCGCCAATTCGCGCACCACCTGCTTGCGCCGTTCGCTGTCTTCGTGGCCAGGCGCCAGCGCCGACCATTCGGGGCGGCTGCGGGCTTCCTTGAGCGCCTCGGGCAAGGGGCCGCTGCGCAGCGCATCGTCATCGGGACGGTCCAGCCGCAGCGGCGCGCGGGCCGCATGGCCGCGGCGTTCGAGCGCGTCGATCAATTGCCGCTGGCGCAGCGCCAGCAGTCGCAGCACGGCGTCGTCGACGCTGATCTCGCGCCAGCCGCGCAGCTTGCCGGCGACGCGCTTGCCGAGCTTTTCCACGCCCTGCCACAGGCCGCCGGCGGCGGCGCCGATCAGCATGCCGGTGCCCAGGCTCAGGCCGGCGCTGAGCAGGTCCACCGCCGCGCCGGCCATGGCCCCCGCGGCCGCGCCCATGCCGACCTGCACGCCCATGTCCTTGAGCGCCTGCGGATGGAACAGGTCCATGCCCCAGCGTTCGCCCTGCAGGGGCAGCGCGTCGTCGTCGAAATCAGATGAGCGGAAGTTGTAGAGCGCCAGCAAGGCGCTGACGCAGGCCTGTTCGCGCTGCCGCACCTGCTGGCGCAGCTGCTGCGCGGTCGCGGCCAGCGCCGCTTCGTCGCTGGCGCTGGTCAAACGCAGCGCGGCGACGTCGACCAGCAGATCGGCCAGCAGCTCGCACGCCGCCTCGTGGCGTTCGCGCCGCTGGCGCGCCAGGCTGTCGACCAGTTGCGCCAGGGTGCCGGCGTGACGGTCCAGCAGCACGCCGAGCTTGGCGTAGAGCTGCTGTTCGCCATCGAGCGGCGGCGCGACGGTGTCGAACTCGACCGCCGCGTGCAGCCCAAGGCGCGCCAGCGCGTCGCGCCATTCGCCGGCGCGGTGCGCGGGCGCGTTGACGAAGTTCAGCACCGGCAGCAAGGGGCGGCCGCAGGCAGCCAGGATGGCCAGTTCGTCGCGATGCTTGCCCAGCACCGGATCGCGCGCGTCGACCACGTACAGCGCGGCGTCGCAGTCCAGCATCTTCCTGAGCACGCGCGCTTCCTGCTCGTAGCGGCCGTGCGCTTCCGGGGTGTCGAGGAAACGCTGGATGCGCGCCGGTCCATCGAGCCGTTCGCCGGGCTGGGTGAGGCGTTCCAGGTACTCGAGCAGGGCGATGCTGTCTTCCATGCCCGGCGTGTCGAACCATTCCAGCACCGGACGGCCGTCCAGCCGCAGGCGCGCGCCCTCGACGTGACGGGTGGTGCCTGGCTGGTCGGCCACTTCCCCGAAGGTGGTGTCACGCGTCAGCGTGCGCAGCAGGGAGGTCTTGCCGGTGTTGGTGTGGCCGACCACGGCGATGCTGATGAGCGGCTCACGCATCGCCATGCTCCAGCCAGGCCAGCGGCGCGCCGCCGGGGCCGATGATGGCGCCGGCCTCCAGGCCCAGGGCCGCCAGGCGCTCGCGCCAGACGGGTTCGCGGCTGTCGGCGGCGGCGGGCGCGCGCAGCCAGACGCGGGTCTGGCCGGCATGCGCGGCCAGTTCGGCGATCAGCGCCAGCGTGCCGCGGTCGGGCGTCTGGCGCGCGTCGCAGGCGATCAGGAGGCGCGAGGCGGCGGCTTGCGACAGCGCGTCCAGCAGCCGATTGCGTTGCTCGCGGGTATCGAGGTTGCCGGCCATGCGGATGGCGTCGGGCAGGCCGGCGGGCGGCCAGTCCAGGTCTGTCGGCAGCTCCAGCCCCAGCAGCACGGGTTGGCCGCCCATGGCCGCCGGGATCGCCGATTCGACGCGGGGCTGGTGCAGCGGGTCGACCGGGCGGTCGATGCCGGTGGATTGGGCCGGCGGCTCCAGCCGGTCGCGCAGCGCCGCGTAGCCGGCCAGCGCGGGATCGATGCGCAGGCCGCGCAAGGCGCGCCGGGCGACGGCGACGCATGCCAGCCACGCCACCAGGCGGGGCAGGATGCCGTAGGTCACCAGCACGCCGATCAGCCACCACGACCACTGCACCTGCGCGTCGGCCCCCAGCGCCTGGACGCCGTCGCTGGCGCGCACCATGGCGGCGTCGGGCAGCGGAAAGCCCAGGTGCGCGGGCAGCCAGCCCACGACCTGCGTCAACCAGACAAAGGTGTCGGGCGCGAGCAGCGTGGTGGCCCAGATGAAGCGGTAGCTGGCGGTGGTCAGCAGCGCCAGCAAGGTCGCCAGCGCCGCGCCCAGGCCGGCCAGCCACAGGCCGTGGCTGACCGCGCCGAACAGCCCGCGCAGCGCGCCGGCGCGGGCCAGCAGGTTGAGCAGGGCCTGCGGCACCAGCGCGCTGTCCGGGCCGCGCGCCAGCTTGCGGGTGGCCCACAGCCAGAGGCGCCCCAGCGGGGTCATCGCGGCCGGCGTCAGCAGGAAACTGGCCAGCCACAGCAGGAAGGTGAGCGCGTGCAGGCCGAGCAAGGCGCCCAGCGCCCACAGCACATTGACGGGACGGGCGCCGTCGCCCAGCGCGCTGGCGGCCACGCCCGCGCCGGACAGCAGCGCCAGCAGCAGCAACACGGCCAGCACGGCCCAGGCGCTGCGGCGCCAGCCGTCCACCAGCGGCGCCAGGTTTTCACGTTGCGCCAGGTGCTGCGCGCGGGCCAGGATGCGGTCTGGCAGCGCGACGTCCAGCTGGCGCACCTGCCGCACCACGGCGGCGTCTTCCAGCGGGCCCCAATGCGCTTCGCGCAGCCGGATCAGCTCGGCCAGCCAATGCGCGCGCAGCGGCAAGGGGCGGGAGGCGTCGGGGACAGCGGAAACGTCGCGGGTAATCGGCGATGGCATCGCGGGCGGGGCAGGCGATCAAGGCCGCGAAGGGCGGTGCGCCATTGTAGACCGGGCGCGCCGGCTGGGCCGGCGCTTCAGTGGCCGCGGCGGGCGGCGCGGTATTGGCCCGGCGTCACGCCGACCGCGTCGCGGAACACGCGCGACAGGTGGCTGGCGTTGCCGAACCCGGCGGCCTGCGCGATGCCCGCCAGGTCGCCCTTGCCGGCCGCCAGCAGGCCGCGCGCATGCGCCAGGCGGCGGGCGCGCACCCAGGCGTGCGGCGGTTCGCCGAACGAGGCGTGGAACATGCGCGCGAAATGGTAGGTGGACAGCGCGGCTACGCCGGCCAGCTGGTCCAGCGTCAAGGGCTCGGCCAGATGCGCGTCGACGTAGTCCATGACGCGCCGGCGCACCGCGGGCGCGAGGCCGCCGCGGGCCGGTGGCGCGGCCTTGCGCGCCACGCCCTGCAGCAGCAGGTGATGCAGCACCGTCTCGGCCGCGCTGCTGGCGGCCAGGCGGTCGGCGGGCGCATTCCAGTCGGTGTCGAGCAGGGCCCGGCAGACGTCGGTCAGCGAGTCGTCGTGGATGTAGGTGCGGTCGCGCAGTTCGAGCGAGCGCGGTTCGCAGTCGAGCCGCATCACGGCCTCGCGCGCCAGCCGCTCCGGCGCGATGTAGAGATGCAGGAAGTGCACCGTGTCGTTCATGCACCAGCGCGAATAGTGCTCGGCCGGCAGCACGCAGAATTTGCCGGCGCCGCCGTGCAGCGGATTGCCGACGCGGAACGATTTCTCGCCGCCATGCAGGTACAGCGACAGCGTGTGATGCCCGGGCATGTCGTAGCCGAGCGTCTCGTGGGCGCTGCGACCCCATTGCGAAATGGCGATGCCCTCGCCCAGCGAGGCCGCGCGCGCCAGCGTCGCGGTGGACGCGGACAGCGTGCGGAAAACGGAGAAGTCGGACGGAGCCGATGCGGTGGTGCCCATGGAACCGAAATGCTACTGCGATCCTTGCGCGCGTGGATCGCGCGAACCAAGAAAAACCGCAAGAACCGGCAATTTTCGCGGCTCGCGCGGGTGCAGACTGCGCGACAGGGCAGCGCTTTTTCGCATGCCCCGATCCCATGTCTTTTTTCGCCCTGCCGAGCGTCCGAAAGTGAATCTCTTCCTGTATTTCCTGACCGTCATCATCTGGGGCACCACCTGGATCGCCATCAAGCTCCAGCTGGGCGTGGTGGCCATTCCCGTCTCCATCTTCTACCGCTTCGCGCTGGCCGGGCTGGTGCTGTTCGCCGCCCTGCTGCTGACGCGCAAACTGCAGCGCATGGACCGGCGCGGGCATCTGTTGTGCCTGGGCCAGGGGCTGTGCCTGTTCTGTCTGAACTTCCTCTGTTTCTACACCGCCACGCAGTGGATTCCCAGCGGCCTGGTGTCGGTGGTGTTCTCGGCCGCGACACTGTGGAATGCGCTGAACGCGAGGCTGTGGTTCGGCACCCGCATCGCGCCGCGCGTGATGGTCGCGGGCGTGGTGGGATTCAGCGGACTGGTGCTGCTGTTCTGGCCCGAACTGGCGGGCCAGCAGGCCAGCCACGAGACCCTGCTGGGCCTGGGCTTCGCGCTGCTCGGCACGTTCTGCTTCTCGACCGGCAACATGCTGTCGTCCTTGCAGCAGCGCGCGGGCCTGCGGCCGCTTACCGGCAACGCCTACAGCATGCTGTACGGCGCGGCGGTGCTGCTGGCCGGCTGCCTGATCGCCGGCGTGCCGTTCCGCTTCGACACGTCCACGGCCTATGTCGGCGCGCTGGTGTACCTGGCCATTCCGGGGTCCGTGATTGGCTTCACCGCCTATCTGACGCTGGTGGGCCGCATGGGGCCGGCGCGCGCGGCGTACTGCACCGTGCTGTTCCCGGTGGTGGCGTTGAGCGTGTCGACCTTCGCCGAGGGCTACCAGTGGACGCCCGCCGCGCTGCTGGGCCTGGCGCTGGTGATGTTCGGCAACCTGCTGGTCTTCACCAAGTGGACGCCGTTCGCGCGCCGGGCCGTGGCGTGAGGCGCTCCCGCCACGGCTGACCGGGGCGGTGACGGACGTTAGCCGCCCTGGCGCGCCAGGACACGCAGCGCATCGAGCAGGCGGTCGATCTCGTCGTCGCGTGTCAGGTAGCTGACCGAGGCGCGCGCGATCTGCGCCAGCCCGCGCGCGTTCATGTCCAGCGGCGTGTACGGCACGCCGTTGCTGCCGATGATGATGCCCTGCGCCGCCAGGGCGCGTTGCACCGCGGTGGCTTCGTGTCCGGCGAGGTTGAACGACACCAGGCCCGAGCGCTCGCGGCCCTGGTCCAGCACTTCGATGCCGGCAATGGCGGCCAGCTCTGCGCGCAGGGCCTGGGCGACCGTGTCGATGCGGGCGCGGATGGCCTCCAGGCCGATATCCAACGCTTCGCGCAGCGCGTTGGCCTGGCCGCAGCGCAGCGCCAGCGAGGCCTCGGCGGATTCGAAGCGCGCCGCGTCGGCGCGCAGTTGCGGCTGGCCGTCGGCGGCCAGCGGCGCCGAATAGGTATCGACGAACGCCGGCGTCAGCCGCGGCAGGAAGTCGCGCCGCACATACAGCAGGCCGGTGCCGCGCGGACCGCGCAGGGCCTTGCGCCCGGCGCCGCTCAGCACATCGCAGCCGACCTCGGCCACATCCACCGGCAATTGCCCCACGGCCTGCGCCGCATCGACGAAATACGGCACGCCGGCGGCGCGCGCCACGCGGCCGATGGCGGCGGCCGGATTGATCAGGCCGCCGTTGGCGGGCAGCCAGGTCAGCGCGATCAGCCGCACCCGTTCGTCCAGCATGGCCTGCAGCGCCGCCGGATCGACGCAGCCGCTGTCGTCCGACGGAATCGTTTCGATCGTGGCGCCGGCGCGTTGCGCCGTCAGCCGCATGGCGGAGAGATTGCCGCCCCATTCATGGCGTCCGACCAGGATGCGGTCGCCCGCCCGCCACGGCCCCAGGGCCGCGAAAGCGGCGCCCCAGCCGGGCGAATTGCCGCCGGTCAGGGCGATCTCGTCGGGCTGGGCGTTGAGCAGGCGCGCGGCCAGCTGGCGCGCCTGCTCGGTCGTCGCGCGGGCGGCCACGCCCGCCTCCATCGGCCCCTGCTCGGCTTCGCGCCGCAGGTGGGCCTGGATGGCGTCGAGGGTGGCGGCGGACGGCAGCGAGGCGCCGGCGTGGTTGAAGTGGACGGTGGTGCGCGTGCCGGGCGTGGCGGCGCGCAGCGCTTCCAGGAGGGCGGGAGTCAGGACGGCGGGCATGGCGATTCCAGGAAAGTCGCGCCGGGCGGCGGCCCGGCGCCGCGGCATCAGGCGGGGGTGAGCGCGATGACCGCTTCCACTTCCACCGCCACGCCTTGCGGCAGCGAGGCCACGCCGACCGCGCTGCGCGCATGGCGGCCGGCGTCGCCGAACACCTCGACCATCAGGTCCGAGGCGCCGTTGGCCACCGCGCTCTGGCGGTTGAAGTCCGGCGTGCTGGCGACGAACACGCCCAGGCGCACCACGCGCGCCACGCGGTCGAGACGGTCGCCGGTGGCGGCGGCGATCTGCGCCAGGATGCCCAGCGCCGACAGGCGCGCGGCGGCGACGCCGTCGGCCTCGGAAATCTGGTTGCCCAGCTGGCCCAGGAACGCCGCCTTGCCGCCGGCGCGCGAGATCTGGCCGGAGATGTACAGCAGGTTGCCCTCCTGCACGAAGGGGACGTAATTGGCGGCGGGCGCGGCCGCGGGGTCCAGCGCAAGGCCGAGTTCGGCCACGCGGCCGGAGATCGTACGGGTCATGGAGTCACCTGTGAAACGGGAGTGGGAAGGGTGATCCCCATGCTATCGGCGCGCGCCGCGCCTGACCAATCAATTATTGCGAACCACGTATGAGTAAAAGTAATGCGTCAGTCGTCCGCCGCGGCCCGCATCAGCCACGCCTGGAACGCCTGGGCGGCGGCATCGGCCTTGCCGCGCGGGCTCACGAACCACCAGCCGATGCGCGGATCGTCCAGGGTGGTGCCCGGCAAGGCCTCGACCAGGGCGCCGCTGGCCAGTTGTGCGGCGATCATGCGGTGGCGCCCCATGGCCAGGCCCTGCCCCGCCAGCGCCGCCTCGACCACGATGTTGTAGTCGTGCAGGTGCACGGTCTGGGCGCGGCCCAGATCCAGGCCATGATGGCGCGACCAGGTGTCCCACTCGAACGGATGCCGGGTGTGCGAGACCAGCAAGGGATGGCGCAGCAGGTCCGCCGGCGTGCGCAGGCGCCGCCGGCCCGCCACCAGCGCGGGGGCGCAGACCACTGACAGCCGCTCCGCCATGATCCGGCGCGCCCGCACGCCCGGCCAGGTGCCGCGGCCATAGCGGATGGCCACGTCGACTTCGCCGCCCGCCACGTCGGCCAGGCCGATGTCGGGCAGCAGTTGCAGGTCGATGTCCGGATGGGCGGCGGCGAAGTCCGGCAGCCGCGGCGCCAGCCAGCGCGTGGCGAACGACGCCAGCAGGCCGACCCGCAGCGTGTGGCGCGCGGCGGCCGGCGCGCGGATCTCGTCGGTGCCCTGGCGCAGCAGCGCGAACGCCGCATGGACCCGCTCGTAATAGGCCTGCCCGGCCGGCGTCAGCGCCACGGCGCGGGTGCGGCGCTCGAACAGCGCCACGCCCAGCTCCGCCTCCAGCCGCTGGATATGGTGGCTGATGGCGCTCTGGGTGACGAACAGCTCCTCGCCCGCCAGGCTGAAGCTCAGGCGCCGGGCGGCCGCCTCGAAGGCGCGCAGCGAGACCAGGGCAGGCAGGGAACGGTTGGATCGCATGGGGCGGTGGCGGAAGGACCGGACGCGGGAGTATCCGGCTGAGGCCCCATTCTCGCAAATCAGGCGCGCGCGGGGAATCGGGCCAGGTCGGCGGCGGTGACGGGCTTGCTGCGCTGTACTTCGTGCCGCACGATGTGCAGCGCCTGCCGATGCGCCGGCTGGCCGGCGGGGACCGCCCAGGTGCGCGCCGACAGCGGCGAGGCGGGATCGAGGAGGCGGAAGGTGAGATCCATCAGCAGATACGAGGCCGTGGCCCGCGTGTCGAGCGGCGTCCTGGGAGGCCAGCCCGTCAGGTCGCCGGTTTCACAGATCCACAGGATCACGTTGACGGCGTCCGCCTGATGCCGCTTGATGACCGCGAGCTCCGGCGGCGGCGCCGAGGCGTCATGGATGATCCAGGAGATCTTCTGCAGCAGCCCGAACACGAGTTCAAAGGCGGCCCTGGCATCGATGGGCGTCGTTTGGGAAGGCATGAGAAGTGCGCGGCCGGAGCCAAGGCGTTACGGGTGACTCGACGTCAATCGTAAAACCATTTCGCCCCGCATTTCGGCGCGCACCGCCCGATCGACGGGCGACTTCGTCCGAATCTGGCGGTCTTGTTTGCGGCGTCCGCCCATGCAAAAGGCCCGCAACACGTTGCGGGCCCTTCAGTACTGCATTCTTTGGCTCCCCGAGCTGGGCTCGAACCAGCGACCTGCGGATTAACAGTCCGTCGCTCTACCGACTGAGCTATCGGGGAACAGGTAGAGGGGGCGAATTATGCACAAATTTTGCGGGGAATGCAAAACGACCCGGACGACCGGCGGATTCATGACGGTTGGGCGTCAGGGCGATCCCTTATCATGGCAACCAGAAGGTTCGCGACCTCTCACGTTTTTTCTGGGTTTCACACATGTCTTCGTTCGACATCCAATTGTTGCTCACCGCCCTGGTCAGTGTCCTGGTGCTGGTCGCACTCATCGTTTCGCGCATCCGCATGCATCCGCTGCTGGCGCTGCTGATCGTGTCCATCGGCGTCGGTTTCGCCACCGGCATGGAGCCGACCGCCATCGTCAAGAACCTGACCGACGGCGCCGGCAAGACCCTTGGCGCGGTCGGCGTGGTGATCGCGCTGGGCGCCATGCTCGGCAAGATCCTGGCGGACTCGGGCACCACCGAGCGGCTGGCCAATGCCATCCTGAACCGCACCTCCGCGCGCATGATCCCCTGGACCATGACGCTGGTGGCCTTCATCATCGGCATCCCGATGTTCTTCGAAGTGGGCCTGGTGGTGATGCTGCCGCTGATCTTCAGCGTGGCCCGCAAGCTGGAAGGCCAGGAACGCTTCAAGGGCTCGGCCTACGTGTACGTGGGCGTGCCGGTGATCTCGGCCCTGGCCGCCATGCACGGCATGGTGCCGCCGCATCCTGGCCCGCTGACGGCGATCGCGAGCCTGAAGACCACGGTCGGCCCGACCATGATCTACGGCTTTCTTGCGGCCCTGCCCGCCATGATCCTGGGCGGCCCGCTGTACGGCGCCTTCATCGCCCCGCGCATGACGACCCGCCCGGACGAAGCCCTGCTCGAGCAATTCACCGCCGTCCGCGCGGCCGATGCCGGCCATTCGGTGCCCGGCGTCGGCCTGGGCGTGCTGGCGGCCCTGCTGCCCGCGCTGCTGATGCTGCTGCACGCGGTGGCCGAGATGCTGCTGCCCAAGACCTCGCCCCTGATGCACGTGGCGGCCTTCCTGGGCAACCCGCTGGTGGCCATGCTGCTGGGCGTGCTGTTCGCCGCCGTGGCGCTGGTGCTGGCGCGTGGCGGCGACGCCGAGAAACTGCGCGACGCGCTCGGCAAGAGTCTCAAGCCCATCGCCGGCATCATGCTGATCATCGCCGGCGGCGGTGCCTTCCAGCAGGTGTTGACCAGCGCCAAGGTCGGCGACGCCATCGTCCACCTGACCCACCAGTTCGCGTTCCCGCCGCTGGTGCTGGGCTGGCTGATCGCCATGCTGCTGTCGGTGTCCACCGGCTCGGCCACGGTCGGCATCGTCGGCGCCGCCGGCCTGCTGGCGCCGCTGGCCGGCGCCGATCCCTCGTTGAATCTGCCGCTGCTGGCGCTGTCGATCGGCTGCGGTTCGCTGTTCTTCAACTACGCCAATCACGCCGGTTTCTGGATGGTGAAGGAATCCTTCGGCATGACCATGGGCGAGGCCACCAAGACGATCTCGGTGGTGCAGTCCATCGTGTCGGTGGTCGGCCTGGTGATGGTGCTGTTGTTCAACATGTTGCCCGCGCTGGGCTGAGCCCGTCACGCGCAGGTCGGAATCCGCGGCACAGCGGAGCCGGCCATGTTCGCCATGGCGCTCCACACGAAAAAAAGCCCGGCCATTCGGCTGGGCTTTTTGCTGGGTGTTGATGGTGCCGGTGAAAGGAATCGAACCCTCGACCTTCTCATTACAAGTGAGCTGCTCTACCAACTGAGCTACACCGGCGTGGCGCGCCCGGGGCGCGCGCAGGGACTGCATTGTAATGAAAAAAGGAGATTCTTTCCGGCGTGCATGCGCGTCATTCCGGGCGTGCGCCCGTCGCGCAACGCCGCTTGGCTTCCCAGCCGCCCAGGCGCTCCGCGCGCAGGGCGCGCCAGAATTCATCCGAGCAGAAATAGCCGCTGATGCCGCTGTGCGGATAGGCTGGCCTGACGCCGAATTGGCGCGGCAGGCGCCAGAAGCAGCGGTCCTGGATGGCGCCGCGGTCCAGCACCAGCGGCGTGCCCTTCAGGAACGAGAAACAGCCGCCGGCTTCGTAGCCGGCCCGGCCCATGCCTTTGGAGAACTCGGTCTTCTCGATGATGACGGCGTCCACGCGCGGCGGGCACAGCAGCAGGTGGTAGGTGCGGAACGGGCGGCTCTTGCGGCCGACGATCATGGTCTCGGCCTCGACCGGCAGGAAGCGGTGCGTGTCGGGCTCGAGCGTTTCCATCAGTTCGCGCACGCGTGCATTGACCAGGAACGGCCCGCCGTCCCATCCCACGATCGCGGGGACGCGGCCGGTGCTGCGCAAGGTCAGACGGATCTGGCGCGGGATGCGGGCAAGATCGTCGTCCGACAGGGTATCGAACAGGCACAGCTTGGCGACCAGCTGGCGGTCTATCTGCGGCATGAACTGGGTCGATACGCCGCCGGCGGGCGTCATTCCGATCAGGTACGGCATGGGCGGGGCATCACTCCTGGAAGGCCGGGGACGGTGTGCGCCGCAACGGACGCGGCAGGCCACGCGAGCGCGGTTCAGGCGTATGAGACGGGATTTTGCCCAGATATGCAAATGATACGCACTCTTATCCTGGGTTTCAAAAAATCGCCATGCAATGGCGAATCACGCCGGCGGCGGCCAGACGTGACCGCGCCGCCCGGGCCTGAGGCCGGGGCGGCGCGGGGGACCTGCCGGATTACTTGACGATGGTCAGGCGCGGACGCTTGGGCTCGTCGTCGCCGCCGTCATCGCCGGAGACGGCATCCGCCTCGGCTTCGGACGGGACGGTCTCGGACGTGTTCTGCGCGCCCGGAGCCGGCGGCTCGTAGGGCTGCACTTCGAAGCCCATGCCGGCGCCGGTTTCGCGCGCATAGATGGCGCTGACGGCGCCCACCGGCACGTAGACGTTTTCGGTCACGCCGCTGAAGCGGGCCTGGAATTCGATGAATTCGTTGCCCAGCACCAGACGGTTGGTGGCCAGCGTACCCACGTTCAGGGTGATCTGGCCGTCGCGCACGTGGGCGACGGGCACCATGGTGTGCTCGTCGACCTGCACGGTGATGTACGGCGTGTAGCCGTTATCGGTGCACCATTCGTGCAGCGCGCGGATCAGATACGGTTTGGTCGAAGTTTCACCCATCACGCGGCAACCTTAGCGACGCATCACTTTTTCCGAAGGCGTCAGCGCTTCGATGTAGGCCGGGCGCGAGAAGATGCGTTCGGCGTACTTTTGCAGCGGAGCCGCGTTCTTGGGCAGTTCGATGCCGTAGTGGTCCAGGCGCCACAGCAGCGGGGCCACGGCCACGTCGAGCATGGAGAATTCCTCGCCCAGCATGTACTTGTTCTTGAGCAGCATCGGGGCCAGCTGGGCCAGGCGGTCGCGGATGTTCTGGCGGGCGTTGGCCAGCTTCTTCTCGTCGGGCTTGGCGCTGCGGTCTTCCAGCGTCGAGACGTGGACGAACAGCTCTTTCTCGAAGTTGTACAGGAACAGGCGGGTGCGGGCGCGCATGACCGGATCGGCCGGCATGAGCTGCGGGTGCGGGAAGCGCTCGTCGATGTACTCGTTGATGATGTTCGACTCGTACAGGACCAGGTCGCGCTCGACCAGAATGGGCACTTGACCGTACGGGTTCATCACCGAGATGTCTTCGGGCTTGTTGTACAGGTCGATGTCGCGGATCTCGAAATCCATGCCCTTTTCAAACAACACGAAGCGGCAGCGTTGCGAAAACGGACACGTGGTTCCGGAATAGAGCACCATCATGGCGATAAATCCTTTATGAAAAACGAAAGGCCAGCGCCCTAATCTAGCAGGCGCTGGCCCCGATTGCCAGGCGGGGGGTAGGCGTACAGCCCTAACCCGCCATTATCCACCCTGGCGAAAATGGGGGCGGATACGCCTGGCGGGGCGTTGCGGTTAGCGCACGTGTTTCCAGTAAGAGGCGTTCAGGCGCCACATCACCAGGAAGAACAAGAGCAGGAACAACATGACACCGACGCCCAGCTGGACGCGGAAGGTCTGGACGGGTTCGGCCATCCAGGACATGAACGCGGTCAGGTCGGCGACGTCGTTGTCGTATGTTGCGATTTGGGCCGGGTTGGCGGCCTTGAATTTGGCCTCGAAGGTGGCATGGCCGTGGTAGCTGGCTACCGGCTCGGCCTTGACCGTGGAAAAACCTTGCGCATCGTACACCGTCGTGACCCGTTCCCACGACTTCGGCGCGCCTTCCTTGCCTTCGACCTCGTGCATCGCCACCGTGGTCAGCTCGCGCGGACCCTGGCGTTCCCACAGCGCGTGCGGCATGCCCACGGCCGGGAAGACCAGGTTGTTCCAGCCCGTGGCGCGCGAGGTGTCGCGGTAGAACGTACGCAGATAGGTGTAGATGTAGTCGGAACCCGAGGGGCCGGCGTTGACGGATTTGGCGCGGGCGATCACGGACAGGTCCGGGGGCGTCGTGCCAAACCACTTCTTGGCGTCCTTGGCGGTCATGGCGACATTCATCATGTCGCCGACCTTTTCGCCGGTGAACAGCAGGCTTTCCTTGATTTGCTGGTCGGTCAGGCCAATGTCCTTGAGCTTGTTGTAGCGCATCGACGATGCGCTGTGACAGTTCAGACAGTAGTTGACGAACAGCTTGGCGCCGTTTTGCAGCGACGCCATGTCGTTGACGCGGTAAGGCGCCTTGTCCAGCGGATAGCCGCCCTCGGCGGCGAACGTGGCGGTACACGTGAGCAGCATCAACGCCACGGCACCAATCAGCTTCTTGATCATGGTCAGTCCGTTATTTTCGTGGGCTCAGTGGGCGTGGAACGTCACGCGGTCGGGCACTTTCTTGAAAGTGCCCAGGCGGCTCCAGACCGGCATCAGGAAGAAGAATGCCAAGTACAGCAGCGTGCCGATCTGCGACGTGATGTTCAACGGCGGACTGGGCGGCTGCGTACCGATGTAGCCGAGCACCAGGAAGTTGACCATGAAGATGCCGTAGATCCACTTGTGCCAGGTGGGGCGGTAGCGGATCGACTTGACCGGCGAATGGTCCAGCCACGGCAGGAAGAACAGGATGACCACGGTGCCGCCCATGGCGACCACGCCCCAGAACTTGGCGTCGATCACGCGCAGCAGCACGGCCACGACGATCAGGATACCGGGGACGGCGATGCGCATGAAGCCCTTCAGGTTGCTCTTGAGGAGCAGCGCGATGGCGCCCAGCACCGAGGCGCCGGCCAGCACCCACGTGAACTCGTCGGTGGTGGCGCGCAGCATCGAGTAGAACGGCGTGAAGTACCAGACCGGGGCGATGTGCGGCGGCGTCTTGAGCGAGTCGGCCGGGATGAAGTTGTTGAACTCCAGGAAGTACCCGCCCATTTCCGGCGCGAAGAACACGATGAAGGCGAACACCAGCAGGAAGCCCGCGACGCCGACCAGGTCGTGCACCGTGTAGAACGGATGGAACGGAATGCCATCTTTCGGGCGACCGTACTTGTCCTTCGGGCCTTCCTTGATCTCGATGCCGTCCGGGTTGTTCGAGCCGACTTCGTGCAGCGCCACCAGGTGGGCCGCCACCAGGCCCACCAGCACCAGCGGAATGGCGATGACGTGAAAGGCGAAGAAGCGGTTCAGCGTGGCGTCGGACACGACGTAGTCGCCGCGGATCCAGATCGACAGCTCAGGGCCGATGAACGGGATGGCCGCGAACAGGTTCACGATCACCTGTGCGCCCCAGTAGGACATCTGGCCCCACGGCAGGAGGTAGCCGAAGAATGCTTCGGCCATCAGACAGAGGAAGATCGCGACGCCGAAGATCCAGACCAGTTCACGCGGCTTGCGGTACGAGCCATAGAGCAGGCCGCGCAGCATGTGCAGGTAGACGACGACGAAGAACATCGAGGCGCCGGTCGAGTGCATGTAGCGCACCAGCCAGCCCCACGGGACTTCGCGCATGATGTATTCGACGGATTGGAACGCGCGTTCGGCGTCCGGCTTGTAATGCATGACCAGGAAAATGCCGGTCACGATCTGCAGCACCAGCACCAGGAGTGCCAGCGAGCCGAAGAAATACCAGAAGTTGAAGTTTTTCGGTGCGTAGTATTCGGACAGATGCGCTTTCCAGGTGGAGGTCACCGGGAAGCGCCGATCCAGCCAGCCCAACAGGCCTGTCGTCTCGACGGTTTTCTCGCCAGCCATGTAACGGCTCCTTCTCTAATACGTGGCGTATTTGTTTTACTTACGTAATTCGGGAAAAAAGCGCGACGCGAGCGTCAGGCCTTGTTGTCTTCATCGACGCCCACGATGATGCGGGAGTCGGTGAGATACTGGTACGGCGGAACTTCGAGATTATCGGGAGCGGGCTTGTTCTTGTAGACCCGGCCTGCCAGGTCGAACGTGGAGCCGTGGCACGGACAGAGGAATCCGCCTTGCCAGGAAGCGCCCATGCCGCCACCGCCGCCCGTTTCGAAGTGCGAGGTGGGCGAGCAGCCCAAGTGGGTACAGATGCCAACACAGACGAACAGTTCGGGCTTGCGCGACCGACCTTCGTTTTCTGCGTATTTGGGAGTGAAGCCGGGCCGTTTGGAGTTGGGATCCGCCAGGAGCGCGTCCTGGGTCTTGAGGCCGGCGATCTGTTCAGGAGACCGGTGGATGATCCAGACCGGTTTGCCACGCCATTCCACGGTTTTCATGGTGCCGACGGGAATGTCGCCCACGTCGACTTCAACGGGGGCGCCGGCGGCGCGGGCTTTTTCAGAAGGGGAGAACGTGCTCACAAGCGGTATTGCCGTTGCGACACCTGCTACGCCACCCACAGCACAGGCGGTGGTTACCCAGAAACGTCGCGAAGGATCGGGCGGCAGATTTGGATCAACCGCACCGTCATCATCATGCACCAGCGTATCCTGACTCATCTTCCTATCCTTGTTGATGCGCCCGCTCTACGAGTAGCATCACTTCTGCGGCATCGGCTTCGCGGGAATATGTAACAACATAGCAACCGCGTATTATAGCGCCAGCCTACTGGTGGGCGTATCACGAAGGGAGTGCTTTTATGAGCAAAGCGACTGGTTTCGTCAAAGAATTCCGAGATTTCGCTGTCAAAGGCAATGCGGTCGATTTGGCGGTTGGTGTGATCATTGGGGCGGCTTTCGGCAGAATCGTCGACTCACTGGTCAAGGATATCGTCATGCCGCTGGTGAACTTCGTGCTTGGCGGTTCCGTCGATTTTTCGAACAAGTTCCTGGTGCTGTCGATGCCGGCCGGTTACAACGGGCCGATGACGTATGCCGATCTGACGAAGGCGGGGGCGAACGTTTTCGCGTGGGGGAATTTCGTCACGATCATCATCAACTTCGTGTTGCTGGCGTTTGTGATCTTCTGGATGGTGAAGGCCATCTACAAGGCGCGCACCAAGGCCGAGGAAGCGCCGGCGCCCGCCGCGCCTGCTGCCACGCCCGAGGATGTGGCGTTGTTGCGCGAGATTCGGGATTTGTTGAAGAAGCAGCCTTGAGGTGAATGGAAGAGCGCCCTGCGGGGCGCTTTTTTATTGGTTCAGCGGTTGTTTGTTTGCGGACGTTGCGGGCTTCGTAGGCCGCCCGGCGCGGGTGGCGCACAGGCGGGCGCGCCTGCGATTGCGGTCCGGAGCGTTCGCTCCGGACTGCCCCGTCCTCAACCTCGTCCTCGCCTGCGGCGACTCCTTCGGTTTCCGTCGGGCGCATCTGACGGCGCGCCCGCCTGTGCGCCACCCGCGCCGGGCTACCGGTTTCGAGGTTTCATGCGCTGCTGGACCGAAGGGGCATGGGAGAGGGTTGTGGTGCCCGCCAAAGCCGGCTGCGCGGGCAGCCGGCTTTGGCATACGTGCTTCTGGGGGCGTGGGAGGGTGTGCGCTGCGCGCTTGCGGGGCGGAGGGGGCCGGTTACACCGGGTTGTCCAGGTCTACGAATTCCACCTTGATGCCGAAGCGTTCGGCCACGGCCTGGCCTAGCGCTTGGACGCCGTAGCGTTCGGTGGCGTGGTGGCCGGCGCCGAGGAAGGCGACGCCGGTTTCCTGGGCGAGGTGGAAGGTGGATTCGGAGGCTTCGCCGGTGATGTAGGCGGTGGCGCCGGCGTCGATGGCGTCGGCGAGCATGCCTTGGGCGCCGCCGGTGCACCAGGCGATGCGGGCGACGGGCTGGTCGGGGTTGCCGACGACCAGGGGCTGGCGGCCCAGGCGTTGCTGGATGCGGGCGGCGAGCTGGCCGACGGTGGCCAGGTCGGGGGCGGTGCCCAGCCAGACCAGGTTGTCGGGGCCACAGGTGCGCGGCGTGCCGTCGTCGCGGCGTTCGGGTTCGAGGCCGAGGACGCGGGCCAGCTGGGCGTTGTTGCCCAGGGTCGGATGGGCGTCCAGGGGCAGGTGGTAGGCGTAGAGATTGAGGTCGTTCTTCAGGGCCAGCGCCATGCGCGTGCGGCGGGTGCCGATGACGCGGCGGTCCTCGTTGCGCCACATCCAGCCGTGGTGGACCAGCACCGCGTCGGCGCCGCGTTCGACGGCGATGCGCAACAGGGCTTCGCTGGCGGTGACACCGGTGATAATGTGTCCGACTTCGGATCGGCCTTCCACCTGCAGCCCGTTGGGGCAGTAATCCTTGAAACGGGCGGCTTGCAGGGTGTCGTCCAGCCAGGCGGCCAGGACGTGGGAGTCCACTTTACTCATTGCTAGTCCTATCAGAAACATGCGCCGATATTGGCTGATCTTCGCTCAGGCCGTCACGGTCTGCCTGGGTATTCTATTCGTCGTCACCACCTTGCGGCCGGATCTGCTGCGGCTGGTCGGGCCGGACGCCGCGCCGGCGGCGACGCTGCCGCCGGTTGCCGTGGCCGCGCGCCCGGTGGCGGGGGCGGTGTCCTATGCCGATGGCGTGGCGCGCGCCGCGCCGTCGGTGGTCAATGTCTACACCACCAAGCACGTCGACGTGCCGCTGGTGCCGCTGCCGGACGATCCGATCCTGCGCCAGCTGTTCGGCCAGGTGCCGGGCGTGAGCCGGCGCCAGGCCAGCACCAGCCTGGGCTCGGGCGTGGTGGTCAATCACGATGGCTATGTGCTGACCAATTATCACGTGGTGCAGGCGGCCGACGCCATCGAGGTGGCGCTGGCGGACGGGCGCAAGGACACGGCCAAGGTGGTGGGCGCCGATCCGGACACCGACCTGGCGGTGTTGAAGCTGGCCAGCCTGCGCAACCTGCCGGCGGCCACGCTGGCGCCGGACCGCGGCCTGCGGGTGGGCGACGTGGTGCTGGCGATCGGCAATCCGTTCGGCGTGGGGCAGACCACCACGCAGGGGATCGTGTCGGCGCTGGGCCGCAACGGGCTGGGCCTGAATACCTACGAAAACTTCATCCAGACCGATGCCGCCATCAATCCGGGCAATTCGGGCGGCGCGCTGGTGGATGCGCAGGGCAACCTGGTGGGCATCAACACCGCGATCTATTCGGAGTCGGGCGGGTCGATGGGCATCGGTTTCGCCACGCCGATCGACATCGCCCGCAAGGTGATGGACGAGATCGTCAAGACCGGTGGCGTCAAGCGCGGCTGGCTGGGCGTGGAGCCGCAGGACCTGACGGCCGAACTGGCGCGCGCGTTCCAGCTGGAGCGCGATGCCCGCGGCGTGATCATTGCCGGCGTGCTGCGCGACGGCCCGGCCGCCAAGGGCGGCCTGCGCGTGGGCGACATCGTGCAGACGGTGAACGGCAAGCCGATGATGGACACGTCGGGGCTGCTGGCCGAGATCGCGCAGCTGACGCCGGGACAGCGCGCGACGCTGGGCGTGTTGCGCGGCGGCAAGGTGGCCGAGCTGACGGTGATGGTGGGCACGCGCCCGGGGTTGCCGCGATAACGTGGCGGTCGCTGGGGGATACGCCAGCCAGGCGATGACCGCGGACGAGACAGCCAGGCGACCGTCGCGGACGAGAGTCGGAAGTGGCGGGCGAGCCGTCGATGCCGCTATGGGCGGGCCTGAGACTGCCGCGATGCGCCAGCGCGGCGCGGACGGCAAGGGGCATCGAGCACCAGGCGCACCACTTGCAGCACGCGCTTGCGCATGGCCTCGGGCTGGTGCTTCAGCAGCGCGCAGATTTCCGCGCTGTAGGCGTCGGATTGAGTGTCTTCCTGGACCGGGGGCGCGGCGGCGGTCTGCACGACCATGCCGTCGGCCAGCCAGGGCACCTGCGTGTCCAGCGCCTGCGCCAGCCGCAGCAGCGTGGCGCGGGTGGGCGCATAGCCTCCCTCGCGGGTGAGGATGCGGTGGATGCAGGACTGCGGCACGCCGGAGATGCGGGCGAGCTGGTTCTGGCTTTTGATGCCGCGCCACCGCATCAGGGTGCGCAGGCGTAGGGCGAGCGACATGGCCGCAATGTAAGTTTGCAGCCCGCGCGGGACAAGCGGAAACCGTCCGTTTGTGCAAAAAAAACGGGGGCCATCGGCCCCCGCTTCGCTTGAACGCGCGGCGCTCAGTGGCGTTCGGTCAGCGAGCCGTCGTTGGCGGCCTCGTCGGCCCCGGCCTTGGGCGTGACCATGCGCGCGCAGATCAGTCCCAGCTCGTACAGCAGGCACAGCGGCACCGCCAGCATGAACTGGCTGACCACGTCCGGCGGCGTCACCACCGCGGCGATGATGAAGGCGCCGACCACCACGTAGCCGCGCGCGCTCTTGAGCTTGGACAGCTCCACCACGCCCATGCGCACCAGCAGCACCACGGCCACCGGCACCTCGAAGGTGATGCCGAACGCCATGAACATGGTCATGACGAAGCTCAGGTAGGCCTCGATGTCCGGCGCCGGCGTGATCGATTGCGGCGCGAAGGTGGCGATGAAGTGGAAGACCGTGCGGAACACCACGAAATAGCAGAACGCCATGCCCGCGATGAACAGCAGCGTGCTGGAGATGATGAGCGGCAGCGCCAGGCGCTTCTCGTGCTTGTACAGGCCGGGCGCGACGAAGGCCCAGGCTTGGTACAGCACCACCGGCAGCGCCACGATGAAGGCGGCCATCATGGTGACCTTGACCGGCACCATGAAGGGCGTGATGACGCCGGTGGCGATCATGCGCGTGCCCTGCGGCAGCGAGGCCAGCATGGGCTGGGCCAGCACGTCGTAGATGGCGGAGGCGCCGGGGTAGATGAACAGGATGACGAACACCACCACCACCGCGCCGACGGCGCGCAGCAGGCGGGTGCGCAGTTCGACCAGGTGGGAGATGAAGCTTTCCTGCTGGCCGTCTTCTTGGGAGGCGTCCTGGGTCACGTTGCGGTTCCGGGGGGCGTGGCGGGCTTGGGGGCCGGCGGGTTGTCGCTGGCGGCGGGCGCGTTGGCCGCGGGCGCCGGGGTCGGCGCGGGTTGCGGGGCGGGAGCGGGCTGGGCGGCCGGCG
>NZ_CADIJR010000062.1 GCF_902859645.1 Achromobacter insuavis | reverse complement strand
GCCAGCTGCGCCGCCGAGCGCCGGCTGGCGGCCTCGGCCTGGGCCAGCTGGGCGCGGCTGACGTCGATTTCGGCCGGGCGCTTGCCGGTGGCGATGTCTTCCAGCTGGGCGCTGGCCGCCGCCAACTGCGCGCCGGCCTGGTCGCGCGCCGCGGTTTCGCGCGTCGCCTCCAGCGCGAACAGCGGCGCGGCGGCGGCGACCTGCTGGCCGCGTTGCACCGAGAGCGTATCGAGCCGGCCGGCCTCGGACGAGGCGATGTAGAGGTATTCACCCTCGACGTAGCCCTGGTAGACGGCATCGTCGCGCTTGCCGCAGGCGGCCAGCAGCGACAGGCCGAGCACGGCGGCGACGGGCAGCGCGTAGCGCGGGAGGGAAGGGGTGCGCATGGTCAGCGTCCTGTGGAGGGCGGTTCAGTGTTGGCGGCCGGCTTGGCGCGCCGGGTCCGTTTTGCTGGCGCGGCGGGCGTGGCGGGGGCGTCGGGCGCCGTGGCCGGCGGGGAAAACAACCCGCCCGTGAGCATGGCGGTGGCGTGCGCGGCGATGGCGTCGTGGTCGATGGCGTGGATCTTCGGATCGTCCTGCCAGATGCGGCGCCACAGGCTCGACGTGGCCAGCGGCAGCAGGGTCAGGCCCAGGATCGACAGGAACACCAGCCGCGGCTCCACGCCCGGGGTGATGGCGCCGGCGCGCTGGCTGTCGGCGATCAGGCCGGCGAACACCTGCAGGCGCTGGGCCGGCAGGTGGCGCAGCACGCGCTCGCGCAGCTGGCCGCCTTCGTTGACGACCTCGTGCATCCACAGGGCTGGCAGCCAGGGTCGGTCGGTGCCGCAGCGCACGATGCGCGAGACGATTTCGGTGATGACCGCGCGCGCCGTGTCGGTGGAGCCGTCCAGGCGCCGGGGCGTCTGCGGCACCGGGCTCCAGACGTAGCCGATGACCGGCACCACGCGTTCCAGCACCACGGCGTCCAGCAACTGGTCGCGGCTCTTGAAGTAGTAGTGCAGCATGGCCGAGGTGAACCCGGCGCGTTCGGCGATGTGGGCCAGGCGGGTGGCGGCCACGCCCTGGGTGGCGAACAGGTCGGTGGCGATGTCCAGCAGCTGGTCGCGCACGGCGGCGCTGTCGGGGCGGGCGGGGCGGCCGGGACGGCGCGCGGGGGAAGGCTTGGCAGGCATGGGGCAGATTCTAATTAAATATTTAATTAATTAAAAGGGGGGCGGCCGGCAGGGTCGACGGACGGACCGGCCGGCGGAGGTGGTGTAATGCCTGAACCGGAACAGAAGGAGTCAGCACGCCATGCCGCAATCGTCCTCCCTCAACCGCCGCATCGTCCTGGCCTCGCGGCCACGCGGCGAACCCGCCGACAGCGATTTCCGCCTGGAAACCGACGCCGTGCCCGAACCCGGCCCGGGCCAGCTGCTGCTGCGCACGGTCTATCTTTCCCTCGATCCCTATATGCGCGGCCGCATGAGCGACGCGCCCTCGTATGCCGAGCCGGTGCAGGTCGGCCAGCCCATGGTGGGCGGCACCGTGGCCCGGGTGGTGGCTTCGCGCCACGCCGACTATCCGGTGGGCGAATGGGTGCTGTCCCAGTCGGGCTGGCAGGACTACGCCGTCTCCGACGGCAGCGGCCTGCTCAAGCTGGGTTCGGCGCCCGAGCGTCCGTCGTACTCGCTGGGCGTGCTCGGCATGCCGGGCTTCACCGGCTACATGGGCCTGCTGGACATCGGCCAGCCCAAGGCCGGCGAAACCGTGGTGGTGGCCGCCGCCAGCGGCGCGGTCGGCGCGGTGGTGGGCCAGCTGGCCAAGATCCACGGCTGCAAGGCGGTCGGCATCGCCGGCGGCGCCGACAAATGCCGCTACGTGGTCGAGGAACTGGGTTTCGACGCCTGCATCGACCACCGCGATCCGGCCATGGCCAACCTGCTGGCCAAGGCGGTGCCGCAGGGCATCGACGTGTATTTCGAGAACGTCGGCGGCGCGGTGTTCGACGCGGTGCTGCCGCTGCTCAATCCGCGCGCGCGGGTGCCGGTCTGCGGCCTGATCTCGGCCTACAACGCCACCAGCCTGCCCGACGGCCCCGACCGCCTGCCGCTGCTGATGCGCACCATCCTGACCAAGCGCATCAAGATGCAGGGCTTCATCATTTTCAACGAATACGCGCCGCGCTTCGGCGAATTCCGCGCGGCCATGCAGGAGCTGCTGCGCGACGGCCGCATCAAGTACCGCGAAGACGTGGTCGACGGCCTGGAGAACGCGCCGCGCGGCCTGATGGGCCTGCTCAAGGGCGAGAACGCCGGCAAGCGCATCGTGCGCGTCGGCCCGGATGAATAGGAGCGCAACATGAATATCCTGATCGTGCTGACTTCCCACGACACGCTGGGCGACACGGGCCGCAAGACCGGCTTCTGGCTGGAGGAATTTGCCGCCCCGTACTACGCCTTCCTGGACGCGGGCGCCACGCTGACGCTGGCCTCGCCGCAGGGCGGGCAGCCGCCGCTCGATCCCAAGAGCGACGACCCCGACGCCCAGACCGACGACACGCGCCGCTTCCGCCAGGACCCCGAGGCGCAGCGCCGCCTGGCGAACACGCGCCGCCTGGCCGAGGTGCAGGCCGCCGACTACGACGCGGTGTTCTATCCCGGCGGCCACGGCCCGCTGTGGGACCTGGCCGAGGACCCCAAGTCCGTGTCGCTGATCGAGACCATGCTGGCCGCCGGCAAGCCGGTGGCGGCGGTCTGCCACGCGCCGGGCGTGCTGCGCCATGCCAAGACGGCCGACGGCAAGCCGCTGGTGCAGGGCCGCCAGGTCACCGGCTTTTCCAACACGGAAGAAGCGGCGGTGCAATTGACCGCGGTGGTGCCGTTCCTGGTCGAGGACGAACTGGCGCTGCTGGGCGGCCTGTACAGCAAGGGGCCCGATTGGCAGCCGCACATCGTCTCCGACGGCCTGCTCATCACGGGCCAGAATCCGGCCTCGTCGGTCGGCGTGGCAGAGGCGCTGCTGGCGCGGCTGAAGGCTTGAGCCGCAAGGCCGCGCGGCCGGTTCGCGCGGCGGCGCACGGGCCTGTCGAGCTGTGTCAGAATTGATACTTTCTGACACAGGCGCGCGGTTCCGTTGCAACCGCGCGCGCCCCTACCGATGCCTCCAGATGTACCCCCAAGCGCGGCGTCCGCGCTGCCCGCAGGTTCCTGTGAAGCGGCGCTGTTCGCCGCGATGCAGGCCCGAGATGCCGCCACCGGACGCCATTGCCACCGCGTCGTTGCCCTGAGCGTTGCGCTGGCGCGGGCCTGCGGCCTGGACGACGACGAGCAGCAGGCTGTCGCCGTTGCCGCCCGCCTGCACGACGTGGGCAAGATCGGCACCCCTGATCGCGTGCTGTTCTCGCCCAAGCGCCTCGAAAAAGAGGATTGGGAAATCATGAAGTCCCACGCCGCCGTGGGCGCGGCCATCATCCTGCAGAGCGACATGCCGCAGCGCGAACGCATCGCGCTGGCCGTGCGGCACCACCATGAGCATTTCGACGGCTCGGGCTATCCCGAGGGCCTGGCGGGCCATGACATCCCGCTGCACGCGCGCATCATTTCGCTGGCCGATTCCTACGACGCGCTGGGCGACGCGCGGCCCTACCACCCGGCGCGCACGCACGCCGAGATCATGCGTATCCTCAACCGCGAGGCCGGGTCCAAGTGCGATCCGGACCTGCTGCGCGTGTTCGAGACCATGATCCAGTCCAGTCCGCTGCGCGTACCTTAGGGCCTGTGCGAGGCTTCTTGTCGTGTGAACAGGCCCCGGCGCCATGCGACAACGCCGCGCCATGCCGGCGCGGCGTTGCGGGTGGGGGCGATCACGGCGCGCCCGGGCGCGCCGCTTCAGCGCCTCACTTCAGCGTGTGACTTCAGCGCGTCACTTTTCAGCGCCTCACTTCAGGCGGTAGTGCGCCGCGACCGTGGCCAGTTCCTGCAGCGTGCGCTGCTGCCAGGCGGCGTCGTGGCCCAGTTCCTCGGCCAGGATGCGCGCCACTTCGGGCGCGGCCAGCAGGGCCGCCTCGGCGTCCAGGAACAGCGCGCGGTTGCGGCGCGCCAGCACGTCCTCGGCGCTGCGCGCCAGCTCGAAGCGCGCGGCGAAGCGCACGTGGGCTTCGGACAGGCCGCTGCTCTTGACCAGCATGCGCTCGGCGCCGGGCAGGGCCTTGAGCACGGGCAGGTCGCTGCCGTAGTAGCTGTCCGGCGTGCCGGCGTGTTCCTGCGACGGCGCCAGGCCGTTGGCGCCATGCAGCGCCAGCGACTCGGTGCGGCAGCTGGCCTGCGTCAGCAGCTGGTGCTGGATGGCGGTGTCGACC
Source organism: Achromobacter insuavis (assembly GCF_902859645.1). GTDB lineage: Bacteria > Pseudomonadota > Gammaproteobacteria > Burkholderiales > Burkholderiaceae_B > Achromobacter > Achromobacter insuavis. The sequence continues at coordinate 27,927 of NZ_CADIJR010000062.1, read as the reverse complement.
ACGTCCTGCGCCATGCGGCGATAGGTGGTCCACTTGCCGCCCGTGACCGTCACCAGGCCGGCCTGCGACACCAGGATGGTGTGCTCGCGCGACAGCGACTTGGTGGAGGCGTCGCCGGTGGCCTTGACCAGCGGCCGCAGGCCGGCCCAGACGCTGGTGACGTCGTCGCGGGTCGGTTTGCGGCTGAGGTAGCGCGCGGCGGTGCTCAGGATGAAATCGACGTCCTGGGCGCCGGCTTCCGGGTCCAGCGGCAGGTCGTTGCGCGGCGAATCGGTGGTGCCGACGATGGTGTGGCCGTTCCACGGCACCACGAACAGCACGCGGCCGTCATCGGTCTTGGGGATCAGGATGGCGCGCTTGCCGGGCAGGAAATCGTGCGGCAGCGTCAGGTGCACGCCCTGGCTGGGCGCCACCATGGTCGGCGCGTTCTTGTCTTCCATGCGGCGCACGCTGTCGACCCAGACGCCGGTGGCGTTGATGACGCAGCGCGCCCGCAGCGTGAAGCTGGCGCCGCCCAGCGCGTCCTCGGCGGTGACGCCGTCGACCTTGCCGCCGGTGGTGGTCAGGCCGGTGGCGCGCACATAGTTGACCGCGGTGCCGCCCAGGTCGAACAGCGTGCGCATCAGGCTCAGCGCCAGGCGCGCGTCGTCGAACTGGCCGTCGTAGTACAGCACGCCGCCCTTGAGGCCGCGGCCGTTGACGTTCTCGGCCAGCGTCGGCGCGTTGGCCAGCGTATCGCGGCGCGACAGCCAGCGGCTCGGCGACAGGTTGAGCTTGCCGGCCAGCATGTCGTACATCTTCAGGCCGATGCCGTAGAAGGGCTGGTCCAGCAGGTTGTAGGCCGGCACCACGAAGCCCAGCGGCCACACCAGGTGCGGCGCGTTGCGGTTGAGCAGGCCGCGTTCGTGCAGCGCCTCGCGCACCAGGCTGATGTTGCCCTGCGCCAGATAGCGCACGCCGCCGTGCACCAGCTTGGTGGCCTTGCTGGAAGTGCCCTTGGCGAAGTCCGCGCCCTCGATCAGCAGGGTGCGGTAGCCGCGGCTGGCGGCGTCGACGGCGGTGCCCAGGCCGGTCGCGCCGCCGCCGATGACGATCACGTCCCAGGCTGGCGTGTTGTCCAGTTGCGCCAGCAGGCGGTTGCGGTCGGGCGGGGTGACGGTGGCGAGCGGTTGGTTCATATGCGTGGGGCGGCGGGGCCGCTAGGGTTCGGTGCGGTGTTCGTTTCTGTTCGTGCCGGCCGGGCGGGGCGCAAGCGCCGTGCCCACGGGCCGGGTCAAGCGGGTCAGGCGGGTACCTTGGCCGCGTTCGGCGCGGCGGCGACTTCGCAGCGCACGCCGGCATCCAGCAGCACTTGCGCCAGCGGCTCCTGCGGATGCGCGTCGGTGAAGAAGCGGTCGATCTGCGAGATGTGCGCCAGTTCCACCATGGCCTGGCGCTTGAATTTGCTGCTGTCGGCGGCCAGCCACACTTCGCGCGACTGTTCGATGATGGTGCGGGCCACGCGCACTTCGCGGAAGTCGTAGTCGCGCAGCGTGCCGTCGGCCTCGATGCCGGAGATGCCGATCAGGCCGATGTCGACCCGGAACTGCCGGATGAAGTCCATGGTGGCCTCGCCGACGATGCCGCGGTCGCGCGAACGCACCACGCCGCCGGCGACGATGACTTCGCAATCCGGGTTGTCGGAAAGGATGTCGGCCACGTGCAGGTTGTTGGTGATGACACGCAGGCCGCGGTGGCGCAGCAGGGCGCGGGCGATGGCCTCGGTGGTGGTGCCGATGTTCAGGATCAGCGAGCAGCCGTCGGGCACGGCGCGGGCCACGGCCTCGGCGATGCGTTGCTTGCCGGCCGCGTGCAGCCCCTGGCGCTTGCGGTAGGCGATGTTCTCGATGGTGGACGCTTCGATGCGCACGCCGCCATGGAAGCGCGACAGCAGGCCGGCTTCGGAAAGAATGTTGACGTCGCGCCGCACGGTCTGCAGCGTGACGTCGAAGCGTTTGGCCAGCTCTTCGATCGTGGCCGAGCCCTGGGCTCGAACCATTTCGATCAAGGCGCTTTGTCTGGGATTGAGTGTCATGTTGGCGTATTGAGTGTCACAGTCGCATCATAAAACAACAAAAGCGAAAAATAATGACGCGCTGCAAGATTGTATTTTTTTCGCTTCTTGAGTAAAACGCAAAAAAAACGAAAGCGATCTGAAAGAAAAACCTGAACCGGCGCGTTCTCGCGCGCCGCGAGGGCCGCTGTACCGACGTACCGATGCCCGGTCGATAAACCGGGGACGTATTAGAGGCAGGAGACCAGATGCAGCTGACCCTGGACAGGATAGGTTTGCGAGCCGGCTCGCAGACGCACCTGTATCCCATGAGCCTGGCCCCGGTGCCGGGCGCCATGACCGTTTTGCTGGGGGTGACCCTGGCGGGCAAGACATCGCTGATGCGCATCATGGCCGGGCTCGACCGGCCCACCGAGGGCCGGGTGCTGGCCGACGGCGCCGACGTGACCGGCGTGCCGGTGCGCCAGCGCAACGTCGCCATGGTGTATCAGCAATTCATCAACTATCCGTCCATGACGGTGTTCGACAACATCGCCTCGCCGCTCAAGCTGCGCGGCGTGTCGGGCATCGCCGACAAGGTCGGGGCCATGGCCGCGCGCCTGCACATCGACCACCTGCTGGCCCGTCATCCGTCTGAACTGTCGGGCGGGCAGCAGCAGCGGGTGGCGCTGGCGCGGGCCCTGGTCAAGGATGCGCCGCTGATCCTGCTGGACGAACCGCTGGTCAACCTCGACTACAAGCTGCGCGAGGAACTGCGCGATGAGCTGTCGGCCCTGTTCGCCGAGGGCCGCTCGACCGTGGTCTACGCCACCACCGAGCCGGGCGAGGCGCTGCTGCTGGGCGGCCACACCGCCGTGCTGGACGCGGGCGAACTGCTGCAGTACGGACCGACCGCCGAGGTCTTCCACCGGCCCAATTCGATCCGCGTGGCGCGCGCCTTCAGCGATCCGCCCATGAACCTGTTCGCCGCGCAGCGCGGCGCCGACGGCTTCACGCTGCAGGGCGGCATCGCGGTCGCGCGGCCACTGCCGCCGGGCGCGGGCGGCGGGCTCACCGCCGGCCTGCGGGCGGGCGCGCTGGACGTGACGGCGCGTCCCGGCCACATCGGCCTGGACGGCGTGGTCAAGCTGGCCGAGATCTCGGGGTCCGACACCTTCGTGCACGCCGAGACGGCCGCCGGCGACGTGGTCGCGCAGCTGCCGGGCGTGCATCGCTACACGCTGGAGCAGCGTCTGACGCTGTACTTCGACCCGGCCCAGACCTACGCCTTCGGCGCCGACGGCGCCTTGCTGGCGGCCCCCGCCCGGCCGCACGCCAGCGGAGGGATGGCCTGATGGCGCAGATCGAGCTGGACCTCTCCCATTCCTACGTCGCCAATCCCCAGGCCGACGAGGACTACGCGCTGCTGCCGCTCAAGTTCACCTTTCGCGACGGCGGCGCCTACGCCTTGCTGGGCCCCTCGGGCTGCGGCAAGACCACCTTGCTCAATTGCGTCTCGGGCCTGCTGCGGCCATCGCACGGCCGCATCCTGTTCGACGGCCAGGACGTCACCCACAAGACGCCGCAGGCGCGCAACATCGCCCAGGTGTTCCAGTTTCCGGTGGTGTACGACACCATGACCGTGGCCGAGAACCTGGCGTTCCCGCTGCGCAATCGCGGCGTGCCCGCCAAACAGATCCGCGAGCGCGTCGGCCGCATCGCCGAGATGCTGGAGATGTCGCACGTGCTGGGGCGCCGCGCCAGCGGCCTGACGGCCGACGCCAAGCAGAAGATCTCGCTGGGCCGCGGCCTGGTGCGCAACGATGTGTCGGCGGTGCTGTTCGACGAGCCGCTGACCGTGATCGACCCGCAACTGAAGTGGGAACTGCGCCGCAAGCTCAAGGAAATTCATCACGAGTTCAAGCTGACGCTGATCTACGTCACGCACGACCAGACCGAGGCGTTGACCTTCGCCGACCAGGTGATGGTGATGGCGCGCGGCCGCGCGGTGCAGGTGGGCAGCGCCGACGACCTGTTCGAGCGGCCGGCGCACACCTTCGTCGGCCATTTCATCGGCTCGCCCGGCATGAACTTCCTGCCGGCGCAGTGGCGCGTCGACGGCCTGATGGTGGGCCAGCGGCGCGTCGACGGCGTGCCGGATGCGATGGCGGCCAGGCTGGCCGACGTCGGCCCGGTCAAGCTGGGCGTGCGCCCGGAATACCTGCGCCTGGCCGACGCCAACGCGCCCGGCGCCATCCCGGCCACGGTCCAACGGGTGCAGGACGTGGGCACCTACACCTTGCTGCTGGCCGACTTCGAGGGCACGCCGCTGCGCGCCCGCCTGGGCACCGACGCCGCCTCGATCGCGCCCGGCGCCACGGTGTGGCTGTCGGCGCTCAATCCGCATACCTGCTTCTACCGCGACGAGGAGCTGATCCGATGAAACCGATCGATCACCGGGCCTGGTTCCTGGTCCTGCCCGTGGTGCTGTGCGTGGCGTTCTCGGCCATCCTGCCGCTGATGACCATCGTCAATTACTCGGTGCAGGACATCATCTCGCCCGAGCGCCGCGTGTTCGTCGGCACCGAATGGTTCGCCGCCGTGCTGCAGGACGAGGAGCTGCATGGCGCGCTGCTGCGCCAGATCGGCTTCTCGCTGGCGGTGCTGGCCATCGAGATCCCGCTGGGCATCCTGCTGGCGCTGTCGATGCCGGCCAGCGGCTGGCGCGCCTCGGCGGTGCTGGTCATCATCGCGCTGTCGCTGCTGATCCCGTGGAACGTGGTGGGCACCATCTGGCAGGTGTTCGGGCGCACCGACATCGGCCTGCTTGGGGCGACGCTGTCGTGGCTGGGAGTGGACTACAACTACACCGGCAACGACCTCGACGCCTGGGTCACGGTGCTGGTGATGGATGTCTGGCACTGGACGCCGCTGGTGGCGCTGCTGTGCTATGCCGGCCTGCGCGCCATTCCCGACGCCTATTACCAGGCCGCGCGCATCGACGGCGCCTCGCGCCTGGCGGTGTTCCGCTACATCCAGCTGCCCAAGATGCGCGGCGTGCTGATGATCGCGGTGCTGCTGCGCTTCATGGACAGCTTCATGATCTACACCGAACCGTTCGTGCTGACCGGCGGCGGGCCGGGCAACGCCACCACCTTCCTGTCGCAGTACCTGACGCAGAAGGCCGTGGGCCAGTTCGACCTGGGCCCGGCGGCGGCGTTCTCGATCATCTACTTCCTGATCATCTTGCTGCTCTGCTTCATTCTGTACAACTGGATGCAGCGCGCCGGCACCACCGGCGGTTTCGACGAGGAGCGCGCCAATGCGTGAGCAATCGACCTGGTGGCGCGGCGCCTTCCTGGCGCTGTACCTGGTGTTCGCCATCCTGCCGCTGTACTGGATGCTGAACATGTCGTTCAAGACCAATACCGAGATCGTCAGCACCCTGACGTTGTGGCCGCGCGATTTCACGCTGGAGCACTACCGCACCATCTTCACCGATCCGGCCTGGTATTCGGGCTACATCAACTCGCTGATCTACGTGGTCATCAACACGGTCATCTCGCTGGCCGTGGCGCTGCCGGCGGCCTACGCGTTCTCGCGCTACCGCTTCATCGGCGACAAGCACGTGTTCTTCTGGCTGCTGACCAACCGCATGACGCCGCCGGCGGTGTTCCTGCTGCCGTTCTTCCAGCTGTACAGCTCGTTCGGGCTGATGGACACGCACCTGGCGGTGGCGTTGGCGCACCTGGTGTTCAACGTGCCGCTGGCGGTGTGGATCCTGGAGGGCTTCATGTCCGGCGTGCCGCGCGAGATCGACGAGACGGCCTACGTGGACGGCTATTCGTTCCCGCGCTTCTTCCTGACGATCTTCCTGCCGCTGATCAAGTCGGGCGTGGGCGTGGCGGCGTTCTTCTGCTTCATGTTCAGCTGGGTCGAGCTGCTGCTGGCGCGCACGCTGACCTCGGTCAACGCCAAGCCCATCGTCGCCACCATGACGCGCACGGTCTCGGCCTCGGGCATGGACTGGGGCGTGCTGGCGGCGGCCGGGGTGCTGACCATCGTGCCCGGCGGCATCGTCATCTGGTTCGTGCGGCACTACATCGCGAAGGGCTTCGCGATGGGCCGGGTCTGAGGGGGAGGGCGCCACATGTTCAGCTGGATGGTATGGACCACCCCCGTCGCCGTGTTCTTCTCCTGCATCGTGCTGATGCTGGTGGGCATGACGGTCTGGGAACTGAAATCGCCCACGGTCGAGCGCAAGGGCTTCCTGCCGTTGCGCACGACCCGCGGCGACCGCCTCTTCATCGGCCTGATGGCCGCGGCCTGGCTCAACCTGGCGTTCCTGGGGTTCGGGCAGAAGGCGGTGGAATGGTTTTCGCTGGACGAGCCGCCATCGGTGTGGATCAGCTTCGTGCTGTCCATGCTGCTGCTGGCCTTCATCATGAGGAAAGGCTGACGGGGCGCAGACCCCGCGCGATATCAGCGGTTTGGAAGGACGATCGGCCAATGTCTTCCCCGGCCAGAAGTCCGCAGCACCCATGGGGAGGACTTATCGAGGAGACAGGTCATGAAATTGCGCATGCACGCCATGGCGGCCGCCATCGCCCTGATCGGTACGTCAGGGGCCTGGGCCGGCGAGCCGGAAGCGAAGAAGTGGGTCGATTCGGAATTCCAGCCGTCGACCCTGTCCAAGGACCAGCAGATGGCCGAGATGAAGTGGTTCATCGAGGCCGCCGCCAAGCTCAAGGCAAAGGGCGTCAACGAAATCAACGTGGTGTCGGAAACCATCACCACCCACGAGTACGAGTCCAAGGTGCTGGCCAAGGCCTTCACCGAGATCACCGGCATCAAGGTCAACCACGACCTGATCCAGGAAGGCGACGTGGTCGAGAAGCTGCAGACCTCGATGCAGTCGGGCAAGTCCATCTACGACGGCTGGATCTCCGACTCCGACCTGATCGGCACCCACTACCGCTACGGCGCCATCCTGCCGCTGTCCGACTACATGGCCGGCGCCGGCAAGGAATGGACCAACCCGGGCCTGGACCTGAAGGACTTCATCGGCACCAAGTTCACCACCGCGCCGGACGGCAAGCTGTACCAGCTGCCCGACCAGCAGTTCGCCAACGTCTACTGGTTCCGCGCCGACTGGTTCGCGCGCCAGGACCTGAAGGACAAGTTCAAGGCCAAGTATGGCTACGACCTGGGCGTGCCGACCAACTGGTCCGCCTACGAGGACATCGCCGACTTCTTCTCCAACGACGTCAAGGAGCTGGACGGCAAGAAGGTCTATGGCCACATGGACTACGGCAAGAAGGACCCGTCGCTGGGCTGGCGCTTCACCGACGCGTGGCTGTCGATGGCCGGCGCCGCCGACAAGGGCCTGCCCAACGGCATGCCGGTGGACGAGTGGGGCATCCGCGTGGCCGACGACAAGTGCACGCCGGTGGGCGCCTCGGTGGCGCGCGGCGGCGCCACCAACAGTCCGGCCGCGGTCTACGCCCTGACCAAGTACGTCGACTGGATGAAGAAGTACGCGCCGCAGCAGGCCATGGGCATGACCTTCTCGGAATCCGGTCCGGTGCCGGCGCAGGGCCAGATCGCGCAGCAGATCTTCTGGTACACGGCCTTCACCGCCGACATGACCAAGAAGGGCCTGCCGGTGGTCAACGAGGACGGCACGCCCAAGTGGCGCATGGCGCCGTCGCCGTATGGTCCGTACTGGAAGGACGGCATGCAGAACGGCTACCAGGACGTGGGTTCGTGGACCTTCTTCAAGTCCACCAACCCCGACAAGATGGCCGCCGCCTGGCTCTACGCCCAGTTCGTCACGGCCAAGACGGTGTCGCTGAAGAAGTCGATCACCGGCCTGACCTTCATCCGCGACAGCGACATCCACAGCGACTACTTCAGCAAGAACGCGGCCAACTACGGCGGCCTGATCGAGTTCTACCGCAGCCCGGCGCGGGTGGCCTGGACGCCGACCGGCAACAACGTGCCCGACTATCCCAAGCTGGCGCAGCTGTGGTGGAAGAACGTCGCCACCGCCGTCACCGGCGAGAAGACGCCGCAGGCCGCGATGGACAACCTGGCCAACGAAATGGACCAGGTGATGGCGCGGCTGGAGCGGGCCGGCATGGCGCAATGCGCGCCCAAGCTGAACGCCAAGGGCGATCCGAACAAGTGGCTGTCGGATCAGCACGCGCCGTGGAAGAAGCTGGGCAATGAAAAGCCCAAGGGCGAAACGGTGGCGTACGAGCAGCTGCTGGAGGCCTGGAAGGCGGGGAAGGTGCGGTAATTCTGTGAGGCGAACAGAGGGCAGCGTCTTCGGCGTTGCCCTCTGTTATGAGGATGGAAATTCCGAGCCTATTTTGCTTGATGTGTCCTGTGAGCCCGTGAGGGCAGCAGCGAGGAGTGTGTCACGGTAAATTAGTTCCGAGTGAGTCGGACAAGTATGGAGGGCACGCGAGTCAACCAATCTCAGTAAGTTGAGTCGGTCTTCGCGATATTTGCGCCATTGATTCAGGAGCTTTCTGCGCGTCGATCTGATTTGTAGTTTGCTCAAAGAGCAGCCGTTTTCTTTGTGATCTCTGGCTAGAGATAGTGCGAAGAGGTGTTGGGCTCTTAAGAAGGCATGAGTGTTTTCTTCGTTAAGCGCCTTGAATAAATCCGTCAGGTACTGATGTGCCGCAGTGCGGTAGGAGGCGTTATCTTCGTTTTGGTCGCCTTGAGAATGCTGTTGCAAGACAACGAGTAAGTGGTTTAAGAAAATCTGCGTGCAAGTGTGTTTGCAGAATTTTTCCAGGTAAATCTGGTCCCTTGCCTGAGCGGCCTGACGAATCGCAGCTTGCATTTGTGTCGTCATCTGTTGACTGCTATCGATCGCCAACGAGATCCACTGGTCTCGTATCGACTGGAGCGTGTCAGTTAGTCTATCCGTCGCGGCCGTCATGACTTCGTGGCGATGGCGTCCTTTCACTAATGGACCCAGCCATTCCTTACGAGTCGGCCGCAACGCGCTACTGGCGGCCTTTGTCATGAGCCTGGCGGCTTCGGAATCGATGACTGCATCGGTCACCGGCTGAAGTCCGCTCGCTGCCTCGGCCAGATGGTTCGGCGACAGGGCAGACGGAGGCCGTCCCTGGAACAGAGGCAGGGATAAACGCTCGAAATACATGGCCACTAGCTCAGAGCAGAATATGCCGTGGTGCCCACGAGGATCGCGATTGACCGCATCGATCGCCGCGAACAGTTTTCGAGCTGGGCCCCTGAGATACGACGTATCGAGCATGTCCGACAATCGAACCAACGCTGAATAGCGGCGGCTCCAGACATCTTCGATGAGTTCTTCGGTGACTTCCGACACAATGCCGGCGTCCAGGTTTTGAATCTGCGGATGCCGCAAGAGGGAAATTTCCTCGAGGTCACCTAGGGCATAGGCGAAGATCGGCAAGCCGTCCGGGCCTGTCAAAGTCACTGTTGGAAGGAATGTGGGGCCGACTCCGACACTGTCCGCCTCCATCAGTATGGGGATGGCCCCTTCCTTCGGTATGACCCATAACGCCGCGTGTGAATACCGGCCTTTTGTGCCGTAGGCGATCAGGCCTGCGCGCGGTGTCGTGCCGCGAGTCAACAGCACATCGCCCGGACGTATCTTCTCAATAATCAGATAGTAGGGGGCCTGATCGCGGGCATGATCTGGCTGGGTTTCGGTTTGGGATGTAGTGTGCACGAGGGAACTCTCCGAATCACACATTGATGCTCCTGCATCGATCCCGCGAAATATAGAGCATTGCCAGGACAAGGCATTCGAAGATATGGAGGGAAAAAAGGAGCTAATCGAGGTCATTCCGCACCTTGCAAAAACGTAATCCCCTTATCCGCTTTCTGTCTGCATCGCCTTCCTAGAATGAATCCCGTGCAGTACCCCCCCACGATTCATAGGAGTGAAGCATGCAGATTCTTCGTAAAACCGCACTGATCCTGGCCCTGGCGGCGGGCGTTTCCGGCACGGCGCTGGCCCAGCAGGCGCCGTCCACGGCCCTGACCAGCCCCTACGGCGCGTCGCTCTCGCGCGCCGAGGTGCTGGCCGACCTGGCGCTGTGGAAGCGCGCCGGCGTGGACCGGTTCTGGCGCGGCGAGGCGACGCCGGACATCTACAGTCCCGAGTACAAGGCGGCGTTTTCGGAGTATGTGCGGCTGCGCTCGGGCCCTGACTACCAGGCCGAAGTGCAGCGCCAGAACGAGAGCCGCCGATAGCCGCGCCCGCGGCATCGGGGCATCCCTGAAATGGCTCACGTCCTGCTGACGTGCATGCCCGAGTCCGGCGACAGGCTGCAATTCGCGGACCTGGAGCTGGACCTGCTGCGCTGTCGCGCCTATCGGGATGGCGAGCCGCTGCTGTTGACGCCGAAGGAGTTCGGGCTGCTCGCCATGCTCATGGGCAGCCCGGGCGCGGTGTTCACCAGCTGGCAATTGGCCGAGTCGGTCTGGAAGGCCAGGGCGCCGGGCCTGGGCGCGGGGCACGTCAAGTGCCAGGCCGTCGCGATCGCCATGCGCCGCCTGCGCAGGAAGGTCGATGGCGGCCGCCGGCCGCGCTTGCTGCACGTGATCCGCGGTGGCAGCTTCATGCTGGCCGCGGGGCCGCTGTGAGCGCGCCGGGGCGCAATGGCGCGGCGCTTCAGGCCGGCAACGCGCACCGCGCCAGGCAGTCCGCCTGCCAGGCGTGCTCGATGTCGAACGAGGCCGGATCCGACACCGCGCCGTAGCCGCCCTGGCCATAGACGGCGGCGTAGGCCGCGTACTCGGCCGCCCGCAGCGCCTTGCCGGCCAAGGCGCTGGCGACGGCATAGGTGGCCGATACCGCGGCATGGCCGCAGCCGTCGATGGAGGTCGAACCGGGATGATGATTGGCCAGCGCCGCCGCGAGGGCGGCGGCCCGCGCCAGCGCTTCGGCGTCACAGGCGCCATCGAGATAGCGGCCCAGCACGGCCAGGCAGTCCAGCGCCCGCGGTTCCTCCAGCAGATGCTCGACGCGCTGGGTACAGGCGTGGCCGAAGGCCAGGCGCAGCCGTTCGTTGCCGGGCGCATCCAGGCCGAGCTGGCGCGCCAGGCGTTCCAGGGCGATGTTCATGATCGGGCTCCTTGTCGTTGCGCGCGGCGCCGGGGGAGGCAGGCAGCGCGTTAAGCATTGGCGGCCGCGCCTGATCGCCAGGGCATTTTCCCGCCGTGGCCGCGGCGCCGTGAAGTGCAATTAATTGCCGGGTTGATGCAAAAAAGCCATGAAAGCGCGGGTCTCGCCCGGGTGCGGCGGGCCCTGCGGTATGCTGGGCGCTTTCCAGTACCGGCCGCGCCCGTCGCGGCCCGCCAGCACGCATGTCCAAGCGCACGAACACGGTGGCCGCCACGATCGAAGGCCGCATCGACAAGTTCCGGGAGGCGGTGCCGCGGGTGCGCGGCCAGGTGTTCCTGCGGGTGAACGGCGTGCCGGTCAACGGCGCCTTCGAAGACCCGGCCGATATCCGCACGCTGCGGGGATTGGCGTTGCAGGCCACGCCCGTGCGCGTCGGCGTGATCGAGGGCGGCGCGGGCGGCTTGCGCCATTTTTCCTGGCTGGACGCGGGGCAGGGCCCGGGCGTGCCGCCGCGCTACTACGTCGATCAGCGGCGCCGCGCCTGGCGCGGCATCGGCATCAGCCTGGCGGTCGCGGCGGCGGCCGGGGCGCTGGCCTGGCTGCTCGATCTGTCGTCCTTCGCGCAGGTGCTGGGCCTGGTGCTGGCGCTGACGGTGGCGCTGGTCGCCGTGCTGCTGGCGGGGTTCTCGTTGTACGGCCTGTGGCACAACCGCCTGCACCGGGCGGCGATCCTGCGCAGCGAGGCGCTCTACCGCGAACTTCTGAAGACGCCCGTGGCGGCGGGCGTCCCGCCGGCCGCGCCGCCCGCCGACCCGGCGCGCGGCGAGGGCGAGACGCTGATCACCGACGCGGCGCCCGAGATCCTGCTGGCACGCGGCGCCCTGGCTGGCCTGACGCACGAGGCCAGGCCCTCGATGCGCACCACGCCCGCCTATGGCATCTACCGCTTCCAGGTGGGCGCGCGCCGTTTCGTCATGTATGTGGCCGAGAACTTCGGCGATGCGATGCCATTCCTGGCCGAGGGCGACCAGGTGGAGGTGGCCGCCTACGCCGGCCAGGTCAGCGGCGCCGGGCCGGACCAATTGGTCTACGGCCTGCGCAACCTGGAAGACGGGCGCGTCTATGTCTGCCATCACTACTTCCGCAGCGCCTTCACCGACATCGCGCCGGTGGGCGTGGGCCTGAAGCAGCGCGTGCCGCTGTTGACGCTGCTGGCCGCGCTGCTGCTGGTGTGCTGGCTGGTGGTGGTGGCGGTGCTGGCGACTTCCGGCTCGCCGTCCAGCCGCGAGACGGCGCCGGAGCTGGCGGCGGTGGTGTTCGCGTTCTTGCTGTTGGCATGGCTGTGCGTCGCGCTGCCGCTGCTGTTCCTGGATACGCGTTGGCGCATGGGCCGGCCGACGCGCCGCCAGCGCATCCTGGAACGGATCTACCGCGCGCTGGGCCTGGGCACGCCGTTCGCGCCCGCGGCGGTGATCGAGGAAGTCTAGGATGCCGCGCCCGCGCGCCTCCCCGCCGGCGCCGGCCGTCGAGAAACCTTTGCAGGATCCCGCCTTGTTGCGCCGCCTGCTGCGCGCCAGGGACCGCATGGACGCCGCCTCGCACGAAGCCTGGCCGGTGGCGCGGCTGGCCGAGGTCAGCGGCGTGTCCGCGGCGTATTTCGCGCGTTCCTTCAAGCGGGCCTTCGGCCTGCCGCCGCATCGCTACCTGTTGACGCGCCGCATCGAACAGGCCATCGCGCTGTTGCGCGACACGGACCTGGCCATCACCGAGATCGCCTATGCCACCGGCTGGGAAAGCCTGGGCACCTTCGGCCGCATCTTCCGTGACATCACGGGCCGCAGCCCCGGCGCCATGCGCGTGGCGGCGCGGGCCGGGATGGCGGGACTGGGCCAGATACCCGCCTGCGTGGTCAAGGCCGCGTCGCGGCCTGACCTGACCATCGCAGTTTTGGAGAAGCGTCGCCGCCAGGCCAGGAATAGAGTGCGCTGATCGACCCCTTGGCCGGGTCGCCAATCCACCTACCGAAGGAGAGGTCATGAGTGCTGGGATCAATGTCGTCGGCGTCTATGTGGACGACCAGGACGAGGCGCTGCGGTTCTACGTCGACAAACTCGGATTCCGCGTCCATACGGACGTGGGCAATGGGCCATACCGCTGGCTGACCGTCCAGCATCCGGACCAGCCGTCGTTCCAGCTGGGCCTGTTCCGGCCCGGGCCGCCGGTGCACGACGACGCCACCGCGCAGACCTTGCGGGCCATGGTCGCCAAGGGCGCGATGCCGCCGTTGGTGCTGGCGGTGGCCGATTGCCGCGCCAGCCACGCCCGCTTGCTGGCGCTGGGCGTGGAGTTCACGCAGGAACCGGTCGAGCGGTACGGCAGCATCGATGCGGGGTTCCGGGATCCCGCCGGCAATGGCTGGAAGATGATCCAGTCGCCCGCAGGCGCCTCCTGACGGATAGGGGGGGGCAGGGGCCGTGCATGAATGATGTTTCTAAATGTCTCTGAATCGGGTGTAATGGCGGCCTCTCATCCCCTGACACACTCACATGCAGATCAGCGACATGCGGTTCCTGGCCCCCTTGATGTTGGCGTTCACCACGTTGTTGAGCGGTTGCGCACCCGCCTTGAAGACCACCACGCCACCGGTCGTGCCGGCGGGAACGCCGTCGGAAGTCTCGGTGTCCCCGGCCATGCCGGACAAGAAATACCTGCCGGTGCAGGCGGGCATTGTCGACGGCACCCACTACATCTTCATTCAGACCCAGGGCGGCAGCATATTCCTGGGGCCGATCTTCGGCAGCATGAACATTTCCCGCAAATCGCAGGCGATGGCGAACCAGTACAAGGATTCCATCCTCCAGATCGATCCGTTGCCGATCGCGACGGATGCGCTGGCGGCGGCTGGCATCAAGGCGGCCGCCGAGTCCGCGGCGTTCGACCTCAAAACGTTCGTGTTCGTGCAGCGCTGCGACGACGAGAAAGTCCGATTGGCCCTTGTCTTCCACGTCGACAACCCGCAGACCAAATGGGTCGGGCGTTATACCTACCACTTGCCGACTATGTATGCCGAATCGGAGCTGGCCAGCCTTCAGGATCAGCAGGTCGCGCAATACAAAAAGGAACTCGGCGATGGCGCCGTGGCGCTGGCCGACCTGGTCAAGCGCGACCTGAACGGAGAGCTTCCCGCCACCGGCAAGCGCGTCAACTTCGGCAGCCTGAACCTGATCGGAAGCAAGATGGGCGGCATGGGCATGTACATGCAGGCCGAAGAGATGTTCTTCCGCGATTCGCAAGTGGTGGAGGAGACCGACCAGTATGTCACGGTCCGCGTGCCCGGCTGGATCAATTCCAGTGTGTTCGGCGGCGCGATCGCCTATGGCGTGCAACGAATGGCCAAGAGCCAGGTTCACACCATGAAGCCCTATTGATTCTTCAGGAGCCTGCCAAATGACGTCGTCCGTATCGCCCGATACAACACCGCTCGCCGCGCTGCCGCGGTGAAAAAACGCGCGTTCCCGGATGGACCCGGAAACGCGCGGCGACAAACCACCATCCCTTCGCGGAGGCGGGCGTCATCAACGGGAACTTGCGCAAGGGGGATCGCTCCGCCCGCGATCAGAAGCGGTGGCGTATCCCCACATTCATTTCGGTCGCCTTGGCGTTGTCCAGGAACGCCCAGTTGGTCGTGTACGAGGCGACCGCATACAGGTCGGTGCGCTTGGACAGGTTGTAGTTGTAGCCCAGGCTGTAGGTGTTGCTGGCCGAGTCGCCGCCGGTGAGCTGCGCGCTGTTGGCGTCGGCGCGCTGCCACGAGGCGAAGGCGCCGCCGGACTTGCCGACCGGGGCCGCCACCGCGAGCATGTACGAATTCGACCGGAAGCCCTTGGAGAACGCATAGGACGGCGTGCCGGTGAAGCCGCCGATGCCGGCGCCGCCGGGCAGGCTCTTGCCGGCGAACCAGCCATCGGTGAGGCGGTTGTACGCCAGCGCCACCTTGAAGACCTCGAAGTCGTACGAGCCGCCGACGATGTACGAGCGCGGCGTCGCGTCGACCTGGCCCTGGCTCAGCTTGTTGGAGGCGTTCAGCTGGTCATAGGTGGCAAAGCCCATCAGCGGGCCGTTGTCGTAGCGCAGGCCGGCGGTGATGGCGCGGGTGTTGTCGGCGGTGGCAAAGCCAGTCTGCGCGGTCTTCTGGTCGTCGACGTTGAAGGCGTAGCCGACGGCCGCCTTGAAGCCGCCCATCGACGGCGTCTCGTACACCACCAGGTTGTCGTAGCGCGGGAAGTAGGCCGAGCTGAAGCCGAGGCCGCCGCCGGTGTTCAGCTGGTTGAAGCCGCCGCCGAAGGCGGGCCCGAGCATGCCGCCGAAATAGCGCGTGGCGACGTTGTACTGCCGGCCCAGCCGCACTTCGCCCCACTCGGCGCTGCCCAGGCCGACGGTGGCTTCGCGGCCGAACAGGCGGCCGCTCTGCAGCGAGTTGCCGTTGCGGCTGTCGAAGCCCGACTCCAGCTGGAAGACCGCGTACAGGCCATCGCCCAGGTCTTCCTTGCCGCGCAGGCCCCAGCGCGAGCCGGCCGTGGTGCCGCTGGTCGTGCCGATGCGGCTGCTGTCGATGCTGCTGCGGCGGCCGGTGGCCGGGTCGGTGTAGCTGCCGTCGACATTGGCATAGCCGATGCCGGTGTCGATGACGCCATAGAGCGTGACGGACGTTTGCGCGGCCGCCGCGCCGGACAGGGCCGTAGCGGCCGCGGCGACGAATATTCTTTTCATGGATGACTCCGTAGACGGGATGACTCGATTGCGCCACGCGGCGCGGGCTCGGCCTGCTGGCGCGTGGCGAAAGACAGTCTGGGCGCGCCGCTTCGACAGTTCGCGGACATTAAAATGACAATTCCGATCACGCCGCGGCCTGGCTGCCGTCATCATTTCCTGCTAGCCGCGCCCGCGCGGCGCGTCACCCGCCGCGCCCTTGCGGCGCGCCATCCGATCCATTCCGATTCCTTCCGCATGCGCCTTGCTTCCGTCCGTTCCGCGTTCTCCCGTTGTTTTTCCGCCGCCGCCGGCCCGCGCCTGGCGCGCGCCTGCGTCGGCCTGTCGCTGGCGCTCAGCGCCAACGCGCACGCCGCCGGTTTCCAGCGTCTGAACCTGCCGATGGACATGAACGGCCCGGCCCTGCTGGGCGGCATCTGGTATCCGTGCGCCGCGCCGCCGCAGGAGGTCGGCATCGGCCGCGTCACCCTCGCGGCGACGCCGGACTGCCCGATGACCGAGGGGCGCAAGCCGCTCATCGTCATGTCGCACGGATCGGCCGGCTCGTACCTGGGCCATCACGACACCGCCGCGGCGCTGGCGGACGCGGGCTTCGTGGTGGCGGCGATCAACCATGTCGGCGACAACGCGGTGGACCGCTCGCGCCAGGGCTATCTGTCGATCTTCTCGACCCGGCCGCGCGAGATCAGGCGGCTGATCGACTACCTGACGGGGGCGTGGCCACAGCGGGCGCAACTGGACGGCGAGGTGGGTTTCTTCGGTTTTTCGCGCGGCGGCTACACGGGGCTGGTGCTGGCCGGCGCGACGCCCGATTTCACGCGCGGCCTGGCGATCTGCGGCGACGAACCGTCACTGCCGATGTGCCGCGACATCCGCGACGGCAAGGTGCCGGCGCAACCCTATGTGAAGGATGCGCGCATCAAGGCGCTGGTCATCGCCGACCCGCTCACCGCCTTCAGCGCCGACGCGCTCAAGGCGGTGTCGGCGCCGGTGCAGCTGTGGGCATCGGCGCTGGGCGGCGACGGCGTCACGCCGGCCAGTGTCGAGGCGGTGCGCCAGGGGCTGGCGGCATCCGAATTCCACCCGGTCGCCGGCGCCGGGCATTTCGCCTTCCTGGCGCCGTGCTCCGCCGCGCAGGCCGAGGCCATGCCCGCGATCTGCCGCGACGCGCCGGGTTTCGACCGCGCGGCCTGGCACCGTGATTTCAACGCGGCGGTGGTCGCGTTCTTCAAGACCGCGTTGCGCTGACCGCGCGGGGCCGGCCTGCCGGCGTGAGCGGTTGACGGTCGATGCGCCCTGGCGTGCCGGGCGCTAGCGGCGGGCGTCCGCGGCGGCCCGCTTCCTGGCCGCGGCCTTGGGGCCGTCGCGAAACGCCACGTAACTGCAATAGCGCTGGAAGTCCTTCTTGGCCAGCGCCAGGTACAGCCCCGTCGCGATCATGGCGGCACTGCACACAAAGCGGTGCAGCCAGATGTCGATCGAGTAGGGCATCAGCGAGGTCGTCAGGTACATGACCAGCACGCCGAAGCCCAGCAACGATACCATCAGCAGCCACCGCGCCCATTCGCTGCCACGGTACAGCCCGGCCAGCAGCAGCCCGGGCAAGATCAGTTTCAGCAGGGGCGAGAGCTGGCCGCGCAATAGCGGCATGAGGTCATAGCTGAGGGTGACCAGCGTGCCCGCCAGGACGATGTACCAGAACCGTTGACTGGTAGGCGCGTGGCGCCGGGGAGCTTGCCTTCCTTCACCATTGTTCTGCTGCATGGGGTCTCCTTTTGGCAAGGGGCCAGTGTAACGTCGTGCCGGCGGCGATGCGGGTAGACTGGCGGCTGGGTACACACCGGAGCACCGCCTTGGCCACCTCGTTGCGCAGATACACCGAGCTTCCCTACCTGATCGATTACCTGCAGACGGGCGAACTGGCGCTGCTCAATCCGAAGGCGTGGGACGACCGCAACGACTCGTTCTACATCGAGGAATACGCGCGCGCCAAGCGCCTGCAGGGCATCTACGCGCTGTGCATGGCCGAGGCCTCCGAGACCTATCACCACTGGCGCGTGTTCTCGCACGGCAGCGGCGGGGTCTGCATCGAGTTCGACAAGGAAAAGCTGGTGGAGCAGGTGCGCGGCGTGCCCGACTTGCGGGCCGAGACGGTGCAGTACCGCACCATCAAGTCGCTGCGCGAGCAGCCGCCGGCCGAGGCCGACCTGCCGTTCCTCAAGCGCCACGCCTTCCGCGATGAAAAGGAGTTCCGCCTGTTCGTCTGCCGCAGGACGCGCGATACGCCGGTGCTGCGCCTGCCGGTGGCGCCAGCGACCATCAAGCGCGTCACGCTCAGCCCGTGGCTGCCGGCCACGGTCTGCGACCAGGTCAAGAAGGTGCTGAAGTCGATCAAGGGCTGCGAGAAACTGCGCGTGTTCCGCTCGACCCTGGTGGACAACGAGGACTGGAAGAAATTCGCCAGCGCCGGCCGCAAGGAGCCGGCATGACGGACGGCAACGACAAGACGGGCGCGCAGGACGCGTTGTCGCCGGCGCAGATCGTCGACGCCTTTGAGCGGCTGGGCTGGAAGAACAACGACCCGATGGGCCAGGTGTTGCGGCTGCGCCGCGACGACCCGGCGGCGCTGGGGGAACTAGTCACGCGGTTCCTGGATCGCGGGCTCAAGCACGCCACCTTCATCGACGCCGCGCTCGACCTGATGGACGACGTCACCTATGCCGCCACGTTGCGGCAGGCGTGGCAGCGGGCGCTGCGCGAGCCCGTCACGGAAGGCCTGGCGGAGGTGCTGGATTCGGCCGCGCTGCAATGGCCGCAGCTGTTCGCGGGCCACTGGCCGGCGCTGCTGGCCGCCGCCGAAGCCGGGGCGGGCGGCCCGCGTTTCAATACCGACCAGGCCTGGCGCGCGCTGGACGCCGAGACGGCGCGGGCGTGGCTGGCGCAACTGCCGCCGACGATCGAAGCGGATTCCCCGGACCAACTGCGCGCGCGCGCCCTGTTGCACTCGCGCCAGCCGCAGACGGTGTCGCGCGCGTGGCGTCTGGGCTTCGGGGGCGGCGTGGATCCCGACGCCATCTATTGGCTGATGGAAGTGGGCTATGCCGACGACGACGGCCAGGCGCGCGCGCTGCATGGCGAGCAGCCCTTGCACATCCGTTTCGACGCGGCGCAACGCCAGCAGATGGCGGCCTCGCAACCCGCGTGGCGGCGCGAGATCCAGCGCCTGCATCCCACCTGGGGTTGGCCGGCGCCGGACGCCGAGTCGCCGATGGCCACCGTGACGGCGGGCCGCATGGGCGGCGCGCTCGCGGCCGCCTGCGGCCTGTGCCATGGTCCCTTGCATCGCCTGATGACGTTGCCGCGGCCCGATGTGGCCGGTATCGATTGCGCCACGCCGCTGACGCTGGCCACCTGCCTGTCGTGCCAGGGGTGGGAGCAGGACGGCCCGATCCTCTTTTTCCGCCACGACGGCGACGGCGCGCCGCAAGCGCACCCGTCGCAGCGCCAGGCCGAGCCGGTGACGCCGGAGTTTCCCGCCGAACCGCTGCGCGAGGCCGACGTGACCCTGTTCCAGGCCCCGGCGCGCTGGGCCTGGCAGGACTGGGGCGATTCCAACGGCCGCCAGAACCTGAGCCGTGTCGGCGGCCCGCCCAGCTGGGTGCAGTCGGCGGGCTACCCCGCCTGTCCGGATTGCGACCAGCGCATGTCGTTCGCGATGCAGCTCGATTCCGACCTGCCGCAGGCGGACGGCGGCGACTGGATGTGGGGCAGCGGCGGCTGCAACTACAGCTTCTGGTGCGGCCACTGCCGCGTCAGCGCGCATCTGTGGCAATGCACCTGAGCGTCGCGCGGACGCCTACACCGGCCGGCTGGCCTGCGCGCGCCAGCACTTGACGGGGTCATCGCGCACCAGCGACTGGTGCACGCCGACCCCGGCCATCACGCCCGAGGCGCTGGCCAGGGTGGCATTGCCCATCTGCAGGCTGGCATCGCCCGCGGCGTAGACGCCCGGCACCGTGGTCTGCTTGAAATCGTCGACCCGCAGGTAAGGCCCCAGCAAGCCCTCGTCGAAGGCGCAGCCCAGCTGCATCGCCAGCGGGCTGGCCATGTGCACGCGGCTGGCGACGAACAACGCATTGACCAGCAGGCGGCGGCCATCGGCCAGCTGCACCGCGTCGATGCGCGGCGCCGGCCCCAGCAGCTGCGTCACCGGGGTGCGCTCGATGCGCACGCCGCGGGCGGTCAGCAGCGCGGCCTGTTCGGCATCGGGCTCGAACTCGCCCTGGGTGAAATAGGTGGTCGGGCCCCAGTCAGGCAGCAGCGCGGCCTGGTGCGAGGACATGGGGTGGGCGGCCAGCACGCCCAGCGGCTGGTCGGCCACTTCATAGCCATGGCAGTAGGGGCAGTGCAGCACCGTCTGGCCCCAGCGTTCCCGCAGGCCCGGCAGCGCGGGCAGTTCGTCGCGCACGCCGATGGCCAGGATCAGGCGGGCGCCGCGCAGTTCGCGGCCATCTTCCAGGGTGACCAGGAAGCGGCCTGATTCGCCGTCGGCGCTGGTGGCGGCGCCGTCGATGAAGTCCACCGTGCGGTAGGCGGCCAGCTGGGCGCGCCCGACGGCGACGATCTCGGCCGGCGTCTTGCCGTCCTGGCCCAGGAAACCGTGCGAATGCGCGGCAAAGCGGTTGCGCGGTTGGCCGGCATCCACCAACGCGATGCGGCGGCGGGCGCGGGCCAGCTGCATGGCGGCCGACAGGCCGGCGAAGCTGCCGCCGATGATGATGGCGTCGTAGCAGGGGGGCAGTTTTTCGGGCTTCATGGATTTCTCGATACTTTAAAAGTTGCATGATACGGCGATCCTGTCCGGTCACGCAACTTATAATGTTTCAAACCATGAACCAGGAGTCTTTCCATGCGCAGCGATAACCGCCTGTCCCGCATGCTGCACGTGCTGCTGCACATGGCGGAGCAGGATGCGCCGCTGACCTCCGAGACCATCGGCAAGATGCTAAACACCAATCCCGTGGTGGTGCGGCGCATGATGTCCGGCCTGCGCGAGCGCGGCTATGTGCAATCGGAGAAGGGCCATGGCGGCGGCTGGGTGCTGACGCGGCCGCTGTCCGAGCTGAGCTTGCTGGACGTCTACCAGGCGCTGGGCGAGCCGCCGATCTTCGCGCTCGGGCTGGACCAGAGCGAACCGAAATGCCTGGTGGAGCAGGCCGTCAACGCCGGGCTGGAAGGCGCGATGGCCGAGTCGCGCCGGCTGCTGCTGGAACGCTTCGCGACGATCCGCATGGACCAGCTGGCGCGGGACTTCCAGGAACGGCTCAAGCTGCATCCGCACTGCACGGAGCGCTAGCGGGTAGAGCGCCGGTGTATCCTCGCAATCGTGCCGCGCCCGCATCCCGGACGCCGGCCCGCGCAAGAGAACACGGACGGCGTCCACCCGCGCCAGTCCGGCACTGCCCGACCAGGAGACATCGAACATGCTATTGACCGAAGAACAGCTCAGCGTGCAGGACATGGCGCGCCGCTTCGCCCAGGAACGCCTGGCGCCGAATTCCGAACGCTGGGACCGCGAACACCACTATCCGGCCGACGCCATCCGCGAGATGGCCGACCTGGGCTTCTTCGGCATGCTGGTGCCGGAGGAATGGGACGGCAACGCCAGCGGCTACCTGTCGTACGCGGTGGCGCTCGAGGAGATCGCGGCCGGCAATGGCGCCTGCTCGACCATCATGAGCGTGCACAACTCGGTCGCCTGCATGCCGATCCTGAAGTACGGCAGCGACGCGCAGAAGGACCAGTTCCTGCGGCCGCTGGCCACCGGCGTCGCCATCGGCGGTTTCGCCCTGACCGAACCGCAGGCCGGTTCCGACGCCAGCAGCCTGCGCACCCGCGCGCTGCGCGACGGCGACCACTACGTGCTCAACGGCGCCAAGCAGTTCATCACCTCGGGCCGCACCGGGCAGCTGGTGATCGTGTTCGCGGTGACCGATCCGCAGGCCGGCAAGCGCGGCATCTCGGCCTTCATCGTGCCGACCGACACCCCGGGCTACCAGGTGGTGCGGGTCGAGGACAAGCTCGGCCAGCATCTGTCCGACACCTGCCAGATCGCCTTCGAGGACATGCGCATTCCCGCCGCGTGGCGCCTGGGCGAGGAGGGCGAGGGCTACAAGATCGCGCTGTCGAACCTGGAGGGCGGCCGCATCGGCATCGCCTCGCAGTCGGTCGGCATGGCGCGCGCGGCGTTCGAATGCGCGCGCGACTACGCCCGTGACCGCCAGGCCTTCGGCAAGCCGATCATGGAGCACCAGGCGGTGTCGTTCCGGCTGGCCGACATGGCCACGCAGATCCACGCGGCGCGGCAGATGGTGCTGCACGCGGCGGCGCTGCGCGAGGCCGGCAGGCCGGCGCTGACCGAGGCCTCGATGGCCAAGCTGTTCGCCTCCGAGATGGCCGAGAAGGTCTGCTCGGCCGCGATCCAGACGCTGGGCGGCTATGGCTACCTGGCCGATTTTCCGGTGGAGCGCATCTACCGCGACGTGCGCGTGTGCCAGATCTACGAAGGCACCAGCGACATCCAGCGGCTGGTGATCGCCCGCGCCTTGTAAGCGGGCGCCGGTGGTGGCCGCCCACGCGGGCGACCCGCCGGTCGCGGCGGCCTGGCAGGATGCCGTGCGCCGCCTGCGTCAGCCAGAGACTCAGTCCAGCAAGTCCTGCACCGCGGCTTGCGCCGGCGCGGCCAGCGGCTGTTCGCGTTGCAGCCGCGCGATCTTTTCCTCGAACTCGCCCGCCACGTCGGGCCGCAGCCGCTTCATGGCGCGCACGGTCTGCGCCAGCAGCAGTCGGGCGTTGACGCTTTGCGGGAAGTCCAGGCACTGGCGCAGGTTGCCGTCAATGATCTCGCGTTCGCCATTCAACTGGCCCGGCTGGTCCGGGTTGGCGCCGTTGCAGCGCACCGCCAGCAATTGTTCCAGGCGCAGCAGGTACAGCGGGAACGCGGCGCCATCCGGCACCGTGTAGCTGGCCGGCGCGGACAGCGGCGCCTGCGCGGTGGCGCGGCCGACCAGCGCCACCAGTTCCTCGGTCAGGCGCTGGATCGCGGCGGTCGGGTCGGCCATCGGGAATTCGGCCGACAGCGCGCCGATGCATTCGGCGTCCTCGGTGCGCACCAGGCGCACCTCGGCGCGCCACGGCTCGGCGACGGTGACCAGGTGCGAGATCACCACGTAATCGCTTTGCGCTTCGCATTGCTGCGCATAGCCGATGGCATCGGTGTCGTCCCAGGCCGCGCCGCTCAGCAGGAAGCCGGGATGCGGCTCGGTCAGCCACGGCACCAGCGTCTGCGTGCGCAGGCCGCAGCGCAGCGCCAGTTGTTCGTTGAAGTACAGCGGCAGCGCGCGGCTCAGGCGGCCGGTGGCGTCGGCCAGCTGCCGCTCGGCGCCTTCGGGCGCGTCGCCGATCTCGGCCGAGCCGCCCAGGAACGACACCAGCGGGCGGTCGGGCGTCACCGGCGTGAACAGCGCCGCCGCGGGCGAGTCGGGCGTCAGCCAGACCGGGCCGCGGCCCAGCAGCATCGCCAGCCGCATCTGCGCCGGCTCGGTCGCGCCGTCACCCAGCGCGGCGCGCGCCAGTTCGGTGTCCCAATAGGCCAGGTTGTCCTTCCAGTCGGGGCGCTGCTGCGCATAGAGCTGGTCGAGGATGGCGCGGGCCTCGCCGGGCTGGCCCAGTTCGACGTAGGCGCGGATCAGGTTGTTGCCGACCTGGATGCCGTGCAGCGCGGCATCGAAGCGCGGCCCGGCCAGTTGCACGATCGGTTCGATCGCGCCGGCATTGCCCAGGTCGCCGCTCATCTGCGCCAGCAGGTCGGCGGGCGCGGGCGTGCCGGCGCGGGCGAGCGATTCTTCATACAGGGCGATCGCGCCGGACAGGTTGTGCGAGCCCAGTTCGCCGTGCGCCAGCCACAGCTGCGCGCGCCAGCTGCCGGGCAGGGCGGCGACCTTGCGCATGGCGGCCACGCCGGCGGCGTCGCCGCCGTGTTCACGGTGGATCGCCTCGTACCAGCCCAGGCCGTTGTCCTGGTTGGGATCGAGTTCCAGCGCATGCCACAGCGTTGCCAGGGCGCCGGCCTCGTCGCCGCGCTCGTCCTGGATCTTGGCCAGGTTGGTGAGGACGATGCCGGTCTCGCCCCGGGCGGCCATGAAATCGCGCAGCACGCGCTCGGCGTCGTCGAGCCGGCCGGTCTTCATGTAGACGATGGCCTGCAGCACCACGCCGCGCTCGGCGCCGGGTTGCAGTTCGACCAGGCGGTCGGCGGGCTTGACCATTTCATCGATGAAGCCGTCGCCGAGCGACTGGATGATCAGACCCGACAGCGCGTCGGCGTCGTCCCAGTGGCGCTCGATGGCGCCGGCCAGCACGCTGTCGCGCCATTGGTCGCGCGGCACGAAGATCTCGCGGCCGTAGGCGTCATAGGCGCGGATCGGGGCCTGCGTGGCGGGTTCCTCGGCCTGGCCGGCGGGAGCCGGGGCGGGCGAGGGCGCGTCGGCGGGGCCGGCGGTCGGCGCGGCCTTTCTGGCCAGCAGTTTGTCGAGGAAGCTCATGCGGGTATCCGGTCGGTCTGGACCGTCACTATACCGGGCCTCTGGCGGTCGTTCGCGGCCTGGCGCGGCGGGCCGCCGCGCCAGGCCGCGCCGTCCGGCGCCGTTACCAGGCGTAGCGGGCGGTCAGGTTCACCGAGCGGCCATAGCCGTAGTAGCACCAGGTGATGCTGTTGCAGGCCGTGATGTACTCCTTGTCGAACAGGTTGTTCACGGTCAGCAGCAGGCGCCAGTTGCCGCGCGTGTAGTGCGCCTGCGCGTCCACCAGCGTGTTCGAGCCGCTCTTCCACTGGTTGGCCGAATCGCCGTAGCTGCTGCCGGTGTAGCGCACGCCGCCGCCCAGGCCGAAGCCCGGCGCGATGTCCTGCGGGAAGCGGTAGTCGACCCACAGCGCCGCCTGGTGGCGGGGTTGCGATTGCACCTGCTTGCCGACCGTGGCGGGGTCGGTGGACTGCTCGACCTTGGCGTCGGTGTAGGTATAGCTGCCGATCACCGTGACGCCGCTGGTCACCTGGGCGCGCGCTTCCAGTTCGACGCCGCGCGAGCGGATTTCGCCCTGCTGGATCTCGTAGCCAAACACCGGCGCGTTGACGTCCGTGACCAGCACGTTCTTCTGGCGCAGGTCGAACACCGCCAGGGTGTAGAGCGATTCGCTGTTGGGCGGCCGGTACTTCAGGCCCGCTTCCACCTGCGAGCCGGTCACCGGCACGAACGGCGTGCCGGAATAGGTGCGGCCGATCGCCGGCTCGAACGACGTGGCGTACGAGACATACGGCGACAGGCCCGATTCGAACAGGTAGTTCAGGCCCACGCGGCCGGACCACTTGCGGTCCTGCTGGTTGGTGCGGGTGTCGGCCAGCAGGTCGCGGGTCTTGGTGTCGACCCAGTCGTGGCGTCCGGACAGCGTGCCGACCCAGCCGCCCCAGCGGATCTGGTCCTGCAGGTAGACGCCCATCTGCTGCTGCACCTGCAGCGTGTGCTGGGTGTCGTCGGGCTTCTTGATCGGCTGGGTGCCGTAGACCGGATTGAAGGCGTCCAGCGTGGGGGCGTCAAAGCCCATGCCCACCGCGTAGTCGTTGCGCGAGCGCTTGTAGTCGAAACCGGCCAGCAAGGTGTGCGACAGCGGGCCGGTGTCGAGCTTGTACTCGGCCTGGTTGTCGATCGAGAACATGCGCGAGTTCTCGCGCGGCGTGTAGGTGTAGCGGTTCAGGGTGGTCAGGCTGCCGGGCGCGAAGCCCAGCAGGCCCACCGACGGATGGTCCACGTCGGTCCAGTTCATGCGCGCGTTCTGGCGCAAGGTGAGTTGGCCGTTGACGCGGTGCGCGAACAGGTAGCCGAGCGACTGGGTGTTCTTTTCGTAGCGGTCGAAGCCGGGCTCGCCGCCATAGAAGCTGGGGCGGATCTTGCCGTTGGGGTTGGGCAGCAGGGTGCCCTGGGCCGGCAGAAAGCCGCCCCAGCCGCGCGAGCGCGCGCCCTGCAGCATGGCCAGCACGGTCAGGCTGGTGTCGGCGCTGGGGTTCCAGGTCAGCGACGGCGCCAGCAGGTAGCGCCGGTCGTAGCCGTAGTGGCTGGGCGTGCCGCTGTCGCGCGCCAGGCCGACCACGCGGTACAGCAGCTTGCCGTTTTCGGTCAGCGGGCCGGTGAAATCGCCGGTCAGTTCCTTGCGGTCGTCGGTGCCGTAGGACAGGCCCAGTTCATGCGCGGCCTCGGCCTGTGGCCGCTTGCTCACGGCGTTGATGAAGCCGCTGGGCGGCAGGGCGCCGTACATCACCGAGGACGGGCCTTTGAGCACCTCGATGCGTTCCAGCGCATAGGGTTCGTAGCGGGTGTTGGCCGTCCACGACCCGTCGGGCAGCGGCAGCCCGTCCAGGTACTTGGCGGGGGCGAAGCCGCGCACCCGGATCCAGTCGCCGCGCGGGTCCTGGCCGTAGGCGGCGGCGACCACGCCGGAGGTGTAGCGCAGCGATTCGTCGATGCCCGTGGCGCCCTGCAGTTCGATCTGGTCGCGGGTCACCACCGACACCGACTGCGGGGTCTCCAGCAGGTCGCTGTCGGTCTTGATGCCGGTGGAGGTGCGGCGCGCCACCGCGCCGTAGACCGGGCTGGTGGCGGTTTCCTCGCTGCCGGTGACGGTGATCTGCTCCAGTTGCTGCACCGGCGCGGTGGTCTCGCGCGACACCACCACGGCGCCGCCGTCGATGCGGGCGGTCAGGCCGCTGCCCGCCAGCACCCGCTCGAAGGCCTCGCGCACCGTCAGGTTGCCGGAGACGGCGGGCGCCGTCAGGCCCTGCACCAGCGCGCCGCCGGCGATCAGGTCCAGGCCCGCCTGGCGCGCCAGCGCGTTGAGCGATTGGCCCAGCGGCTGCGCCGGCAAAGTGGCCTGGATGCGGGCATCCGGCGCGGCGGGCTGGGCCTGCGCGGGGCCGGCCAGCGCCAGCCAGAGCGCCAGGGTCAGGGGCGCGAGAGTGAAGCGGGGGTGTTGCATGCAAGTCCTCGTCTGAACATGAGAATGGAGACACTTCTCATGTAGACGCGGCAGGCTGAAAAAACCCTATGTCGGCGCCGCTCATCGGGCCGGTTCGAGGGTCGGCGGATCGTTGCGGGTATCCACGCGCACGGGCAGGGCCTGCGGCAGCACCCGGTAGAAACCGGCCGGATTGCGGCTGTCGAACGTGCCCGTCAGCCGCAAGGCCGCGACTCCCGGGTCGGACAGTGCGGGCGCCGGATGGCCGTAGCGGCCGAATTCCGCCAGCACCTGGGCCAGCGTGGCGTTGTCGAAGGCCAGGCGGTGGTCGAGCCAGGGCGCCACGGCGGCGGCATCGATGGGCGTCACGCGTCCGGGGACGCCGGCGGCGCTGACCGCCAGGCGCTGTCCCGCGATCAGGTCGGCGCGGTAGCGGCGGCTGTCGGGCAGCCAGAACTGCCACCAGCCGGCGGGGTGCTCGGGGGCGACGCGCACGTGGCCAGCCGCCACCTCCACCTGCAGGCCCGCGTAGCCCGGCACCGACGGCGTGTGGCGCACATTGAAGCGCGTGCCGACCACGGTGACGCGGACCTGGTCGGAGACGACGTCGAACGGGCGCACGGCATCGGGCTGGACCTCGAACATGGCCTGGCCCTCGGCCATCGTCACTTCGCGCCGCTTTGGATAGAAGGCGATCTCGACGCGGGTGGACGAGTCCAGGATCAGGCGGCTGCCATCGGGCAGGCG
The DNA here is from genome assembly GCF_902859645.1 of Achromobacter insuavis. Lineage (GTDB taxonomy): Bacteria > Pseudomonadota > Gammaproteobacteria > Burkholderiales > Burkholderiaceae_B > Achromobacter > Achromobacter insuavis. The sequence goes on along the minus strand of NZ_CADIJR010000062.1, from coordinate 178 downwards.
GATTTCCTGCTGTTCGCCCGGGGCGGTGGCGTACTGCGCGCGGTATTGGGGCGCGGCGGGCAAGAGCGCGAAGACGGTCCACAGCAACGCCGCACAGACGGCCAGCGCGGCGGTCGCCAGACGCCATCCGGGGCGGCGTCGGGGCGCGGGCGGGCTGCCCGCGGCGCGGCTGGCGGCC
>NZ_CADIJR010000061.1 GCF_902859645.1 Achromobacter insuavis | reverse complement strand
TGATGGATGACGACGTCCCTACCCCAGCACCCTCCCACTGCGGAAGGCGCATCTACACCATACAAGGATGACGACGGGGCAGTCCGGAGCGAACGCTCCGGACCGCAATCGTGGGCGCCCGCCGCTCGGTCCGCCTGCCAGAGGGGCGACCTACGAAGCGCCCCCCCGCTCCCGAATAGAAAGACCCGCCCCCATCGCCTAGAATGTTCCCAAGAGAAGCCCCCCAAAAAAACAGCCCATGCAAGAACACCCCCAAAACAGCGCCATCGCCTACGGCCTGGCCACGATCGCCGCCGACGGCACCGTCCTTGATACCTGGTATCCGCGCCCGTCCCTGACCGACAAGACGCCCGCGGGCGGCACCCGGCACCTGACGCCTGAAGAAGCGCGTGCCGCGCTCGGCGAGCACGTGCCCACCTCGCTTGGGCGCGACACCCGGCGCAAAGTCGACATCGTCGCCGTGCGCACCGCCATCGCCTCGCTCGACGCGCCACCCGCCGACGCGCACGACGCCTACCTGCGCCTGCACCTGCTCAGCCATCGGCTCATCCGGCCGCACGGCGCCAACCTCGACGGGCTGTTCAACGTGCTCGCCAATGTGGCCTGGACCTCCGCCGGCCCCTGCGCCGTCGACCAGGTCGAAGCGCTGCGCTGGCAATTGCGCGCCACCGGCCAGATCCTTGAAATCCGCGGCGTCGACAAGATCCCGCGCATGACCGACTACGTCGTGCCCGCCGGCGTGCGCATCGCCGACACCGCCCGCGTGCGGCTCGGCGCGCACCTGGCCGCCGGCACCACCGTGCTGCACGAAGGCTTCTGCAACTTCAACGCCGGCACCCTCGGCGCCTCCATGGTCGAAGGCCGCATCAGCGCCGGCGTCATCGTCGATGACGGCACCGACATCGGCGGCGGCGCGTCCATCATGGGCACCATGTCCGGCGGCGGCAAACAGGTCGTGGCCATCGGCAAGCGCTGCCTGCTCGGCGCCAACTCCGGCATCGGCATCTCGCTGGGCGACGACTGCGTGGTCGAAGCGGGCTGCTACGTCACCGCCGGCACCCGCGTGCTGACGCCGGAAGGCGCGGTGGTCAAGGCGGTGGAACTGGCCGGCCAGCACGGACTGCTGTTCCGCCGCAACTCGCAGAGCGGCGCGGTCGAGACGCTGGTGCGCACGGCCGCCTGGGGCACCTTGAATCCGGCGCTGCACACCGGGCACTGACCGGATCCAGGCCGGAGCCCGCCACGGCCCCCCGGCGCGGCGCCGGCGTCAGGCGTGCAGCAGCCGCCGCATCGCCTGCGGCGACTGGCCGAAGGCGCGCAGGAAGGCCTTGCGCATGCGGTCGCGGTCGCCAAAGCCGGTTTCGCGCGCCACCACCTCGGCCGCATGGCGGCCGGACTGCATCATGTCCTGCGCCGCCTCCAGGCGCAGATGCTCCACCGCCTTGGCCGGCGACTGCCCGGTCTCCTGACGGAACACGCGGCTGAACTGGCGCGGGCTCAGGTGCGCGGCGCGCGCCAGTTCGTCCACCGACAGTTCGGCCTTCAGGTTGGCCTTGGCATAGGCCAGCGCCGTCTGCACCCGGTCGGACTTCGCATCCAGCTCCAGCAACGCCGAATACTGCGACTGCCCGCCGGCGCGGCGCTGCGTCAGCACCAGCTTGCGCGCCACCGTGCGGGCCATGTCCGCCCCCAGGTCGGCTTCCACCATGGCCAGCGCCAGGTCGATGCCGGCGCTCATGCCCGCCGAGGTCCAGATCGGGCCGTCGGCCACGAAGATGCGGTCCTCGTCCACCTTGACCTGCGGGTACTCGCGCTGCAGGCGGCGCGCGTAGAACCAGTGGGTGGTGGCGCGGCGGCCGTCGAGCAGGCCGGCCTGCGCCAGCACGAACGCGCCGGTGCACATCGAGGCGCAGCGGCGCACCCGCCCGCTGGCGCCCCGCAACGCGCGCAACAGGCTCTCCGACGCGCCCTCGCCGCTGTTGTCCCCCGCGACGATCAACGTGTCGAATGCGCGCCGGCCCAGCTTGATGGTGTCCTGCGCGAACCCCAGCGAACTGGCCACCGGCCCGCCATGCTCGGACACCAGGACGACGCGATAGGCCGGCTCGCCGCTCTGGCGGTTGGCCATCTCGAAGACGGCGCTGGCCGCCAGGCTCATGAGCTGGAAGCCGGGATGCAACAGGATCGCGATGGTTTTCATGGCCGTGCCGTCCGTTTTCGCCGGATGTCCTGAAAAGACGTTTCTATGTCATTGAGGATATTCCATCCCGACTCTACTCTGCAAGCGTACCGGCACGATCCGCCGTCCCTCTTTTCGGAGTCCATCATGAGCAACACCCCGTCTGGCAAATCCCTGGGCCGCGCCCTGATCACCGGCGCCTCGTCCGGCATCGGCGCGCGCTACGCCCATCACCTGGCCCATCGCGGCCATGACCTGACGCTGGTGGCGCGCAATGTCGAGCGCCTGGAAACCCTGGCCGCGCGGCTGCGCGCCGAAACCGGCCGCGACGTGCGCGTGCTGCCGGCCGATCTGTCGCGAGCCGACGGCGTGCAACGCGTGGCGCAAACGCTGCGCGAGGACGACTCGTTGACCCTGCTGGTGAACAACGCCGGCATCGGCTCGGTGGCGCCGCTGCTGCAATCCGATCCCGGCCAGATGCAGGCCATGATCGACCTGAACATCAGCGCCCTCACCCACCTGGCCATGGCCGCTGCGCCCGCCTTCGTGGCGCGCGGCGGCGGCACCCTCATCAACATCGCCTCGATCGTCGGCTTGCACCCCGAGCTGCTCAACGGTGTCTACGGCGCCAGCAAGGCCTATGTGCTGGCCTACTCGCAATCGCTGCGCCACGAACTGGCGGACCAGGGCCTGCGCGTCCAGGCGGTGCTGCCCGGCGCCACCGGCACCGAGTTCTGGGACCTGGCCGGCAAGCCGGCCAGCGAGTTGCCGTCCGCCATGGTGATGAGCGCGGACGACATGGTGCGCAGCGCCCTGGCGGGCCTGGACCAGGGCGAGTTCGTCACCATCCCGTCGCTGACCGATCCGGCCCTGCTGGAACGCCTGGAAGCGGCGCGCCAGGCCCTCGGCCCGGAACTGTCGCGCAACGTGCCCGCGGCGCGCTACGGGCTTCAGGCGCCCGGCGGCACCGGCACGAACGGATAGTGCTCGACCTGCCCGCGGGCGGCGATGATGGCGGTGGACTCGGGCACTTCCTCCCAGGCCCCCGGCATCTCGGTCAGCGGTTCGGACAGCAGCAGGAAGGCTTCGTCATCCAGCGCCGCGACCTTCGGGTCGTCGGGATAGAGTTCGCGCAGGTGACGCACGCAGGTGTTGTGGAACAGCGTGCGCGAATCGCGCTCGCTGGAATAACGCACCGCGATCAGGCGCTCGCCGTCCAGGGCGCAGACCGTCATGTTGATCGGCCGGGCCACGCCATGGCGCCGGCCGGTCTCCTCGACCGCGCCGACCATGCGCGCCAGCGCCGGCAGCGCGTCTTCCTCCAGGCCGAAGGTCAGCGCCAGCAGGAACATCACCTCGGAATCGGTCGAGCCCTCCAATGAGCCGAAGTAGGCGGGCGCGATCATCAGCATCAGGTCGCGCCGCAGCAGCGGATAGTCGCGGATGACGCCGTTGTGCACGAACAGCCAGTTGCCGTGGCGGAACGGATGGCAGTTGGTTTCCTGGGCCGGCGTGTCGGTGGCGGCGCGGATGTGCGCGACGAACAGCGGCGAATGGATGGCGCGCGCCGCCTCGCGCAGGTTGCGGTCGTTCCAGGCCGGATGCACGCTGCGGTAGCGGAACGGCGGCTCGGGCGGCCGGCCGTACCAGCCCAGGCCGAAACCGTCGCCGTTGGTGGTGGTGGCGCCCATGCGCGCATGCAGGCTCTGGTCGATCAGCGAGTGCGTGGCCTTGAACAGCACGCTCTCCATTTGCAGGGGACTCCCGGTGTAAGCCAGCCAGCGGCACATGATGCGCTCCTTGGAAACCGACCCGGCGCGGGGCCGCCGGGTCCGTCCCAGTGTAGGAGCGGGGCGCAATTTTCTACAAGCCCGGGACGGCGCCGGCGGGCATAGTGGGACCTTGTCAGCCTTTCCCGGAGCCTGCCCTTTGGACACCCCCGCCTCCCTTTCGCCCCAGCTGGGTTTCGCCAGCGACAACACCGCCGGCGCCAGCCCGCAGATCCTGGCCGCGCTGCTGCGGGCCAATGAGGGACAGGCTGCCGCCTATGGCGCCGACGACATCACCCTGCGCGTCGAACGGCGCCTGGCCGAGATCTTCGAGCGCGACGTGGACGTGCTGCTGGTGCCCACCGGCACCGCCGCCAATTCGCTGGCGCTGGCGGCGCTGACGCCGCCGTGGGGCAGCGTGCTGTGCCACGCGCACAGCCACATCGCCAACGACGAATGCGGCGCCCCCCAGTTCTACAGCGGCGGCGCGCGCCTGACGCTGCTCGAGGGCGCCGCCTCCAAGCTCGATCCCGCCCGGCTGGCGGTGGAAGCGCGCCGCAAGGCCGGCGACGTGCACTCGATGCCGCCGGCCTGCGTCAGCATCACCCAGGCGACCGAGACCGGCAGCGTGTACATGCTGGACGAGATCCAGGCCCTCGGCGCCGTCTGCCGCGATGCCGGGCTGCCCCTGCACATGGATGGCGCGCGCTTTGCCAATGCCCTGGTCAGCCTGGGCTGCACGCCCGCGGAAATGACCTGGAAGGCCGGCGTCGCGGCGCTGTCGTTCGGCGCCACCAAGAACGGCGTGCTGGGCGCCGAGGCCATCGTGCTGTTCGAGCCCGGACGCGCCACCGAACTGGCCTACCGGCGCAAGCGCGGCGGCCACCTGTTCTCGAAGATGCGGCTGCTGTCGGCGCAGATGGAAGCCTATCTGGCGGACGACCTGTGGCTGGCCAACGCGCGCCAAGCCAACGCCATGGCGGCGCGGCTGGCGGCCGGCATGGCGGGCCTGCCCGGCGTGACCCTGCAGGGGCCGGTCGAGGCCAACATCCTGTTCTGCCAGCTGCCCATGGCGGCCATCGCCGGCCTGCTGGCGCAGGGCTTCCGCTTCTACCACGACCGCTGGGGCCCGGGCGTGGCGCGGCTGGTGACGTCGTTCAACACGCGCGAGCAGGATGTCGACCACTTCCTGGCGGCGTTGCGGGCGCTGGCGCGATAGCAATGCTCAGGCGACGCGGAGCTCAGGTCGCGCGCCGATACGCCGAAGGCGGCACGCCGTAGGCGGTGCGGAAAGCGCGGTTGAAATGGCTCTGGTCGTAGAAGCCAACGTCGGCCGCGACCTGCGCGATCGGAGCCCGCGCCCGCGCCAGCGCGCCGCAGGCCCGTTCCAGGCGCAGCCGCGTCAGCCAGGCGTGCGGCGTCAGCCCCACCGACAGCGCGAAGCGGCGCAGGAACTGGTAGCGGCTCAGGCCGCACAGCCGCGCCAGGTCTTCAAGACCGATCTTGTCGCCCAGATGGGCCTGGCAGTAGTCCAGCACGGCCCGCTGGTGCGCCAGCGCCAGGCCGCCGCGCACCGCCTGCGGCGTCACCGCGCCGGTGCGCGCGAACAGCGCCCCCATCAGGGCGAGCGAGGCGGCCTCGTGCGCCAGCGGCCCGGCGGCCGCGTCCGCCATCCAGGACGCGTGCAGCGCCATGAAGCGGGCCGCCAGCGCGGGTTCCTCGATCAGCGTGCCCAGGAAGCGTTCGTCCGGCGCGCCGCCCGAGACCTCGGCGATGAAATCGCGCATCAGGTCGGGCGACAGGCGGAAGGTCTTCAGGGTGTAGGACTCGCCATAATCGGCCACGCCGGCGCCGTCATGGACCTCGCCGGGCGGCATCAGGGCGATGCCCCCGGGCCCCAGCAGGGTGCTGCGGCCGCGGAAGGTCTGGCGCTGCACGCCCTGGGTCACCAGGCCGATGTGGTAGTCGACGTGGTAGTGCCGGTCGAACTGGAACTCGACCAGCCGCGCCACGCCCAGCACCAGGCCCGGCGTCCCGGGCACCGGTTGATAACGCAAGTCATCCTTCATCGGTAACGCCATGGTGCAAAGCGGCAGGTATAGCCTGGACGCGCCTCCCGGTCTTGTAATTTATTGCGGCGTCACTTCTTCAGCAAGGCCTTGAGCATGGCCATGCGTTCCTTGGGATTCATGGCGGCGGTGGTCTCGTCTTCCTTGATGGTCGGATCGTCCAGCCCCATTTCCTCGATGAAGCGCGACGGCTCGCGCACCAGGTCCTCGCGCGCCCGGCGGCGGCGCTTGCACCAGCTCAGGTTCAGGGTGCGCTGCGCGCGGGTGATGCCGACGTACATCAGCCGCCGCTCTTCCTGGATGCGGGTGGCCAGGTTCTCGGCGGCGCGCGCCGGATCGCCATCCTCGTCGTCCTTGCCCAGGTGCGGCAACAGGCCTTCCTCGACCCCGGCCAGGTACACGTGCGGATACTCCAGCCCCTTGGAGGCGTGCAGCGTCGACATCTTGACCGCGTCCAGCTCCTCTTCCTCGCCGCGTTCGAGCATGGTCACCAGCGCCACGTGCTGCACCAGCTCGAACAGGGTCATGTTGTCCTCTTCGGCCTTGCGCTTGAGCCAGCCGGTCAGTTCCAGCACGTTCTGCCAGCGGGTCTGCGCCGGGCGTTCCTCGAACAGCTCGAACAGGTGGCGTTCGTACTGGATCGCCTGCACCAGGTCGTCCAGGATCACGCCGGCGGGCTCGGCCGGCGCGGCGTCCTTGGCCGACGCGGCGCCGCGGCCGGCGCGCCACTGCATGCGGCGGATGAATTCGGTAAAGGTGCGCAGCGGTTCCAGCTGCCGCGGCGCCAGCAGGCTCTCCAGCCCGGTCTCGTCGACCGCGGCCAGCAGCGACAGCTCGCGGCTGGCCGCGTACTGGCCCAGCGTCTGCAAGGTAGCCTGGCCGATGCCGCGCTTGGGCGTGGTGGCGGCGCGGATGAACGCGGGGTCGTCCTCGTCGTTGGCCAGCAGCCGCAGGTAGGCCAGGATGTCGCGCACCTCGGCCTTGTCGAAAAAGCTCTGGCCGCCCGAGATCGTGTACGGGATCTTCAGATTGCGCAGCGCCTGCTCCAGAATGCGCGCCTGGTGATTGCCGCGATACAGGATGGCGAAGTCCTTCCACTGCGCCTGGCGCTCGAAGCGCGCGGCCGAGACCTTCATGGCGATGGACTCGGCCTCGTGCTCCTCGCCGTCCATCGGCGACACCAGGATCGGCTCGCCCACGCCCAGGTCCGACCACAGCTTCTTGTCGAACAGCTTGGGGTTCTTCTCGATCACCTGGTTGGCCGCGGCCAGGATGCGCTGCACCGAGCGGTAGTTCTGCTCCAGCTTGATGAGCTTGAGGTTGGGATAGTCGGTGGTGAGTTTGGCCAGGTTCTCGATGGTCGCGCCGCGCCAGGCGTAGATGGCCTGGTCGTCGTCGCCCACCGCCGTGAACATGGCGCGCGGGCCGGTCAGCAGCTGCACCAGGCGGTACTGGCAGACGTTGGTGTCCTGGTATTCGTCGACCAGCAGGTAGCGCACGCGGTTCTGCCAGCGGGTGCGCACCTCTTCGTTGTTGGCCAGCAGCAGCGCCGGAATGCGGATCAGGTCGTCGAAGTCCACCGCCTGGTAGGCGGCCAGCGTGGCGGCGTAGCTGCGGTAGACGTTGGCGGCCTCGACGTCGCCCGGCGTGATGGCCTCGCGCGCGGCGTCGTCGGGTTCCATCTGCGCGTTCTTCCACAGCGAGATGATGCCCTGCACGTGGCGCAGGCGGCCCTTGTCGGTGGTGGCCAGCAGTTCCTGGATGATCGCCATGGCGTCATCGGCGTCGAGGATCGAGAACGTCGGCTTGAGGCCGGCGTTGCGGGCCTCTTCGCGCAAAAGCTTCACGCCCAGCGAGTGGAAGGTGCTGATGGTCAGGCCCTTGCCCAGCTTGCGGTCCACCAGCGTCTTGACGCGCTCGTCCATCTCGCGCGCGGCCTTGTTGGTGAAGGTCAGCGCCACCACGTTGCGGCCCATGTAGCCGCACTCGCGCAGCAGGTACGCGATCTTCTGCGTGATGACGCGCGTCTTGCCGCTGCCGGCGCCGGCCAGCACCAGGCAGGGGCCGTCCAGGTACAGCACCGCCTCTTTCTGCGCGGGGTTCAGGCCGTGGCCGATGGGTTCGTGTGCGGACATGGGATTCGGGGAAAGGGGAACGACATAGAGTAATCGGACGGACGCGCGGTGCGTGTCAGATTTCCAGCGGGTCGACCTCCAGCTGCCAGCGCACCCGGGCCTCGTTGGCCAGGTACGGCAGATGGTGCGACCACGACGCCAGGAAGGCCTGCAACGCCGGACGGCTGGTGCTTTCCACCAGCAGCTGGGCGCGCTCGACGTTGGCCACGCGCACCACCCGCAGCGGCACCGGGTCATACAGCATGACCGCGTCCAGCCCCGGAAAGTCGGCGGCCCATTCGCCTTCGGGCAGGGCGCGCGCCTGCTGCAGGAAGGCCTGCGCCACCGCCAGCTCGCGCGCCTCGGCGGTCAGCAGGGCCTGGTAGGCGAACGGCGGCAGGCCGGTGCTTTCGCGTTCCTGCAGCGCGTGGCGCGCGAAGCCCGCGTAGTCATGCCGCAGCAGCGCCTGGTACACGGGCTGTTCGGGATAGCCGGTCTGGATGATGACCTGGCCGTTGCCCTGGTGGCGGCCGGCGCGGCCGGCCACCTGCATCAATTGGGCGAACAGCCGTTCGGGCGCGCGGAAATCGTGCGCGAACAGCGCCGAATCGGGATTGAGCACGCCCACCAGGCCGAGCCGCGCGAAGTCGTGGCCCTTGGACACCATCTGCGTGCCGACCAGGATGTCGACCTCGCCCGCGTGAACGGACGCGAACAGCGCCTCGGCGCTGCCCTTCTTGCGGGTGCTGTCGGCGTCGATGCGCAGGATGCGCGCCTCGGGAAACAGCTCGGCCAGGTGTTCCTCGACCCGCTGCGTGCCGCGCCCCATCGGCGCCAGGTCCTGGTCGCCGCATTCAGGGCAGGCGTGCGGCACCGGCGCCTGGTAGCCGCAGTGGTGGCATTGCAGGCGATGGCCGCGGCCGGCCGTGCGGTGCAGCACCGTGAAGGCGGTGCAGCGCGGGCAATTGCTGACCCAGCCGCAGGACTGGCAGTGCAGCACCGGCGCGAAACCGCGCCGGTTCAGGAAGATCAGCGATTGCTCCTTGCGCGCCAGCCGTTCGCCGAGCGCCTCCAGCAACTGCGGCGACATGCCGTGCTTCATCGGCAGGCGGCGCGTGTCCACCAGCTTCATGGCCGGCAGCGAGCTGGAGCGGGCGCGCGCCGGCAGCGCCAGCCGCAGGTAGCGGCCGCGCTCGGCGTGCTGCCAGGTTTCCAGCGACGGCGTGGCCGAGCCCAGCACCACCGGGATGTCCAGGTCGTGCGCGCGCCACACCGCCAGATCACGCGCGGAATAGCGCAGGCCGTCCTGCTGCTTGTACGAGGCGTCGTGTTCTTCGTCCACCACGATCAGGCCCAGCTCGCCCATGGGCGCGAAGATCGCCATGCGCGTGCCCAGCAGCATGCGCGCCTGGCCGCGCTGCGCGCGCGCCCAGGCCTGCAGGCGCTCGCCATCGGACAGGCCGCTGTGCAGCACCGCCAGGCCGTCGGGCCCCACCAGGCCTTCCAGCCGGGCGCGCAGCGCGCCCTCCAGCTGCGGCGTCAGGTTGATTTCCGGCACCAGCAGCAGCACCTGGCGGCCGGCCGCCAGCACTTTCTCGGCGGCGCGCAGGTAGACCTCGGTCTTGCCGCTGCCGGTCACGCCGTACAGCAGCACCGGCTTGAATTTGGCGAGCCCGGCGATGGTCTCCACCGCCTCGCGCTGCGCATCGTTCAGTTCAGGCGGCTGGTCGGCCTCGGCCGGATTGCGGGCCGCCTTGCGCTTGCGTCCGTCCAGCCGCGCCACCGGGCCGCCGGCCGAGCGCTTGCCCTGATAGGCGGTCGGCTTGCGCAGCGGCGGCGGCAGCGTCGGCAGCATCACCTCGCCCAGCGGCCGCTGGTAATACTCGGCGGCGAAACGCGCCAGGCGCAGCCAGGCCTCGTCGAAGGGCGGCAGGTCGCGCAGCACTTCCTCGATCGGCTTGATCTGCTTCGGTTCGTAGGACGGCTCGGCCGGATTGTCCACCACCACGCCGATCAGCTTGCGGCGCCCGAACGGCACGATCACCCGCAGGCCCGCCTCGACGGGCTCGTGGTGACGGTAGTCGAACGGGCCGGGCAGCGGCACGTCGAGCGCGACGCGCACCCAGCAGACCGCCGCCGGCGCGGCCGGCGTGGATTCGACCAGCGCGAAGTCTTCAGACATGGAGAACGGAACGGAACATGAACGGAACGGGCCCGAAACGGGCGCGATGACGGTGCCTGGAGGCGTGGACCGGGCCGGCGCCCGGGCGAGGAAGGATTGTCGCCGCAATCCCTGCCGGGACTCCAGCCCCTACCTGTGGATAACTTTGGGGAAAAGGCGAGAGCAACGTTAGAAATTGGAATAAGGCAAGATTGCATCAACTCTTGCAACCCTGTTGAAAACCTATTTTATTCCATTAAAAACATCGACTTAAGCAAACTTTCAAGATTGTAAACTAGCTTCTAAAGGGTTTTCCCCGAGCGCAATCTTGCTGTGCACAACTGCGCTTGGGGGCCCTCAATACCCGGCCCTGCGGGCCGAAGCGTTCACTCACTTACCCTCTGAGCGAACGGCTGTGACGGTGGACTTCGTCGACCAATTCGGCTACCGCTTCGGGCGGCGTGAAGCGCGAAATGCCATGCCCCAGGTTGAAGACATGGCCGCCCTTGCCCACCGGGCCGAACGCGTCGAGCACGCGACGCGCCTCGGCGCGGATGGCGTCGGCGCCGCCGAACAGCGCCATGGGATCGAGGTTGCCCTGGAACGCGACCGAGTCGCCGGTGCGGCGCCGCGCCGCGGCCAGGTCGACCGTCCAGTCCAGGCCGACGGCATCGCAGCCGCAGGCGGCGATGTCTTCGAGCCACTGGCCGCCGCCCTTGGTGAAGACGATGGCCGGCACGCGGCGGCCTTCGTGTTCGCGGGTCAGGCCGGCCACCACCTTGCGGGTATAGGCCAGCGAGAATTGCTGGAACAGGCCGTCGGCCAGCACGCCGCCCCAGCTGTCGAACAGCATCACGGCCTGCGCGCCCGCGGCGATCTGCGCGTTCAGGTACTGCAGCGTCGCCTCGGCGTTGATTTCCAGGATGCGATGCAGCAGGTCGGGCCGCGCATACAGCATGGTCTTGATCAGGCGGTAGTCGTCGCTGCCCTGCCCTTCGACCATGTAGCAGGCGATGGTCCAGGGGCTGCCGGCAAAGCCGATCAGCGGCACCTTGCCGTCCAGGTCGCGGCGGATGGTGCTGACGGCGTCGAATACGTAGCGCAGCTTGTCCATGTCGGGCACGGCCAGGCGCGCCACGTCTTCCTCGGTGCGCACCGGACGGGCGAAGCGCGGGCCCTCGCCTTCGGCGAAGTCCAGGCCCAGGCCCATGGCGTGCGGCACGGTCAGGATGTCCGAGAACAGGATGGCCGCGTCCAGGTCGAAACGCTCCAGCGGCTGCAGCGTGACTTCCGAGGCGTAGTCCGGGTTCTGAGCCAGGCCCATGAAGGAACCGGCCCGCGCCCGCGTCTGGCGGTACTCGGGCAGGTAGCGGCCCGCCTGGCGCATCAGCCAGATCGGGGTGTAGGGCACGGGCTCGCGCAGCAGTGCGCGCAAGAACACATCGTTCTTCAAGACGGAAGCAGACACGACTATCCTCGATGATCGGAAGCCGTGATTTTACTGCCCCAAGCTGACAGGGCATGGCGGCGGCGCGCCCGGCGTTTGCCGGCGCGCAAACGACGGGGCTTCAGCCGGCGCCGCTCGCGCTGTCGGCGTGCATCGCGGCCTGGCGCCGGTACGGCGCGGCATCGATGCCGTGCTTGCGCATCAGCGCCCAGAACGCCCGCCGATGCTTGCTGGAGGCGCGCGCGGCGCGCGCCACGTTGCCATGATGGCGCGACAGCGCCAGCCGGATGTAGTCGGACTCGAATCCATCGACCACCCGCGCCTTGGCCTGCCGGAAGGCCTCCTGCGTGTCGCGGCCGGGCTGGTAGCGCAACCCGGCCAACCCCTGCTGCAACACCTGCCGCGGCACCTGCGGCCGGGTGCACGGCTGGCCAGCCGGCCGCGCGCCGCCCGCCGCATAGGCCGTCTCGGGTTCCCGCAACCCTTCGGCCAACAGGGGCGCACGCCGCGCCAGCCGCCCCAACCGCACGCGCAGGCTTTCGAGGCAATACGGCGCGGCCAGGAAGTCCGAGGCGCCCAGCCGCAGCAGATCCTCGATGGCGGGCGCGGTCATGTCGTGCACCAACAGCAGGATGGGCGTCGCGAGCTCGCCTGCGGCCTGCTGCAGCGACAGGCGGGTCCAGGCCAGCGAGGCCGGCGCGACCGGCAGGATGCAGTGATCGTAGCGCCGCAGGGCGACGGCCAGCCCGGCGAGCGCATGGACGTCGGGGCCTGTGCCCGGCGTTCGCAGCGGCACCAGGTGCAGGCGCACCCGCGCCAGCCTGGGCTGGTCGCGGGCGACCCAATGGCCCATGGCGATTTCGTGGCCAGGGGTGAGCAGCACCCCGCAATCCATGGTGTCTCGCATGCAGTTCCTCCCGGCTTGCGTTCCAAAGATTGCAGGCTACCGTTGCAGAACACACCCGGCCATTCGTAGTGAGCGCAAGCGGGACTGCGGTCGACCGAGGGAAGGCGCCGCCGAACGAGCGCGAACGGCGGGCATGAAAAAAGCGGCCCAGGGCCGCTTTTTTCGAGTCCGGGGCGAACCCCGGCGGGTCGTATCGCCGCTTAGTGCGAACGACCGCCTTGACGCAGCTTGCGCGCGGCGACGGCTTGCGCCGCCAGCATCGCCAGCTCGGCTTCGACAACCGCGATGTCGGCCTTGTCCTTGGCGTTGGCCAGGGCCTCTTCGGCGCGCTTGCGCGCTTCCAGGGCACGGGCTTCGTCCAGGTCGGCGGCACGGATGGCGGTGTCGGCCAGGACCGTCACGCTGCCCGGCTGCACTTCCAGAATGCCCCCGGCGACGAAGATGTTTTCCTCGCCTTGGTCGGCACGAACGATCTTGACCGTCCCGGGGCGTATGCGCGAAATCAGCGGGGTGTGGCCGGGCAGAATGCCCAGTTCACCCGCTTCGCCAGGCAGCACCACGAACTTCGCCTCACCGGAGAAGATCGCTTCCTCTGCGCTGACGACATCCACATGCAGGGTAGCCATATCGGTTCCTTATTGCAGTTTCTTGGCCTTCTCGAAGGCCTCGTCGATCGAGCCGACCATGTAGAAGGCCTGTTCCGGCAGCGCATCGCACTCGCCGTTCACGATCATCTTGAAACCACGGATGGTTTCGGCCAGCGGCACGTACTTGCCGGGCGAACCGGTGAACACTTCGGCCACGTGGAACGGCTGCGACAGGAAACGCTGGATCTTACGGGCGCGGGCCACGGCCTGCTTGTCTTCCGGCGACAGTTCGTCCATGCCCAGAATCGCGATGATGTCGCGCAGTTCCTTGTAGCGCTGCAGCGTCTGCTGCACGCCACGGGCCACGGCGTAGTGCTCTTCGCCGACGACTTGCGGGTCGAGCTGGCGGCTGGACGAATCCAGCGGGTCCACGGCCGGGTAGATACCCAGGGCGGCGATGTCACGCGACAGCACGACGGTCGAGTCCAAGTGCTGGAAGGTGGTGGCGGGCGACGGGTCGGTCAAGTCATCCGCCGGCACGTACACGGCCTGGATCGAGGTGATCGAGCCAGTCTTGGTGGACGTGATGCGCTCTTGCAGCTTGCCCATTTCTTCGGCCAGCGTGGGCTGGTAGCCCACCGCCGACGGCATACGGCCCAGCAGTGCCGACACTTCGGTACCGGCCAGGGTGTAGCGGTAGATGTTGTCCACAAAGAACAGGATGTCGCGGCCTTCGTCGCGGAACTTCTCGGCCATCGTCAGGCCGGTCAGCGCCACGCGCAGACGGTTGCCGGGGGGTTCGTTCATCTGGCCGAACACCATCGCAACCTTGTCCAGAACGTTCGACTCTTCCATTTCGTGGTAGAAGTCGTTGCCTTCACGGGTACGCTCACCCACGCCGGCGAACACCGACAAGCCGCTGTGCTGCTTGGCGATGTTGTTGATCAGTTCCATCATGTTGACGGTCTTGCCCACGCCGGCGCCGCCGAACAGGCCGACCTTGCCGCCCTTGGCGAACGGGCACACCAGGTCAATAACCTTGATGCCGGTTTCCAGCAGTTCCACCGACGGCGACAGCTCGTCGAAACGAGGAGCCGGCTGGTGAATGCCACGCTTTTCTTCGTGCTGGATCGGGCCGGCTTCGTCGATGGGACGACCCAGCACGTCCATGATGCGGCCGAGCGTGCCGGTGCCGACGGGCACCGAGATCGGGGCGCCGGTGCCGGCGACCTTCATGCCGCGGCGCAGGCCGTCGCTGGAGCCCAGGGCGATGGTACGCACCACGCCGTCACCCAGCTGTTGCTGCACTTCCAGCGTCAGACCCTTTTCGGCGAACGAGGAACCCTCGTCGACCAGAGTAAGCGCTTCGTAGATCTTGGGCATGTGATCGCGGGGGAACTGAATATCCACCACGGCGCCGATGCACTGAACGATGGTTCCGTTGCTCATGTCGATTCCTTGCTTGATAGCTTTTGACGGGATGCTGCCTGCCTCAGACGGCGGCAGCGCCCCCTACGATTTCCGAAATTTCCTTGGTGATCGCGGCCTGGCGGGTCTTGTTGTAGACCAGCTGCAGATCGCCGATGACCTTCTTGGCGTTGTCCGACGCCGCCTTCATGGCGACCATCCGGGCCGACTGCTCCGAAGCCATGTTCTCGGCCACGGCTTGGTACAGCAGGCCTTCAACGTAACGCTGCAGCAGGTCGTCGATCACGCTACGAGCGTCGGGTTCGTAGATGTAATCCCAGCTGTAATCCGATTTCACTTCCGAAGTCTTGGCCAGGCTTTCGGCGCCCGTCTGGTACGGATCTTCCAAACCGCTGGCCAGGGGCAGCAGGCGCAGGAACAGCGGCTCCTGCTTCATCGTGTTGACGAAGCGGGTCGAAGCCACGTACAGCGCGTCGATGCGGCCTTCCAGGTAGGCGTCCAGCTGCACCTTGATCGCGCCCAGCAGGCGGTCCAGTTGCGGCTTGTCGCCCAGTTGCACTTCCTGGGAAACCAGCTTGGCGCCGATACGGGACAGGACACCCACGCCCTTGTTGCCGAAAGCGGTCGCCTGAACGGCGATGCCGTTCTTCTCGAACTCTTTCAGCTTCGTCAACACCACGCGGGTGATGTTGGTGTTCAAGCCGCCGCACAGACCCTTGTCCGTCGTCACCATGACCACGCCGACCGCCTTGACTTCGCGCTCGACCAGGTACGGGTGGCTGTACTCGGGGTTGGCCTGCATCAGGTGCGCGGCGATCTCGCGCACCTTGGTGGCGTACGGACGGCCCGCGCGCATCCGTTCCTGCGCCTTGCGCATCTTGGATGCGGCGACCATTTCCATCGCCTTGGTGATCTTGCGCGTGTTTTGCACGCTCTTGATCTTGGTTCGGATTTCCTTAATTCCGGGCATTGCGCTTTCCTGTGAAGACTGGCCGATGGGTTGGCGCTAGCGCCTCAACCATCCGATAAGGATGGGTGAGGCGCAGCTGACGCCTAACCCATCACTTTCTTAAAAAGCACCGTGCTTCTTGAATTCCTGGATGGCGGCGGCGAGTTCGCTTTCGTCATCCTTGGACAGTTCCTTGGTGTCTTCGACGCGCTGGATCAGGGCCGCGTGCTTGGCCTTGAGCTGGTCCTTCAGCGCCTTTTCGAACGACAGCACCTGGGCCACGTCCACGTCATCCAGGTAGCCGTTGTTGACCGTGTACAGCGTGACGGCCAGTTCCCACACCTGCAGCGGCTGGTATTGCGGCTGCTTGAGCAGTTCGACCACGCGCTTGCCGCGCTCGAGCTGGCGACGGGTGGCGTCGTCCAGGTCCGAGGCGAACTGCGCGAAGGCGGCCAGTTCACGGTACTGCGCCAGGTCGGTACGGATACCGCCGGACAGCTTCTTGACGACCTTGGTCTGGGCGGCACCGCCCACGCGCGACACCGAGATACCGGCGTTGATGGCGGGACGCACACCAGCGTTGAACAGGTCGGTTTCCAGGAAGATCTGGCCGTCCGTGATCGAGATCACGTTGGTCGGAACGAAGGCCGACACGTCGCCCGCCTGGGTTTCGATGATCGGCAGCGCGGTCAGCGAGCCGGTCTTGCCCTTGACGGCGCCATCGGTGAACTTCTCGACGTAGTCTTCGTTCACGCGGGCGGCGCGTTCCAGCAGGCGCGAGTGCAGGTAGAACACGTCGCCCGGGTAGGCTTCGCGGCCCGGCGGACGGCGCAGCAGCAGCGAGACCTGGCGGTAGGCCCAGGCTTGCTTGGTCAGGTCGTCATAAACGATCAGGGCGTCTTCGCCGCGATCGCGGAAGTATTCGCCCATCGTGCAGCCGGCGTAGGCGGCCAGGTACTGCATGGCGGCGGAGTCCGAAGCCGAAGCGGCCACGACGATGGTGTATTCCATCGCGCCGTGCTCTTCCAGCTTGCGCACCACGTTGTTGATCGTCGAAGCCTTCTGGCCGATGGCGACGTACACGCAGGTGACGCCCTTGCCCTTCTGGCTGATGATGGTGTCGACGGCCACGGCGGTCTTGCCGGTCTGGCGGTCGCCAATGATCAGTTCGCGCTGGCCACGGCCGATGGGAACCATCGAGTCGATAGCCTTGATGCCGGTTTGCAGCGGCTGCGACACCGAGCGGCGGGCGATAACGCCGGGAGCCACTTTTTCGATGATGTCGGTGGCCTTGGCGTTCACGGGGCCCTTGCCGTCGATCGGCTCGCCCAGCGTGTTGACCACGCGGCCTTTCAGCTCGGGGCCGACCGGGACTTCCAGAATGCGGCCGGTCGTCTTGACCGCGTCGCCTTCGGACACGCCGGTGTAGTCACCGAGAATAACGGCGCCGACGGAATCACGCTCGAGGTTGAGCGCCAGACCGAAGACGTTGTTGGGGAATTCGAGCATTTCGCCCTGCATCACGTCGGACAAGCCGTGGATGCGGGTAATACCGTCGGTCACGGACACGACGGTGCCCTGAGTACGGACATCAGCCGAAGCGCCCAGGCCCTCGATGCGGCTCTTGAGCAGTTCGCTGATCTCGGAGGGATTGAGTTGCATATTGACTCCTGGAATCCTGTTAGTGCTGCCTTTAAGCGGCGAGCGTATCGCGCATGCGGGCCAATTGGGCTTGTACGGAAGTATCGAGCACCTGGTCCCCGACGGCCACGCGCACGCCGCCGATCAACGACTGGTCGACGGTGACGACGGGCTTGAGCTTCAGGCCGAATTTCTTCTCGAGACCGGCGACCAGTTCTTGGACCTGGGCATCGCTCAGCTCGAACGCGCTGGTGATTTCCGCCTGCGCCGTGCCGTCGTGACGGTTCCGCAGCACCACGAATTGCGTGGCGATCTCGGGCAGCAGCAGCAGCCGGTCGTTTTCGACCAGCAGCTCGATGAAATTGCGGGCGGCCTGGGGCAGTTCGGCCTTTACCAGGCCAGTGAACAGCTCGACGCGCTGCTTGTCGCCCAGACGCGGGTCGGCCATGGCCTCGCGCACGTCGGGGTTGGAGGCGACCTGCGACAGCTCGCTGACCAGGTCGGCCCAAGCCTGCAGGCCGGCCTTGTCGTCGCGCGCGGCGGCGAACAGGGCTTCGGCGTACGGCCTGGCAACAGTGGAAAGTTCAGCCATGACGGTCCCGGATTAAAGCTGCGCGCGGAGCTGGTTCAGCAGCTCGGCGTGGGCGCGGGCGTCAACCTCGCGCTTGAGGATCTGTTCAGCACCCTTGACGGCCAGCGCGGCGACGTCGTCGCGCAGCGAATCACGGGCGCGCTGGACTTCCTGCGCGGCATCCTGTGCAGCTTGCGCCACGATGCGGGCACGCTCGGCTTCCGCTTCACGGCGGGCCTGCTCGATCAGGGAGGCGGCTTGCTTCTCGGCCTCGATGATGCGGGCGTGGTTTTCGGACTTGGCAGAAGCCTCGATCAGACTGACGCGCGCCTGGGCCTGGGCCAGATCGGCCTTGCCCTTCTCCGCGGCGGCAAGGCCGTCGGCGATTTTTTGGCGGCGCTCGTCCATCGCCTTCGTCAGAGGAGGCCACACGAATTTCATCGTGAACCAGCCCAGAACGAAGAACACGAGCATCTGGAAAATGATCGTCGCGTTCAGATTCACGGTCGTTCCTTTAACACCTTGCGGCTCCGACGGCACCCGGGACGGGCAACGCGGAGCACTCGATACTTTGCTGACCGGCGACGGGGCTCAAGCCCTCATCGCCGCCAGCGTCATGACCCGCCTTTTCGCCGGCGGGCGTGCCTTAGCCGACGAACGGGTTGGCGAAGGCGAACAGCATGGCGATACCCACGCCGATCAGGAATGCCGCGTCGATCAGGCCAGCCAGCAGGAACATCTTGGTTTGCAGAGCGTTCATCAGTTCAGGCTGACGAGCCGAAGCTTCCAGGTATTTGCCGCCCATCAGTGCGATGCCGATGCAAGCGCCGATAGCGCCCAGACCGATGATAAGACCGCAAGCGAGAGCAACGAAAGCGACGTTGGTCATGACAACTCCTTGGTTAGAAATCTGAAGTCAAAAAACAAAAAAGAATGGTGGTACTGCTCAATGCAAGATGATCTTGCTATCCAGTGCCGGCCGGGAGGCCGACGCCGGAAATTCGGGGGATCAGTGGCCTTCGTGCGCCTGGCCGAGATACACCAGGGTCAGCATCATGAAGATGAAGGCCTGGAGCAACACGATCAGGATGTGGAAGATGGCCCAGATCGAGCCGGCCAGCACGTGGCCGATTCCCAAGCCGATGCTGGCGCCGTTGAAACCGGTCCAGGCACCGCCCAAGAGGGCGATCAGCATGAAAATCAATTCGCCGGCGAACATGTTGCCGAACAACCGCATGCCCAGCGACACGGACTTGGCGGCGTATTCGATCAGGTTCAGCAGCAGGTTGAACGGGGCCAGGACGATGGCGCCGATACCGTGCGCGTGGAACGGCGCGGTGAACAGTTCCTTGACGAAGCCGCCCGGGTGCTTGATCTTGATGCCGTAGTAGAACATCAGCAGCAGCACGCCCAGCGACATGCCCATCGGCACGTTCAGGTCGGCCGTCGGCAGCACGCGGTGGTAGTAGAGGGGGTCGCCGTGGTGCGCGCCCAGGCCGGTCCAGCGCCAGATCGACGGCAGCAGGTCGACGGGCAGCAAGTCCAGCGCGTTCATCAGGATGATCCAGAGGAACACGGTGAGCGCGAGCGGAGCGATGAAGAGGCGGCTCTTGGCGTTGTGGACGATGCCCTTGGCCTGATCGTCGACCATGTCGACGATCATTTCCACGAAGGCCTGGAAGCGGCCCGGAACGCCGGCGGTCGCGCGGCTGGCGGCGCGCCACAGGAAGAAGATGACGATCAGACCCGTCAGGCCGGACCAGAACAACGAGTCGTAATTGATGATGTCGAACTGAGCAATTGCGCTCTGTTTCTCGCCCGTATTGTTCAGATGCACCAGGTGATGCTGAATATACGCGGACTGAGGCGACACGTCGCTGGCAGCAGCCATTTGAATCCTACCCTATTTGCTGTATGCCCGAGCCCTTGCGAGCCGGACGATTCCACGATTCCGTTTGCCGTAACCCAACCGGCAGCGCTATGACAACTTGCGGAACATCAAAAGCAGGAGATATCCCTTCAGGGTGAGTATCAAGCCCAGCAGCGCGGCGGGCCAGACGATGCTGTCCTGCGCCACACGCGAAAGCAGCCACAACAGCAACGCCGTTGCGAACAACTTGATCAACTCACCAGAGAGAAAGGTAAAGGGACTGGCCTTACCGGCCCGAACACTGACAGCCAGGCGCAATGCGAACAACGCATTGGGTATGAAATACGCTCCTGCCCCCGCCAGCGCCGACCAACCTGCCGCCGCCCCTCCGACAACCCCCGCTATTACTGCTGCTGCGAGCCCCATGGCGCCTTGCGCCGCCAGTGCCAACAAGAGTCCGCGGCCAGCCTGCGCATTCAGCGCCGCGCGGTCCGCGTCGCTGAGAACCAGCACCCGGTCCACCGGATCCTGATCCGCCAGAACCTGGCGTGCTTCGCCCTGTTGCGCAAGGGACTGATCCATTCCACAGGACTGATCCCGGGTTTTCTCGTCCCAATCGCGCGCAGGTTCGTGCCGCACTGTGTTCTGCTGCATCAAACTTCCCCGCTTAAAGCCTTATACCGCCAGCCTTGCCCCTGTCAGAACCCTGGCGAAATCCCTGCCATGTGTTCTTATCCCGCAAGCGTCAAACCCGCAGAGTATAGCGTGATTCTTTTTACCCGAGCAAATGAACTTTCGGCGGTTTGTAAGGCGACAACAGCGCCCGCCGGGCGGACCCGCGGCGTGAAAATTGGGGACGCGAAATCGGGAAGGCCGTCGGCGCGCCGCTGATCCCGCGGCCGGCGCCACGGCAAAGAAAAACGGCCCCTCGCGGGGCCGTTGGTCGCGCGCCGGCGGCGGCCGCGCGGCGTCGGATCGGTCAGTCGCGCTTGACCGGCGGCGGCGCCCACAGACCGTCGAGCGCGACGTCCTGCGGCCAGTACAGGCGCATGCTGAGCAGGAACGGGCCGTCGGCGGCCGGCGTCGCCAGCCAGTTGGCGCGCTTGCGCTCGCCCGGATCGCGGCGCTGGATGTAGATGTCCAGCGAGCCGTCGGCGTTGTACTTCAGGCCGTCGGTGCTGCGCAGCGCATAGCGGTTGGCCGGGTTGTCGGCGAAGCCGTGCTTGTCGTTATAGACATGCAGCGACCAGAAGGCGTTGGCCGGCGGCAACTGGCCCTTCTCGAAATGCAGCACGTAGTCCTCGTTCGAGCTGAGCGCGCGGCCCTTGCTGTCGGCGACGGTGACCGGATAGAGCACGTCTTCCGCGGTCGGCGCGCCCAGCCCGGCGTAGGCGATGGCGGCGCGGCGCGTGTAGTCCGTGCCATAGGTGCCGATGCCGGTGAGCACGGTGTTCCAGCCGTTCATCGGCGTGGCCAGGCGCGAGACGCCGTCGGCGATGCGGCGGCCAGCCAGCGGCTGCGCCTCGGTCAGGGCCTGCTGCACGGCGGGGCTGAGGCGGCCATACGAGAACGGCTGGCGGTTGTCCAGGCCGATGCGGCGCATGCGGTCCAGGATCGGCGTGTCGTTGGCATGCGGCGGATTGTTGCGCATGACGTCGAAGAACAGCGTGAAGAACGATGCCGCGTCCATGCCCGCGACCTGCTCGGCCGGCGTGCCCTCGCCTACCGCCACGGGCGTGGACATGGGCATCGGCACATCGCTGCCAATCGGGGCCGTGCCCACGCCCGGACCGGTCTGCGGATAGGGCGTGGCGCTGCCGGGACCGCGATGGCGGCCGGGCACGGGCGCCACCGGCGCCACCATCGGGCTGGCCGACATGTTGGCCTGGATCTGATTGACCGCGGCGTAGTCCTGCGGGCCGCCGGCCTGGGTCCAGCCGATCAGCCAGCCGGTCGAGGTGGGGCTGCGGATCAGGTCCACGCCCGGCGGCGGCACGCCGTCCCAATTGGGGCCGACGATGGCGAACGACTGCGCGCCGGGGCCGTTGGTGCGCGTGCCGCGCGAGGCGAACACGTCGCTCCACATATCCAGCGCCGACAGCACGGTGTAGTGGTTGCCGGTGTCGGGCAGGCGCACGATCAGCGGCGCGCGCGAGACATCGAACCACAGGCTCGAATACAGCGCGTCGGCGCTGGGCCAGGGCGTGTCGGCCGCGCGCGGGTCGGGGAAGGCGGCCTTGTGGCCGAACTGGTTGACGGGCGCCTTGCCTTCCAGCGGCGACTGCACCGCGGTGGCCTTGCGCCGCGCCAGTTCCATCACCACCATCGGATAGGCGTAGACGTAGGCGTCGATCGCGATGTCGCGCAGTTCCTGCGCGCTCATCTGCGGCGCGGGCGCCGCGGCGGCGGGGTACGGCGTTTCAGACACCAGCCGCATCGACGGTCGCGGCGATTGCGCTTGCGTGGCGGTCACGAAGCAGACGCTCAAGGCGCCCGCGAGCGCGGCGGCGGAGCACCGGCGAGTAAAAGGGGAAGTACGCATGCAAGGCTCCTTGTTGCTATTGTTTGCAGGCGAGCCGCCGCGCATGGGCTTACCAGTTCGGGCAAGCCTCTCTGGCGCGGCACCTCTTCTTTTTGAGTGACGCCTTTTCAGGATAGGGCCGAACACTGCAACAAGGTGCTGCCCAAAAGTTTCAAGGCGCAACGCGCATCCTCCCCGGGCGGCGCAAGAAAAAACGCGCCCGTGATGGGCGCGTGGGGACGTTTCATGCCCCGGCCGGCGGGCCGGCAGGGGCGTAACAAGGTTTAACGGTGTTTGAAGTCCGGTTTGCGCTTCTCGGTGAAGGCGGCCATGCCTTCCTTCTGGTCCTCGGTCGCGAACAGCGAATGGAACACGCGGCGCTCGAACAGCAGGCCTTCGTTGAGCGATCCCTCGAAGGCGCGGTTGACGCATTCCTTGGCCATCATGACCGACGGCAGCGACATCGAGGCGATCACGGTGGCGGCCTCCAGGGCCTCGTCCATCAGCTTGTCGGCCGGCACCACGCGAGACACCAGGCCGGCGCGCTCGGCTTCCTCGGCGCCCATCATGCGGGCGGTCAGGGCCATGTCCATGGCCTTGGCCTTGCCCACCGCGCGCGGCAGGCGCTGCGTGCCGCCGGCGCCGGGGATGACGCCCAGCTTGATTTCCGGCTGGCCGAACTTGGCGGTGTCGGCGGCGATGATGATGTCGCACATCATGGCCAGCTCGCAGCCGCCGCCCAGCGCGTAGCCGCCGACCGCGGCGATCACGGGCTTGCGGATGCGCTTGAGCGTTTCCCAGTTGCGCGTGATGTATTCGCTGCCGTAGACGTCCATGTAGGACCAGTCTTTCATGGCGCCGATGTCGGCGCCGGCGGCGAAGGCCTTTTCGCTGCCCGTGATGACCACGGCGCCGATGTCGGCATCCGCCTCGAAAGCCAGCAGCGCCGCCCCGAGCTCGTTCATCAGTTGATCGTTGAGCGCATTGAGCGCCTTGGGGCGGTTCAGCGTCAGCAGACCGACGCGGCCGCGGGTTTCGACCAGCACAAACGACTCGCTCATTACCTGTCTCCAGAGGATGGGATGAAATAAGATATACGGATGGAAAAAACTGCCGCTTTCCCCGTGTCTTTCCCCGTACTTTACCGCCTTGCGCCGCACGACCCCGCCGGCCACCGCTACCGGATAACCCTAACCGTCCAGACGCCCGCGCCGGAAGGCCAGCGGCTATCGCTGCCGGCCTGGATTCCGGGCAGCTACCTGATCCGCGATTTCTCGCGCCAGATCGAGTCGGTGGCGGCCTATTCGGGCAGCCGGCGCGTGGTTGTCGACAAAATAGACAATCACACCTGGCAGGCCGCGCCCTGCGACGGCCCGCTGCGGATCGAGTACATGGTCTATGCGTGGGACCTGTCGGTGCGCGGCGCGCACCTGGACGAGACCCACGGTTTCTTCAACGGCACCAGCGTGTTCCTGCGCGTGCATGGCCAGGACCACCTGCCCTGCCTGGTGGACCTGGCGCCGCCGCGCGGCATCGAGGGCTGGAAGGTCTACACCAGCCTGCCCGAGGCCCGCGGCCACAAGGGCGCGGCGCGGCGCCACGGCTTCGGCCTGTACCTGGCGCCGGACTACGACGCGCTGATCGACCATCCGGTCGAGATGGGCACGCCGCAGGTGGCCAGCTTCACGGCGCATGGCGCCGAGCACGAACTGGTGTTCACGGGCGTGGCGCCCAACCTGGACCTGGCCCGCATCACGGCCGACGTGCGCAAGATCTGCGAAACCCAGATCGCCTTCTTCGAGCCGCGCAGCAAGCGCGCGCCGTTCCTGGACAGCGCCGACCGCTATGTCTTCATGACGATGGTGACGGGCGATGGCTACGGCGGCCTGGAGCACCGCGCCAGCACGGCGCTGATGACGGCGCGCAAGGACCTGCCGGTGCTGGGCCAGCAGGGCCAGGGCGAAGGCTACCGCGGCTTCCTGGGGCTGGTGAGCCACGAGTATTTCCACACCTGGAACGTCAAGCGCATCAAGCCGCAGGCGTTCGTGCCCTATAACCTGGCGCAGCCGGACCTGACGCGGCTGCTGTGGGTGTTCGAAGGCTTCACGTCCTATTACGACGATCTGCTGCTGCTGCGTTCCAACGCCATCACGCAGAACGATTACCTGCGCCTGCTGGCCAAGACCATCACCAGCGTCGCGCGCACGCCGGGGCGGCACAAGCAATCGGTGGCGGAAAGCTCGTTCGACGCGTGGACGCGCTATTACAAGCAGGACGAGAATTCGCCCAATGCGCTGGTGAGCTACTACACCAAGGGCGCGCTGGTGGCGCTGGGGCTGGACCTGCTGATCCGGCAGGAGTCGGCGGGCACGCATTCGCTCGATGATGTGATGCGCCTGCTGTGGCAGCGCTATGGGCGCGATTTCTATCGCGGCAAGGCGCAGGGGCTGGCGGAAGATGGGCTGCCGGCGCTGATCAAGGAGGCGACGGACGTGGACGCGCGGCGCTTCATTGCGCGGCATGCCTATGGAACGGCGGATGTGCCGCTGGCGGAGCTGCTGGCGCCGCAGGGAATCAAGCTGCAGTGGAAGCCTTCGGTCAATATTCCTTCGCTGGATGTGCGCACGCGCAAGCAGGGCGAGTCGCTGGTATTGGCGACGGTGCTGGAAGGTGGCGCGGGACACAAGGGTGGGTTGTCAGCCGGGGATGTGCTGGTGGCGATCGATGGGCTGAAGGTCGAAGGGGCTGCCGGCGTGGAGGTGCTGCTGGGGCAGTACCGGGCGGGGGATCGCGTCGACGTGCATGTGTTCAGGCGGGATGAGTTGAGGGGGTTTCAGGTTCGGTTGGGGGAGCCTGAGGCGTTGGATTGTGTGTTGTCGTTTGGGTAGGTTGTTTTTTTAGGGCCTTCTTTTGGGAAGGCCCTTTTTGTATTGGGGCGGTGGGGTTCTTGAGGCGCGTTGAGACTTAACGGCCGCTGTTGGGGCGAGCTGTTTGCTTGGCGTTTTTTGCCATCAAGGTGCGGGGTGAGAGGATCTTGCGGGGCCCGCCGCAAGACGGCCGCGCGGGCGGCCTTTTGCGGCTTACGTGGTGTCTTGCGATTTGTGATGACGCTGTCGCGCGCGCGGTGGTTTTTCCGGTTGCGCGCGGTGGGCGCCAGGCGCCCTGCCGGGTCAGTTCAGTTTGGCGCCGGAGACTTCGACGGCTTGTTTCCAGGTGTCGAGTTCCCTGGTGATGTGGTCGGCGAAGGCGGCGGGGGTGGAGCCTACGGTTTCGTAGCCGTAGCTGTTCAGCTGGGCCTTCAGGTCGGGGGTGTTGATGGCGGCGGCGATGGCGGTGCTGAGGGTGTCGAGGATGGCGGGTGGCGTGTCGGCGGGGGCCAGGATGCCGTACCAGCCGTTGATGACGAAGCCGGGGACGGCTTCGGCGACGGTGGGAACGTCGGGCAGCAAGGGGGAGCGGTGTTCGCCGGTGACGGCCAGGGCCTTGAGTTTGCCGGACTGGACCTGGGGCAGCGAGGTCGAGATGCTGTCGAACATCAGCGAGACTTCGCCGCCCAGCAGGGCGACGACGGCGGGGCCGCTGCCTTTGTAGGGGACGTGCAGCATGTCGGTGCCGGTGCGGTGCTTGAAGATTTCGGCGGCCAGGTGGCTGGTGTTGCCGTTGCCGGCGGAGGCGAAGCTGAGCTTGCCGGGATGCTGTTTGGCGTAGGCGATGAGTTCGGGGATGCTGTTGGCGGGCGTGGACAGCGGGGCCGAGACCAGCATGGGCAGGGTCGCCACCAGGGAGACCGGGGCGAAGTCGCGGCGAGTGTCGTAGGGCAGCGAGGGGTAGAGACTGGGGTTGATGGCGTGGGCGGCCAGGACCATCAGCAGGGTGTAGCCGTCGGGCCTGGCGCGTGCCAGTTGCGACGAGGCGATGGCGCCGCCGGCGCCGGGCTTGTATTCCAGCACCACGGGCTGGTTCCATTTCTTCTGCAGGGCCGCGCCGAGCGGGCGGGCCAGGATGTCGGCGCTGCCGCCGGGCGGGTACGGGATCAGCAGCGTGATGGGCTTGTCGGGGTAGGCGCCGGCGGGTGTTGCCGCCGCGGGCTGTGCGCGGACGGTCGTCGCCGCGGCGAACAACAGGCTGGCGGTTGCCAGGACGGCTAGGACGGGACGGTGCATGGCGGACTCCGGAATGGCTCGGACAGGGCGGGTTGCCTCAGCCCCTGACGTAGCGCGGCGCGCCGGCGGCATCGAGCGCGATGACCGATGGCGTGTCGGCAAACCGCAAGGGCGCTTCGGTGGCGGCCTGCAGCGCCTCGGCGCTGACGCCCTGCAGCATGGCGTGCACGCGCAGGCCGTCGGGCGTGACGTCGATCACGGCCAGGTCGGTGTAGATGCGGGTGACCACGCCCGCGCCCGTCAACGGGTAGCGGCACTGGCGCAGGATCTTGGGCGCGCCGTCGCGGCCGCGGTGTTCCATCATGGCCAGCACCTGGCGCGCGCCGACCGCCAGGTCCATGGCGCCGCCGACGGCGGGAATGGCGTCGGCCGCGTCGGTCTTCCAGTTGGCCAGGTCGCCGCGTTCCGAGACCTGGAAGGCGCCGAGCACGGCGTAGTCGAGGTGGCCGCCGCGCATCATGGCGAACGACACGGTGTGCTCGGTGATGGAAGCGCCCGGCAGCAGGGTGATGGGCTGCCGGCTGGCGTTGATGAGGTCCGGATCGACGGCGTCGCCGGCCGCGGCGGGCCCCATGCCGGTGATGCCGTTCTCGCTGTGCAAGAGGATGTCCTTGTCAGGCGGCAGGTAGTCGCCGACCAGGGTCGGCATGCCGATGCCGAGGTTGACGACCGAGCCATCGGGGATATCGCCGGCCAGCAGTTGCGCGACCTGCTGGCGGGTCATGGGGGTGATCGTCGGCATGTCAGGTCTCCACCCGCACCACGGTTTTCACGAACAGGCCGGGCGTCATGATGTGCTCGGGCGTGAAGGCGCCCAGCGGCACGACCTCGTCGACCTGGGCGATGGCGTGGCCGGCGGCCATGCACATCACCGGATTGAAATTGCGCGCGGCATGGCGGTACATCAGGTTGCCCCAGCGGTCGCCCTGGTACGCGCGGATCAGCGCGTAGTCGCCGCGCAGCGGCTGTTCCAGCACGTAGCCGACGCCGTCGATCACTTCCTGGCGACGGCCCTGCGC
The DNA here is from genome assembly GCF_902859645.1 of Achromobacter insuavis. Taxonomy (GTDB): domain Bacteria; phylum Pseudomonadota; class Gammaproteobacteria; order Burkholderiales; family Burkholderiaceae_B; genus Achromobacter; species Achromobacter insuavis. The sequence goes on along the minus strand of NZ_CADIJR010000061.1, from coordinate 6,635 downwards.
CAGCTCGGTGCCGTAGCCGGTGGGCGTGTAGAACGGCCCCAGGCCGGCGCCGGCCGCGCGCAGGCGCTCGGCCAGGGTGCCCTGCGGCACGCATTCCAGTTCCACCTCGCCGGCGCGGAAGGCGCGGGCGAAGGCCTCGGAATTGGGCGGGCGCGGATGCGAGCAGATGATCTTGCGCACCTGCCGCCGGTTGAGCAGCGCGGCGATGCCGCGGTCATGGGTGCCGGCGTTGTTGGCGATGAGGGTCAGGTCGCGCCGGCCCAGCTCGGCCAGGCAGTGCAGCAGTTCGTACGGCACGCCAGCCTCGCCGAAGCCGCCCACCAGCACGCTGGCGCCGTCGGGAATGACGGCCACGGCGTCCCTCATGCAAGCCTGAATCTTGTCGATCACTTATTGCTCCTGCGCGATGCCCGCAGCGTCCACGATCTGTTTCCAGCGCGTGCGTTCCTGGTCGATGAAGGCGGCGAACTCGGCCGGCGTGTTGCCGCCGGCCTGCCCGCCCATGGCGCGGAAGCGCTCGGCGATATCGGGGCTGCGCACCACGTCGCGGGTGGCGGCATAGAGCGTGTCGACGACGGTGGCGGGCGTGCCGGCCGGCGCCACCAGGCCGAACCAGGCGGTGACGACCATGTCGGGCACGCCGGCCTCGGCCATCGTCGGCACGTCGGGCAATTCCGCCAGCCGCCGCGCGCTGGTGACGGCCAGCGCGCGCAGCTTGCCCGACTGGATATAGGGCATGGAGCTGGGCAGGTTGTCGATCATGAAGGTGAACTGCTGGCCCAGCAGCGCCGCCACCGCCGGGCCCGCGCCCTTGTAGGGCACGTGCGTGCCGCCGATGCCGGCGCGCTGCTTGAACAGCTCGGCCGACAGGTGCGGCGACTGGCCGCTGCCCGAGCTGCCGAACGACACCTTGCCCGGGTCCCGCCGCGCCAGCGCCAGCAGGTCGGCCACGCTGTGCGCGGGCGAGGCCTCGTTGACCACTAGCACGTTCGGCACGGAAATCACCAGCGTCACCGGCGCGAAGTCGGCCGGCTTGTAGGGCAGCGTCTTGTAGAGCGCGTAGTTGATGGCGTTGGGGCCGATGTTGCCCATCAGCACCGTGTAGCCGTCAGGCTTGGCGCGCGCCAGGGTCTGCGCGCCGATGATGCCGGCGGCGCCGGCGCGGTTCTCGACGATGACCTGCTGGCCCAGCTTCGTGGCCAGCTTGTCGGCGATCAGGCGCGCCGCGATGTCGGTGGTGCCGCCGGGCGAAGCCGGCACGATGAGGGTGATGGGCCGTTCGGGCCACGCCGCCAGGGCGGGACCCGCCATGGCGAGCGACAGCGCGCTGGCGGCCAGCCAGCGTTGCGGGTGCGGCATGCTTGTCTCCCTGCGTGATCCTGGTGCGAATCAACTTGTGCGGGAGAGTGTGGCCGCGATGCCGCGAAATGCCTATTCCGGAATCTGGAGGAGCGGCTTCGCCTGCGCAAAAGAGCGCATCGTTTCAGCGCGGCGGGCGTGCCGCGATCTGCGCCGCCGTGCGCAGGAACGCCTGCAGCGCGCGGTTGCCGTCGTCGCGCCGCGTGACCGCGTAGACCGTGCCGCTGCCGACCGCGGCCGGCAGCGCGCACACCACGATGCGCGCGCCGAAATGGCCGCACGCCGAGGCCGGCACCAGGGCCACGCCCAGCCCGGCCGCCACCAGCGCCAGCTGCGCCGGCACTTCGGCCACGCGCTGCGCCACCGATTGCGCCAGGCCGGCGCGGGCGCAGGTATCGGCCAACTCGCGGGCGAAGGCCGAGGTCTCGGTGCGCAGCATCACGAACGCGTCCTGCCTGAGGTCGGCCAGCGCCAGGCGCTTGCGCCCGGCCAGGCGGTGCCCGGGCGGCAGGGCCGCCACCACCGGATCGGGCCACAGCGCCAGCGATTGCAGTTCGTCGTCGTCCACGGCGGTGCGCGAGATGCTGACGTCGATCCGGTGGCCGCGCACCGCGTCCAGCTGCGCGGCGGGATTCATCTCGTTGAGCAGCACCGACACCTGCGGGTGGGTCTGCGCATGACGCGCGATCAGCGCCGGCACCGGCCCCAGGAAGTGCGAGCCTGACAGGCCGATCTCGACCCGTCCCGCCCTGCCCTGGTCGACGGCGCGCGCCCGCACCGTGGCGTCCTTGAGGCCGGCGAGCGTGGCGCGCACGTCGTTCAGGAACGCGGCGCCGGCCTCGGTCAGCGTCACCCGCCGGTTGGTGCGGTCAAACAGCCTGACCTCCAGCTCGCGCTCGAGCTGGGCGATCTGCAGGCTCAGCGGCGGCTGCGAGATATGCAGCCGGGCGGCGGCGCGGGTGAAGTTGAGCTCTTCGGCCAGCACGGCGAAATAACGGAGTTGGCGGATTTCCATGGCGGCCAATGATTTGCGAAAGATATGAAACCAGACAAAAACTATATTGGAAACTATCGTTCGCGGCGAGCAGAATCGGCTTCTCGCGTCCACCCGGGCGCTGACAACGCTTACCGGAGACCCGCCATGACCCAGTCGCCCCGCGTCCTGCGCATCGGCCAGATCGTTCCCAGTTCCAACACCACCATGGAAACGGAGATCCCCGCCATGCTGCGCCGGCGCGAGACCATCGCGCCCGAACGCTTCACCTTCCACTCCAGCCGCATGCGCATGAAGCAGGTGACGGCGGCCGAGCTGGCCTCGATGGACCGCGAGTCCGACCGCTGCGCGCAGGAACTGTCGGACGCGCGCGTCGACGTGCTGGGCTACGCCTGCCTGGTGGCCATCATGGCGCAGGGCCTGGGCTACCACCGCGCCTCGCAGGAACGGCTGCACCAGGCCACCGTGGACAATGGCGCGCCCGCGCCCATCGTCTCCAGCGCCGGCGCGCTGGTCGAGGGACTGCACGCCATCGGCGCGCGCAAGGTCGCGATCCTGACGCCCTACATGAAGCCGCTGACCAAGCTGGTGGTGGACTACATCGAGCACGAAGGCATCGAAGTGCACGACAGCCTGTCGCTGGAGATCGCCGACAACCTGAAGGTGGGCGCGCAGGACCCGATGGCGCCCGCCAGTCATGTCGCGCGCCTGGACACGCGCGGCGTCGACGCGGTGGTGCTGTCGGCCTGCGTGCAGATGCCGTCGCTGGCGTCGATCCAGCCGGTGCAGGACCGCCTGGGCCTGCCGGTGGTGACCGCCGCCGCGGCCACGGTCTATCGCATGCTCAAGGTGCTGGACCTGGAAACGCGCGTGCCCGACGCCGGCGAACTGCTGACCGGCAAGTACTGAGCGCTATTTGCCAAGCGACAGGATCTCGTTGGCGTTGACGATGGCGCCGGCGATTTCCTCGGTGGTGACGCGCTTGTTCATGGCCTGTTCTCGGATCAGGTCGTAGGCCTGCCCTTCCGTCACGTTGCGCGTGCGCATCAGGATGCTCTTGGCTTCGGCGATGCGGCGCGCGCCCAGCAGCTTGCCTTCGAGCTTGCGCAGCCGGCGCGCGTGCGAGCGGATGTCGTCGTCGACCTGCCGCGCCACCACCAGGGTGGACAAGAGGCCGAACGATCTCACCGGCGACGGCAGCACCGCCTTGGCGCCGATGCGCAGCACCGCCTCGACGATGGTCGGGTTCTCGTAGGTGACGATGGCGATGACCATCGGCGCGTCGTCACTCTTGGCCCATTCGAAGCCCAGGTCGATGACGTCCGGCCGCACCGCCAGGAACACCGCGTCCAGCCCCTCGGGCAGGGTCGGCGCGGGCGGCCAGAAGGTCTGCACCTGACAGCCGATGCGCTGCAGCTGCTGCGTCAGCTGCCTGCCATCGGCGTCGTCCGGGTGGTAGACGGCGATACGCAGGGTGCGCAGGTCCTTGAGCAACGAAGGCGTCGCGCGCATCACGCGCAGGCGGCTGGCCGGCTCCACCGTCAGATCTCCAGCGAGCTCAGGGTCGCCGTCCAGTCGCCCAGCGAATGGGTGACCAGGTACGGATCGGGATGCACGGGCCGGGTGGCCTCGCGCACGATGGTGAACTGGCCCTTGCCGTTGACCCGCCCCACCCGCGGATAGAGGCAGGTGTGGTGGTTGGTGGGATCGATGCGCACGCGGCCCTGCGGCGCCTGGAATTCGCTTTGCAGCACGCGCGGCAGGATCTGCGCGATCTCGTCGGTGCCGGTGTCGCGGTAGGCGTTGGCGAAGATGTGCATCTGGAAGTACGCGGCCTCCCAGCACAGGTTGGGCACGCAGTCCTGGCCGAAGCGCCGCCGCAGCCGTTCGAGGCAACGGTGGTTGACCTCGGAGTCGATCGACTGGAAATACGGCGCCGACGTGAAGTGCCCGGCCGCCACCTCGGGCTCCATCTGCGAGATCTCGGCCTCGGAGGTGGTCAGGCTGGCGATCGGCATGGTCTTGGGATCGAAGCCGGCGTCGGCGTAGGCGCGGTACAGGCAGGCGGTGGAGTTGCCCACCACGGTCGAGAAGATGAAGTCGGGGCGCTTGTTGCGGATGTCGTCGAGGATCTCGCGGTAGTCGCGCTCGGTCGCGGTCAGCGGCACGTAGCGTTCGCCCAGCTTGGCGCTGTCCTGCCGCTGCAGCACCAGCTCGCGCATGATGCGGTTGGACTCGTAGGGATAGATGTAGTCCGAGCCGATCAGGTAGACGCGGGCGCCGAAGTTGGCGGTCATGAATTCCGCCAGCTGCACGCTGTTCTGGTTGGGCGCGGCGCCGGTGTAGATGATGTTGTTGGAGAACTCGAAGCCCTCGTACAGCGTCGGGTAGAACAGCAGCCGGTTCCATTTCTCGACCACCGGCAGCACCGCCTTGCGGCTGCTGGACATGTAGCAGCCGAAGATGACGTTGACGCGGTCCTGGGTGATCAGCCGTTCGGCCAGCACGCTGTAGGTGGCCGGGTCGGAACGCGGGTCGTAGCGCACCGGCACGATCTCGCGGCCGTCGACGCCGCCGGCCTCGTTGATCTCGTCGATCGCCAGGAGCGTGCCCTGCAACTGGGAACGGCCTATGGTCGATGTGGCCCCCGTTTCAGAGAACAACACGCCCACGCGGATAGGATCTTTGTTTGCCATGGTCGGAGCAGCCGCCGCACAGAGGTCAATCGGTCGAGGTGATCAGTTTCAGCATAGGCGCGCGCGGCGTCAACACGTGGATTCCTGGGGGTCAACCAAGCGTCGCGCGGCTGTAGCCATGCGCCAGCGCGGCCGGCAACGCGGCCGCGTTCAGCACGATGCGGTAGCCGCGGAATCCGAACATCGCCCGCAGCTGGGGTTCGGCTTTTGCGTCCAGCGCCACGCATTGCACCCGCAGGCCGCGGCGGCGCAGCGCCAGCACCGCTTCGCGCGCGTCTTCCACCAGGTAGCGCGGGTCGTGCACGTCGATATCAGACGGCGCGCCGTCCGTGACGACGATCAGGGCGCGGCGTTCGCCGGGCGCGCGCAGCGCCAGCTCGCCGGCATGGCGCAGCGCCGCGCCCAGGCGCGTGGAATAGCGGGCCCGGGCCGCCGCGATGCGGCCCAGGGCCGCGTCCGTGGGCGGCGCGCCGGCATCCAGCAGGCGGTAGTAGTGAACGGCCGCGCGCGTGTCCGAACAGAAGCCGTGCACCGCGATGCGGTCGCCGCTCTCGGCCACCGCGCCCACCAGCAGCGCGGCCGCGCGCTTTTCCAGGTCGAGCACGGTGGCGCCGTCCTGCGGCGCGGGGTCGTTGGCCGAGGCCGACAGGTCCAGCAGCACCAGCGTGCTGCAGACGCCGGGCTGGCTGCCCGGCCGCTGGAAGAAACGCGCGTCCGGCGCCAGGTCCAGGCGCCGGTCGATCATGACTTCGATGGCGGCGTTCAGGTCGATGTCATCGCCCTCCCATTGCCGCCGCAGGCGCCGCGCCCGATCCAGGCGGCGCGCGCGCGGCAGCGCCAGCCGCGGCGGGCGCAATCCCGCCAACGGCGCGGCGTCGGCGCGCCAGCCGGGCAGGCGTTCGATCACGGTGCACCAGTCCGGCCGGCCGCGCGCCAGCCGGTAGTCCCATTCCGGATAGCCGTAGCGGCCCAGCTCGACGTCCTCATCGGATTCCGCCTGGCGCTCGCCCGGCGCCGCCTCGCGCGCCTGCGGCGCTGCGCCCTGGCTGCCCAGGGCCAGCGCGGGCGGCGGCTCGGCGGCGTCGCCGTAGTCCCACAGGTAGCTGTTGTCGTCGCGGTAGGCCACCGGCACCACATACTGCAGCGGGTTGAAGCGCACCCGCATCTGGCCCAGGTCGTTGGCCAGCAGCGAGGCCAGCCGGCGGAAGGCAGCGATATCGGCCAGGTCGGCCGCGGCCTGCGTCTCGAACCGGTCGCGCGCCTTGTTGACCCAATGGTTGTCGTCGCGCAGCGCGGGATCCATCAGCAGGCGGCACAGGCGCCGCACCAGCGCGGTGAAGCTCAGATCGGTCGGATCGGGCGGCGGCGGGATGAACGGACGGAACCAGCGCCGCACGCCGGGATACAGCGCCGCCAGCACGCGCTCCACGCGCGCGTCCTCGACGGCGGACACCACCGCCAGGCCCATCGGCTTGAGGCTGGCCACGGGTTGGGCGGCCGGGGAATACAGCAGGTGCGCGGCCGCGTGGGCCACGGCGGCGCGGCGCAGCGCGGCGGCGTCCGGCGCATCGACGCGCGACGCGCCG
>NZ_CADIJR010000060.1 GCF_902859645.1 Achromobacter insuavis | reverse complement strand
TGACGGATTCGATATAGCCCCAGGCGGCCTGGTGGCGCGGGCTGCGGTCGAGCCAGGCGCGCCACTGCTGCCAGTCGGCGCTGTCGGCGGCGTCATCGTGCAGCCGCACGTACCAGTCGGCGGCCTGTTCCAGGCTGCGGTGGTCGGCGGCGCCGAGCGGGGCGCCGGGCAGCGCGGGCGAGGCCATGGCTAGGACGCCGCCGGCGCGCGCGAGGGCGCGGCCGGAAAATGCCGGGGTTGCGCCGCGGCCTGGTATGAGGCCTCCAGCAGCGCGCAGTGCAGCAGGGCCCGCGCCAGATAGCTCTTGATGGTGCGTTCCGAAACCCCCAGCTCGGCGGCGATGTCGCGGTACTTCATGCCGTCGACCTGCGCCAGGATGAAGGCCCGCGCAACCTTGGGCGGCAGTTGTTGCAGCATCTGCGCGGCCTGCAGCAGGGTCTCGACGATGATGGCCTGCTGCTCCGCCGACGGCGCGGTGGCGCCGGCGCAGGTGCCGAGCGTATCGAGCCAGGCGCGCTCGACTTCCTGGCGCCGCCACAGATCGATGCACATGCCGTTGCCCATGCTGCGCAGGTAGGCGCGCGCGCCCTGGGGGCTGTCGAAGGCGCGGGGCGCGGCCAGCAGGCGGGCGAAGGCGTCATGCGCCAGGTCGGCGGCGTCGAAGGCATTGCCGAGCCGGCGCAGCAGCCAGCTGCGCAGCCAGCCGTGGTGCGCCTGGTACAGGCTGTGGATGTCCGGGGAGCGGGGATCGGGGCTCATGGCGGGGGAGAGGGGCGGATACCCCCGCGATTATAACAATAACGATTATCAGTTACATGGCTTTCCTGACCGTTCGGCGCCCGCCCGGCGCCGAACGGCCGCCGGTCAGCTGCCCCGGCGCGAAGTCAGCCACTGCGACGGCAGCAGCGCGTGGTTGACGATGCGCACTTCGCCGATGCTGCCGAAGAAGCCGTCGGCGCGCGCGCCGTCCCACGAACCGGCGCCGATCACCCACGGCATGTTGGCGGCCAGCGTCGCCAGGCCCGGCGCGTCCGAGGTGTTGCGCAGCACCGGCGCGCCCTCGACGTACAGGATGGTCTCGTGGGTGGTGTTGTCGTTGACGATGGCCACGTGCATCCATTTGTCGGCGATGATCTCGCCGGACCAGTTGGTCTTGGCGTCGCGGGCGCCGGTGCGCTCGGGCACCACTTCCCACTGGATCTCGCGCAGGCTGGAGATAGCGAACAGCAGCGGCGGCGATTCGGGGTCGCCGCCATTGAAGCCGGGCAGGTCGCCGCGCTTGCCGTCGCGCGTCATGATGTTCATCCACGCATGCTTCTGCGCGGTCCAGTCGCGGTCGATCTTGATGAAGGCCTCGACGGTATAGCCGTTGGGCACCGTCTCGGCGTTCAGCGCGGCCGTGGTGGCGGTGGTGAAGTAGCTCATGCGCGGGGTGTTCTTGTCGGTGTTCAGGAAGCGCACCGAACCGGGCGCGGCCGACAGGTAGTGGTGGTCGTTGGACCAGACCACGTCGCCCAGCTGCGCGCCGACCACGCCGTCGATGTTCAGCGCCGCGCGGCTGACCGGGTTGTTGCCGGTGCGGTCCTGGATCACCTGGCCCACCGGCACCGGCTGGCCATCGGCGCCGCCGAAGAAGCGCCAGTGCGCCAGCGTGCCGGACACCTGCGGGTAGTCCTCGCTGTCGGCCGCGGGCTTCTGCGTGGTGATGGCCGGGTCGGTGTAGTTGGCCAGGATCAGGGCGCGCGCCTGTTCGACCAGCGACGTGTGCGTGGGCGCGGCGGCCTTGAAGTCCTTGTTGAAGCGGGCAAAGCGCTTGGCGAAGTCCATCTTGATGGTGAACTCCTCGTTAGCGCCGGTCAGCACCGCCTGGTCGAAGGCATTGAGCGTGGCCTTGGGCTTCTGCGGCACCCACGGCGAGAACGACAGCACGCGGATCTCGTTGTCGCTCAGGTCGAACTCGTACAGGCGCATCAGGCCGTTGCCGCCCTGGTAGGCCATCTGGTAGTCCACCACCATTTCCTCGACCGGATTGCCGAAGGCGTTCATCTTGGTCAGGTGGGCCGCGCCGTGGTAGTGGCCGTTCAGCGTCATGAAGATCTGGTCGTTGTCGCGGATCAGCTTGTCCCACAGCATCAGGCCATAGGGCACTTCCAGCGGGCTGATGCCGTCCTTGTCGATGTTGAGCAGCTGGTGGTTGACCAGGATCACCGGCAGCGTCGGGTTGGCGCGGATCACCTGGTTGGCCCAGGCCAGCCCGGCGTCGGAAATGCGCCACGACAGCGACAGCACCATGAACTTCTGGCCCTCGGCCTGGAAGATGTGGTACTCGTGGAAGCCGCTGGGATCGCGCCCGCCGAAGGTGGCCTGCTTGCTGGCGCGGTCGGTACCGAAAGTCTGCAGATAGGGTTCCGCGGCCAGGTTGCGCTGCGCGTCGGTGGCGCTGCCCTGGCTGCTGGGGTCGACGTAGTCGCGGTCCAGGATGACGTCGTGGTTGCCCGCCAGGATCGAATACGGCACCTTGGCGTCTTCCAGGATCTTCATGGCCTTGCTGGCCACGGTCCACTGGTCGGGCTTGCCCTGCTGGTCGACCACGTCGCCCAGGTGGATCAGGAACGGAATGTCGAGCGACTTGGCGTGGTCGGCGACCCACTGCGTCTGGGCCTTGTAGGGCTCGCTGCCGTACTTGCGCATGAACTGCTGGTTCTCGGCGTCGGTGGCATAGCGCGAGTAGAACTGCGTGTCCGGCAACACCGCCACGGCGAAGCTGGAAATGTTCCTGGGCGGCGGCGCGGGCGTCGCGGACGTGTCGTCGTCCTCGCTGTCGCTGGCGCAGGCCGACAGCAGCAGCGAGCCGCCCACGGGCATCAGCGTGGCGCCGAGGCCGGCCTTGAGCAGGCTGCGCCGGCGCGGGTCCGCCGCCATCGGCAGGTTGTTGGAAGTCTCGGCAAGCTCATGATTGCCGTCATGTTTGTCGTGCGCCATCTATACCGCCCATCGGTCAAAAAAGGGGGAAGCTTAGAAACGCCGAATGACGGATGTGTTAACCCTGCGTGAAGATTCTGCGTCGCGTCGCGGCGACGCGCGCCGGCGGGCGGCTTATAGCCATATAGCGCCAGGTTGGTTCGCCTGGCCGCCAGGGCGCGCTATCTTTTTCGTTTCGGCGAAAACAGGGTTCTTGTCATGCCAGCGCAACGTCAACTCAAGCTGGGCGCGTTCATGCGCCCCGTCAGCATCCACACCGGCGCCTGGCGCTACCCCGGCGCCCAGCGCGACGCCAATTTCAACTTCGAGCACCTCAAGCGCTACGCCCAGGCGCTGGAACGGGCGCGCTTCGACGCGTTCTTCATGGCGGACCACCTGGCGTTGCTGAACATGCCGATCGAGGCGCTCAAGCGCAGCCATACCGCCACTTCGTTCGAGCCGTTCACGCTGCTGTCCGCGCTGAGCCAGGTGACCGAGCGGCTGGGGCTGGTGGCGACCGCGTCGACCACCTTCGACGAACCGTTCCACGTGGCGCGGCGCTTCGCCTCGCTCGACCATCTGAGCCAGGGGCGCGCCGGCTGGAACATCGTGACCACCTCCAATCCCGACGCCGCGCTCAATTTCGGCCGCACCGAACAGCCCGACCATGCCCGGCGCTATGCCCGCGCCCGCGAGTTCTACGACGTGGTCACGGGCCTGTGGGACAGCTGGGCCGACGACGCCTTCATCCGCGACGCCGACAGCGGCATCTATTTCGATCCGGCGCGCCTGCGCACGCTGGATCACCGCGGCGAACACCTGTCGGTGCGCGGACCGCTGCACATCGCGCGGCCGGTGCAGGGTTGGCCGGTGATCGTGCAGGCCGGCGCCTCCGAGCCCGGCCGGCAGCTGGCGGCGGAGACCGCCGAGGTGGTGTTCGCCGCGTCCGGCACGATCGAGGATGGCCAGCGCTTCTACGCCGACGTCAAGGGGCGCATGGACGCCTTGGGGCGCGACCGCGACCATCTCAAGATCCTGCCCGGCGTGCTGGTGGTGGTGGGCGACACCGAGGGCGAGGCGCGAGCCATCCGGGCGCGCCTGGACAGCCTGGTGCACTACGAAAGCGCGATCGCCTCGCTGTCGGTCGCGCTGGGCTGCGACGCCTCGCGCTTCGATCCGGACGCGCCGCTGCCGTCGTTGCCCGAGACCAACGCCAGCAAGAGCAGCCAGGAGCGCGTGCTGCGCCTGGCCGAGCGCGAATCGCTCACGGTGCGCCAGCTGGCGCAGCGCCTGGGCGGCTATGGCGGGTTGGCGATGGTCGGCACCGCCGCGAGCATCGCCGATCAGATGCAGGAATGGCTGGAGACCGAGGCATCCGACGGCTTCAACGTCATGTTCCCGTGGCTGCCCGGTGGCCTGGACGCTTTCGTCGGCCAGGTCGTGCCGGAACTGCAGCGGCGCGGCATCTTCCGGCGCGAGTACGAGGGCCGCACCCTGCGCGAAAACCTGGGGTTGCCGCGTCCGGCCAACCGCCATTTCACGCCGTGACGGACGCCGAGATCAGTGCGTCGGCGCGGGACGGGCTTCGCCCCGGCGCCGCTCCATATAGGTCTTCACCACCAGCGTCAGCAGCGCCATGCAGGCCAGCAGCGCCGCCGCGGTGAAGGCCGCGACGGTCTTGTAGTCGTCGTTGAGCTGTTCGATCAGCAGCGGCAGCGTCAGCGTCTTGCCGCGGATCGCGCCGGCCACGACCGACACCGCGCCGAACTCGCCGACCGCGCGCGCATTGGTGATGACCGCGCCGTACAGCAGCCCCCACTTGATGTTGGGCAGCGTCACGCGGCGGAAGATCTGCCAGCCGTTGGCGCCCAGCGTCAGCGCCGCCAGCTCCTCTTCCTGGCCTTGCGCCTGCATCAGCGGGATCAGCAGGCGCGCCACGAACGGCGAGGTCACGAACACCGTCACCATCAGGATGCCGGGCCAGGCGAACATCAGCTGCACGCCGTGGCCGCTGAGCCAGCGGCCGAAGAGGCCTTCCAGGCCGTACACCACCAGGTAGCACAGCCCGGCCACCACCGGCGAGGTGGCATAGGGAATGTCGACCAGCGCCACCAGCAGGCGGCGGCCGCGGAAGTCGTAGCGCGTCACGCACCAGGCCAGCAGCACGCCGAACACCAGGTTGATGGGCACGCTGACCACCGCGGCCAGCAAGGTCAGGCCGATGGCCGCGCGCATGTCGCTGGCGCCCAGGTTCTGCAGCAGGGCGTCGAAGCCGCCGGCGATCACCCGGGCGAAGATCAGGGCCAGCGGCAAGGCCAGCAACAGCAGGGCGGCGAGCAGGCCGGCGCCGATCAGCAGGCGGCGCGGCCAGGGGGAAGGGCGCGTCATGGCTCAGATCCCCGGCACGCGCTGCCACGGCAGCAGGCGGCCCTGCAGCACCTGCAGGGCGAACAGCAGCAGCAGGGAGGCCGCCAGCACCACGGTGGCGATGGCGGCGGCGGCGGGGTAGTTGTATTCGGCCAGGCGGCTGAAGATCATCAACGACGTCACCTCGGTCTTGTAGGGAATGTTGCCGGCGATCATGACCACCGCGCCGAACTCGCCCAGGCTGCGGATGAAGGCCTGCGAGCCGCCGGTGAACAGGGCCGGCACCAGCGCCGGCAGCAGGATGCGCCAGGCGGTCTGGCCCGGGCTGGCGCCGAGCGTGCGGGCGGCTTCCTCGTACTCGGCCCCGATGTCGGCCAGCACCGGCTGCACCGAGCGCACCACGAACGGCAGGCTGGTGAAGATCATGGCGATCACCAGGCCCGGGAATGCATACGAAATCTTGATGCCCAGCGGCGCGAACCATTGGCCGACCCAGCCGCCCGGCGCCAGCAGCACGGAGAGGGTCAGGCCGGCCACGGCCGTGGGCAGCGCGAACGGCAGGTCGATGGCGGCGTCCAGCAGGGCTCGCCCGGGGAAGCGGTAGCGCACCAGGATCCAGGCCAGCAACAGGCCGATGACCAGCACCACGGCGGTCGAGTAGAACGCCGCCAGCAGCGTGACGCGGTAGCTGGCCAGCACGCGCGGATCGGTGACGGCCTGCCAGTACTGGCCCCAGCTCATCTGGCTGCTGTAGAGCGGCAAGGCCGACAGCGGCAGCAGGATCACGAGCGTGATGAACAGGCTGCTGACGCCGAAACTGAGGCCGAAGCCGGGCAGGACGGGATGCTGCCGGAAGAACGTGGACATGCGGACCTGAACGTAAAAGCGCCAGCCACCCTCGCGGGCGGCCGGCTGACGAGACGGAAGGCGGGGATCGACGCGGCGCGTCAGCGGCCGGCGCCCAGCAGTTGGTCGAGCACGCCGTTGGCGGCGAAGTGGGTCTTGGTGATCTGGTCCCACGAACCCAGCACGTCCTGCGGATTGATCAGCCGGATCGACGGAAAGCGGCTGGCCGCGGCCTTGACCGCCTCCGGGTCATGCACCCGGTAGTTGAAGTCGGTCAGCAGCTTCTGGATGGCGGGCGAGTACTGGAACTGCAGATAGGCCTCGGCGACCTTGCGCGTGCCTTTCTCGTCGGCCACCTTGTCGACCACCGCCACTGGGAACTCGGCCAGCACGCTGACCGGCGGCACCACCACCTCGAAGCCCTGCGCCTTGAACTCGTCGCCCTTGGCGATGTTGTTGACCTCGGATTCGAAGGTCAGCAGCGCGTCGCCCTGGTTGTTCTGGGCGAACGCCACGGTCGCGCCGCGTCCGCCGGTGGGGAAGCTTTCGACGTTCTTGAGCAGTTTGCCGACGAAGGCGCGGGTCTGCGCGTCATCGCCCTTGAACTTCTCGTTGGCGTAGAGCCAGGCGCCCAGGTACGAATAGCGCGCGTTGCCCGAGGTCTTGGGGTTCGGGAACACCAGCTTGACGTCGTCGCGCACCAGGTCGTCCCAGGTCTTGATGTTCTTGGGATTGCCCTTGCGCACCAGGAAGGCGATGGTGCTGTAGTAGGGCGAGCTGTTGTTGCCGAATTTCTTCTGCCAGTCGGCGGCGAGCAGCTTGTTCTGCGCCAGGATGTCGACGTCGGGCACCTGGTTGAAGGTCACCACGTCGGCCTTCAGGCCCTGGATGATCGACTGCGCCTGGCGCGAGGTGCCGGCGAACGACTGCTCGATCGTGACATCCTGCCCGGTCCTGGCCTTCCAGTCGGCCTGGAATTTCGGATTGATGGCGGCGAACAGCTCGCGCGCGATGTCATAGGAGGTGTTGAGCAGGGCCTGGGGCGCTTGCTGGGCTTGGGCGGCGCTGGCGGCCAGGGCCGTCAGCGTCAGGGCCGAGGCGAGCAGTCGTTTGAGCAAAGGGCTTCTCCGGATGAAAGACGCTACGCGGGAAACCCGCGGCCGGGGCGGAAGGCCCCGATACCGCATGATGCTTACGCCGGCCGGCGTTTGGAAATATTCAATTACCTTTAACTCATAGCCGCACGTTGTATCCGATGCGTCGCGTCCGCGCTTTCCGCTATGTGGCGGGGTCGCCGAGCGCGCGGGCGCGGCGCGGACCGCGCCGGCCTCACGGGAACGCCATCAGCGCGTCGCTTTCGGCGGGATCGGGCTCGATCAGCTCGACCCGTTCGGGCGCCATCTCCTTGACCAGCCGGATCAGCATGCGGGCGAACTCGCGCGCCTGCTCCGACGGCGCAAAGGCGCTGGGCAGCAGGAAGCCGTAGGGCATGGTCAGCCGCGGCTCGAAGTCGCGCAGCACGATGCCCGGCACGTTGGCCGCCAGGATCGGATCGGCCAGCGCAATGCCCATGCCCAGCGCCGCCAATTGGCAGGCCGATTGCCCGGACGAGGTTTCCATCACCAGCCGCAGCGGCAGCCGGCGCTTGGCCATCAGGTCGTCGATATGCTGGCGCAACAAGGTGAACGGACGCAGCGCGATGAAGGGCTCATCCTGGATGTCGTCGGCGCTGACCACCGCTTTGGCCGCCAGCCGATGGCCTTCGGGCATGGCGATCACCAGCCGTACCCGGGCGAAGGTGCGCGAGATGATGCCGGGAAAGTCGATCGGCAGCGCCGCCACGCCCAGGTCGAACTGCTGTCCGGACATCCACAAGCCGACGTCGACCCGCGAGCGCACCTCCAGCGATACCCGCGTGTGCGGATGGCTGCGCGCGAACTCGGCGATGGCGCGCGGCGTGACGCTGTAGGCGAAGTAGGGCTGGGTCAGGATGCGCAGCCAGGCGTCCTGCTTGTTGCGGATCGAGTCGGCGATGCGCGAGACCTCCTCGAAACCGGCCAGGATGTGGCGCGTGCCTTCGTAGAAGCGCAGGCATTCCTGCGTCGGGATCAGGCCGCGGCCCTGGCGCAGGAACAGCGGAAAGCCGACTTCGTCCTCCAGCGCCGAGATCAGCCGGCTGATCTGCGGCTGGGTGCGGTGGATGCGGTGCGCGGCCTCGGTGACGCTGCCGGTCTCTAGCACGGCGCGCAGCGCCTGCAGGCGGTTCAGGCGCATAGGGATAAACCCGGATGGGCGGCGCGGGGCGCCATCGCGCGACCGGCGCCGCGCCAGAGGGAAAAGCGGGTGGGCGCCCGCGACACATTACAAAAGTGCATGAATCAATACTCCAAACGAAATTGACGCATGAATTCACGCAATCTTAGGATCATCCCACCTTCAATGAAAGAGGCGCGGCGTGAATATCCTCGACAAACCGGTTTCCGTGGGCGGACCCGCGGCACTTTTTCCCGATGACCGCAACGGCATCGAACAGCTCGACTGGAGCAACATCGGCGACGCGTTCCCGATCAAGCAGCGGCGGGCCTACCTGAACAACGCGTCGATCGGGGCGCTGAGCGTGCCGGTGGTGGCGGCGGTGAACCGCTTCATGGAGGACGTGCGCGACAACGGCCGCAACGCCTATCCCGAGTGGTGCCGCTACGCCGAGGAGACCATCAAGGCCCGCATCGGCCGCCTGATCGGCGCCCACCGCGACGAGATCGCCTACGTCAAGAACACCACCGAGGGGCTGGTGCACGTGGCCAACGGCTTTCCCTGGCGCGACGGCGACAACCTGATCCTGCCGGACATCGAATACCCGTCCAACGTCTACTGCTGGATGAAGCTGGCCGCGCGCGGCGTGACCATCCGCTGGGTCAAGAACCGCAACGGCCGCATCCTGGCGGACGACATCCGCAAGCTGATGGACGACCGCACCCGCCTGGTGTCGCTGAGCGCGGTGCAGTTCTCCAACGGCTTCCGGCAGGACCTGGAGGCCACCGCCAACCTGTGCCACGAGCGCGGCGTCTACCTGAACCTGGACGCGATCCAGTGGGCCGGTTCGCTCGAACTGGACGTCGAGAAGCTGGGCATCCACTTCCTCTCGGTGGGCGGCCACAAGTGGATGCTGGCGCCGATCGGCACCGGCTATTTCTACTGCCGCAAGAGCGTGCTGGGCCTGCTGGATCCGCCCAGCGTGGGCTACCACAGCGTCGACAGCACCGAGGACCACATGCACTACCTGCTGGAGTACCGGGCCAACGCCGGGCGCTTCGAGGAGGCCCTGGCCAACTTCACCGGCATCTGGGGCCTGGACGCCGCCGTGCGCATCCAGCTGGCGCTGACGCCGGCCCGGATCGAATCGCATATCCTGGAGCTGACCGATTACGCCAGCGCCGCGCTGCAACGCAAGGGCTACCAGATCGTCAGTTCGCGCGCGCCGGGCGAGGCCTCGGGCAACCTGTCGTTCAAGCACCCGGGCCAGGACGCGCAGGAACTGGCGCAACGCCTGCGGGACGCGGGCGTGGACCTGGCGGTGCGCGGCGGCAACCTGCGCATTTCGCCGAGCTATTACAACGATTCCACTGAAATCGACCGCCTGGTCGAGGCGCTGCCGTCCTGACGGCGCGCCCGGCGAGCGGATAATCCAGAGCACAAGGGGTACAACATGACGTTCAAGCAGACTTGGCGCCGGATGGCGCAACTGGTGGGCGCGTGCGCGCTGGCGGCCGCCGCCGCGGGCGCGCAGGCGGCCGACACGCCCAAGCCGGGCGGCACGCTGCGCTATGGCACGGTGTCCGAAATCGTGTCGCTCGATCCGCACGTCTACGGCGGCAGCGCCTGGAAGGTGCTGATCGAGGCGCTCTACAGCCCGCTCGCGGGCTACGACAAGAGCGGCGCCATCGTGCCGCGCCTGGCGCAAAGCTGGGACCAGCCCGACGCCCGCACCATCGTGTTCCACCTGCGGCCCGACGTGGCCTTCCAGGACGGCACGCCGGTGACCGCCGACGACGTCAAGTTCTCGCTCGACCGTATCCTGGACCCGGCCACCGGCGCCACGCTGCGCTCGAACCTGCTGGGCGCCACCGTCACCGTGGTCGACCCCGCCACCGTCAAGGTCGAGAAGCCGTCGCCCGACGCCACCATGCTGAGCGTGCTGGCCCTGCCCGAGGCGGCCATCGTGTCGCGCAAGTGGGTCGAGAGCGGCGCCAACCTGAAGCTGTCGGCCAACGGCACCGGCCCGTTCCAGTTGAAGAGCTACGAACCCGCCGTGCGCGCCAGCCTGGTGCGCAACCCGCGCTATTTCGTGGCCGGGCAGCCGTACCTGGACGGCGTCGACTTCCGCATGATCAAGAGCGACGACGCGCGCGTCAACGCGCTGCGCAGCCAGTCGCTGGACATGATCGACTTCGTGCCGTGGAAGGACATCGACGTGTTGCGCCGCAATGCCGGCACCAAGATCGACACCGCCGGCGGCGCCTTCATGAGCGTCTGGTTCAACACCAGCAAGAAGCCGTTCGACGATGCCCGCGTGCGCCGCGCCGTGTCCTATGCCATCGACCGCGAAGCCGTATCCAAGGCCGCCTTCTTCGGCTACGGCAAGCCCATCTACGGCGCGCCGACGCCCGAGGATTCGCCGTACTACGACAAGTCGCTGGACGGCACCTACAAGCGCGACACCGCCAAGGCCCGCGCGCTGCTGGCCGAGGCCGGCTACGCCAACGGCGTGGACGCGTCGATGGTGGTGTTCCAGGGCCTGGGCATCTACACCACGATGGCGCAGGTGGTGCAGGCCAACCTGAAAGAGGTCGGCATCAACCTGAAGCTGGAGCCGGTCGAGTGGGCCACGCTGGTCGAGCGCAAGAACCGCGGCGACTACGACTCGATGATCTACGGCGTGTCGGTCAAGCTGCCCGACCCGGACGCCTACGCCTATTACCTGGGCGGCGATTCCAGCTACTGGGCCAAGCCGATCGGCTACCGCGATCCCGAGCTGGAAAAGCTGCTGGCCGAGGGCCGCGCGCTGACCGATCCCAAGGCGCGCCAGCCGATCTACCAGCAGGCCGAAAAGCGCATCCTGGAGACCAGTCCGTGGGTGTTCGTGAGCTGGCGCGAGCAGGCCCAGGGCTACCTGCGCAAGGTGCACGGCTACACGCAGCTGGGCGGCGCGCTGAGCGAAAGCAGCCCGGGCATCTCGCTGCCCACCATGTGGATCAACTGAGGCCGGCATGCTGCCTTTCCTGTTCAGACGCCTGGCGTCGGCCATCGTCACCCTGGCGCTGGCGACGGGCGTGGTCTTCATCGCCATCCACCTGCTGCCAGGCGATCCGGTCGCCATCATGCTGGGCGACCAGGCCGGCAGCGATCCGGTGGCCGTGGCGCGGGTGCGCGCCCAGTTGGGCCTGGACCTGCCGCTGGGCACGCAGTTCACGCACTGGGCCGGCGCGCTGGCGCGCGGCGACCTGGGCGTGTCGCTGCGCACCGGCGAGCCAGTGGCCGACGAGCTGGCGCGACGCATTCCGCGCAGCCTGGAACTGATCGGCGCCGGCCTGCTGGTGGCCGTGCTGCTGGGGGTGCCGCTGGGCGTGGTGGCGGCGCGCTCGCGCGGCCGGCTGGCGGGCGCCGCGGCCTCGGTGGTGGCGGTGGCCGGCTTCTCGGCGCCGGTGTTCGTGCTGGGCATCCTGCTGGTGCTGCTGTTCAGCCTGGCGCTGGGCTGGCTGCCGTCGTCGGGCTTCGTGGCATTCTCGGACGATCCCGTGCAACACCTGCTGGCGCTGATCCTGCCATCGCTGACCATCGGCCTGAACTTCATGGGCGTGGTGGCGCGCATGACCCGCGCCAGCCTGTCAGACGTCATGGGCCGCGACTACGTCAAGCTGGCCCGCGCCAAGGGCCTGCCGCGCGGCAAGGCGATCCTGCGGCACGCGCTGCCCAACGCGCTGGTGCCGGTCATCGCCATCGTCGGCGTGCGCGCCGGCAACCTGCTGGGCGGCACCGTCATCATCGAGGCCCTGTTCGACTGGCCGGGCCTGAGTTCGCTGCTGGTGAGCGCCGCCTTTTCGCGCGACTATCCGGTGATCCAGGGCTCGCTGCTGGCCATCTTCGCCTTGTTCATCCTGATCAGCCTGGTCATCGACCTGGCCCAGGGTTTCGTCGACCCCCGCATCCGCAGGCCCTCCGCATGATCGCATTCCTTCGAGCTTCCAAGGCCGGCGCGCCGGTGCAGCTGGCGCTGGGCTTCCTGACGGTGGTGGTGCTGGCCGCCGTCTTCGGGCCGGCGCTGGGGCTGGCCGATCCCTACCGCATCGACGCCGCCAATCTGCTGTCGTCGCCATCGTGGCGGCACTGGCTGGGCACCGACGAGCTGGGCCGCGACCTGCTGGCCCGCGCGGTGTACGGCGCCCGCGTGTCGCTGTCGGTGGCCGCGGCCGCCGTGATCCTGGCCGGCGTGCTGGGCGTGGCGGTCGGCGTCGGCGTGGCCTTCCTGGGCCGCCGCGCCGAAGCGGCCGCCATCCGCGTGGTGGACGTGTTCGTGTCGCTGCCGGAGATCTTCGTGGCGCTGGTGGTGCTGGCCTTCATCGGCGGCAACCTGCCGACGCTGGTCGGCACCATCGGCGTGCTGTACGCGCCGCAGTTCGCCCGGGTCGCCTGGGGCGTGGCGCGCGGCATCCGGGCGCGCGAGCACGTGCTGGCCGCCAGTTCGCTGGGCGCGGGCACCGGCTGGATCATCTGGCATGAGGTGCTGCCCAACATGCGCTCCATCATCGCGGTGCAGGCCTCGTTCACCTTTTCCTTCGCGATGCTGCTGGAGGCCGGCCTGAGCTTTCTCGGCCTGGGCGTGCGTCCGCCGGTGCCGTCGTGGGGGCAGATGGTCGGCTCGCTCAAGGATTACCTGTTCACCAATCCGTGGCCGGTGCTGGTGCCGGCGCTGGCGCTGTTCTTCACGGTGCTGGCCGTCAACGTGCTGGGCGACTGGCTGCAGGACGCGCTCAATCCGGAGTTGCAACGATGAGCCCCGAAACGGATGTGCTGCTTTCCGTCAGGAACCTGACCGTCGATTTCGACACGCCCCAGGGGCCGTTCGCCGCCGTCAAGGGCGTGGACCTGACCCTGCGGCGCGGCGAGGTGGTGTGCCTGGTGGGCGAATCCGGCTCGGGCAAGTCGGTCACCGGCTTTTCCCTGATGGGGTTGGTGGACGCGCCCGGGCGGGTCGCCGCCGACGAGCTGCGTTTCGCGGGCCGCGACCTGCTGCGCGCCTCCGAGCGCGAACGCGACGCGCTGCGCGGCAAGGATATCGCCATGGTGTTCCAGGAGCCGATGACCGCGCTCAACCCCGGCCGCAACGTCGGCAGCCAGATCGCCGAAGTCATGCGCATCCATGGCGATATCGGCCGCCAGGCCGCCTGGGAGCGGGCGGTGGCGCTGCTGGAGCGGGTCGGCATCCGCGAGCCGGCGCAGCGCGCCAAGGCCTATCCGCACGAGCTGTCCGGGGGCATGCGGCAGCGGGTCATGATCGCCATCGCCTGCGCCTTGTCGCCCCGGCTGATCATCGCCGACGAGCCGACCACCGCGCTGGACGTGACCGTGCAGGCGCAGGTGCTGGAGCTGCTGTTCTCGATCCAGGCCGAGACCGGCGCCGCCGTGCTGTTCATCACGCACGACCTGGGCGTGGTGGCCGAGATCGCCGACCGCGTGGTGGTGATGCGCGCGGGCGAAGTGGTGGAGGAGGGCGACGTGGGCCAGATCTTCGGCCGGCCCGCGCATCCTTACACCCAGGCGCTGCTGGCCGCCGTGCCGGACGTCGACGCGCCGCGCGACCGCGGCCGCCGCCTGGCCCCGCGTCCGCGGGCCGCCGCACAAGGAACCCCGTCATGAGCGAATTCATTCTGCGCGCCGAAGGCGTCACCAAGGACTATGTCGCCGCCCGCGGCCTGCTGGGCCAGCCGACGCGGCTGGTGCGGGCGGTCAAGGGCGTCAGCCTGGCGGTGGCAACGGGCACCACGCTGGCGCTGGTGGGCGAATCGGGCTCCGGCAAAAGCACGCTGGGCCGCTGCATCGCCGGCCTGCTGCGGCCGACCTCGGGCCGCATCGAGCTGGCCGGCCACGACGTGAGCCAGTTGGCGGGCGGCCGGCTGATGGCGTTCCGGCGCCAGGTGCAGACGATCTTCCAGGACCCGTATTCCAGCCTCAATCCGCGCCGCCGGGTCGGCGACGCCATCATGGACGGCATGGTGATCCACAAGCTCTACTCGCCCGACGAACGCCGCGACCGCATGCAGGCGCTGCTGGCGCGGGTGGGGCTGCGGCCCGAGCACGCGCAGCGCTTCCCGCACCAGTTCTCGGGCGGCCAGCGCCAGCGCATCGCGATCGCCCGCGCCCTGGCGCTGGAGCCGCGCTTCATCATCGCCGACGAGGCGGTGTCGGCGCTCGACGTCTCGGTCAAGGCGCAGGTGCTGGATCTGCTGGCCGACCTGCAGGCCGAGCAGGGGCTGACCTACCTGTTCATCTCGCACGACCTGGGCGTGGTGCGCCACTTCGCCGACCGGGTGGCCATCATGGCCGCGGGCGAATTGGTGGAAGAGGGCGAGTGCGACCGCATCTTCGAGGCGCCGGCGCAGGACTACACGCGCAGACTGATCGCCGCCTTGCCACGGCCCGATCCGTCGCGCCGCCGCCTGCGCCAGGCGGCCTGATCCGGGGCGCGGGCTTGATGCGGATCAAGCCCGCGCATCGGCCGCGGCCGTTGGCGCGCTTCCGAGCGTCCTACAAGGCTCCACGCGCCTTTTTGACCGGATCCTGCGTGCTACCATCGGCGCCTTCGAGGGGATGCGAATGCAGACGGGCGCCAATACCGGGAGACGATGGACCGCGTTAGCCGCGGCGTTCCTGTTCGTGTTCCAGGCGCTGATCGCCTCCGCCGCCTTGCCCGGTCCCGGCGCCGCGCCGGGCGCCACCACCATCATCTGCACGGCCAGCGGCCCGCGCGTGATCACGCTGGACGCCGAGGGCGGCGTCACGCAGGACGCGCAGCAACACAGCGGCGCCTTGCCGCATTGCTGCTTCGCCGGCTGTGCCATGCTCGGCGCCGCCGCGTTGTTAGGGCCGCCGCCGCTGGCCTGGCGCCTGCCCCTGGTGCGGCAGGCGCTGCCGGCGCCCACCGTCGACATCCACTTCTCCAGCGCGCAGGCGCGATTGCCACGGCAGTCGCGCGCGCCGCCCGTCCTGGCCTGAACCCCACCCGTTTCCGTTGTTGCTGGCGCGCCTTGCTTGCGGCCCGCGCGGTCGCGCGCGTCCAGCCCGTTCAGATCCAGAGACTCTCATGCACAAGAACAAGGACATCCTGCGGGCGACCTGCCTGGCCACCGCCCTGGCCGCGTCGTTTCCCGCCTGGCCGCAGGCCACCGGCGCCGACGCCATCATCACCACCGATCCGGTGGTGATCACCGGCGTCGCCCCGAGCGCGCCGCTGACCTTCACGACCGACCCGAAGATCCCGCGCCAGCCGCTGCCGGCCAGCGACGGCACCGACTACCTCAAGACCATTCCCGGCTTTTCGGCCATCCGCAACGGCGGCACCAACGGCGATCCGGTGCTGCGCGGCATGTTCGGCTCGCGCCTGAACATCCTGACCAACGGCACCTCGATGCCCGGCGCCTGCCCGGCGCGCATGGACGCGCCCAGCTCGTACATCTCGCCCGAGAACTTCGACAAGCTGACCGTCATCAAGGGCCCGCAGACGGTGCTGTGGGGACCGGGCGCGTCCGCCGGCACCATCCGCTTCGACCGCGACACGCCGCGTTTCACCGAGCCTGGCGTGCGCTTCGACGGCAGCCTCGTGGGCGGATCAAACGGCCGCAACGACCAGGCCGCCGACCTGACCGTGGGCAACGACAAGGTCTACACCCGCATCACCGCCAACCATTCGCACGCCCAGGACTACAAGGACGGCGACGGCAACAAGGTGCCGTCGCGCTGGGACAAGTGGAACGCCGACCTGGCGCTGGGTTTCACGCCCGACGCCGACACGCTGTACGAGCTGACCGCCGGCACCGGCGATGGCAACGCGCGCTACGCCGGGCGCGGCATGGACGGCTCGCAGTTCAAGCGCGAGAGCTTCGGCCTGCGCTTCGAGAAGCGCAACCTGGGCGGCGTGCTGGACAAGCTGGAGGCGCAGCTCTACTACAACTACGCCGATCACGTGATGGACAACTACACGCTGCGCAAGCCGGACATGACCAGCTCGATGCCGATGGCGATGGCGGCGGACGTGGACCGCGCCACCTGGGGCGGCCGCATCGCCGGCACCTGGAACCTGGCGCCGGACCTGAGCCTGGTGACCGGGCTGGATTTCCAGCAAAGCCGGCACCGCTCGCGCAGCGGCACGGACACGGTCTCGTACCGCTCGCAGAGCTGGGTCAAGGATGCCAGCTTCGCCAATACCGGCCTGTTCGGCGAACTGACCTGGCACGCCACGCAGGACAGCCGGATCATCGGCGGCGCGCGGGTGGACTGGGCCTCGGCCAAGGACTTCCGGCGCGACAATGGCTCGATGATGATGCCGATGCCCAACCCCACGGCCGGCGAACGCCGCAACGAGACGCTGCCCAGCGGGTTCCTGCGCTACGAGCGGGACCTGGCGGACCTGCCGGCCACGGTGTACGTCGGCCTGGGCCACGCGGAACGCTTCCCGGACTACTGGGAGCTGTTCTCGCCGACGCAGGGGCCCGACGGCTCGATCAACGCGTTCCGCGGCGTCAAGCCCGAGAAGACGACGCAGATCGATTTCGGCGCGCAGTACAAGACCGAGACCCTGGATGCGTGGCTGTCCGGCTACGCCGGCTATGTCGACGACTTCATCCTGTTCGACTACGCCAAGAGCCACATGGGTGGCATGGGTGGCATGGGCGGCATGCATGGCGGCCATGGCGGGCACGGCGGACACGGCGGACACGGCGGCTCGACGCAGGCCGCCAACATCGACGCCCGCATCGCCGGCGGCGAGCTGGGGCTGTCCTACCAGGCGGCGCCGCGCTGGAAGCTGGGCGCGACGCTGGCCTACGCCTGGGGCCAGAACCGCAGCGACGGCCGCGCCTTGCCGCAGATGCCGCCGCTGGAAGCCAAGCTCAGCGCGGCCTATGACGACGGCACCTGGTCGGCCGGCGCGCTGTGGCGGCTGGTGGCGGCGCAGCGCCGCTATGCCCTGAACCAGGGCAACGTGGTCGGCAAGGACTTCGGCCCCAGCGCCGGCTTCGGCGTGTTCTCGCTGAACGGCGGCTACGCGGTCAGCAAGCAGGTCAAGCTGTCGCTGGGCGTGGACAACCTGTTCAACAAGACCTACGCCGAGCACCTGAACCTGGCGGGCGACGCCGGCTTCGGCTTTGCCGCCAACACGGCCTTCAACGAACCCGGGCGCACCTTCTGGGCGCGCCTGAGCTTCAAGTACTGAGCGCCGTCCGGATCCGCTTGAGATCCCGTTCCAGCTCGATGCGCATCGCTTTCAGCAACGCCCGCGCGTTTTCCGAAAGCGGTGTGCCGGGCCGGAACACCAGCAGGCAGGCAAAGCCGATGTCCAGTTCCAGCGGCTTGATGGTCAGCCCGCGCGCCAGGTAGTCCAGCGCCATGACCGGATGCACCAGGCCGATGCCGACGCCATGCAGGGCGAACTCGCAGACGGAATTGGAATAGGGCGTCTCCAGCACCGGCCGCAATGCCAGGCCCTGGTCGTGCAGCGCCGTCTCCAGGCGCCGGCGGCTGGCGTCCTCGGGGTTGAGCGCGATGAAGGCGTGCTCGGTCAGGTCGCGCAGCGTGATGCGTGGCCGCGCCGCCAGCGGATGGCGGCTGTGCATGGCGATCACGCCCGGCAGCCGCAGGAATTCCGAGTGTTCCAGGCCCGCCACCGACAGCTCGTCGGCCATCAGGCCGAAGTCGAGTTGCCCGGCCGTGACCTGCTGCAGCACCTCGCGCGAACTCATGATCTGGAACGACATCTGGATGCGGCGGTCCTGCAGGCCGAAGGCGGCAATGGCGCGCGGCATGAAGCCGGTGCCCAGCGCCGGCAGCGAACCGACCGCCAGGCGCCCGACGCCGAACGATTTCAGGCTGCGGATGCGGTGCTCGATCAACTCGAAACCGGCGAAGCAGCGGTCCACTTCCTCCATCAGCGCGCCGGCCTCCTGGGTCGGCACCAGCCGGCCGCGCACGCGCTCGAACAGGCGCAGTTCCGACGAGGTTTCCAGCTTGCGGATGGCCTGGCTCACCGCCGGCTGCGAAATGCCCAGCAGGGTGGCGGCCTTGCTGGTGGTGCCGGCCTGCATCACGGCCCGGAAGACCTGGATCTCGCGCATGTCCATCTATAAGTCCCGCTTATTGACTAAGTTTTTTCGATTGTTGAGGCAATGGGGAGAAAGGCAGACACTGGCGCTGTTCCCGATCACTCCTAAGCTCAGCAAATAGATTAGATGAAAGCTATCAATCAGACTAATAGAGATTTCGCCAGTCTCTCGCCCTCGGTGCAGCGCGCCTCCACCGTGGTGTTCGACTCGCTGGACGCCTTCGTCAACCGCAAGCACCGCCAGCCCGACGGTTTCAGCTACGGCGTCACCGGCACGCCCACCGCGCGTCTGCTGGAAGACCGCATCGCCGCGCTGGAAGGCGGCCGCCACTGCGTCATCACGCCGTCCGGGGCGGCGGCGCTGATGACGGTGGTGATGGGCTTCGTGCGCGGCGGCGACCACCTGCTGCTGTCGGCGGCCTGCTATGGCGCGCTCAAGACTTTCGGCGAGAAATGGCTGGCGCACATGGGCGTGGACGTGGAGCTGTACGACCCGTCCATCGGCGCCGGCATTGAGGCGCTGATCCGCCCGGCCACCCGCATGATCTGCATCGAGGCGCCCGGCACCGTCACCATGGAAATGGCCGACGTGCCCGCCATCGCCGCCGCCGCTCGGCGCCACGGCGTGCTGACCATGATGGACAACACCTGGGCCAGCCCGCTGGGCTTCCAGCCGCTGGCGCACGGCGTCGATTTCAGCGTCGAGGCCGCCACCAAGTTCTTCGGCGGCCATTCCGACGTGCTGATGGGCAGCATCAGCATGAACGACGCCGGCCACTACGCCGTGCTGCGCGAGACCCAGAGCATCCTGGGCCAGCAGGTCAGCCCGGACGATTGCTTCCTGGTGCTGCGCGGCCTGGAGACGCTGGCGCTGCGGCTGCGCGCGCAGAGCGACGCGACGCTGCGCGTGGCCGAGTGGCTGCAAAGCCAGCCGCAGGTCGAGCGCCTGCTGTACCCGCCGCTGCCGTCGGACCCGGGCCACGCCCTGTGGCGGCGCGACTTCCGCACCAACGGCTGCCTGTTCTCGATGGTGCTGGCGCCGGCGCCCGAGGCGGCCTTCAACGGTTTCTTCGATTCGTTGCGCCATTTCGCCATCGGCGCCAGCTGGGGCGGGGTGCACAGCCTGGCGGCCTATTACCCGGCGGGGCTGCAGGCCGGCCGCGCCTTTCCGGCCACCGACCGGCCCATCGTGCGGCTGTCGATCGGCCTGGAGGACGTGGACACGCTCAAGGATGATTTGCGCACCGCGCTGGCGGCGTATCAGGCGCAGCGCTGAGCCCGGCGCCCGGCCCACCCGGACGGCGCTTTGCGCCGAATCCCGTTCAACACACCGGCCGGCCGCGCATGGCCGACCGGCACGAAGCGCCCCGAGGCGCTCACCACATAGCAAGGGGAATTGCCATGTTCAGCTTCAAGCAGACTTACCGTTGTCTCGCCCTGGCCATCGCGGCCTGCGTCCCGGCCGCCGTGCCGGCCCAGGCCGCCGCCCAGTCCGCGGCGCAACCCGAGGCACAAACCGCGACACAAACCGCGACACAAACGCCCGCCGCCGGCGCCTCGCCGGTGGCGGCGGCCGTCACCCAGACCAACAGCCCCACGGTGGACCAGATCCGCGCCCGCGGCTATGTCATCTGCGGCTCCGGCCATGGCACCACCGGCTTCTCGGCGCCCGACAAGGACGGCAACTGGAAGGGCCTGGACGTCGACACCTGCCGCGCCATCGCCATCGCGGTGCTGGGCGACGCCAGCAAGACGCGCTTCGTGCCGCTGACCGGCCAGCAGCGCCTGACGGCCCTGCAGACCGGCCAGATCGACGTATTGCCGCGCACCACCTCGTGGACCCTGCGGCGCGACGCCAACGGCATCAACTTCACCTATCCGAACTACTACGAGTACGACGCCTTCATGGTGCGCAAGGACCTGGGCATCACGCAGACCAAGGACATGAACGGCGCCACCATCTGCGTGCAGACCGGCTCCACCAACGAGGTCACGGTGGCCGACCTGTCGCGCAAGTTCAAGCTGGGCCTGAAAACCGTGCTGTTCGACAACGTCGCGGCTTCGCGCCAGGCGTTCTTCTCGGGCCGCTGCGACGGCCTGATCACCGACGCCTCGGCGCTGGCGGCGGTGCGCGCGACCCAGGCGCAGAACCCCGACGACTACGTGATCTTCCCGGCCAGCGGCCACAGCGAGGCGCTGACGCCGTCGGTGCGCCATGGCGACGACCGCTGGTTCGACATCGTCAAATGGGTCATCCAGGTGCCGATCGCCGCCGAGGACATGGGCATCACCCAGGCCAACGTCGACGACATGCTCAAGTCCGACGATCCGCGCATCGCCCGCTTCCTGGGCACCGAGCCGGGCAACGGCAAGACGCTGGGGCTGGATGAGCGCTGGGCCTACAACATCGTCAAGCAGCTGGGCAACTACGGCGAGATCTTCGAGCGCAACGTCGGCAAGAACAGCCCGATGAAGCTCGAGCGCGGCATGAACCGGCTGTATCGCGACGGCGGCCTGATGTACCCGTACGTCTTCAACTGACCGGCGCGCGAGTCTCATTATGTTCAAGCGACTCTGGTTCGACGGCCGGGCCCGGGCCGTCCTGGCGCAGCTGCTGATCGCCTGCGCCTTCGTCGGCACGGTGGGCTGGCTGGCCTGGAACGCCCACGCCAACCTGACCCAGCGCGGCATCGCCATGGGCTTCGACTACCTCGGCGAGGCGGCCCGTTTTCCCATCGCCGAAAGCCTGCTGGCCTACCAGCCCACCGACAGCTACGGCCGCGCCTTCCTGGTGGGGCTGGTCAACACGCTGTACATCTCGGCGCTGATGATCGCGGCCTCGACGCTGCTGGGCTTCGGCCTGGCGCTGGCGCGCCGCAGCCGCCATCCGCTGGTGACGGGGGTGGCCACGGTCTACCTGGAAGCCGTGCGCAACACGCCGCTGGTGGTGCAACTGCTGTTCTGGTACAGCCTGGTGACGATCAATCTGCCGCCAGCGCGGCAGGCGTTGCAGCCGCTGCCCGGCGTGTTCCTGTCGGTGCGCGGACTGTTCTTTCCCAGCCTGTCGCTGCAGGGCGATACGCAGCCGCTGTGGTGGGCGCTGGGCGGGGCGGCGCTGCTGCTGTGGGGCGCGTGGCGCCTGGCGCGCCGCGCCGTCGCTCCGCGCATGCCATGGCGCGGCCTGGGCCTGCTCGCGGCGGTGGCGCTGGTGGCGGCCGCGGCGGGGTGGGGCGGCGCCTCGCTGCACGCCGACGTGCCGGCGCTGCGCGGCCTGAATTTCGCCGGCGGCAGCGCCTTCACGCCGGAGTTCACTGCCTTGCTGGTGGGGCTGACGATCTATTCGGCGGCGTTCTCCGGCGAGATCATCCGCGGCGGCATCGACGCGGTGCCCGCCGGCCAGTGGGAAGCGGCCCATTCGCTGGGCCTGAAACCCGGCGCCGCGCTGCGCTGGATCGTGGTGCCGCAGGCGCTGCGCGTGATCATCCCGCCGATGACCAGCCAGTACCTGTCCATCATCAAGAACACCACGCTGGCGCTCGCGGTGGGCTACCCGGACCTGTCCTTCGTCATCACCACCACCATCAACCAGACCGGCCAGGCCATCGAGGGCGTGGCGGTGCTGATGGCGGTGTACCTGAGCATCAGCCTGAGCGTGTCGCTGTTCATGAATCTGTACAACCGCCGCATCCTGAGGACGCAACGCGCATGAGCCTGTCCCATCCTTCCTCCCTGCCGCCGCAGGCCCTGCGGCCGCCGCGCGAGCGCCGCGACAGCGTCTGGCACCGCCTGTTCGGCAGCGCCGTCAGCGCGGTCGCCAGCGTGGCCACGCTGGCGCTGGTCCTGGCCGCGGCCGGCAAGCTGCTGAACTGGGCGGTGCTGGACGCCGTCTGGCCGGGCGCCACGGGCGACGTCTGCCGCCAGGCCAGCGGCGCCTGCTGGGCCTTCCTGGGCGAAAAGATGCGCCAGATCCTGTTCGGCATCTATCCCCCGGGCGAGCAATGGCGGCCCACCGTGGTCTGCCTGTTCATCCTGGCGATGACGGTGTTTTCGCTCAGCCCGCGCCAATGGCGCGCGCGCACGGCGGCGCTGTGGATCGTCGGCCTGGCGGCCGGCCTGCTGTTGATGCAGGGCGGCGTGTTCGGCCTGGCGCGGGTGCCCACCTCGTCATGGGGCGGCCTGCCCATCACGCTGCTGCTGGCGGTGTGCGCGCTGGGCGCCGGCCTGCCGCTGGGCGTGCTGCTGGCGCTGGGGCGCCGCGGCAGCTTGCCGACGGCGCGCTTCATCAGCATCGGC
Organism: Achromobacter insuavis; assembly: GCF_902859645.1. Lineage (GTDB taxonomy): Bacteria > Pseudomonadota > Gammaproteobacteria > Burkholderiales > Burkholderiaceae_B > Achromobacter > Achromobacter insuavis. The sequence continues at coordinate 14,299 of NZ_CADIJR010000060.1, read as the reverse complement.
GTGATCGAGCTGATCCGCGGCCTGCCGCTGGTCAGCCTGCTGTTCATGGCCTCGATCGTGCTGCCCATCATGCTGCCGGCCGGCATGACCATCGACAGCCTGCTGCGCGCCGGCATCGCGCTGACGGTGTTCTCGGCCGCCTACCTGGCCGAGGTGATCCGCGGCGGCCTGCAGGCGATCCCGCCCGGGCAGGCCGAGGCCTCGCGCGCGCTGGGCCTGTCGTGGTGGCAGATGACGCGGCTGGTGGTGCTGCCGCAAGCGCTGCGCAAGGTGATCGCGCCGCTCACCAACACCGCCATCGTGATGATCAAGAACACCAGCCTGGTGCTGATCGTGGGCCTGTTCGACCTGCTCAGCTCGGGGCGCGCGGCGCTGACCGATCCGGCCTGGCCCACGCCCTACGTCGAGACCTATCTCTTCATCGCATCGATCTATTTCTGCATCTGCTTCGGCCTGTCGCGCTATTCGATGTGGCTGGAGCACCGCTACAAAAAAGGGGAACTCCGATGACCACGCCTTCCGCCGCCACGCCGCCCGCCATCGCCATCGCCGGCATGCACAAGTGGTACGGCGACTTCCATGTGCTGCAGGACATCAACCTGCAGGTCCGCGCAGGCGAGCGCCTGGTGATCTGCGGGCCGTCCGGCTCGGGCAAATCCACCATGATCCGCTGCATCAACCGGCTCGAACGCCACCAGCAGGGCTCCATCGTGGTCAACGGCGTCGAACTGAGCGACGACCTGCGCGCCGTGGACGGCGTGCGCACCGACGCCGGCATGGTGTTCCAGCACTTCAACCTGTTCCCGCACCTGACGGTGCTGGAGAACTGCATCCTGGCGCCGACCCAGGTGCGGCGCATGCCGCGCGCGCAGGCGGTGGAGCTGGCCATGCGCTACCTGGAGCGGGTGCGCATTCCCGACCAGGCCGGCAAGTATCCCGGCCAGTTGTCGGGCGGCCAGCAGCAGCGCGTGGCCATTGCCCGTTCGCTCTGCATGCAGCCGCGCATCATGCTGTTCGACGAGCCGACCTCGGCGCTGGATCCGGAGATGGTCAAGGAAGTGCTGGACACCATGACCTCGCTGGCCGAGGACGGCATGACGATGCTGTGCGTGACGCACGAGATGGGCTTTGCCCGCAACGTCGCCGACCGGGTGGTGTTCATGGACGGCGGACGCATCATCGAGATGGGCGAGCCCGGCGCGTTCTTCGACAACCCCAGGCATGAACGCACCCGGGCGTTCCTGGAGCGCATCCTGCATTGAGGGCAGGGCGGCGCGAAAGATCGGGGCGGGGCGGCGATTTAGCGAGGTTTCAATTTATAATGAAACTCGTTCGTAATTGAAAATCACGCGGCCCGCGAGGCGGCGTACCCGCCATGGCCACTCAGGACCTGGATTACTCCGCCCCGATCGCCGTCGACGCCGTTGCCCGCACGCAGCTGCAACGCTTCTATGTCGACCACCATCCCTGGCTGCTGGGCTGGCTGCGGCGCCGCGTCGGCAACAGCAGCGACGCCGCCGACCTGTCGCACGACACCTTCCTGTGCCTGCTGGGCGAGGGCCGGCGCGACGCCATCCGCGAAGCCCGGCCGTTCCTGGCCACCATCGCCCGCCGCCTGATCGCGCGCCGGCGCCACAAGGCGGCGCTGGAAGCCGCCTACCTCGAAGCGCTGGCCTGCCTGCCGGTCCCGACCGCGCCGTCGCCGGAAAGCGTGGCGCTGGCGGTGGAAACGCTGCAGCAGCTCGACCAGGCGCTGGAAGGCCTGCCGCAAGCGGCGCGCAGCGCTTTCATCATGGCGCACATCGAGGAACTGACCTACGCGCAGATCGCCGAGCGCCTGCGCATCTCGCCCAGCACCGTCAAGAAATACCTGATCCGCGCCAACGCCCACTGCCTGTTCGCGCTGGCGGCGTGAGGGCCGGGCCGGACCGCCGGCGGGCGGCCCGGAGCGTCGTCGTCAAAACTCCGTCGCCACCGACAGCCACAGCGTGCGCGGCATGCCGCTGATCAGGTAGCCGGTCGGATTGGCCTCCCAATAGTGCTTGTCGAGCAGGTTGGTCACGGTCGCGCGCAGCGTCACGTCCTTGCCCGCCACGCGGGTCTTGTAGCGGCCGCCGAAGTCGTAGCGCGTCCAAGCCGGCACGCGCTGGCTGTTGTCGGCGCTGAGATAGGCCTGGCTGGTGTGGATGGCCCGGCCCATCAGGGTCAGCCCCGGCGCGAACGGCGTATCCCATTCCAGCGTCAGGTTGGCCTGCAGCTCGGGCGCGCCGACGGCGTGGCGGCCGTCATTCAAGCCGCCCTGGGTCTTGCGCTGTTTCGCATCCAGCCAGGTGACGCCGCCCAGCAGGCGCACGCCGCGCGCCAGTTCGCCAAAGCCGTTCAGCTCGACGCCCTGGTTGCGCTGCTCGCCATTCAGGCTGTAGACCTTGGACACCGGATCGACGATGCCGCCCGGCACGCGGATCTGGAACAGCGCCAGCGACGCCCCGAAGGCGCCGAAGTCGAGCTTGCTGCCGATCTCGTACTGCTTGGACTTGTAGGGCGCGAACACCTGGTCGGCGTTGGCGGCGTTGGCCGGCGGCGAGGCGCCGGCCGTCAGCGCCTCGATGTAGCTGGCGTACAGCGAGACCTGTTCCGTCGGCCGCACCACCAGCGCGGCCGAGGGCGTCGTGGCGCTCTGGTCGTAGCGGTTGGTGGCGTCGCCGGCCGGCGAGTACGAACGCGTGTTGACGTTCTGGCGGCGCGCGCCCAGGGTCAGTTGCACCAGGCCGTCCTTGACCGACAGGGTATCGGCCACGGCCACGCTTTGCAGGATGCTCAGGCTGGTCCTGGTTTCCGGCGAGTAGGCGATCGGCGCGCCCGGATCGGCCAGGCGCGCGGGGTGATAGATGTTGGTGGCGTAGTCCGCGTAGCGCGTCTGGCCCTGCCAGGTGCGCGATTCCAGCCGGTTGCCGCTCAGCACCAGCTGGTGCGTGACGGGGCCGGTCTCGATGCGACCGCGGATGCCGATCTCGCCCGAAGTGGCCTCGGTCTTGCCTTTCTGGTGGGTCGAGGTGGACAGCGCGTCGCCGTTGTCGCCGACGATGGTGGCGCCCGGCGCCTCGCGCTTGTTGTAGTCGAAGCGGTTGGCCCCGAACGCGCCGAACAGCGAGACCCGGTCGCTCAGGTCGTACTCGGCGCGCACCAGCCCGGTCAGGCTCTGCGCGCTGGACGTGTCGAAGCGCTGCGCCAGGTTGATCTTGGGATCGGGCGCGCCCGGCACCTTGACGCCCGGAGCGACCGTGTAGCCGCGCGCGGCGGCGCGCATCCAGTCGTCCTGGTAGACGATGTCGGCCGACAGCCGCAGCCGGTCGCCGCGATAGTCCAGGCCCAGCGAGCCCGAACCGTTCTGCGTCGACTGGCCGTCGATGCGCGGCTGGCCGCCGCGGAACGCGCCGTTCACGCGCAGGCCGTACTGGTTCTGGTCGCCGAAGCGGCGCCCCAGGTCCAGGTGGCCGCCCCAGCGCGAGTCGGACGCGTATTCCGTGGTGAAGCGCGTCAGCGGCGCGTCGTCGGCGCGCTTGGTCACGATGTTGACGCTGCCGCCCACGCTGCCCCACGGCAGCATGCCGTTGAGGAAGGCGCCGGCGCCGCGCAGCACTTCGATGCGCTCCACCGGGTCGGGGTTGATGCGATAGGCCGGCACCAGGCCATACAGGCCGTTGAGCGCGATCTCGTCGTTGTCGACGCGAAAGCCGCGGATGGTCAGCGCGTCATAGCGGTTGCCGCTGCCGATCGAGGCGCGCACCGACGAATCGCTGGTGGTCAGCACGTCGGCGATGCTGCCGGCCTGCTGGTCCTGGATGGTCTGGGCGGTGTAGCTGGCGATGCTGAAGGGCGTGTCCATGTAGTCGGTGTTGCCCAGCAGGCCGAGGTGCCCGCCGCGCGCCACCTGGCCGCCGGCGTAGGCCTCGGGCAGCTCGTAGACCGAACGGGCGGTGACGGTCACGGGCGCCAGCGCGGTGACGGGCGCGTCGACGGCGGGCGTCAGCACGTAGCCCTGGTTGGCGCGCTGCACGGCCTGCAGGCCGGTGCCGGCCAGCAATGCCTCGAACGCCTGCGCCGGGCGGTAGGCGCCCTTGAGGCCGGCGGTGGTCTTGCCCTGGACCTGGTCGGCCGTGAAGGTCAGCGCGATGCCGGCGGTGCTGGCCAGGCTGCGCAGGGCCGGCGCCAGCGGGCCGGCCGGAATGTCGTAGGACGCCGCCGCCTGCTGTGCCGGCCGGGAAGCCGTGGCGCCCGGCGCCGCGCCCTGGGCTGCCGCCGCGGCGCTGGCGCCCAGCATCAGCGTGGCGATGAATGCGCGGGTCAGCCCGCGCGGAGGGTTCGCTGCCATGTGATCTCTCGAATGAAGTGCTGAAGGAATGAATTGACGTCAGCAGGTAGGAGCAGCGGGCAGCCGGATCGGGCACGCGAAACGGGCGCCGAGATGAAACAGTGTGTATCTTGAAACTCAGCCGGCCCTGGGAACCACCGTGACCCAGTAGCGCGTGACCTGGCGGATGGCCACCGGCAGCGAGTTCGGCAGCAGGGCCAGGATGTGGTCGGTATCGGCGATCGGGAACACGCCCGAAAAGCGCAGGTCCGCCACCGCCGGATCGCAGCGCAGGATGCCGGGCCGAAAGCGCGACAGATTGGCGATGAAGTCGCCCAGGCGTTCGTCGTCGGCGATCAGTTGTCCGCGCGTCCAGGCCAGGGCCTGCGCCGGCAGCGGCTCGGCGCGGGACGGCGCCCATTGCGTCAGGTAGGCCGATTCGCCGGCCGCGACGCGCAGCGCGAGGTCGGGCTGGCGCAGGGGCCGCAGTTCGACCGCGCCTTCCTCGACGCCGACCATGGTCCGGTCCGGATCGAGCCGCACGCTGAAGCGGGTGCCCAGCGGCCGCACCGAGCCCTGCGGCGTCCGGACGCTGAAAGGGCGCGGGTCGCCATGCGCGGTCGCCACGAAAATCTCGCCGGCGCGCAACGCGATGGCGCGTTGCGATGCGTCGAACTCGATATCCAGGGCGGTGCCGGTGCCCAGCAGCAGCCGGGAGCCGTCGTCCAGCGTGACCCAGCGCAATTCACCGGTGGCGGTGCGCAGGTCGGCGACCCAGGCGCGCCCGGTCGGCGTGCGGCTGGCCGCCAGGCCCGCCGCGCCGGCGCCGGCAGCCAGCCACAACGGCGCGAACACCAGTTTGCGGCGCGACGGCTTGCGCAGGCCGGCCAACGCGCGCGCGGCCGGCGCCTGTTCCAGGGCCTGGAAGCGGCCGAGCACCGCCTCGACGTGCAGCCAGGCGCGCTCGTGGTCCGGATGCGCGGCGCGCCATTGCCGCCAGCGCTCGCGTTGCGGGCCGTCCAGCTCGCCGGCCATCGCCTGGGTCAGCCAGGTGGCGGCCGCGGTGGCGACCGACTCGGGAATCGGCTCGCCCTGCGCGCGGGGAATCCGTCCGGGTGCGGCGGCGGAGGCGTCGTCAGCGGCCATGGTGGCGTCCTTGCATGGAATGCGGGTTTGTTTATGAAAATGGAAACCATTATCATGCCTGACTCTATCGATTGCGCGCCATGTCATTGCGTTCGTCCCGCCCATCCGGCTTCCTGGCCTATTACGAAGAACTGCTCGCGGTCTGGACCCGGAAGCTAGGCTGCCGCGACGCCGCGCGCGATCTGGCCCACGACGCGCTGGTCAAGTGCCTGGAAACGGACCCGGCGCAGGTGGCGCAGCCGCGCGCCTATCTGCACCAGGCCGCGCGCAACGCGGCCGTCGACCAGTTCCGCCGCGACGGCGGGCAGGAATGGGTGCCGCTTGATACCATTGCCGACCACGCCAGCCCGCTGGGCGACCCGATGGCCCAGGCGCGCACCGGCCAGCTGGGCCAGGCGCTGGAAGCGGCGCTGGCGGAACTGCCGCTCAAGTGCCGCCAGGTGTTCGTCTGGCAGCGGCTGGAAGGCCTGACGCAGGCCGAGATCGCCGAACGCATGGGATTGAGCAAGAACATGGTCGAGAAATACATGATTCGCACCGCGTTGCATCTGCGCGAGCGGCTGGGGGCTTATGCGCCCAACTGATGCCGCATCGCCCGGGCAGGCCGGCCGCGAGGTCGGCGCCGACGCCATCCGCGCCGAGGCGGCGCGGTGGTTCGCGCGCGCCCATTCCGGCGAGTGGGACGCCGCGCAGGAACAGGCGCGCGCCGACTGGCTGGCGGCCGATCCGCGCCACGCCTATGAGTACCGCCTGCTGGAATCGATCTGGCAGGCCGCGGACGCCGTCGCGCCCGAGCGCCTGCGGGCCCTGGCCGAAGCGCCGGGCCGCGCGTCCCATTCCGGACGGCGAGCCGCGCTGGCCTTGAGCCTGGGCGCCGCGATCCTCGCCGTCGGCGGCTGGGCGCTGTGGCCGCGCGGCGCGGGCTGGACCGAATACCAGACACAGGTTGGCGAACTGCGCAGCGTGGCGCTGCCCGATGGTTCCCGCGCCGAATTGAATAGCAACAGCCATATCCGCGTGCGCTTCGACGACGCCGAGCGGCGCGTGCTGCTGGTGGCGGGCGAGGCGCTGTTCTCGGTCGAGAAGAACGCCGGCCGCCCGTTCGTGGTGGACGCCGGCCTGGGCACCGCGACCGTGACCGGCACGCGCTTCGACGTGCGCCGCGACGCGGAACAGATGCGGGTGCTGGTGGAGTCGGGTTCGGTCAAGGTGGCCGGCGCGCACGACGCGGCGGCCGTGCCGGTCACGGCCGGGCAGGGCGTGCGCATCGGCGCGGCGGGGCAGGCCGACCGGGCCGAGCCCGTCGACGTGGCCGCGACGCTGGCCTGGCGCGGCGGCCAGATCCGCTTCAGCAATACCGACCTGGCCAGCGCGGCGCGGGAAGTGTCGCGTTATCGCCAGCAGCCGATCGTGCTGGGGCCGGGCGTCGAGCATCTGACCGTGACCAGCGTGTTCCAGACCCGCGACACCGACGCCTTCCTGACAGCCTTGCCGCACATTCTGCCGGTGCGGGTGCGCCAGCTGCCCGACGGCCGCAGCGAAATCTCGGCGCGCTGACGCTGTTACAAAATAGTTGGCCCGGACATTCAGGTTTTTTCGCCGTATTGCGTCTTCTTCTTGATTCCGTGGGGCATGGGGCCTACCGAGAACGGATCAGGAGCAGAAGCTGTGGTTCACAAGGAAATGGGACAAGGCGCGCCGGTGGGTGCGCGCCTGACGATGGCCGCGATGGCGGCATTGCTGGCGTTCGGCCCGGGGATGGCCAGCGCCCAGATGACGGCGCCCGTCGTCATCGACATGCCGGCGCAGTCGCTCGACCAGGCGCTCAAGCGGCTGGCCGAGACGCATGGGCTGCAGATCTTCTATGCGCCCCAGACCGTGGCCGGCATGCAGGCGCCGGCGCTGTCCGGATCCATGACGCCGCAACAGGCGCTGGCCGCGCTGCTGCAGGGCAAGCCGCTGCGGCTGCGGCAGGAAGGCTCGGCCACCATCATCGAACCCGAGGCGGCCGGCGCCGCCACCGTGCTGGCGCCGATCGAGGTCAGCGCCTCGCGCACGGCCAGCAACCTGGTGAGCCCGGTGCAGCAGACCATCGTGCTGGAGCGCGACGCCTTGCAGGAACTGCGCACCGGCTCGGACAGCCTGGCCACCGTGCTGGCCAAGACCGTGCCGGGCATGGCCGATTCCAGCCGCACCATGACCGACTACGGCCAGACGCTGCGCGGACGCGGCGTGCTGGTGCTGGTGGACGGCATTCCGCTGAACACCAACCGGGACTCGTCGCGCAACCTCGCCAACGTCGACCCGGCCACCATCGAGCGCGTCGAGGTGCTGCGCGGCAGCAGTTCGATCTATGGCGCCGGCGCCACGGGCGGCATCGTCTCCATCACCACGCGGCCGGCCGGCGGCGAACCGGTGGCAGAGACCACCGTGACCGCCGTCAGCCCGCTGAGCCGGCTGGGCGGCGACGGCCTGGGCGGCCAGCTGCAGCAGCATTTCGCCGGCAGCCAGGGCATGCTGGACTACGCGCTGGACCTGGGCGCGCGCCACAACGGCGCCTCCTATGACGCGCGCGGCCGCCGCATCGCGCCCGAGCCCAGCCAGGGCGACCTGTTCGATTCCAACATCTACAGCCTGGGCGGCAAGCTCGGCCTGCGGCTGGACGACAAGCAGCGCCTGCAGCTGTCGGCCAGCTACTACAACGCCGACCAGCACTCCAACTACACCTCCGATCCCTCGGTCGGCCGGCTGCCGCCCGGCACGGCGCGCGCGTTGCCGATGAGCGGCCTGGACCTGGCGGACCAGAACCAGATCCGCAACACGCTGGTGAACCTGGAATACCAGCACCTGGACCTGCTGGGCAGCAAAGTCACGGCGCAGATGTACTACCGCGACTACTACACGCGCTTCACGCCGTTCGACGCGCGCGCCGTGGTCACGCGCGGCGGCAACGTCGACCAGGTGATGCAGAACAGCAAGGTGTTCGGCAGCCGGCTCACCATCGACACGCCGCTGGGCGAGCAGTCGAAACTGCTGTGGGGCATGGACTTCAACCAGGAACGCAGCGACATGCCGATCGACGTGTTCGACGCCGCCGCCTACGACGCCAGCGGCGGCCGGGTGTTCCGCAAGACCGGCCGCCTGACCTACATGCCCGAGCTGACCTCGCGCAGCACCGGCATCTTTGGCCAGCTGGAGCACCGCTTCAACGAGCAATGGTCGGTGCAGGGCGGGGCGCGCTACGAGTACGCCACGGCCCGCTTCGGCGACTTCGTGCCGCTGTCGCAGTCGCGGGTGGCGTCGCCGGCCTCGGTGCAGGGCGGCTCGGTCAGCTACGACGCCTTCCTGTTCAATGCCGGCCTGACCTACGCGCCGGTCCGCGGCCAGGAGCTGTACGCCAACTTCAGCCAGGGCTTCCAGCTGCCGGACATCGGCGTGCAGATGCGCAACGCGCGGCCGGGCTTCGACATCGGCTCGTCCGACCTGCAGCCGGTCAAGACCAACAACTACGAGCTGGGCTGGCGCGGCGGGGTGGGCAACACGACCGCGTCGCTGGCGCTGTTCTACACCACCTCCAAGCTGGGCGATGTGCAGAGCTTCAATAACGGCCTGATCCTGACGCGCACCGAAGAGCGCATCCACGGCATCGAGGCGACGGTGGACTACCTGACCGACGACGAGAAGTGGGGCACGGGCGGCACGTTCACCTGGATGAAGGGGCGCGAGCGGCCCGACAACGGCCAATGGCGCGACATGACCGGCTACCGCATCCCGCCGCTCAAGCTCACCGCGTACCTGCAGTACCGGCCGAACGAGCGCTGGAACAACCGCATCCAGGCCAACTACTTCGGCGGCAAGGACTACCGGCTGGACGGCGTCGAAAGCTTCGGCCGCCGCGACGTGGGCAGCTACTTCACGGTGGACCTGATGAGCCGCTACCAGGTCACGCCGAAGGACACGCTGATCGTCGGCGTCGAGAACCTGTTCAACCGCGACTATTACCCGCTCTACAGCCAGCTGATGCGCACCAGCACCAATACCAGCCGCCTGCCGGCCCCGGGCACGGTGCTGACCCTGACCTACCAGCATCGCTGGTAGGCCGGACGAGCCCGGGCGCGGCGTTCAGCGCCAGGGCTGCCAGTCCACCCCCAGGTTCTCGCACAGCCAGGCGCAAAAGCCCGCGGCCAGCGCGTTGCGGCTGTCGCGGTGCACCAGCCAGCGCCAGGTCGGGCCGCGCACGGTCTGCGGCGTCATCGGCGCGAGCAGGCCGTCCTCGCACGCGCGCCGCGCCAGCAGCGCCGCCACCAGGGCGATGCCCAGGCCCTGGCTGGCGGCGTCCAGCAACTGCCCCGGATCCGAGAAGTTCAGGCCGCTGTCGCGCTGGCCGACGTCGGCGCCGCCCTGCATGCGCCAATAGCTCCAGTCCATCTCGCGTTCGCCGTGCAGGGTCACCCGCTGCGCCGGATCGGCCGCCAGCAGGCGCGGATGGCAGGCGGCGTACAGCCGGTCCTCGCACAGCACGCGGAAATCGCAGTCGGCCTGCGGGCCGATATCGTCGCGCAAGGCGATGTCGATGGTCTGCGTCGCCATGTCCGGCGCCTCATCGCTGGTGTAGAGCCACAGATCGACCTCGGGATGGCGCTCATGGAACGCCTGCAGGCGCGGCACCAGCCAATGGCGCGCGAACGCCGGGCTGGTGTTGACGATCAGCTGGTTCGGCTTGCGGTACTGGTCCAGGCGGCGGATGCCCGTCGCCAGTTGCAGCAGCATCGCCTGGGTGGTGCCGAGCAGGTCGGCGCCGGCGTCGGTCAGCGTCACGCTGCGCCCCTGGCGCAGGAACAGCGGCTGCTCCAGATAGGTTTCCAGGCTGCGGATCTGCTGGCTGATGGCCGACTGGGTCAGGTGCAGCTCGTCGGCGGCCTTGTGGAAACTGCCCAGCCGCGCCGCCGCCTCGAAGCCGCGCAACACATTCAACGGGGGCCATTGTTTAAGCATATTGATAAGTAAATCTAATCAGATGTCCGCTAAATATATCGCTTGTTGGCGGTGTCCGGCGCGCTCTACGATGCATTCATGGGTCGCAGGCCCGATTTTCCCCTCGTTTTCGCACTGATTGGATTTGCTTATGTTTACCCGCCGCCTTTTCGTCAAACAGCTTTCCGCGCTCGCCGCGGGCCAGGCGCTTGCCGCCGCCGGCTTCGGGCTGGCCGCGGGCCCCGCGCGGGCGGGCGCCGGCGGACAGCGGCGCATGCCCGACGAAGCCGATCGGCAGGCCCGGGCCTTCATCGCCTTCGGCGCGCAGCCGGCGATCTGGAAGGACTTCACGCCCGATGTGCAGGCCGCGCAGGGACGCATCGCGCGCGCCATCGCGCGCTACCAGCCCGTCACCGTGTTCTGCCGCGAGGCCGAGACGGCGCTGGCCCGGCGCCACTGCGGCGACGCCAACGTCACCTATCTGGCGGCCGAGCTCGACGACATCTGGATGCGCGACATCGGCGCCAACTTCCTGGTGAACGGACAGGGTGGCCTGACCGCGATGGACTTCAACTTCAACGGCTGGGGCGACAAGCAGCGGCACGCGGCCGACGCCTTGCTGGCCGGGCGGGCGGCCAGGGAGACGGGCGCGCGCCACGTGCGCAGCGAGCTGGTGGGCGAGGGCGGCGGCATCGAGGTGGACGGCCGCGGCACCGGCATCATGACCGAAAGCTGCTGGGTCAACGACAACCGCAATCCGGGCTGGAGCCGCGCCGAGGTCGAGGAGGAACTCAAGTTCTGCCTGGGGCTGCGCAAGATCATCTGGCTGCCGGGCATCAAGGGCAAGGACATCACCGACGCCCACGTCGACTTCTACGCCCGCTTCGCGCGGCCCGGCGTGGTGGTCGCCAACCTGGAGGAGGATCCGGACTCGCACGACTACGACGTGACCCGCGCGCACCTGGAGATCCTGCGGTCCGCCACCGGCGCCGACGGCAACCGGCTGCGGCTGCACACGCTGTCGCCGCCGCGCCGTCCCCGGGCCAGCGTCTACCAGGAAGACAACGACGATTTCGCCGCCGGCTACATCAACTACTTCGTCATCAACGGCGCCGTGATCGCGCCCGAGTTCGGCGATGCCCGCGCCGATGGCAAGGCGCGTGACCTGCTGCGCGCCTTGTATCCCGGCCGCGACGTGGTGCAGCTGGACATCGACGCGATCGCCTCGGGCGGCGGCGGGATCCACTGCGTGACGCATCAGTTGCCGGCGGTCTGAAACGCCTTCGCCACCGCGCGCGGAAAACCGATATTGATATACGTATTCCATCGTTGGCGCGCCACGGATGCTTGCCCAGAATGGGTGGCAATCAAGTCGTGGTCGAAGGATGTGTTTGATGCCAGCGGTAAGGAAAGTCGTCGTGCTCGGTGCCGGCGTATTGGGGTTGAGTGTCGCGGCCGAGCTGGCCGAGCGTGGGGCGCGGGTGGTGGTGGCCGCGCCGCCGCTGGATCACCGGACCGCGTCGCTGCGGTCGTATTCGTGGCTCAACGCGTTCGGCGCGGCGCCGGAGAGCTACCGGCGCCTGCGGCTGCTGTCGCTGGACCGCTACCGCACCCTGGCCGGGCCCGGTGCGCCATGGCTGCGCTTTGACGGTTCGCTGACCTGGCGCGACGCCGACAAGCGGGAGCTGCTGCAGGCGCGCGCCGAGGCGCTGAGCCAGTCGGGCTATGGCAATACCTGGGTCGATGCCGATGCGGCGGCGCGGCTCGAACCCGCGCTGGACAGGGCCGCGCTCGACGGCCATGCGCTGGTGCACACGCCGGGCGAAGGCTGGGTCGACCTGCCCGAATACCTCCATGTCCTGCGCCGGCGCATCGCCGCGCGCGACGGCCAGTTCGTGACCCTGACGCAGCCGCCGCTGCTGCGCGTGGCCGGCGGCAAGATCACGGGCGTGCAGGTCGATGGCCGCACCTCGCTGGACGCCGACAGCGCGGTGCTGGCCGCCGGCGCGGGCACGCCCGCCTTGCTGCGGCAGGTGGGCATCGAGCTGCCGGTGCAGACCAATACCGCCTTGCTGGTGACGGCGCGGGCCAGCGTGGCGGTCCCCAAAGCCGTGCTGCGCGCGCCGGACATCGCGATCCGGCCGCGCGCCGATGGCCTGCTGGCGCTGCATGCCGATTGGGCCGACACCCGCGTCGCCGGCGACGACGAGCGCGGCTGGTCGGTCACGCCGGACGTGATCGACGCCGTCACCGCGGCGGCCGCGCGCTGGCTGGCAGGCCGTCCCGCCTTCACCGAGGTCCAGGCCGGCATCGGCCTGCGTCCCATCCCCGGCGACCAGCGGGCGGTGGCGGGCGAGGTCGCCGACATCGGCGGCCTGTCGGTGGCGTTCAGCCACAGCGCGGCCACGCTCGCGCCCATTCTTTCCGAACTGCTGGCCGCCGAGATCATCGACGGCACGCCGTCGCCGCTGCTGGCCGACTTCCGGCCGGCGCGCTTCGCGGCCTGACGCGTCCCATTTCTCCGTACCTGTTCCTGGATCATCATGAGTGAAGTCTCGAGCGATTATGTCATCGTGGGCGCCGGCATTTTCGGCGCCTCGCTGGCCTGGACGCTGGCGCGCGCCGGCCATTCCGTCACCCTGCTGGAGCGCCATGCCGTCGCCAGCGGCGCCTCCGGCGGCCCCGGCCACCGCGGGGTGCGCGCCAACAACCGCGACCTGCGCGAACTGCCCCTGGCCGTGCGGGCGCTGCAAATATGGCCCACGCTGACCCGCGAACTCGGCGCCGACAGCGGCTTCGAGCCGCTGGGCGGCCTGAGCCTGGGCGAACTGGAGCGCGTGGGCGGCACGCACGGCCGCGTGACCCTGGAAGCGCGCGCCGCGGTGCAGAACGCCTTCGGCGCCCGCACCGAGATCCTGGACGCCGCCGGCGTGCGCGAGAAGCTGCCCAACGTCTCCGACAAGGTCATCTACGCGCTCTATAGCCCCAACGATGGCATCGCCGACCATACGGTCGCCACGCGCGCCTTCGCCTCGGCGGCCGTGACGCATGGCGCCACGCTGATCGAGGGCGCCGACGTGCGCCAGGTGCGCGCCGCAGGCGCGCGGCCCGCATCGGTGCGGCTGGCGGACGGGCGCGAATTCGCCGCCAGGCGCGCGGTGGTGCTGGCCGCCAACACGCAGGTGCCGAAGCTGCTGGCGGACGCCTTCGGGCTGCGGCTGCCGATCTGGTCGTTCAACCCGCAGGTGGCGCAACTGCGCGTGTCGCGCGAACTGAAGCTGGACTACCTGATCAACCACAGCAACCGCACCCTCTCCATCAAGCGCGCCGACGCCGACCACATCACCGTGACCGGCGGCGCCGTGGGCCGCTGGGACGATGCGACCGAGATCGGCAACACCGACCTGTCGACCCTCAGCGCCAGCCTGACGGCGTTGACGGCGACTTTTCCCATCACCGCGACCGACACCGTCGTGACCCGGCTGGACGCCAGCCGCGCGGACTCCAGCTCGGTCGACCAGATCCCGATCATCGACCAGGTGGCGGGCCAGGAGGGCGTGTACTACGCCACCGGCTGGAGCGGCCACGGATTCGCCATCGCGCCCGCCGTGTCCGAAGCGGTGGCCGCCTGGCTCGCCAGCGGCAAGCGGCCCGCGGTCCTGGATCCGTTCGGCGCCGCGCGCTTCCGCCTGTAGGCGGTTCGCGGTTTCCTCCGACTCTCCCTGCAAGGTTCATCGTGTTCGCTACCTCCTTCATTCCGACCGCCGCGCCGCGCCGCCCGTCGCCGGTGGCCGCCATTGCGCTGGCGCTGGCCGGCCTGCTGGCCAG
>NZ_CADIJR010000059.1 GCF_902859645.1 Achromobacter insuavis | reverse complement strand
CCGCAACGGCCCGGGCGCGCCGCGGCTGCTGTCGGCCGCCGACGCACAGCCCGTCACGCTCGACCCCGTGGCCCTGCGCGCGGCCGCCGCTCGCCTGGTGCCCGGCGCCGCCCTGACGGACCTGCAGGTGCTGGGCCATTACGACTTCTACTACTACGGCCGCGACGAACACGCCATGCTCGGCCATATCGAGAAGCCGCTGCCGGTGTGGCGCCTGGTGTTCGACGACCCGCAGGCCAGCTGGGTCTACCTGGACCCGCGCACCGGCCAGGTGCTGAGCCGGCAGGACCGCGGCAACCGCGCCAGCCGCTGGCTGTTCGCTTTCTTGCACAGCTGGGACTGGACCGGCCTGCTGACGCGGCGGCCGCTGTGGGACATCCTGCTGGTGTTCCTGAGCCTGGGCGGCGCGGCCCTGAGCCTGACCGGCGTGGTGATCGGCTGGCGCCGGCTGGGCCGCAAGCTGCGCGCCTGAGGCCGGGCGGCGGCGAGGACCGGGCGGGAATGCACTATGCTCCTGCCTTGTCCCCGCACCATCGCAAGGAAAGCGCCATGTCCGACGTCACCATCTACCACAACCCCAAGTGCGGCACCTCGCGCAACACGCTGGCCATGATCCGCAATGCCGGCATCGAGCCGACCGTGGTGCTGTACCTGGAAACGCCGCCCTCGCGCGCCGACCTGAAGGCGCTGTTCAAGCGCGCCGGCATCACGGTGCGCGACGCATTGCGCGAGAAGGGCACGCCCTACGCCGAACTCGGCCTGGATGACACGTCGCTGAGCGACGACGCCCTGCTGGACGCCATCGAGGCCCACCCCATCCTGCTGAACCGCCCCTTCGTCAGCACCCCGCTGGGCGCGCGCCTGTGCCGCCCGTCCGAACTGGTGCTGGACATCCTGCCCGCGCCGCAGCAGGGCGCCTTCACCAAGGAAGACGGCGAAGCGGTGATCGACGCCCAGGGCAAGCGCATCGCCAAGTGAGCGCGCCGCCCCGCGACGCCGCCTACCCAGTTTCAGGGATAGCCAGCCCGGAGAGAGGCCGGCAAAATGCCATGCGGGCAAATTCGCCCGTGGCTCCCCTGTCCGCCGCCATGACCGACCTGCCGCCCGTCTCCGCGCTTGCCCTGCCCGCCCCGGTCCTGGTGGTGGAAGACGAACCGCTGGTCTGCCGCCGGCTGGAACGGCTGCTGGGGCAGCTGGGCTACCCGGCCGACGCGCTGCTGTTCGCGGCCTCGCTGGCCGAGGCGCGGCGCCGCGCGGCCGACGAATCGGTCGCGCTGGCGCTGATCGACCTGGGCCTGCCCGACGGCAGCGGCATCGACCTGATCGCCGAGCTGCGCGCCGCCGACCCGGCGCTGGCGATCCTGGTCATCTCGGCCTGGAGCACCGAAGACGCCATCCTCGCCGCGCTGCGCGCCGGCGCCACCGGCTACGTGCTCAAGGAACGCGACGACCTGGAAGTGCTGCTGTCGCTGCGCAGCGTGCTGCGCGGCGGCGCGCCGATCGATCCGTTCGTGGCCCGCCGCATCATCGCCGAAATGCGCCCCGCGCCGGCCCAGCCCGCGCCCGCCGAGGCGGGCGAAACGCTCAGCCCGCGCGAAGGGCAGATCCTGCGACTGGTGGCCGAGGGGCTGGGCAACCGTGAAATCGCCGAGCAACTGTACCTGTCGCGCTACACCGTCGAATGCCACATCAAGCACATCTACCGCAAGCTCGCCGTCTCCTCGCGCACCCGCGCGATCCACACGGCGCGCTCGCGCGGCTTGCTCGACTGACGTGGCTGGCGCTACTGGCCTGGCTGGCGCTGCTGGCCGCGCCGGCCCTGGCGCAGGACGCCTCCCCAGCCTGCGTGGCGCAAGTGACCGGCGTGCGCGCCGCGCTCGCCGGCCCCGGCGGTGAACGGCCCGCGGACGGCCCGGCGTGGCAGGCGGTCGCGCTGCCCGACAACTGGGACGCCCGCTGGCCTGGCCATACCGGCGTGGTCTGGTACCGCATCGACTGGCGCCATGGCTGCGACGGCGCGCCGGCGGGCCAGGCCGCGCTGGCGGTCGAGTCCATCGTCATGGCCGGCGAGATCCACCTGAACGACGATCTGCTGTGGCGCGACGCCAGCCTGGCAGAGCCGCTGTCGCGCAGCTGGAACATGCCGCGCTACTGGCGCCTGCCCGAATCCGCGGTGCGCGACGGCGCCAACACCCTCTGGATACGCGTGACCGGCGTGGCCGGCCAGACGCCCGGCCTGGGTCCGGTCTACCTGGGCGAACCCGAAGCGCTGGCGCGCGAACACGACCTGCGCTGGTGGCGCAACCGCGACCTGTTCCTGGTCAACCTGGTGATCTCGGCCACGCTGGGCGCGCTGTTCTTCCTGCTGTGGGCGATGAAGCCGCGGCAATCGAGCCACGGCTGGTACGCGCTGACCGCGTTCTTCTGGGTGCTGTTCTGCGCCAACGTGCTGGCCGTCAGCCCCTGGCCGTTCGGCACCACCCTGATGGCGGCGCGCGCCAATACCGTCGCGCTGACGCTGCACATCGCCTGCTTCTGCCTGTTTACCTGGCGCTTCGGCGGCCAGTCCTGGCCGCGCCTGGAAAAGGCGCTGTGGATCGCCGTCGCCGTGATGCTGGCCGCCGCTCTCGGCGTGCCCGATGCGGCCGTGTCGACCATGCAGCGCATCATCGTGCTGACGGTCTCGGCGCTGTTCTACCTGAACTGCCTGCAATGCACCGTGCACGCCGTGCGCAGCCGCGACCGCGAGCAGATGCTGCTGGCCGCCTGCCTGGTGATCTTCCTGGCCGCCGCCCTGCATGACCTGCTGCTGATCCTCAAGCTCATCGACGGCGGCCGCACCTACATTCCCTACACCAGCGTCGCCGTGCTGATCGGCATGTCGGCCGTGCTGGGCCTGCGCCATGCGCGCAGCGTCCGGCGCATCGAACGCTTCAACCAGGAACTGGAAATCTCGGTCGAACGCGCCCGCGCCGAACTGGCCACCACCCTGGCGCGCGAGCACGAGCTGGCGCTGGCCAACAGCCGGCTGCAGGACCGGCTGGAGATCGCGCGCGACCTGCACGACGGCCTGGGCGGCTCGCTGGTGCGCATGACGGCGGCGGTCGAGCAGGCCGGCGAGCCGCTGCGGAACCGGCAGGTCCTGTCCATGCTCAATTTGCTGCGCAACGACCTGCGGCAGACCATCGACAACGGCGCCAGCGCCGACATGACGCCGCCCGCCACGCCGCGCGAATGGATCGCGCCGCTGCGCCACCGCTACACCCAGCTGTTCGACGAACTGGACGTGGCGGTGCGCTGGGACGTGCCCGCCGCGTGGGACGGCGCGCCCTCGGCCCTGCAATGCCTGGCGCTGACGCGCCTGATCGAAGAGGCGTTGACCAACGTGGTCAAGCACAGCCGCGCCCGGCGGGTCGGCGTGACGCTGCGCCAGCCGGCGCCTGGCCAGCTGGAACTGGAGATCGAGGACGACGGCGTCGGCTTCGACGTCGACGCCGTGCACCGCGCCAACCTGAGCGTCGGCGTGCGCAGCATGGCCACCCGCATCGCCCGCGTCGGCGGCGCGCTGGACATCGCCTCGGCGCCCGGCCGCACGCGGCTGTGCGCGCGCCTGCCGCTGCCGGCGGGCGCGGCGATTACCTGATTTCAGGGATACCCAAAAACCGGCGCGGCCGATGTAATGCGGCGTTGGCCGGCGCGCCTCGCGGCGCGCCGGCGTGCTTTTTTCGCAGACCGCCCATGCCCACGCCTTCGCTGTACCGCCGCCGCCCACCAGACGTCTCGCGAGAGGCTCTCGCCGCGCCGAGCTTGCATGACCTGCTGCGCCGCCACGCGGAGCCGCTGGCGCAACTGCTGCGGCGCCGTCTGGCGGACGGCGCCGCCGGCTTCGACGCCGCCGCCGCGCCTTGGCGCGAGCGCGGTCCCGGCCCGTTTTCGTCCTGGCTGTATGGCATCGCGCTGGGCCTGTTGCGCGAGGCGGACGCCTCGCCCGCGCCCTCGCCGGCCGGGGCCGGGTTCATCGACCGGTTCACCGAGACCCTGCCGCCGGAAGTGGCCCGGCCCCTGCTGGCGCTGGCGCGCTCCAGACTGGATGCCGCCGAATGCGCGCTCTACCTGTGCAAACCGGCGCGCGCCGCCGAATGGCTGGCCGGCCAGACCGGCTAAATCGCATCCAGAAGTAAATCCATGGATTCCGCCGCATTTTGCAAGGGATTTGACGGCAAACCTGTCTACCATCGCGCCTGACGAATAATTTCAGTCAGATGACGAGTCATGGAATTCCTGGAACCCCTTAATCAGTCCCTGTTTCTTCTGATCAACGCCGATCCCGCCAGCCCCGCCTGGCGCATCCAGGCCGGCCTGATCGTCGCCAACCGGCTGATCCAATTGCTGCCGATCGTTCTGGCCGCGCTCTGGCTGTGGGGCGGGCAGGCGCAACGCGAACTGGTGCTCAAGGCGCTGGCCGGCATCGGCGCGGCGCTGTTCATCAGCTACCTGTGCGGCGCGCTGTGGCCGCACCCGCGGCCGTTCACCCTCGGCCTGGGCCACGCCTTCTTCGCCCACAAGGCCACGTCGTCGTTCCCCAGCAACCACACCATCATCCTCGCCACGCTGGCGTTCACGCTGATCTTCGACCGGCGCTGGGCCGGCTGGGGCTATGTCACGCTGCTGCTGGCGGCCGTGGTCGGCCTGTCGCGGGTCTACCTGGGCGTGCACTTCCCGCTGGACATCGCCGGCGGCCTGCTGCTGGCGCCGGTGGCGGCCGGGCTGGTCATGCCGGTCTGGCGCCGCGTCGGCGCGCCGCTGACCCTGCTGCTGCAGGGGCTCTACCGCAAGCTGCTGGCGCTGCCCATCGCGCGCGGCTGGATCCGCGCCTGACCGTTTCTCACGCCGCGCGCGCCACCGGCGCGCCAGCGGCCGCGCGCCAGCGGCCTTCGTGATCCAGCAGCCAGCGCTTGCGATGCAGGCCGCCGCCGTAGCCGGTCAGCGACGCGTCGGCGCCGATCACCCGGTGGCACGGCACCACGATCCCCACCGGATTGGCCCCATTGGCCATGCCCACCGCGCGCACCGCCGAGGCCCGGCCGATGCGCCCGGCCAGCACGCCATAGCTGACCGTCTCTCCCGGCTCGATGTCACGCAGCGCGCGCCACACCTGGCGCTGGAAATCGGTGCCGCCCAGCGCCACCTCCAGCCGGTCGATCGCATCGACCTCGCCCTCGAAATACGCCTGCAACCGGCGGCTCGCGGCCGAGACCCGCGCGGCGTCCTCGATCCGCACCGCGCCCTGGCCGTACTGGCGCCGCAGCAAGGCATGCATGCGGGGCTCGTAATCCTGCCAATCGACCGCGCGCAGGCATTCCCGCGCATCGGTCAGCACGAGCATCTGCCCGATGGGCGTGGCAACGCGTTCCAGGGTGAAGGTTTGAATCGGCATGACGGGCTCCGGATGCGGTGGGGATGCACCCAATATAGGCCGGCCGCCGGCATCGCGCTGGCGGATTCCGGACATGGCAGTGAGCGTGACAACAGTGTCCGAAAACCGCTAGCCGGTCGCCCGCGTCCGGCGCTAGCATGACCCCATGAACCTCGACCATGATGCCTGCTACAGCGCCATCCGCGTGCGCGACGCCCGTTACGACGGCCGCTTCTTCACCGCCGTCAAGACCACGCGGATCTACTGCCGCCCGGTCTGCCCGGCGCGCACCCCGCTGTCGCGCAACGTCGTCTTCTACCCCACGGCCGCCGCCGCCCAGGAAGCGGGCTTCCACCCCTGCCTGCGCTGCCGCCCGGAAACCGCGCCCGCCGCGGGCGCCGCCCGGGGCCTGCCCGACAGCGTCGCGCGCGCCCTGGCCCTGGTCGAACTGGGCGCGCTGGACGAGGACGGCGTCGATGCGCTGGCCGCGCGCCTGGGCGTGGGCGAACGCCAGTTGCGGCGCCAGTTCCGCCAGCACCTGGGCGCCTCGCCCGTGGCCGTGGCCCAGACCCGCCGCGTGCTGCTGGCCAAGCAGCTGATCCACGAAACCCGCCTGCCCATGGCCGAAATCGCCTTCGCCGCGGGCTTTGGCAGCATCCGCCGCTTCAACGAGATCTTCCAGGCCCTGTTCGGCCGTCCGCCGGGCCAACTGCGGCGCTCCGGCAAGCCCGACGTGTCGGCCGGCCCGCAAGGCGAAATCAAGTTGCTGCTGCGCTACCGTCCGCCCTACGACTGGCCCGCCATGCTGGCCTTCCTGCGCGCCCGCGCCATCCCCGGCATCGAACGGGTGAGCGATGACAGCTACACCCGCACCATCGGCCTGGACGGCGCCCAGGGCACCGTCCGCGTCGAGCCCGGCGCCGGCAACGCGCTGCAGGCCACCGTGCGCTTCCCCCGGCTGCACGCCCTGCCCGCCATCATCGCCCGCCTGCGCCGCGTCTTCGACCTGGCCAGCGACCCCGCCGCGCTCGCCGCCCAACTGGCCCACGACCCGGTCATGGCCGCCCTCACCGCCGCCCGACCCGGCCTGCGCGTTCCCGGCGCCTGGGACGGCTTCGAACTGGCGCTGCGCGCCGTCCTCGGCCAGCAGATCACCGTCGGCGCCGCCATCAAGCTCGCCGGCAAGCTCGTCGCCGCCCATGGCCAGCCGCTCGACCAGCCCGACGGCGACCTGACCCACCTGTTCCCGCGCCCCGAAGCCATCGCCCCCGCCGACCTCGCCCCCCTCGGCATGCCCCGCAGCCGCGCCGCCACCCTCTCCGCCGTCGCCGCCGCCGCCCTGGCCAACCCGCGCCTGTTCGAAGCCGCCGACAGCCTCGACACCGCCGTCGCCCGCCTGCGCGAGATCCGCGGCGTCGGCGAATGGACCGCCCAATACATCGCCCTGCGCCAACTGCGCGAACCCGACGCCTTCCCCGCCTCCGACATCGGCCTGATCCGCGCCCTGGAAAAACTCGAAGCCCGCGAATACACCCCCGCCCAACTCCTCGCCCGCGCCGAAACCTGGCGCCCCTGGCGCGCCTACGCGGCCCAGCACCTGTGGGCGGAATATTGAAAAGGAATAACGGGCCGCGCCGCCATGCAAGCGCAAGTCACGCCGATGGCCCAGCCCAACAAGACCCAAACCCGCCAATCTCCGGAAAAGCCCCAGCGCGCCCTTCTCGGGCGCGCAGCGCCCCCCCCTCGACGCACCACAATGCGTATGCAAAAACCGGCCGCCCGCGCGGCCGGTCTTTGCGGGCAACGCAAATCTCTCCGCCCCTCACTGACCTGACAGCGCCGCAAACCCAGACGCCGGTAGCCCGTTGCGCGGGGCGCCTGGGGGGTGGGCAACCTCGATGCGCCCGAGGGAATCTGAAGGGAAGGCCGAAGGCCTGGACGAAGATGAGGAAGGGGGGGGCCGCCTAGGCAAGTCCGGAGCGAACGCTCCGGACCGCAATCGTGGGCGCCCACCCCCCAGGCGCCCCGCGCAACGGGCGGCCTACGAAGCCCCCGCCGCCAAAAAAAACTCAGTCCCGAAAATTCTCAAACTGCAACGGCAAATCCACATCCGTCTTCTTCAACAACGCAATCGCCGTCTGCAGATCATCCCGCTTCTTCCCGCTGATCCGCAGCTTGTCGCCATTGATCTGGCTCTCGACCTTGAGCTTGGCGTTCTTGATCGCCGCGATCAGCTTCTTGGCCACCGGCTGCTCGATGCCCTGCTTGATCGTCACCTTCTGCCGCGCCCCGCCCAGGTTCTCCAGCGGATCCGCCACATCCAGGCAGCGCACGTCGATCCCGCGCGCCGACAGCCGGCCGCGCAGGATATCCAGCATCTGCTTGAGCTGGAACGCGCTGGAGGCGATCTGCGTCACCACGAAGCCTTCCAGCTCGAACTTGGCATCCGTGCCCTTGAAATCGAAACGGGTGGCGAGCTCGCGGTTGGCCTGGTCGATGGCGTTGGTGAGTTCGTGTTTGTCGACTTCGGAGACGACGTCGAAAGTAGGCATGACACTAGGTCCTGTCGGTAGATGAGGAAAAGGCGGCCGCGGCCGCCGCGATGCCCCATTTTACCGGGGCTCGCCCCCATCAAGCCATCAGCACCAGCAAGCGGTCGGCCTGCAGCGGATGCGGCATCACCTGCGCCTCGATGCCATACGCCAGGAACAGGTTGGCCGGCGTCAGCACCTCGGCCGGCGTGCCCAGCGCCACCGCCTGGCCGCCGCTCAGCAGCAGCAGGCGATCGCACCAGCGCGCCGCCAGGTTCATGTCGTGCAGGATGACCAGCACGCCCGTATGGCTTTCGCGCGCCAGCTGCGCCGCGCGCCGCATCAGGTCGGCCTGGTGCTTCGGATCCAGGCTGGCGGTGGGCTCGTCCAGCAGCAGATAGCGGGCCTCGCCCGCGGCCCGCGCCGCGCGGCACTGCACCAGTACCCGGGCGAACTGCACCCGCTGCTGCTCGCCGCCCGACAGTTGCGGATAGCGGCGCCCGTCCAGGTGGCTGACGTCGGCCCATTCCAGGGCCTGGCGCGCCAGCGCGTCGACCTCGGCCGGCGACAGTTCGGGAAAGGGATAGGCGCCCATCGCCACCACCTCGCGCACCCCCAGGTCGAAGGTCAGCCCGGGCTTCTGCGGCAGCACCGCGCGCTTGCGCGCCTGTTCGCGCGGCGGCATCGCGTCCAGCGGGCGGCCATCCAGCGTCAGGCTGCCGCCGTCGGCGCCCAGCTCGGCCGACAGCGCGCCCAGCAGGGTCGACTTGCCGGCGCCATTGCTGCCCAGCAGGCCCACCACTTCGCCAGGATGGATCGCCAGCGACACGCGCTCCAGGATGCGCTTGCCGTCGCGCGCCAGGGTCAGGTTTTCAGCGGCCAGCATCAACCGTGCCTCCGGCCGCGCGCCAGCAACCACAGGAAGAACGGCCCGCCGACCAGTCCGGTCACCAGGCCGATCGGCAGTTCGGCCGGCACCACCACGATGCGCGCCAGCCAGTCCGCCAGCGTCATCACCAGCCCGCCACCCAGCAGACAGGCGGGCAGCAGCAGGCGATGGTTGGCGCCCAGCGTCATGCGCACCAGGTGCGGCACCACCAGGCCGACGAACACGATGGTGCCGCTGGCGGCCACCAGCGGCCCGACGATCAGGGTGCAGGCCAGCACCAGCCGGGCCCGCGCCTGCTTGAGCGAATAGCCCAGGTGCTGGGCTTCGCGCTCGCCCAGCAGCAGCGCGTTCATCACGCGCCACTGGCGCATCAGCCAGAGCGACAGCAGCAGCACCCACGGCCCCAGGAAGGCCAGCAGCTTCCAGCTGGCGCCGGCCAGGCTGCCCATGTTCCAGAAGGTCAGGTCGCGCAGCTGCGCGTCGGAAGCCATGAAGGTGAACAGGCCGATCAGGCTGAAGGCGATGGCGGTGATCGCCACCCCCGCCAGCAGCAGCCCGGCCACGCCCGGCACGCGCCGGCCCACCATGTAGGCCGACAGCGTCGCGATCAGGCTGCCGATGAAGGCGCCCGGCGCGGTGTACCAGAAGCCGCCATGCGTCATCACGATGGCGATGACGGCGCCCAGCGACGCGCCGGCGGAAATGCCGATCAGGCCGGGCTCGGCCAGCGGATTGCGGAACAGCGCCTGCAGCGCCGCGCCCGAGATCGCCAGGCCGGCGCCCATCACCACCGCCAGCAGCACGCGCGGCAGGCGGATGTCGATCAGCACATTGCGCCACAACGCCTGCTCCGGCGTGGGCGTGCCCCACAACAGCGACGGCAGCTCGCGCAACGGAATCGAGACCGCGCCGCTGGCGCTGGCCGCCAGCACCGCCGCCACCAACGCCACCGCCAGCAACACCAGCGCCAGGGGCGGGTTAGCGCGCCATGGCATGCGCGGCCTCCTGTTTGAGCTGGGTCAGCGCCTGCGGCAGGCGCGGCCCCAGGCCCAGGATCAGCAGGTCGTCCATGACGATGATGCGCTGCTTCGCGGCGGCCTGCGTCACGGCGATGCCGGGCAGCCGCGCGAAGCCTTCCAGGCCGCCGCTGGCCTGCAGCGATTCACGCGTCACGATGATCAGGTCCGGCGCCAGCGCGCCGATGGCCTCGGGCGACAGCGGCTTGTAGCCCTGCTGCCCGTCCAGCACATTGGCCAGCCCGGCCAGGTGCATGACCTCGGCCGCCGCGGTGCCATGCCCCGCGCCCTGCGGCGCGCCGTTGCGGTTGATCAGCAGCAGCGCCCGCGCGCGGGTGGCCGGCAGCGCCTCGGCCTTGTCGAGCTCGCGCGTGACCTCCTGCACCATCCGTTCGCCTTCCGGCGCCACGTCCAGCGCGCCGGCGACGGCGCGGATGCGCGCCTTGAGCGAGTCGACCGACGGCGCGTCCGGCACGCTCACGACCTTCACGCCGACTTCGCCCAGGCGCTTGAGCGCCTCGGGCGGGCCGGCCTGCTCGGACGCCAGCACCAGGTCGGGCTTGAGCGCCAGCACGCCCTCCACCGGCACCGCGCGGTAATAGCCGACGCGCGGCAGCCTGGTCGCGGCTTCCGGGTACAGGCTGGACTGGTCGTCGCCCACCAGCCTGTCGCCCTGCCCCAGGCCGTACACGATCTCCGTCACGCTACCGCCCAGGGTCACCACGCGCGCAGGCGGCGCCGCCTGCGCGCAAGCCACCAGCATCCATCCCGCCGCCATCGCCAGCCATTTCTTCATTGCTTCATCCTCACGCGGCCAACGGCACGCGGCACAGACCCAACATCAATTCGCGCCAGCCCGGCAGTTCCGGCTTGCCCGGCTTGCGCTCGCCAAAGAACTGCGCGATCAGGTCGCCGCTGGAAGAATACAGCTCCAGCGACGTCACCCAGCCATCGCTGGTGGGCTTGTTGACCACCCACGCCGACGCGATGGCGGTGGTGTCCAGATGCAGGTTGAACTTCGGGTCCAGCACGTTATACCAGGGACCGGTGCGGCGCAGCTGCTCAACGGGTCCGGTATGGATCTGGATCATGCCCCGGTTGCCGACGAAGCACATGATCGACAGGCCGCTGCCCGCGGCCGACTCCAGCATGCGCTCGACCGATTCCACCGGCACGGTCTGGGCCAGGTCCTCGCCGGCCGCCTCCAGCGCCGCCAGGCGCGACACCTTGAACTTGCGCAGCAGCGGGAAGAACTCGTGCGTGTCCTGCATGCCGAGCCAGGCCTGGCGCCACTGCGCGCTGTCCTCGACCCGCGGCGCGTCGGCGGCGGGCGCATAGGGCGCGGTCTCGGGCCAGCGCGACGCGCCGGCGAACCGGGCCACCAACGCATCGAACGCTGCGGCGTTGGTGGCCTCGGTGCGGTAGACCTTGTGCACCGCCACGCCCTCGCCGTCGAAGAACTGCAGGCTGTGGCGGCCGTCCTGCTCGACCGCCCAGGCCGAGCGCCAGCTCGAGAAGAACACGCGCAGGTCGATGTCGGGACCCAGCACCAGGCCCACCGGCCCGTCGGCCTGGATGTCCAGGTATTCGCCGTGGCGTTCATGCACGCACCAGTCATTGCGCGTCAAGGCCATCACCGGTCCCAGCGTGCCCAGTTCGCGGAAGATCTCCTGCGGCTGGCCGTGCAGTTCGGTGGCCTTGACGCCGCCACAGCCGGCGGCGACCCATTCGGCCTCGGACACGCCCAGCGCCTGCGCCAGGTTGCGGGCGCGCAGGCCGGGTTGGCTCGCCGCCAGCGCGTCGTTGCGCGCGCGCAGGTCGGCGGCGCGGGTATCGAAATCGGTGTGCTTCACTTCTTGGTTCATTGCGGGCTCTCCGGCCGGAATGGAAAATCAGGACTGCCGCCGCTGACGCGCAGCGGCGGCAGCGCGGGTCAGTATTGATAAGTCAGTGAGACGCGCAGGCTGCGCCCCGGTTCCGTGTACCAGTCCACCGGCCGCGGCAGGGCCGTGGCGCCGGCGGTCGGCACGTTGATCGCTTCCCAGTACTTCTTGTCGAACAGGTTGAACACGCCGGCCTGCACCTGCAGCCCCTTGACCGCCGTCGGCCGCCAGTAGCCCATCAGGTCCACCACGCCGTAGCCGGGCGCCTGGAAGTCGCGGTTGGGCGTCGTGGCGCCGGCTTCCGGGTACTCGACCTTGTTGCGGCGCAGGGCGGTCGTCAGCATCGCGTCCACGCCCCACACGTCGCGGCCGTAGCCCACGCCCAGCACCGCCTTCAGCGGCGCCACCGAGTTCAGGTACTGGCCGGTGCCCTCATCCTTGCCCACGGCCCACGCCAGCGAGCCCCAGGTGCGCCAGCCCGGCGAGAACTTCCAGTGCGCGCTGGCCTCGGCGCCGTAGATGCGCACCTTGGCGCGGTTGACGTTGCCGGTGACGCCCAGCGGGTACTGCCCGGCCCAGCCCGGCTGCCATTGCGGCGAGTTGGCATCCAGCGGCACATTGCTGTCGATGAAATTCTGGTAACGGTTGTCGAAGAACGATAACGCGCCGCCGAGCGAATCGGAACCCAGCTTGGCGCCCAGCTCCCAGCCCTTGCTGGTTTCCGGCTTCAGGTAGGGGTTGCCGACCCGCAGGTAGGTGCCGGGGCCGCCGTAGTTGGTGTACAGCTGCGTCGCGCTGGGTGCCTTGAAGCCATACGCGTACTGCGCGTACAGGCTCAGGTCGTCGGCCGCCTTCCAGGTGGTCAGCAGCTTGGGCGAGAAGCGCCCGCCGCTGTTCTCGGGCGGCAGCACGCCGCCGTTGCGGTTGCTGGCGTAGCTCTCGGTGGACTTGGGCGTCTGCTCGTAGTGGTCGTAGCGCAGCGCCGGCATGACGGTGTAGCGGCCGTCGCCGAAGCTGAACTCGTCGGACACCCACAGCGCCCACTGGCTGCCCTTGGACAGCGGCACGTCGGCCTGGTTGGTGTGCAGCATGTCGCAGGTGCGCGGGCCGAACAGCGCCGGGGTGCCGGGACGCACCGTCGGGCAGTTGTCGTAGCCATTGGAGTTCTGCTCGGTCTTGTTGCCGTACCACTCGCCGCCCACGGTCCACAGCTGCGATACCGCGTTGCCCGCCAGGCGCTTGGTCAGCTCGCCGTTGGCGCCAAACATGGTCTGGCGGATGGAGTTGTTGCGGCCATAGGCGCCGCTGGGAAAGCCGTAGAGGAACGGATCGCCAGGAATGATGTTGGCGCGCGAATCGCGGCTGCGCTCGCCGTCGAGCGCGCTATCGAGCTGCATGCGCTGCCAGTACACCACCGCGGTGGCGCTGT
The DNA here is from genome assembly GCF_902859645.1 of Achromobacter insuavis. Classification (GTDB taxonomy): domain Bacteria; phylum Pseudomonadota; class Gammaproteobacteria; order Burkholderiales; family Burkholderiaceae_B; genus Achromobacter; species Achromobacter insuavis. Next base: position 25,258 of record NZ_CADIJR010000059.1, on the reverse strand, counting down.
CGATCCAGCCGCCCTCGGCGGGCGCCTTGTAGGAATAATCGAGCGACACGCGCTGGCGCTCGGTTTCCTTTCGGGTGGTGTTCTCGCCGATCAGGTAGCTGGTGCCCGGCCCCTGCTCGAACATGCTGTCCTGGGTGGCCTTGCGCTTGAAGTATTCGCCGGTCAGGCCGAAGCGGTGGCCGCCTTCGACGCGCTGCTGCAGCTTGAGCAGGAAGCTGCGCTGGTCGTAGTCCTCGGGGGTCGGCTGGTTGCGGCGCGGGCCGTAGCCGCCGACGTCGCCGCGGTTGTCGAGCGCGTGGCCGTTGCGCACGCCCGCCTGCACCAGCCAGAAGGTATTGCTGTGGATCTGCCCGGCCAGCGCGGCGTTGGCGCCCCAGCTGCTGTCGGCGGTGTCGTAGTCGGTCTTGGCCAGCGCGCCGAAGGTCTTGCCGTCGGTCAGCAGGTCCGAGGGATCGAGCGTGTACAGGTCGGCCATGCCCGAGATGGCGCCCGAACCGCCGGCGCTGGCGTCGGCGCCGCGCACGATGTCCAGGCGCGACAGGGAATTGAAGTCCACCGCCTCCAGGCCGCCCTTGACGCCGCGCGCGCCGTCGTCGAGCCACGGCAGGCGGATGCCGTCCACGCGCGTCAGCACGCGGTCCTGGTCGAGGCCGCGGATGTTGATGCTGTTGTTCTGGCGGTTGAAATTCACGCCGGGTTCCAGGCGCTTGCCCAGGTCGCTCCAGCTGCGCACCTGCGCGTCGTCCAGGCGCTTGCGGTCGCTGCGGGTTTCCCAGGCCGGCGTGACCGCCGCGCCCTCGCCTTCCACCGTGACCGGCGTCAGTTGCGTCACGCCGGTCTGCGGCAAGGCCTGCAGCACGAACACGCCGGGGCTGCGCTCGCGCGCGGCCAGGCCGCTGCCGGCCAGCAGGCGGGCGAAACCGTCAGCCACGGAATACTCCCCGTTCAGTCCGGCACCGCGGCGCTGGCCCACCAGCGCCGCGTCGAACAGCACCGTGACGCCGGCGTTGTCGGCGAAGCGCGACAGATTCTCGGCCAGCGGGCCGGCCGGAATGCGGTAGCTGCGCGCCTGCTCGGCCGGCGCGGCCTGGGCCTGCGCGGCCGCGGCCGGCCACAGCGCGACGGCCGGGGCAGCCAGCACGGTGGCAATGCGCAGCGCCAGGGCCAGGCGGGTCAATCGGCATGGAGCCTCTCGGTTCAAGGGGGTGCCGCGGGCGCGGCTGGCGGGGGAGTGAGCCATGGTCGTCCTTTCGATCCAACGGGTATCGGCATTTGTTTGCCTCTACTGACCATGACCCTCGGCCAACGCCAACCGGACAGCTCGCCCCCGGCTTTTTTGTAACAACGACAAATCAGGCCTGTCCCGCGCGCGGCATGATCGTCACCCAGTAAGCGCTGCGGTAGCGCACCTGCACCGGCAGCGTGGACGGCAAGGCCGCCAGCACCGCGTCGGTATCCTGCAATTGGAAGGCGCCGGAGATGCGCAGCCCGGCGACTGCCGGATCACAGCGCAGCACGCCGGGCCGGTAGCGGCCCAGCTCCGCCGCGAAGGCGTCCAGGCGCCAGGCGCTGGCGTGCAGCACGCCGCGCGTCCAGTCGGCGGCATGCGGGTCGGCCGGCTCGATGCGCGGCGCGTCATCATCGCGCAGCCAGGCCTGCTCGCCGGCGGCCAGCGCCAGGCTGGCGTCGCCGCGGCGCAGCGTCACGCCGCCCTCCTGCACGCTGACGCGGCAGGCAGAGCCGTCTTCGCGCACGCAGAAGCGCGCCGCCTGCGCCTGGATATCGCCCTGCTTCGTGCGCACCACGAAGGGCCGCGCATGGGCGCCGGTCTCGGCCACCGCATGGACCGCGATCTCGCCGGCGCGCAGCCGCACCAGCCGCTGGTCGGCGTCGTACAGGACGTCGACCGCGCTGGCGGTGTTCAGGCGCATGGAGGAACCGTCGCTGAGCGCCACCTGGCGCTGTTCGCCGGTCGCGCTGCGGTAGTCGGCGGTCCATTCGAACGGACTGGCGCGCCAGGCGGCCCAACCCGCCGGCCCGGCCACGATCAGCGCGGCCAGCGTCTTGAGCGCCGCGCGCCGACCGGCCGATTCGGGCCGGTTCAACGCCGCCATGCCAAGGGACGCCGGGATCAGGCCGAAGCGCTGATTGACGCGCTGCGCGCGCTGCCAGGCATGTTCATGCTCGGCCTTGCTGGCGCGCCATTGCTGGCAGGCATGGACGTCGGCATCGGTGGCGCGCTCGGAACTCAGGCGCAGCAGCCAGCGCGCCGCCTCGCGCGCGACCTTGCGGTCGACGGCGGGCAGTTCGCCCGCCACGCCCCACTGGGCGCTCACATCACCGCCATGATGCATTGCTCGTACCCCTTGGCGATGTAGCGGTGCACCGACCGCACCGACACGTTCAGCCGCGCGGCGATCTCGATATGGCTGAGCCCTTCGAGCTGCGCCATCAGGAAGGCCTGGCGCGCCGGCCGCGCCAGGCCCGCCAGCATCTCGTCGATTTCCTGCAACGTTTCGAGGATGAGCAGGCGCTGCTCGGGCGACGGCGCCGTGGCCTCGGGCATGGCCGCCAGGGCGTCCAGGTAGGCCTGTTCGAGCGAGCGGCGCCGGTAGTGATTCAGCACCAGGCGCTTGGCGATGGTGGTCAGGTAGGCGCGCGGCTCGCGCAGCGCGTCGAGTTCGTGTCGGTGCCGCAGCACTCGCAGGAAGGTGTCCTGCGCCAGGTCGGCGGCATCGCAGGAATTGCCCAGCTTGCCCCGCAACCAGCCATGCAGCCATCCGTGGTGCGCGCGGTAGAGCAGATGGACGGCGTCGCCGGAGGCAAGCGCAAGGTTGGACACGGTGGACTCCCGAACTCTCTTGATCACAAATAAAAATCAATCTCATTCTAAATGCAAAACCCTGACACGCGTCAAGAAGCCCGCCCGGGCGGCATGGGGATATATGATGGGGACAGATTCGGCCGCCTTTTCTCCGGCGGCCACCGCCCACAGCCAGGCCTCGCCGCCGGCATCGCGCCGGCGCGGCCCCTTCCCGAACTCCGACACCATGCTCTACAGCGCCCTCAAACTCATCCACCTGCTGGCCGTGATCCTCTGGGTCGGCGGCATGCTGTTCGCCCACTGTTTCCTGCGGCCGGCGGCCGCGCAACTCGAACCGCCGCAGCGCCTGCGGTTGATGGCCGCGGTGCTGGGCCCGTTCCTGAACGCGGTGCTGGCCGCCATCGTGCTGATCCTGGCGACCGGCGCGGTCATGATCGGCCAGGAGGCGGCCCAGGCCGCGCGCAGCGGCGGCGCCTTCTTCATGCCGCGCGCCTGGACCGTGATGGCCACGGGCGGGCTGGTGATGACGGCCATCTATGCCTACATCCGCGCGGCGCTCTATCCGCGCCTGCGCGCGGCGGTGGCCGCCTCGGAATGGCCGCGCGGCGGCCAGGCCATGGCCGGCATCCGCCGCTGGGTCGGGGTCAACCTGGCGCTGGGGCTGCTGATCGTGGCGGCCGTCTTCCTGCTATAGCCGGGCGCAGCTATCGGCCAGGCTCGGCCGCCTATCGGATTTCTTTGGACTGGTGCAATACGCCGTACATCCGGCGTGGCCACACTGGACCGGACTCTCGCGGGTCTTACACATAAAAGGAAAATCCATGATCAAACGCGTCTTGCCCCTGGCCGCCCTGGGCCTGTCCCTGGCCACCTTCTCGGCCGCCTTCGCCGCCGCCCCCATCGACAACAGCGCGCTCGAGCAGCCCGCCTTCCGCGAACACAAGACGACCTACGGCGTGGTCTACCGCCTGCCGCAGGACGTCAACGCCGTGCTGGACGCCAAGGTCAACGGCGCGCTCAAGCAGGACTTGCTGGCCCTCGGCCTGAAGACCGAGGCCGAAACGCCCAACATCCCGCACGTGACCGTGGTCCACATCCACAGCGCCGACAGCGCCACACCGCAGCGCATGCTGCGCGCGCTGCCCAAGCCGCCGGCGCCGCTGCAGGTCACCCTCAAGGACTTCTACCCGACCGAAGCCGCCAAGGGCGCGGGCCACCCGTGGTGGCTGGACCTGGGCGTGGTCAAGAGCGGCGCGGGCTTCGAGGCCATGATGGCCTACAACACCGTGACCACGGCTGCCCTGGCGCCGCTGCGCGACGGCCCGCTGCCGCGCGTGACCGGCCCGGTCTACGCCAAGATGGCCGACGCCGGCCGCGACCTGGTCAAGACCATGGGCGTGAGCGGCGTCAACGTGATGAAGGACGGCAAGGAAGTGCGCGCCCACAACCCGCACACCACGCTGGTCTACAGCATGGCGCTGTACGACGCGCGCCTGGCCGACGCCATGAAGCAGGAGTCCGCCAAGTTCAACGCCGTGCTGCCCGACGGCATCCAGACCACCTTCAAGGACGTGTCCATCGTCGAGATCGGTTTCGCCGGCAACGTGCTGCGCGAGATCTACCGCGTCAGCCTGGAAGACGGCTCGGCCATCGACGTGGCCACCGGCAAGCCGGTCGCCCGCTAAGCCGGGACGTCCGCGGCCAGGCGCTCGCGCAGCACGTCGCGCACCTGGCCGCGCAGCCACGCCTGCAACGGCGAGGCGTGCTGGCGGCGCGCCCACACCATCGCCAGTTCCATGCGCCGCAGCCGCGCCGGCATTTCCAGCATCGCCAGCGGGAAATGGCGGCAGTGCGCCCGCGCCACGCTGGCCGGCATGGTGGTGGCATAGTCAGTGTCCACCAGCACGTAGGGCGCCACGCCGAAACCCGACAGATAGGCCGAGAACGTCATGCGGCCGGCGCCCGGCTTGAGCAGCCGGTCGAAGGTCGTCTCGCGGCCGTACATCTGCTCGAACGCGAACCACTTGATCGCGCCCAGGTCGGCCAGCGTCAGCGCGCCGCGCCCGGCCCAGGGATGCCGCGCCGACAGCACGCAGACGCGACGGTCGGTATACAGCGCGTCGCGGTGAAAGCGCGCCGGCACCTTGCCGAACAGGCCGATGGCGATGTGCAGCCGTTCGGCCTCCAGGTCGTCGGGCGCGAAGTCGCCGTGCAGCGACTGGAAGCGCAGCGTCACGCCGGGCGCGGCGCTATGCAGCCGCTCGATCAGCGGCGCGGCCAGCAGGATCTCGCTGTGCGCGCCGGTGCCGATGTTGACCACGCCCTCGGCGCGCGCCGGATCGAAGGCCTCGGCCGGACGCAGCGCGGCCTCGAGCTGCGCCAGCGCGTCGTGCACCGCCGCATGCAGTTCCAGCGCGCGCTCCGTCGGGATGAAGCGGCCCTTCACCACCACCAGCAGCGGATCCTCCAGCCGCAGGCGCAGGCGCGCCAGGTCGCGGCTGATGGCCGGCTGCGTCTTGTGCAGCAGGCGCGAACTGGCGGTGGCGCTGCGCGTGCGCATCAGCACGTCGAAGGTCAGCAGCAGGTTCATGTCGAGCCTGCGCAGGGAGGGCAAGGAGTGGGCGTCGCTCATGGCGAGATGCTATGCCGTAACTGAATGACTGAAAAGAACCATACCGAATTCGATATGGTGGTCTTGCGCCACCGGCATTGGGCAGGCGCCGCCGGCTTGGCTACAGTCCGCCACGGACCGGGCGTTTCGACCCGGCCACCCGCTACGGAGACAACCATGGGCCCCACCCGCCACCTTCCCGCGCCGCGGCGCCTGCGCCCCGTGCTGGCCCGCTGGGCCGGCCGTGCCCTGCTGGCGCTGGCCGCCTGCCTGCCGCTGGCCGCCCAGGCCGCCGACTTCCCCAGCCGCCCGATCACGCTGGTGGTGCCCTTCCCCGCCGGCGGCACGCCCGACATCCTGGCGCGCCTGCTCAGCGACAACATTTCCAAGCGTCTCGGCCAGCCGCTGATCGTCGAGAACCGCGCCGGCGCCGGCGGCAACATCGGCGCGCAGGCGGTGGCGCGCGCCGCCCCCGACGGCCAGACGCTGCTGATGTGCGCATTCGGCTGCACCGTGGCGCCGTCGCTCTACCAGCCGGCGCCCTACGACATCGTCAAGGACTTCGCCCCCGTCGCCATGATCGGCACCGTGCCGAGCGTGCTGGTGGTCAATCCCAAGGTGCCGGCCGACACGCTGCCGGCGCTGCTGGCGTATGCCCGCGCCAACCCCGGCAAGCTCAATTCGGCCTCCTCCGGCATCGGCGGCTCGGCCCACCTGGCGACCGAGCTGCTCAAGCAGCGCGCCGGCATCGACCTGGCCCACATCCCGTACAAGGGCGCCGGCCAGGTGGCGGCCGACCTGCTCGGCGGCCAGGTCGACATGTACTTCGACAACCTGCCGGCCTCGCTGGCCAACATCCGCGCCGGCAAGCTGCGCGCCCTGGCCGTGGCCAGCGCCGCGCGCGCGCCGGCGATTCCGGACGTGCCGACCTTCGCCGAGGCCGGCGTGCCCGACTTTCTGATCACGCCCTGGTTCGGCGTGATGGCGCCGGCCGGCACCCCGGCCCCGGTGCTGGACACGCTGCACGACGCCTTCGCCCAGGCGCTGCAGGCGCCCGAGGTGGCGGCCAAGATGCGCGAACTGGGCGTCGAGACCGCCGCCGGCTCGCGCGCCGACCTGGGCCGCTTCGTCACCACCGAAACGGCCAAGTGGAAACAGGTCATCGAGACCAACCACATCAAGGCCGAATGATGGCCGCTGCCCCTGACGACGGCCCGGCGCTGGCGCCGATCCGCCTGCGCGACATGGGCGCGTTCCACGTCGGCGGCCGCGACCTGGCGCTCAGCGGCCTGCCGCGGCGCGAGCTGGTCATGGCCGAAGGCGGCCAGCCGGTGGCGCTGGATCCCAACGGCACCTACCGCGTCGAACAGATGTACGCGCAGTACTTCCTGTCGGAGCCGGCCAACGGCCGGCCGCCGCTGGCGTTCTGGCATGGCGGCGGCATGACCGGCGCGGCCTGGGAGACCACGCCGGACGGCCGCCCGGGCTGGCTGCACTATTTCCTGCGGCGCGGCTGGGACGCCTACCTGTGCGATGCGGTGGAACGCGGCCGCGCCGGCGCCGCGCCGCACGTCTGGCCCGACGCGCCGGTGGTGCAGGCGCGGGAGGACTGCTACACGCGCTTTCGCATCGGCCGCCCGGGCACCCGGCCCGGCCCCGGCAGCGCCTACCCGGACACGCAGTTCCCGCTGGAGGCGTTCGACGCGCTGGCCGCGCAGATGGTGCCGCGCTGGGTCCACACCGATGCCGCCATCCTGCGCGCCTACCAGGCTTTCCTGGAGCGGATCGGCGCGGCCATCGTGGTCTGCCATTCGCAGGCCGGCGTGTTCGGCATCCGCGCCGCCCACGCCCAGCCCGAGCGGGTGCGGGCGCTGGTGGCGCTGGAGCCGGCCAGCATCCCCGACCTGGGGCCCGATGCCCGCTACGACACCCCTACCCTGATCGTGATGGGCGACCACATGGACACCGACCCGCGCTGGCCGCGGATGCGGGCGCGGGTGCGGGAATTCGCCGCGCGCCATGCCAGCGTCACGGTGCTGTCGCTGCCCGACCAGGGCATCCACGGCAACTCGCATATGCTGATGATGGACCGCAACAGCCTGGCGCTGGCCGGGCGGGTGCACGACTGGCTGGCGGCGCTGCCGGGTTGAGTCAGCAGGATAAGGACGGCGGGCCGAGGCTTCCGGCTGCTGCCGTTTTCGTGGCAGCATTACGCCGTTGCGCCCTTGCCCGCCCCCCATGTCCCGCACCGAACGCCTCCTGGACCTGCTGCAGACCCTGCGCTGCCACCGCCTGCCCGTCAGCGGCCACCGCCTGGCCGCCGACCTGGGCGTCAGCCTGCGCACGCTGTACCGCGACATCGCCACGCTGCAGGCCCAGGGCGCCGAAATCGAGGGCGAGCCGGGCATCGGCTACGTGCTGCGGCCCGGCTTCATGCTGCCGCCGCTGATGTTCAGCACCGAAGAAATCGAGGCCCTGGTGCTGGGCACCCGCTGGGTCGCCGGCCGCTCGGACGCGCGGCTGGGCCAGGCCGCCGCCAACGCGCTGGCCAAGATCAGCGCGGTGCTGCCGCAGGAACTGCGCGACGAACTGGACGCCATTCCGCTGCTGGTCGGCCCCAGCAGCTGGGCGGTGGTCGACCGGGTCGACCTGTCCCTGATCCGCCAGGCGATCCGCGGCGAACAGAAGATCGCCATCACCTACCGCGACGACAAGGGTGCCGATTCCGAGCGCGTCATCTGGCCGTTCGCCCTGGGGTTTTTCGACAGCGTGCGCATCGTCATGGCCTGGTGCGAACTGCGCCAGGACTTCCGCCATTTCCGCACCGACCGCATCGCCACGCTCGAGCCCGGGCAACGCTATCCGCGCCGCCGCCACGTGCTGCTCAAGGAATGGCGCGCCCTCAATACCGCCAAGTCCGACGGCTGCTGATCCGGGGCGTCCGCCGCCGCGCCGGCGGGTGCGACATCGGCATGAAGACTGCTGACAAAATCTGACAGCATGCCTCTCTAAGATGAGCGCTCATTCAACCAGGAGCGCATCATGTCCGCCAAGAACTTCGTCATTTTCTACGTCGACAAGCCCGAGGCCAGCGCGGCGTTCTACAGCGCGCTGCTGAACCGCCCGCCCGTCGAAAGCTCGCCCACCTTCGCGCTGTTCGCGCTCGATTCCGGCCTGATGCTGGGCCTGTGGTCGCGCCACACCGTCGAGCCGGCCGCCGCCGGCCGCGGCGGCTGCACCGAGCTGGCCTTCACCGTGCCCGACGCCGACGCGCTCAACCGGCGCCACCTCGACTGGAGCCTGCGCGGCCTGCCGATCCTGCAGGCGCCCACCAACATGGACTTCGGCCGCACCTTTGTGGCGCTCGACCCCGACGGCCACCGCCTGCGCGTGTTCGCGCCGGCGCCCGACGCCGTCCCCGCCGAGGAGGAACTGGTCACGATCCCGGCATTCCCAGGAGCCTGAACCACAGGTAGTCCAGCGGCACCAGCGCCACGAACGACACCAGCGCGGTCAGCAGGCTCAGCGCCAGCCCGCTGCGCGCCGGCACCTGGCCCATGCCCATCGCCACCACGATGGGCGAGGCCTGGTACGGCATGATGACGGTGGCGTAGCCGGCCACCTGCGCCATCAGCACCGTCATCAGCGGAAAGCCCGAGGCCTGCGCCAGCGTCTCGGCCAGCGGCGTATACAGGGCCGGCACGCCGTTGGCCGTGACCACGAAGTTCAGCGCCGCCGACAGCCCCACCAGCGAAAAGAAGCTCTGCATCGGCGCCTCGGGCGACAGCGGCAGCCAGGCCAGCAAGGCGCGGCCGATGATGCCGCCCAGGCCGCTGTCGGCCACCATCGCGGCCAGCCCCAGGATGCCCGCCACGTAGATCGCGGTGCGGAAATTCACCTCCTTGCCGAACTGCTCGCCGCTGACGAAACCCACCTTGGGCAACAGGCACACACAGGCCGACGCCAGCCCGATCCAGGCCGGCGACACGCCGTGCCATCCGTCCGTCACCCAGCCCAGCAACGTCAGCCCCAGCAGCACGGCCAGGCGCTTTTCCGCCGCCGACAGGGGCTGGGCGGCGGGCGCAGGCGGCGCCGCCTCGGGGGTGTCGCGGAACAGCCAGGCAATACAGGCCACCAGCACCGCGCCTTTCAGGATGCCCAGCACCGGCGCATGCAGCCACAGGTATGGCAGGTAGCCCAGCTGCAGGCCATAGCTGGATTCGATGCTGCCCGCCATCACCAGGTTGGGCACGTTGGCCGGCAGGATGGAGGTGGACAGCTGGAAGGTGCCAAAGCCCACCGCCAGCGCCAGGCCGATGCGCCCGCGCCGGCCCGCGACCAGGCCGATCTGGTCGGCATAGGCCAGCACGATCGGCATCAGCAGGGCGATACGGCCCATGTTCGACGGCATCACGAAGGCCAGCAGGTAGGTCAGCGCCACCACGCCGGCCACCACCTTGGGATACGAACCCGACAGGCGCCGCGACAGCGCGCTCGCCATGCGGTCGGCCAGGCCCGTGTACTTCAGCGCCAGGCCCAGCACGTAGCCGCTCAGCACCAGCCAGAATGCCGCCGACGAGAATCCGGAGAACACCACCTCGCGCGGGGCGGCGGCGACGATCATCGCGGCGCTGAAGAACAGCAGCGCCGTCAGGTATTCCGGCAAGCGCGAAAAGGCCCACAACGCGATCGTGATCGCGGTGATCAGCGCGGGTAGAATCGGAAAACCGGAGGCGACAAGATGCATGGGCAAACCACCACGAGAACACGAATCGGCGCAGTGTACGGACCCTGTCCGCGGCTGAAAATGCGCGATTCGCAGAGGCTGCCTGCGCGCATCGCGTAGGCTCGCCGCCATGCGTTTCGATCTGACCGACCTGGCGCTGTTCCTGCACGTGGTGCAGGCCGGCAGCATCACCCACGGCGCCGCCCGCGCCAACCTGGCGCTGGCCGCCGCCAGCGCCCGCATCCGCAACCTAGAAGCCTCGCTCGGCGCGCCGCTGCTGGAGCGCCGCCGCCAGGGCGTCATCCCCACCCCGGCCGGCCTGAAGCTGGCCGCCCATGCCCGCATCATGCTGGCCCAGGCCGACCGCCTGCGCGACGACCTGGCCGACTTCTCCGGCGAATTCGGCGGCTCGGTGCGCCTGCTGTCCAACACCAACGCGCTGACCGCCTTCCTGCCCGAGGCGCTGGGCGGTTTCCTGGCGGCGCACCCGCGCATCAACGTCGAACTGCAGGAAATGCTGAGCGACGAGATCGTCGAGTGCATCGCCGACGGCTCGGCCGATATCGGCATCGTCGCCGGCACGGTCGACACCGGCGCCCTGCAGACTTATGCCTACCGCGCCGACCGCTTCGTGCTGATCGTGCCGGCCGGCCACGCGCTGGCGGACCGGGCCGAGGTCGCCTTTCGCGACGTGCTCGACGAGGACTTCGTCGGACTCGACCGCAGCAGCGCGCTGCAACGCTTTCTGGCGCGGCAGGCGCTGGTGGTCGGCAAGCCCATCAAGCTGCGGGTGCAGCTGCGCAGCTTCGACGCCATGTGCCGGCTGGTCGAGGCCGGCGTCGGCGTCGGCATCGTGCCCGAGACCACGGCCGACAGCATGCGCCAGCTGCTCCGGGTGACGCCGGTGGCGCTGTCCGACGCCTGGGCCGCGCGCCAACTGCTGCTGTGCGTGCAGTCGCGCGAGACCCTCAGCGCCCGCGCCCGCCGCCTGCTCGACCACCTGCTGGCGGACGCGGCGGCGGTCACGCCGCCGAATACAGATCCGTCATGAACTGCGTGGCCTTGATGCCGGTGCCGGTCAGCAGCACCACGGTGCGCTCGGCGTCGCGGATGGCGCCGCGCGCCCGCAGCCTGTCCAGCGCCGCCGCGGCGGTGGCGCTGGTGGGCTCGGCGTAGAGCCCCATCGCCGCCAGCTTGCGCACCGCGGCGATGATGTCCGCCTCCGGCACCGCGACGGTCTGGCCGCCGCTGGCGCGGATCGCCTGCAGCACTTCGCGCAGGCGCACCGGCTGCCTGATCGCGGTGCCCTCGGCCACGGTCGGCAGCACGTCGCGCGCCACCAGCGTGTCGACGCCGGCCTGGAAGCTGGCGTCCACCGGCGAGCAGTTCAGCGGCTGGGCCACGAACAGGCGCGGCAGGCGCTTGATCTGTCCGGCCGCCAGCAGCTCGGCAAAGCCGATGGCGCAGCCCAGCACGTTGCTGCCCGCGCCCGCCGGAATCACCACGTTGTCCGGCGCCTCGAAACCGAAGTCCTCCCACATCTCGTAGGCGATGGACTTGGTGCCCTGCAGGAAGAACGGCTGCCAGTTGTGGCTGGCGTAGAAGATCCGCGCGGAGGCCTCGATCGCGGCGGTCTCGGCGTTCTCGCGCGGCCCCTCCACCAGCCGCACGTCGGCGCCGAACGCGCGGATCTGCGCCACCTTGGCGCTGGACGTGTAGGCCGGCGCGAAGATCGTGACGCCCATGCCCGCCGCCGCGCCGAAGGCCGCGATGGCGGCGCCGCCATTGCCCGAACTGTCCTCGGCGATGGCGTCGATGCCGATCTGGCGCAGCCACGACAGCATCACCGCGGCGCCGCGGTCCTTGAAGCTGCAGGTGGGGTTGAACCATTCCAGCTTGAAATGCGGCCGCAGCCCGCCCCAGGCGCGCTCCACCATCGGCGTGCCGCCCTCGCCCATCGACACCGGTCGCTCGATCGCCGCCGGCAGCGCGGCGCGGTAGCGCCACAGCGAGCGCTCGCCGCGATCGATGTCGTCGCGCGAGATGCCCGGCAGCGGCGAGATCATCAGCGGCGTGCGCGCCTCGGAACACCAGCGGGCCTCGCCCAGCGCATGGCGCGCGCCGGTGAGGGGATCGAAATAGTGGGGATCGTGCATGGCGGTCAACCTGGCGGAAAGTCGGGAAGGGTCGCAGTCTAGGTCCGCCCCCGCACTCGGCGTTGCAATATCATGTTGCGATAATCGCAATGGAGAATCGCCGTGGAACGTGGCGCCCTATGGGAATACCAGGTGTTCTGCGCCGTCGCCGAACGCCAGAGCTTCGTGCTGGCGGCGCGCGCGCTGGGCGCCTCGCCCAGCGCCGTCACCCGCGCGGTGCAGGCGCTGGAGCGCCAGGTCGGCGCGCAGCTGCTGTTGCGCAGCAAGAGCAGCGTGGTGCTGACGCCGCAGGGCGAAAGCTACTTCGAATACGCGCGCGAGCTGCTGCGCCTGGAAAGCCAGGCGCGCGAGGCCTTGCGCGACGCCCAGCAAGGCGATCAGGGCCGCCTGCGCTTCTCGGCGCCCGACCTGCTGGGCGTGACCCTGCTGCCGGCCGTGCTGCGCCGCTACGCGGCCGAGCATCCGGGCGTCACGGTGGACATCCACTACACCGACAAGGCAATCGACCCGATCGCCGAGGGCCTGGATTTCGCCATCCGCGGCGGCTTCCCGGCGTCCAGCGACCTGCTGGGCGCGCGCCTGTGGCCCTACGAACGGCTGCTGTGCGCCAGCCCGGACTACGTGGCGCGCCTGGGCCTGCCGCGCGAACCCGAGGAGCTGGCGCGGCACCGGCTCATCATGCATACCGGTCCGCGCGTGTTAAAGGATTGGCACCTGCGGCGCGACCAGCGCATCGTGCGGATGCATGCCGAACCGGTGGTGCGGGTCAGCACCGGCAGCGGCCTGATGGCGCTGGCGCTGCAGGGCGTGGGCATCGCGCGGCTGGCCGACTGGGCGGCGGCGCCGGAGATCGCCCGCGGCACGCTGGTGCGGGTCTGTCCCGGCTACACCGCCACCTCGGCGCAAGGCATGGCGCCGCAGATGCATGCGGTGTACGGATCGCGTTCGCTGCCGGCGCGCGCCCGCGCCATGCTGGCGGCGATCCGCCAGGGCGCGGGCGCCGTTTGAAAGACGCTAGGAGCGCTGCTGTCGCGCCTCCAGCACCACCGCCGCGGCGGACTTGCGGAACAGCAGCAGATACAGCGCCGCCAGCACCAGCAGGAACGGCACGCCGAACACCAGCGTCATCTTGAACACGCCGGTGAAATAGGTCGTGACCAGGATCGCCAGCATGGCGCCGGCGCCCAGCAGCGTCAGCAGCGGAAAGCCCGGCATGCGGAACGACAGCGCCGCGCCGCCCTCGCGCGCCCAGCGGCGGCGGAAGAAGTAGTGCGTGACGAAGATCATCATCCACGTGAACAGCGCGCCGAACATCGAGATCGCCATCATCAGCGTGAACGAGGTCTCCGGATACAGCACGTTCAGCACGGTGGCGATGGCGATGCCGCTGGTCGACAGCAGCAGCGCGTTCAGCGGCGTGCCGCTGCGCGTCAGCTTGCCCAGCGCCGCCGGCGCGTGGCCGGCGCGCGACAGGCTGAACATCATGCGGGTGGTGATGTACAGCTGGCTGTTCATGGCCGACAGCGCCGCCACCAGCACGATGAAGTTGATGACGCCGGCCGCGTACGGCACCTGCACCGCTTCCATCACCGTCACGAACGGGCTGCCGCCCTTGCCGGCCTGGTCCCACGGCACGATGGCCAGGATCAGCGCCAGCGTCAGCAGGTAGAACACCACCAGCCGCACGATGGTGGCGCGGAACGCCTTCTTCACCGCGCGCTCGGGGTCCTCGGCCTCGCCCGCCGCCACCGCGATCATCTCCACGCTCAGGTAGCTGAAGATCGAGATGACCACCGCGATCCACATGCCCCACACGCCGTTGGGGAAGAAGCCGCCGTGCGCCGTGTACTGCGCCGCGCCGTATTGCGGACTGCCCCAGACCACGTAGGCGCCCAGGATGATGAACGCCACGATGGCGCTGATCTTGATGGTCGAGAACCAGTACTCGATGGTGCCGAACGCCTTCACGCTCATGGCGTTGATGAAGATCAGCGCCGCCGAGAACAGGCAGACCCATTGCCAGCCCGGCACCGACGGGAACCAGAACTTCATGTACTCGGCCACCGCGGTGACCTCGGTGCCCACCGCCAGCACCACGCACGACCAGTACGCATAGCGCACCAGGAAGCCAGCCAGCGGGCCGATGTAGTGCTCGGCGTAGGCGCCGAACGAGCCCGAGGTGGAATGCGCCACCGTCATCTCGGCCAGGCAGCCCATCAGCAGCAGCGTGATGAGCCCGCCGATGGCGTAGCTGATGATGACGCTGGGGCCGGCGAAGCCGATCGCGAACTTGCTGCCCAGGAACAGGCCGGTGCCGATGGCCCCGCCGATCGCGATCATGCTCATCTGGCCGGACGTCAGGCGACGCTTGAGCCCCTGCTCCCGTTCGGCGATCTTGCCGAAGCCTTGTGGTTGTTTCATTGTCTCCTCCGGTACTGCGCTCTCTTGTTGGATGTCGCTTGGGCCGGTGCGCCGCCGCTCAGGTCACGGCCGAGCGCTGCTTGAACTCGGGCTTGTCCCAGGCCTTGCTGTCGAGCACGTCCTTGAGGATCTCGACCGCGTCCCAGACGTCGGCGTAACCGAAGTACAGCGGCGTCAGGCCGAAGCGCAGCACCTCGGGTTCGCGATAATCGCCGATCAGGCCGCGCGCGATCAGCGCCTGCATGACCTCGTAGCCGTTCGGGTGGCGCAGGCTGACGTGGCTGCCGCGCTCGGCGTGGTTGCGCGGCGTCACCAGCGTCAGCGGATGGCCGGCGCAGCGTTCCTCGACCAGGGCGATGAACAGGTCGGCCAGCGCCAGCGACTTCTTGCGCACCTCGGCCATGTCGGCCTCGCGCGCCACGTCCAGGCCGCACTCGACCATGGCCAGCGACACGATCGGCTGAGTGCCGCACAGGTAGCGGCGGATGCCGCCTGCCGGCTCGTAGGCGACCGTCATGTCGAACGGACGCTGGTGGCCCCACCAGCCCGACAGCGGCTGCCAGAAGTCGGGAATGTGGCGCGGCGCCACCCAGATGAAGGCCGGCGAGCCAGGGCCGCCGTTCAGGTACTTATAGGTGCAGCCCACGGCGTAGTCGGCGTCGGCGCCGTTCAGGTCCACCGGCACCGCGCCGGCGGCGTGCGCCAGGTCCCAGATGACCAGCGCGCCGCGCTCGTGCGCCTGGCGCGTGACCGCGGCCATGTCGTGCATCTGGCCGCTGCGGTAGTTGACGTGCGACAGCAGCACCACCGCCACGTCCTCGTCCAGCGCTCGGTCCAGCGGCAGTTCGTCGTCGATCAGGCGCATCTCGTAGCCCTGCTGCAGCAGGTCGATCATGCCCTGGATCATGTACAGGTCGGTGGGGAAGTTGTCGCGCTCGGACAGGATCACGCGGCGCTCGGGCTGGCGCTTCTGCTGGATGCGCAGGCTGGCCGCCAGGGCCTTGAAGATGTTCAGCGAGGTGGTGTCGGTGATGACCAGCTCGCCTTCTTTCGCGCCCAGCAGGCCGGCCAGCTTGTCGCCCAGCCGCGACGGCAGCTCGAACCAGCCGGCGGTGTTCCAGCTGCGAATCAGGCCCGTGCCCCATTCCTGGGTGATGACCTCGGCGGCGCGGGCCGCGGCGGCGCGCGGCATCACGCCCAGCGAATTGCCGTCCATGTAGAGCACGCCGGGCGGCAGATCGAAACGCGCCTTCAGCGGCGCCAGGGGGTCCTGCCGGTCGGCGGCGACACAGGCTTCACGGGTATGCATTCACAGCTCCTTCGGGCAATATGCTGGCTACATACTAGCAGCGTGACCAAGCCGAATAGTTGCAAAACAAGGCGTGGCTAACCCTAGGATTTCGCATTAAATTGCGTCATAGACCATTTTTTCGAATTGGATTGCACCATGCAATTGGACGCCATCGACCACCGCATCCTCTACCGCCTGCAGGAGAACAGCCAGCTCAGCAACCAGGACCTGGCCGAGCAGGTGGCGCTGTCGCCGTCGGCCTGCCTGCGGCGGGTGCGGGCGCTGGAGGAAGGCGGGCTGATCCGGGGCTACCGCGCCGTGCTCGACGCCGAGCGGCTGGGGTTCGAACTGGAGGCCGTCGTGCACGTGTCGCTGGACCAGTCCCGCGCCGGCTGGCACGAGGAATTCCTGGCCGGCATCGCCCTGTATGACGAGATCACCGAGGCCAGCATCGTCACCGGCGCCTCCAACTACATCCTGACGGTGCGCACCCGCAACCTGGCGGCGTTCTCGCAGTTCGTGGAGGACAAGCTCAGCAAGATCGCGGGCGTGCGCGACCTGTGTTCGCATATCGTCATGCGGAAAGTGAAGAACCGCGGCGGCATGCTGCCGCTGGCGGCCTGGCGCTGACGGCCCGCGCTCAGGCGTGGCGCAGGAAGCCGAACACCGTGACGAAGTGGCAGGCCGACCCGCCCATGACAAACAGATGCCAGATGCCGTGGGCATGGCGCCAGCGCTTGTCGTTGGCGTAGAACACCGTGCCCACCGTATAGAGCCCGGCCCCGGCCAGCAGCCAGGCCAGCCCCGCGCCCGATAGCGCGCCGGCGATCGGCGCGGCGCACATCACGCCCAGCCATCCCATCGCCAGGTACAGCGGCAACGCCGGCGCGGCCCCGCGCGCCCACCATAGTTCGCGGCCGATGCCGTACAGCGCCAGCAGCCAGATCGCCACCGCCATGGCGGCGCCCCAGCCCAGTTCCGGCGGCACGAACGCCAGCGGCGTGTAGGTGCCGGCGATCAGCAGGTAGATGGCGCAGTGGTCGGCCTTGGCCCACAGCGCCTTGCGGCGTCCGCGCGAGCAGTGATACAGCACCGACGAGGCATAGACGGCGATCATCGACGCCGCGAACACGGCGCAGGCCACGGTCTGGCGCCACTCGACTTTCAATTCCGCGGCCCGCGCGATCAGGGCCCCCGAGGCGGCCACCGCCAAGGCCAGGCCGGCCAGGTGCGTGGCCCCGTTGAAGCGCTCTCCTTCGTACATGCCATCCCCTCCCGCGCAGGCGGTGCGCCGACGCTTTCGATCATGCCGGCGCGATATGACAGCTTGGGGTCAGCACGAACACGGGGGGCAGCAGCAAATGGCGTTCCTGCTTGCAGGCGCGCCATTTGGTCCAACAGAAAGCGGCGCTCAGGCGATGAAATCCACCGCCGCCGGATAGCCTTCCAGCGCGCGCGCCGCCAGGATGGCGCGCTGCACCGCGATCGCCATCGCCTCGGCCGCCATCACGCCCAGCAGCATCATGTTGGCGGGCTTGCTGGACACGCCCGTGCCCAGCGCGAACACGGTGTCGCCGTCGAGCATGGTGTGGATCGGGTTGATGGTGCGGGCCAGGCCGTCGTGCGCGGTCTGCGCCATCTTCTGCGCCTGCGCCTTGGTCAGCTTGACGTCGGTCGCCACCAGCCCGATGGTGGTGGCCGCGCCTTCGCGCATCGAGGTCGGCAGGTCGCCCGCCAGGATCGCCGCGCGCGTGTCCAGCAGCATCTTGCCGTCGGCGGTGCGGGCGCCGGCCAGCACGTGGCCGGTGGCCGGATCGACCACGTCGCCCACCGCATTGACCGCGACGATCGCGCCCACCGTGACGCCCGCCACGGTCAGCGAGGCGCTGCCCAGGCCGCCCTTCATGGCGCGCTTGGCGCCGTACAGCTTGCCGACCGTCGCCCCGGCGCCGGCGCCGACGTTGCCCTCCTGCGGCGGCTTGGCGCTGGCCGACTTGCAGGCCTGGTAGCCGGCGGCCGCGTCGGGCCGCACCGAGGCGTCGCCCACGCCCAGGTCGAACAGGATGGCGGCCGGCACGATCGGCACGTGCGCCACGCCGACGTCGAACCCGATCTTGCGTTCCTCCAGGTAGCGCATGACGCCGGTGGCCGCCTCCAGACCGAAGGCGCTGCCGCCGGCCAGCATCACCGCATGCACTTTTTCCACCATGTTGACGGGATTGAGCAGGTCGGTCTCGCGCGTGCCCGGCGCGGCGCCGCGCACGTCCACGCCGCCGGTGGCGCCCGCTTCCGCGATGATGACCGTGCAGCCGGTCGGCCGCCGCGTGTCGGTGTAGTGCCCGACCTTGAGGCCGGCCACGTCGGTGATGCTGCCGCCGCCGGGCACCCGCCGCAGGCCGTTGGCGCCGTGCGCCGGCATGACGCCCGCGGACGCCGCGACACCCGCCGCCGCCATCATGAAAGCCCGCCTGTTCCACTGTTGTTGCACGCCTGTCTCCATCTGGATACCGCCTGGATGAACCCCGGGCCGGGCGGCCCGGGGCGCGAATGCCGCATATGACTTGCCGCTATATTTTTACTATTCCT
The DNA here is from genome assembly GCF_902859645.1 of Achromobacter insuavis. Classification (GTDB taxonomy): domain Bacteria; phylum Pseudomonadota; class Gammaproteobacteria; order Burkholderiales; family Burkholderiaceae_B; genus Achromobacter; species Achromobacter insuavis. The sequence goes on along the minus strand of NZ_CADIJR010000059.1, from coordinate 6,643 downwards.
TATGCTTTGTGGAAAAATAGACGCGTTGTTAGAGTGCGGCTACACCGGAAGGCGGCGCGGCTGACGCGGGCCTTTCGCAGTGATCTCTCATCCGTGGAGCATTGCCATGAAACTCTTGCGCTCGTTGTTCATCGCCGGCCTGGTCCAGGTCGCCGCCCTGTCCGCCGCCCATGCCCAGTCGGGGCTGGACCAGATCAAGTCCGCCGGCGTGTTCAAGATCGGCACCGAAGGCACCTACGCTCCCTTCACCTTCCACGACGCATCCGGGCAGCTTACCGGTTTTGACGTCGACATTGGGCGCGCCATCGCCCAGCGCCTGGGCGTCAAGGCCGAATTCGTCGAAGGCAAGTGGGACGGCCTGATCGCCGGGCTCGACGCCAAGCGCTACGACGCCGTCATCAACCAGGTCGGCATCACCGACGCGCGCCGCGCCAAGTACGACTTCTCCGATCCCTACATCTCGTCGGCCGCCGTGCTGATCGTGCGCGACGACAACACCACCATCAAGTCGTTCGCCGACCTCAAGGGCAAAAAGTCCGCCAACACGCTCACCAGCAACTTCGGCAAGCTGGCGCAGAGCCACGGCGCGGAAGTGGTCGCGGTGCAAGGCTTCAACGAAGCCATCGACCTGCTGACCTCGGGCCGCGTCGAGGCCACGGTCAACGACAACCTGTCGTTCCTGGACTTCAAGAAGCAGAAGCCCAACGCCAAGGTCAAGATCGCCGCCACCGACAAGGCCGCCGAGTTCAGCAACTCCGGCGTGCTGCTGCGCAAGAACAATCCTGAACTGGTGGCCGCCATCAACAAGGCGCTGGCCGACATCAAGGCCGACGGCACCTACAAGACCATCTCGGTCAAGTACTTCGGCACGGACCTGTCGGCGCAGCAATAAGCGGTCCGCTCCATGACGCTCCCCGCCTGGCTGCACAACGTCCTGCCCGACTGGATCCTGGCCCAGGTCGACGCCCTCGCGGTGCCGGCCTGGGTGCAGTTGATGGCCGACTCGTTCTGGCCCCTGCTGCACGCCGGGCTGGTGTTCACCGTCCCGCTGACGCTGATGTCGTTCGCGCTGGGGCTGGCGCTGGCCTTCGTGGTGGCGCTGATCCGGCTGTTCGGGCCGGCGCCGCTGGTGGCGCTGGTGCGTTTCTACGTCTGGCTGATCCGCGGCACGCCGCTGCTGGTGCAGCTGTTCGTGATCTTCTACGGCCTGCCCAGCGTCGGCGTGGTGCTCGACCCGCTGCCGGCGGCGCTGATCGGCTTCACGCTGAACGTCGGCGCCTACAACTCCGAAGTGATCCGCGGCGCCATCGAGTCGATCTCCCGCGGCCAGTGGGAAGCCGCCTATTCCCTGAGCATGACGCGCGCCCAGGCGCTGCGCCGCACCGTGCTGCCGCAGGCCGCGCGGGTGGCGGTGCCGCCGCTGTCGAATTCCTTCATCGCCCTGGTCAAGGACACCTCGCTGGCCGCCGTGCTGACCGTGCCCGAGATCTTCCAGGCGGCCCAGCGCATCGCCGCCGTCACGTATGAACCGCTGATCCTGTACACCGAGGCCGCGCTGATCTACCTGGTGTTCAGTTCGGTGCTGTCCGCCGCCCAGGTGCGCCTGGAGCGACGCTTCGGCCAGCACGCGGTGTTTTCCGAGAAGAACCGATGATCCGCCTGGAACAGATCGAGAAATCCTTTGGCGGCAACCTGGTGCTCAAGCAGGTCGACGTGGCCATCGCCGAAGGCAGCGTCACCGCCCTGATCGGCCCGTCCGGCAGCGGCAAGAGCACCCTGCTGCGCTGCGTCAACCTGCTGGAAGTGCCCGACCGCGGCACGCTCGAGATCGGCCCCGAGCGGGTCGAGTTCGAGCCCGGCGAGAAGCTCTCGCGCGACCAGGTGCAGCGGGTGCGCATGCAGACCGGCATGGTGTTCCAGAACTTCCAGCTGTTCCCGCACCAGACCGTCATCGGCAATGTGATGGAAGGGCTGGTGACGGTGCAGAAATGGCCCGCCGACCGCGCCCGCGCGCGCGCCGAGGAGCTGCTGCGCAAGGTCAACATGCTGGACAAGGCCGAGGCCTGGCCCGCCAATCTGTCGGGCGGCCAGCAGCAGCGCGTGGCGATCGCGCGCGCCCTGGCGCCCGCCCCCCGCGTATTGCTGTGCGACGAGCCGACCTCGGCGCTCGACCCCGGCCTGGCGGCCGAAGTGGTCGACGTGCTGCGCCAGCTGGCCGCCGAGGGCATGACCATGCTGATGGCCACGCACGACCTGCGCCTGGCCGCCAGCGTGTCGCGTGAAGCGGTGTTCCTGCTCGATGGCGACGTGGTCGAATCCGGCGCCTCGCGCGACCTCTTCACCCGCCCGCGCGACCCGCGCACCGCGGCATTCATCTCGACGCTGACGCAGGACGCCGGCCAGATCGGTTGATGCGGCGCCCGGCCGCCCGGCCGCCCGAAGGCCGGGCAGCCCCCTCGGGGGGCAGCAAGCGCACGCAGTGCGCGCAGCGTGGGGGCTCCTACTTTCCGGGAAGGGAGCCCGCCGGATCGACCGCCTGGCCGTCGTAGCGCAGCTCGAAGTACAACCCGACCTGCTTGCTGTCGCTGTTGCCCATTTCCGCGATCTTCTGGCCCTGGCTCACCCGCTGGCCTTCCTTGACCAGCAGCTTGCTGTTGTGGGCGTAGATGCTGAGGAAGCTGGCGTTATGCTTGACGATCACCAGGTGCCCGTAGCCCCGCAGGCCGCTGCCCGAATAGGCGACGGTGCCGGCGGCGGCGGCCACCACCGGCGTGCCGGCGGAATTGGAAATGACGATACCATTGGAGCCCGAGCCGTCGTAGCCGCGGGTCACCTTGCCCTGCGCCGGCCACACCAGCGAGATCGCCCCCGGCGGCGCGGTGCGCCGCTTGCCAGTGGCGGGCGCCGGCGAACGGCTGCCACCCGAGGAACTGGCGCGCGGCTTGGCGGGCGTGGCGGCGGCCTGGCCGGCGGGCGGCGCGACGCGCAACATCTGCCCCACCTCGATCGAGTTGGAGTTGGACAGGTTGTTCCAGCGCACCAGGTTCGATACGCTGGTGCCTTGCTTGCGGGCGATCTGCGTCAGCGTGTCGCCCGACTGCACCCGGTAGTAGCCCGGCTGGACCTTGGTCGTGCCGCAGGCCGCCAGCAGCGCCAGCAGCATGGCCAGCAACGCCAGCCGGACGAGCCGGACCGCGCCGCGGGCCGGCGGCCGCGCCGGCAGGACGCCGGAAACGCCGGCAAAATCGGGAACAGGCAAGGTCTGGGCGGGCAAGGAGAGCACTGAATCCTGGAACGGAGTGGAGAATGACTGCGTCCAAGGGTACCAAGATTTTCGGACGGCGGTATGCCCCGGCAACTTTCGCGGACCATGCCGGGCCGTGTATAACCCGCTGATTGCCGCGAGCGCCAGCTCGCCCTGTGTCACAGCGTCTGCAAGGAACAATATGGGAATGCCCCAAGCGCCGCGAAAGAACCTGTACTGCCTGCTATGGGCCATCCCGTACCTGCTGTGCGGCGTCTTCTCGCGCCTGCTCAACGACCCGGTCAGCCATGCCGTGTTCGTCTGGCTGCCGCCCGGCGTGGCGGTGGGCGCCTATCTGTTGACGCAGCGCCGCAACTGGTCGCTGCTGCTGGCCGCCTTCTTCTGCGCCCAGCTGGCGCTCACCAGCTTCACCCGCGGCCAGCCCGCCACGGCGCTGGTGTTCGCCATCACCGCCAGCCTGTCCAGCCTGCTGGCGGCCTGGACGGTGCAGCGCCTGACCCCGCGCGAAGGCGGCGTGGGCCTGGTGGCGGCGCTGCTGGCCGGCGCGGTGGTCGGCGCCGGCCTGTCCGCGCTACTGGGCGGCGGCTGGCTCTGGCTGACCCAGGAAGCCCATGCCCTGGTGCGGCTGCGCACCTGGGTGGCGGCCTACCTGGCGGGCATCCTGATCCTGGCGCCCGCGCTGACGGTCTGGGCCAATTTCCGCCCGCGCCGTTCGGGCGGTCCGCGGCGGCGCGACCTGGTGCTGGGCGTCATCGCCTACGTCGGCCTGATCGTGTCGACCTTCATGACCTTCGACGGCGACATGATCAAGAACCTGCCGTACGTCGTCACCTTCGAGCTGACCTACCTGCCGCTGGTGTTCGCGGTGCTGACCGCGCTGGTGTGGGGCCCGCTGGGCGGCACCCTGGGCGTCGTCACGCTGACCCTGATGGCGCTCTACCAGAGCGCCCAGGGCGAGGGCCCCTTCGTCGAGGCCAACGACCACTGGCACGTGCTGCTGGCCACCCAGGTCTACCTGGTGGTCACCGCGCTGCTGATCCTGCTGGTCAACACGCTGCGCGGCGCCCGCGCGCAGGAACTCGAAAATGCCGTGCAATGGCGCGGCCGTTTCGACCTGGCGCTGGCGGGCAGCCACCAGCTGATGTACCGCTACAACCCGTTCGACGGCTCGCTCGAGTTGGCCGGCGACCTCCAGGGCGCCTTCGGCATGCAGGCCAACGCCATTCCCACCCTGGACGCGTTGCTGGCGCTGGCCCATCCCGACGACCGCGCGCGCCTGACGCTGCACTGGGCCGCGCGCCGCGCCGGCGCCCAGGACCGCACCCCGCTGCTGTTCCGCATGGCGCACGCCGGCGGCGGCTGGCGCGTGGTCAGCGACCGCGGCTCGCCGCTGGAGGATTTCGACGGCAGCGTGGCCGTCGTGGCCGGCATGTGGCGCCTGGGTGAAGTCGAGCAGGCAGATGTCAACTAACCCTGGAGCCCTGCTCATCCACGGCTTGGGCGGCACCCAGTACGACCTGGGTTCGCTGCACAAGATCCTCAAGCGCGCCGGCATCGAGACCCACACGCTGACGCTGCCCGGCCATGGCACCACGCCCGAGGACCTGCTGCCGGTGCGCGCCGAGGACTGGATCGACGCCGTCACCGCCAAGTACCGCGAGGTGGCCGCGCGCCACGACACGCTGCATGTGGTCGGCATGTGCCTGGGCGCGCTGCTGGCGGTGGAGCTGTGCAAGCGCGTGCAGCACCGCAAGGGCAAGCTGGTGAGCCTGGCCGCGCCGGTCTTCATCGACGGCTGGAGCACGCCCTGGTACCGCGGCCTGCGCAATCTGGTCTACCGCATCCCCGGCCTGGCCGCGCGCATGCGGGTCGAAGAGGAAGAGCCCTACGGCATCAAGAACGAACTGGTGCGCTCCATCGTCAAGGCCAAGTTCGAGCGCGGCGAGAATTTCCACTACCGCTGGGTGCCGCTGGCCTGTGTGCGCGAAGTCGACCGCCTGCGCCGCCTGGTGCAACGCGGCCTGAACGCCATCAGCTGCCCCAGCCTGATCATCCACGCCCACGAGGACGAGCTGACCTCGGTGCGTTCGGCGCACTTCCTGAACGACGCCATTCCCGACAGCCGGCTGGTGCTGCTGGACAACAGCTACCACATGATCTGCGTCGACAACGACCGCGACCGGGTCGCCGCCGACATCCTGCAATTCATGGACAAGCGCCCGGCCACCGCGCGCCCGGGCCGCGCCGCCGCGATGAGCGGCGACGAGGTCGAACGCATCCTGGGCGACTACCGCGACGCGATGCTGTCGGGCCAGTTCGAAACCCTGTTCCCGCTGTTCGCCGAGGACGTCGCCTGGCACGAGGAAGGCGACAGCCCCCTGAGCGGCGTCTACCAGGGCCGCGGCGGCCTGATCGACCTGTTCTCGCGCGTGATGGACTATTCGCGCAACACCTTCACGGTCGACAGCGTCGGCCCGCCCGAACCGGCCGGACGGTCGATCGCGGTGCCGCTGACGTTCTCCGTCCAGGACGGCCCCATCCGCTACCGCGGCGCCTCCACCCATACCCTGCGCCTGCGCAACAACACCATCGCCAAGGTCACCGCGCGGGCCTCGGACCCGGCCACCGAGGACGCACTCTGGCGGCGGCTGGCCGTCGCCAGCGGCCTGGAGCCCGAGGGCGACGCGATGGACCGGGAGACGCTGGCGATCGGCGCCGACGACCTGGAGGACGCGTTCGAGGCCGCCGTGATCGAGTTGCGCGCCCTGCCGCAGGCGCCGTCCACCAGCGTAGCCATCCGGCTCTACGCCTACGAGCAGCAGGCGCGGCGCGGCGATGCGCCGCCGCAGGACGCGCCGGACGCCAGCGTGCGCGAACAGGTCGAGCTGGCCACCTGGCGCCTGCTGGCCGGCCTGCCTGCCGACCAGGCGCGGCGCCGCTACATCGCCCTGATCCGGCGCCTCGATCCCGACACCTGAAACCGTCCCCGGCCGCTCGGCCTACAATCGCTCCATGTCCGCCCTGACCCATCCCTCGCGTACCGCCGGCGCCCCGCGCGTCCGGGGCGTGCTGTGGCTGGCGTTCCTGGCGCTGCTGCTGCGCGCCCTGGTGCCGACGGGCTACATGCCCGACGCCCGCGCGCTGCACGACGGCCGGCTCGAAGTGACCTTCTGCTCGGCCGCCGGCGACCTGACCACCGTCAAGATCGCGCTCTCTTCCGACGGCAAGTCCGGCGGCGGCCACTCCAGCGCCGACACCGGCGCGCAGTGCCCGTTCGGCCTGCTGGCCCACGTCACCCCGGCGCCCGCCGCGCAGACCGCCCCGCTGGCGCTCGCCGTCTCCCGCGCCGCCCCCTTCCCGCCCGCCCACGTGGCGGCG
>NZ_CADIJR010000058.1 GCF_902859645.1 Achromobacter insuavis | reverse complement strand
TGAAACGCCTTTGCGCCGATGATAGTGGACGGACGTCTGTGAAAGTAGGTCATCGTCAGGCTTTTATTCCGCAAAACCCCATAGGCTCTCGCCTGTGGGGTTTTGTCTTTGTGAAAAGCCCGTTTATGCGCGCGGCATGATTATTGAGCCAGGCTCTGATCGTCCGTCGCGCACGAAGCTGGCCATGCAGTACCCAGGATTGGAGCGCTCGCCATTGTGGCGGGAGGCTCGGCAGGTCAAGCCTGATACCCATAGCAAGGTGGTACCACTCCTTCCCATCCCGAACAGGACAGTGAAACGCCTTCGCGCCGATGATAGTGGACGGACGTCTGTGAAAGTAGGTCAGTATCAGGCAGTTATTCGAAAAGAAAACCCCGCAGGCTGACGCCTGCGGGGTTTTTTCTTTGGCGCGAAACGCCGACTGAGGCGATTCTCATGGCGTTGGCCGCATGGGCCGCGCCACCCTTTGCTCCCGCCTCGTTGCCGGCATCAGCCCGGCTGGCGTTGCGCCGCGTCTGGCAGCTGGCGCCGCAGCGCGGCGAAGAACAATTCGGACTGCAGGCGTTCGCTCTGGATCTGTTCCGCGACCTTCGAGGCGATTCTCGGGTCCACCGGCGCCATGGGTCGGCCGGTGGACTGCGCCAGCACCTGGCCGGTACAGGCGCGCTCGAGGAAGAACAGGTCATCGTAGGCGTAGTCGAGGCGCTCGCCGCAGACCACCACGCCGTGATTACCGAGAAAAGCGATATCGGCGCCTTGCATGGCGTGGGCGATGCGTTCGCCTTCGCTGGCATCCAGGGCCAGGCCGTTATAGTCCCCATCGACGGCGATGCGGCCGTGAAAGCGCATGGCATTCTGGGATAGCGTGGTATCCAGCGTCCGGTCGGCCGTCAACGTCAGGGCCGTGGCGTACGGCATGTGGGTGTGCAGCACACAGGCCTTGCCGGCGATGCGGTGGATCGCGGCGTGGATGAACATGGCGGTGGGCTCGACTTCGTGGCGTCCCGCGAGTTTCTGGCCCTGGGCGTCGACCAGCACGATGTCGTCGGCCTGGACTTCGTTCCACATCAGGCCGCGAGGGTTCAGCAGGAAATGATCGGTATCGCCGGGCAGCGCCACGCTGAAGTGGTTGCAGACGCCTTCGCCGAGTCCGTGCGCAGCGGCCGCGCGCAGGGCCAACGCCAGGTCGGCGCGCAGGGCGGCGACGCGGTCCGCATGAAAGAGCGCGTCGGCGAAGTGGGGATCTTTGTTCATGGGCAACCCGAAGTGAGAGTCGAGAGTGATGGGAGGGCGGAATATTGCTGAAGTCCTGGCGTCCGCGGCGCTGCCTGGCAGGCGCGCGGCCCGGGAGCTTGTCCGGCGGAGCCGGCAACGGCTTGCGCCGGCCAAGCTCCCGGGCCGTGGATTCAGATCCAGCCGGCCTGCTGGAACAGGCCGGGGACTTTGTCCAGACTCGATACAGTAGCGTCGGGGCGATAGTCCGGCAAGGGCTGGCGGCCGGTGCCTCGGTCGATCCAGACGCAGCGGAAGCCGATGTCGCGCGCGGCGGCGTGGTCCAGATGCGGACTGGCGCAGATGTGCACGACCTCGTCGGGGGTGACGCCCAGGCTGTCGTGGGCGTGGGCAAAGATGCGCCGCGACGGTTTGTAGGCGCCGGCCTGCTCGGCAGTGATGACGCGGTCGATGTGGCCGCCCAGCTGCGCCACGTTGCCGGCGATGATGGCGTCATCGGTGTTGGAGATGATGCACAGGCGGAATCCGGCGCGTTTCAGCCTGGCCAGGGTGTCGACCACCTCGGGAAATGGCGGCATGGCCGAGATGCTGCCTGTCAGCAGCTCGGCGTCCTGCGGCCGGTAGGCCAGGTCGAGGTCGCGCATGGTGAGCCGCAGCGATTCGCGGGTGACGTCGACAAAGCGCATATGGGGCGGCGTGCGCTCCAGGCGGTGTTCGTGTTCGTCGTAGACATGCAGGAATTGCGCCGGCGTCGGCGTGTGCTGGCGCGCTTCGCCCGCGGCCAGGATCCGCGCGACGGCGGCCTGCAGGCCTTCATCCCATTGGATCAGGGTGCCGTAGCAGTCGAACGTGAGCCATTGCGGGCGGGGGAGATGGTCCAGGGGCATGGGGATTCCTTTGTGGCGCCGTTGGAGATGAAGCCAGCTTAGGATCTGGCCTGGTGAGTTGTAAAATTAATAATCAAACTCAAGTCAGTGGAATAATGAATATCGTTGGGACTCGGTTCCTGATCCGTTTGGCGCGGGATCGATTCGGACGGGCAAGCCGTGCGTCCCGGCTCATTCCCGGGCATGGCGTCCGGCCCAACTCACCCCATACCGCGCAGCCATCCAGGACACACCATGCTTGATCTCGAATTGTTGAGGACGCTCGTCTGCGTAGTTGATGAAGGCAGCTTCACGCGGGCGGCGGGGCGGGTGCATCGGACGCAATCGACCGTGAGCCAGCAGGTGCGCAAGCTGGAACAGACCGTGGGCAAGACCTTGCTGCTGCGCGACCGGGCCGGCAACCAGGTGCAGGCCACCGAGGATGGCGAGTTGATGCTGGCCTACGCGCGCAAGCTGCTGGCGATGGCGGATGAGGCCGAACGGGTGCTGTCGGCGCCGCGGCGGATGCAGGCGATCCGATTGGGCATTCCGGAGGACTTCGATGTGTCGCGGCTGACGGCGCTGCTGGCCGGCTTCGCCGCCAGCCATCCGGAAATCCGTCTTGAAACCGGCAGCGGCATGAGCACCGACCTGAAGGCGGGGCTGGCCTCGGGTGAGCTGGATCTGGCGCTGATCAAGCGTGAGCCGGGTGATGGTCCGTGTCTGGCGTCGTGGCTCGAACGGCTGGCATGGGTGGGGGACAAGGCCCTGCTGCGGGGCTCGGAACCCGTGCCGCTGGTGCTCTTTCCGCAGGGCTGCATTTATCGCAAACGCATGATCTACGCGCTGGAAAGCGCCGGACGGCCTTGGCGCGCCGCGTATCACAGCCAGAGTTTGGCGGGGGTGCAGGCGGCCGTGGCGGCGGGCTTGGGCATTTCGTTGCTGCCGGCGTTCGCCTGCCTGCCGGAGCACGGGATACTCGGCGCGGCGCAGGGGCTGGCGCCGGCGCCGCGCACTGAACTGGCGATCGTGGGCGCAGCGCGCGCCACGGCCGGCGGCGCGGTGGCGAACCTGATCGCGGTGTTGAAGCGGGCGGTGGGCGAGGACGCTGATCCGCCGCGTCGCCAGCTGGCGTCAGCTTAGGTCGCCGTCCACGTAGTACCAGCGTCCGCCTTCGCGCACGAAACGGCTGACTTCGTGCATCCGGCTGGCGCGGCCGGCCAGGCGGCTGCGCGCGACGAATTCGACGGTGGCGTGATCGGCATCCTGGTCGCGGGCCTGTTTGACCGTCAGGCCCAGCCATTTCAAGCCGGGTGGATTGGGTTCGAGCGAGGCGGGGCGGGTGCTGGGATGCCAGGTGTCGAGCAGGTAGGCGAGCCTGTCCAGCACGAAGGCGCTGTAGCGCGAGCGCATCAGGTCTTGCGCGGTGGGGGCCTGCAAGGCCTGCGGGCCCTGGTGCCAGCGGCCGCAGCAGGCGGCGTAGGGCTTGGCCGTGCCGCAGGGACAGGCAATCGGGTCTGGCGTGGTCACGGTGGCAATCAGGCGAGCAGGTCGTTGTATTCGGGATGGCGGCGCATGTAGACGTCGGCGTAGGAGCACTGCGGGCGCACCTTCCAGCCCTGCGCGCGGGCCGTGTCCAGCGCGACGCGGGTCAGTTCGGCGGCGATGCCGCGGCCGCCGACCTGGCTGGGCACGCCGGTGTGCGTGATGGTCATGACGCCGTCGCGCAGATGGTAGTCGAGCACGCACAGCACGCCGTCGACAGTGGCGGTGTAGCGCGAGCGCTCGGTATCGTGGATGACGGAAACCATGGGGCATTCCTGCGTGAGTGAGCGGGGAGCGCCTGCGTGGCAGGCTATCGACATAGGATACCAGCGGCGGCTGGCGGCCCGGGTCAGCGTTGCAGGATCTTCAGCAGCGCCGTCAGCTGCGCATCGCGGGTCTCGACCAGGTCGGCGATGCTGCGCGCACCGGCCTCGGCATTGACGCCGTCGATCAGGCGGCGTTGCAGTTCCGGCGTGACTTCGGGCGAGCCGAGATCGTCCCACCAGGTCTGCACCGGTCCCAGCAGGTGGTCCATGAAGTTGGCCAGGCCGCCCGCGCCGCCGCCGAGGTTGAAGGTCATGTGCGGGCCGAACAGGGCCCAGCGCAGGCCGGGGCCTTGCGACACGGCGGCGTCGATGTCGGCCACGCTGGCGACGTTGTCGGCGGCCAGGTGGATCGCTTCTCGCCACAGGGCGGCCTGCAGGCGGTTGGCGATGTGGCCCGGAACTTCCTTGTTCAGGCGGATCGGGTGCTTGCCCAGCTGGCGATAGAAGGCGATGCAGCGTTCGATGGTGGCGTCCGAGGTCTGCTTGCCGCCCACCACTTCCACCAGCGGGATCAGGTGCGGCGGATTGAACGGGTGGCCGATGACGAAGCGCGCGGCGTGCTGGCACCGCGCCTGCAGCCGGCTCATGATGAGTCCGGAGGAACTGGAGGCGACGATCGCGTGGGGCGCGAGCAGCGCGTCCATGCGCGCGAACAGGTCGGTCTTGAAGTCTTCGCGTTCGGGCGCGTTTTCCTGCACGAAGTCGACGCCTTGCAGCGCGGCGGCCAGGTCGGGCTCGAAGCGCAGGGTATCGGGCGTCGCGCCGGCGGCGACGCGTCCGAGTTCCGCCAGCACGGGCCAGGCGGCGGCAACGCGCGCGCGCGTCAGCGGCTCGGCGTCGGCGGCGGGATCGCAGACCACGACGTCGAGTCCGTGCGCGAGGAACAACGCGGCCCAGCTGGCGCCGATGGTGCCGGCGCCGACGATGGCGACGCGGTTGATGGCGGGGAAAGCGGACGAGTCGGTCATGCGGCGCTCCGGAGGATGTCGATGGGAAGGCCCATTGTGAAGCAAAGCGGGCAGGGTTGCCACGCATGGGGGCGGCGGGCAAGATAGCGGCGCGCGCATCTTCGATGTCTTGCTGGAGGGGTTCATGGATTCGTCACGATCCGCCGGGAGGCGGCCGGTGCCTTACTTTTGCCAATGGGAGTCGGCGCACCTGGCGGGCGCGATCATCCGCAAGGAACTCCGGCTCGAGGACGACCCGGCATGGCCCGCGTCCGGCGCGCGCGACGTGACGGAATATGCGCGCTGGGCCAGCCATGTCTGCGGCATGGCCTGCCTGAAGATGGTGCTGGCGGCCGAGACCGGGCTGGTCCATCCGACCCTGGAGCTGGCGCGCCGCAGTCTGCCGTACGGCGCCTACACGGAAGACGCCGAGGGTCACATCAAGGGAATGATCTACGCGCCGTTCGTGCGCTTCGTGGCCGAGCAATTCGGACTGCAGGCGCAAGTGCGCGTGGATGTGCGCGCGGACGAACTACCCGCGGTGATGAACGGCGCGGCCTATTTCATGGCGTCGGTGCATCCGTGGATCCGCTGGCCGGAGCGCGAGCCGCCGGCCAGGGGCGGGCACCTGGTGCTGGTGACGCGGGCCACGCCGGGGCATGTGACCTTCCACAATCCTTCCGGCGAGCCCGGCGCGCAGGCCGATGCCTGTGTGCCGATGGCGGCATTCGAGCGCGCGTTCGCCGGGCGTGGCGTCGCGATCCTGCGCGCGGCCTGAGTGGCCTGGCGCGTCAGGCATTGCGGGCGCGGCGCAGATAGCGCCACACCAGCACAGCGGCGGCGAGGTAGCCCGCCGTGATGATGGCGTAGGCGGCGGGCAGGCTGGCGCGCCAGTCCGGCAGCAAGTGCAGGATGGTGCCCATCAGCGCGACGCCGACCAGCGCGCCCGACTGGCGGTTGGCGTTCAGCGCGGCGGCCGCGCTGTTGGCATGGTGCTTGCCCGAGACCTGCATCACCACGCTGGTCATCGCGGGCACCGCAATGCCGACGCCCAGGTTGGCCAGCGCCACGATCGCCGCGAACGGCCAGTAGGGCATGTCGGGCGCGAAGCTGAACAGGCCGACCGCGCTCATGGCGGCGGCCAGGGAGATGCCGCCCAGCAACGCGGCCGAGACGTTCCAGCGCGTCGACACGCGGCTCGATAACAGATTGCCGATCGAGAACACGGCCAGCATCGGCACCAGCTGGATGCCGGTCTGCAGCGCGTCGGCGCCGCGCGCATGCTGCAGGAACAGGCTGAGCAGGAACAGTTGGCCGTAGGCCGCGAGATTGATCAGGAAGCCCACGCCGTTGGCCGCCGCGAATTGCGGGGTCTGGAACAGCGCGCGCGGCAGGATGGGTTCGGCGTGGCGCCGTTCGCGGCGCACCAGCGCCAGCGTGGCCGCCGCGCACAAGGCGGCCGCGGCCAGGATGGGCGCCGACGACCAGCCGTAGGCGTTGCCCTGGATCAGCCCGAAACACAGCGCGGACAGCGCCACCACGCCGAGCACGTGGCTCAGCGGGTTGAGCGCGCGCGGACGGCGCGGCGCGGCCTGGATGCGGCGCCTGGCCAGCCACAGACCGGCCAGGCCCAGCGGCAGGTTGATGAGGAAGATGCCGCGCCAGCCGAATTGATGGATCAGCACGCCGCCCAGCAGCGGGCCGGCGGCGCCGGCCACCGCCACGATGGCCGACCAGGCGGCCAGCATGCGGTTGCGCACCTGCTCGTCTTCGTAGGCATGGGTCAGCAGGCTGAGCGAGCTGGGCATGAACAGCGCCGCGCCCAGTCCCTGCAGCATGCGGGCGGCGATCAGCAGGTCGCCGCCGGGCGCGATGCCGCACAGCAGCGAGGCCAGCGTGAAGACCCCCAGGCCGGCCAGGTAGATGGTCTTGGCGCCGTAGCGGTCGGCCAGGGCGCCGGCCACGAGCAGCAGCGCGGCGAAGGTCAGCGTGTAGCCGTCGACGATCCACACCAGGTCGGTGAGCGGCACGGTGAACTGTTCCGCGATGCTGGGCAGGGCGACGTTGACGACGGTGACGTCCAGCATCGCCATGACGAAGCCGATGGCCAGGGTGACCAGGGGCAGCAGGCCGGTGACGGCGGGACGCGGGACGGGATCCGCGGGGACGGGGGCGGTGGAGCAGGCGGTGCGCATGACGGGGACTTCCGGGGACTATCCGAGGCGCACAGCTTAGGGCGTTTCCGTGATGCAAAAAATAGGAGAAATTGCTCTATAGTGATGCAAAATTGCATCACGCAGTCGACCTATGCTCTGATCGTTTCTTGAAGGCATCCGTCACCATGGATTGGGACAACGCGCGCATTTTCCTGGCGATCTACCGCAACGGCACCCTGCGTGGCGCCGCCGCGCTGTTGCAGATCGACCAGGCCACGGCCGGCCGCCGGCTGGCGGCGCTGGAAACCTCGCTGGACGCCCGGTTGTTCCTGCGCACGCCGTCGGGCTACGTGCCGACGGCCGCGGGCGAGCAGGCCTTCGCCGCGGCCGAGCGCATGGAGCAGGCGGCCGACCAGCTACAGCGGCAGATGCAGGGGCTGGATCACCGGCTGTCGGGCGTGGTGCGGGTGGCGACGTCGGAGACGGTCGCCAGCTATTTCATCATGGAGGCGGTGCGCCGCCTGCACCGGCAGCACCCCGACATCCGCATCGCGTTGTCGACCTCGATCCAGCTCAGCAACCTGACGCGCCGCGAGGCCGACCTGGCGATCCGCAACGTCAAGCCGGACAACCCCGATCTGATCCACCGCCACCTGGCGCGCCGGGATGTCGGCCTGTATGCGTCGAAGTCGTATATCGCCGCGCGCGGCGAGCCGCGCCAGGGCACGGCATTCGCCGGACACACGCTGGTCACCTATCAGCAATCGGTGTTGCCGGGATGGTCGGATACCTTTTGCGGCGAGCCGACGGGCAATGGCCATATCGCGATGGAATTGAACTCGGGCCTGATGATCATCGAGGCGGTGGCGGCGGGGCTGGGCATCGGCGAATTGCCGGTCCACATGGCGCCGCAGTATCCCGATCTGGTGCGCATCTGGCCGCACCGCAGTGAACCCTATGACCTGTGGCTGGTGATGCACGGCGACCTGAACCGCACGGCGCGGGTGCGGGCGGTGGCGGACGCCATCGTCGAGGTGTTCGAAGAGAATTGAGGCGCGGGCCTCGTGGCAAACCGCGGCTTGTGGCGGCGGGCCCGCGGCGCTAAGGTTGATCCTCCGACGGCGCGCAGGCGCGCCGGCTGTGTCCCATGACCTGAACGAGGAGTGCCGCGTGTCCGATCTTTGGCGTTTGTCCGCAGTTGAGCTTGCCGCCCGTATCCGCCGGCGCGACGTATCCGCGGTCGAGGCCGCGCAAAGCGCGCTGGCGCGCCTGGAGGCGGTGAATCCCCGCATCAACGCCGTGGTTGATCATCGCGCCGACGACGCGCTGGCGCAGGCCGCCCGGGTCGACGCGGCGCTGGCGCGCGGCGAGGATCCCGGCGCGCTGGCGGGCGTGCCGGTGACGGTCAAGGTGAACGTGGACCAGGCGGGCTTCGCCACCACCAACGGCGTGACGCTGCAGAAGGATGTGATCGCCACCGTCGACAATCCGGTGGTGGCCAACCTGCGCAAGGCCGGCGCGGTGATCGTCGGACGCACCAACACGCCGGCGTTTTCGTTGCGCTGGTTCACCGGCAACCTGCTGCACGGCAATACCTTGAACCCTCGCGATCCGGCCCTGACGCCCGGCGGATCCTCCGGCGGCGCGGCGTCGGCGGTGGCGGCCGGCATCGGCCATCTGGCGCACGGCACCGATATCGCCGGCTCCATCCGCTACCCCGCCTATGCTTGCGGCGTGCACGGCCTGCGGCCGTCGCTGGGCCGCGTGCCGGCCTACAACGCGGCCCTGCCCGAGCGCACCATCGGCGGCCAGATCACGGCGGTGTCGGGGCCGCTGGGCCGCAGCATCGCCGATCTGCGGCTGGGCCTGGCGGCGATGGCCGCGCCGGATCCGCGCGACCCGTGGTGGGTGCCGGCGCCGTTGGAAGGCCCCGCCGCGCCACGTCGCGCGGCGCTGTGCCTGAACCCGGATGGCATGGAGACCGAGCCCGCGGTGGTCAAGGCCCTGCAGGATGCCGCCCGGCGCCTGAGCGAGGCCGGCTGGTCGGTGGATACGGTCGATGCCCTGCCGCCGTTGCGCGAAGCCGCCGACCTGCAGATCCGCATGTGGATGGCCGATGGCTACGAGGGCATGGTCGAGGCCGCGCGCAAGGAGGGCGACCGTGGCGCGTTGACGGCATTGGAAGGCCAGCGCGGGCATGTCGCCGGCATGGACCTGGCGAAATTCTCGGCGGTGCTGACGCGCCGCGCCACGCTGACGCGCCTGTGGGAGCTGTTCCTGGCGGATTATCCGGTGCTGCTGCTGCCGGTGTCGGCGGAGCTGCCGTTCGCGGACAACCTGGATCTGCAGGGCGAGGCTGCCTACCGCCGCGTGTGGCGCGCGCAGATGACACAGATCGGGTTGCCCTTCATGGGCCTGCCGGGTTTGACGGTGGCGATGGGCAGCGCGGGCGGCAGCCCCGTCGGCGTGCAGGTGGTGGCCGGGCGTTATCGCGAAGACCTGTGCCTGGCGGCCGGCGAGGTGATCGAAGCGGCCGGGCCCGCGGTCGAGATCGCGGAGCCGGTCGCGCGCTAGGCGCGGCGCGGTCGATCGTCCGGGCGCGCCGGGGAGCCGGTTCGTGTCCCGGGCCGCGCGGCCGCCTGGCCCGGAGTCAGGCGGCGCCCGAGCGCCATTCGGATCGCAGCAGCCCCATCATGCCGGTGTCCCAGCGCGCCTCGCCGGCGCGGGTGGACGAGCGGCGCACGCCTTCGAGCGTGAAGCCCAGCGCCTGGTAGGTGCGGATCGCGGGCGTATTGAACATGTAGACGTTCAGTTCCAGGCGCTCGATGCCGGGCGTGCGGAAGGCTTCGTCGATCATCAGCGCCACCATCGGCCGCGCCAGGCCCTGGCCGCGCACGTCGGGCGCGATGGCGACACGGCCCAGGCGGGCATTGCCGTCGCGCCATTCGTAGGCCAGTTGGGCGTGGCCCACCGGCGTGTCGTCGCGGCAGGCCATCCAGCAGCGCCGCGAGGGCGGTTGCGACTGGCCTTCGCGCAGCATGGCGTCCATGTCGGCCGCGGTCAGCGGATGCGACACATGCGAACCGCCCCATTGCACGACTTCGGGCAGGCTGGTGAACCAGCTGGCGAGCAGGGGATAGTCAGCGGTCGAGAAGGGGCGCAGGGTCAGCATAGTCAGCGAAAGCTGAAGCGTACCTTCAGGATGCCGAGATCGCCGTAGGCGAGTTCGACGTCGCGGTTGGCGGGCACGTCCAGGTAGCCGGCGTACGAGCCGGTGATGACGTGCTGGCCGGCGGTCAGGCCCAGGCCCTGCTCGCGCAGGAAATTGGCGAGCCAATACAGGCCGGCCTTGGCGTGGCCGTTGGGATGGATGCCGGCGTGCTGCTCGACCTCGGCGCCGTCGACCGATAGCGTGATGGCCATGTTGGCGGGAGCGGCGTCCGGCGAGGCGATGCGCGGCCCGAGCACCAGGCCGGCATTGAACATGTGGTCGGCCAGCAGCTCGGGCAGGCTGGCGTGCTCGGGCGCGGCGTAGCGGCAGCCCAGCACTTCCAGCGCCAGCCGCGCGCCGGTGATGGCGGCGTCGATCTCGGCGTGGCTGTACGGTTCGTCGCGCGCGGGCAGGTCGTGCGCCAGCTCGAAGGCGATCTCGGGTTCGACGCGGACCACGGGCGAGGTCGCCGGCAGCGTGCCGGCCAGCGCCACGGTCGAGGCGTAGATGGGCGCGACCACGGTCTTTTCGGGCGACGGCAGCGCGCTCTTCCAGGCGCCGATCCCGTCGCGGCGGGTCTCGCGCAGCAGCCGGGCGGTGCATTGCTGGACGGCGAACGCCTGGCCCAGCGTCTGCGGGCGGCAGGCCGCGGGCAGGCGCGGACCCGCCACGCCCGAATCACGGGCCGCGATCAGCGTGCGGGCCGCGTCGACGCAGCCGGGATAGTCTTCGATCTGGATCTGCATGGCCGTCAGGCTCCCAGGAACAGCAGGGTCCACAGCACGATCATGGCGATCAGGCCGAGCCAGCAGGAGCCCCAGAAACCGACGATCGGCCATTTCAGGGCCAGCGGCGTCTTCTTGGGATCGACGTGGCCCAGCAGGTCATTGGCATTGCCGATGAGCCAGAAACGGGTGCCGGGGAACATCAGGCGGAAGAAATAATCCAGCATGATGGCGGCCTTGATCGCCAGCGGATAGCGCTCGAAGGGGCGGTGCTGCAGATAGGGATGCTTGAGCGCGGCGTTGATCTGCTTGCTCTTGACGAAGAACAGCACCAGGCCGCTCAGCGAGCAGGTGATGAAGCACAGCACGAAAAGGCTGAAGGCCATGGCCATGGCGGGTGAATGCATGGAAATCCCGGTAACGCGCGGCGCGGCCGCGAACAGAGGGTTGTAGGAAAGGGCGGTCAGCCGCGGGTCTGGCCTTCGCCGGTCAGCACCCACTTGAGCGTGGTCAGGCCTTCCAGGCCGACCGGGCCGCGGGCGTGCAGGCGGTTGGTGGAGATGCCGATTTCAGCGCCCAGGCCGTATTCGAAGCCGTCCGCGAAGCAGGTCGGCAGGTTGACGTAGACCGAGCTGGAATCGACTTCGCGCTGGAAGCGCTGGGCCGACGACAGGTCTTCGGTGACGATCGCGTCGGTGTGGCCGGAGCCCCAGCGGGCGATGTGCTCGATGGCGTCGTCGAGCGAGTCGACGATGCGGATCGCCAGGATCGGGCCGAGGTATTCGGTGCCCCAGTCTTCCTCGGTGGCCGGTTTGGCGTGCGGCAGCAGCGCCAGCGTGCGCGGGCAGCCGCGCAGTTCGACGCCGTGTTCGGTCAGCGCGGCTGCCAGGCGCGGCAGGATCGAGACGGCCGCCACGGCGTCCACCAGCAGCGTCTCCATGGCGCCGCAGATGCCGTAGCGGTAGGTCTTGGCGTTGAAGGCGATGGCGTGGGCCTTGTCCGGATCGGCGGCCGCGTCGATGTAGATGTGGCAGTTGCCGTCCAGGTGCTTGATCAGCGGCACGCGGGCTTCCTGCGCCAGGCGCGCGATCAGGCCCTTGCCGCCGCGCGGCACGATGACGTCGATGTGCTCGGTCATGGTGATGAGCTTGCCGACCGCGGCGCGGTCGGCCGTGGCCACGACCTGCACCGCGTCCTGCGGCAGGCCGGCGGCCGCCAGGCCCTGCTGCACGATGCGGCCCAGCGCCACGTTCGAGTGCAGCGCTTCGCTGCCGCCGCGCAGGATGGCGGCATTGCCGGACTTCAGGCACAGCGCCGCCGCGTCGATGGTGACGTTGGGGCGCGACTCGTAGATGATGCCGATGACGCCGAGCGGCACGCGCATCTGCGCCACGCGCATGCCGTTGGGGCGCACGCTGGTGGCGGTGACGCTGCCGATCGGGTCGGGCAGGGCGGCGATCTGGCGCAGGCCCTCGGCCATGTGCGCCAGCGTCTTTTCCGACAGGGTCAGGCGGTCGAGCAGGGCCGGCTCCAGGCCGTTGGCGCGGGCGGCGGCGACGTCCTTGGCATTGGCGGCGAGCAGGTCGGCCTGGTTGGCGGCGAGCGCCTCGGCCATGGCCAGCAGGGCCTGGTTCTTGGCGGCGCTGTTGGCGCGCATCATGGCGCGCGAAGCCCGGCGCGCGTTGTCGCCCAGGGTCAGCATGGCTTGTTCGATGGAGGACGAGGACATGGCGGCGTCGATCATGGTGAGGGGGCGGCCAGGGCGCCGCGTGCGATAGGGATAGTTTATCCGGCCGGGGCCGGGAGGATCAGGAGGCGGCCGGGGCCGCCTTCACGGTCGGTTGCCGGCGGCGGCGACGCGCAGGGCCAGGCGGGTCATTTCTTCCCAGGGGTCGGACAGCCGGCCCGGGACGGACAGCCCCTTGATGAGGCGGTCCACTTCGTGCGCATGCTGCACCGCGGCGGGCCAGACGTCGGGACGGACCCGGCCCAGCGCCTGCAGCGCCAGGCGTTCGTGCGCACCGAAAATGCGCAGGCGGCGCATCAGGCCATTGGCGTCCTGGCCCAGGCTGCGGGCCTCGGCCACGCGCGCCAGCAGGCGGATTTCCTCGCCCACCGCCCACAGCACCAGCGGCAAGGCTTCGCCCTCGGCGCGCAGGCCGTCGATCATGCGGATGGTGCGGGCGATGTCGCCGGCCAGCATGGCGTCGCGCAGGCCGAACACGTCGTAGCGCGCGACGTTGAGCACGGCGCGCTCGACGTCTTCGGCCGCCAACTGGCCTTCGGGGTAGAGCAGGCCCAGTTTCTGGATTTCCTGGTGCGCGGCCAGCAGGTTGCCTTCGACCTTGTCGGCCATCCATTGCAGGGTGGCGTTGTCGGCGCGCTGGTTCTGGCGCGCCAGGCGCTGGCCGACCCAGGCGGGCAGGCGGCCGCGTTCGACGCTGGCGATGTCGACCATCATGCCGCCACGCGCCAGGGCCTGCATCCAGCGGCCTTCACGGGTGGCCTTGTCCAGGCGCGGCAGCGACACCAGGATCAGCGTGTCGGGGTTGTCGGCCTGCTTTTCAGCCTGCTCGGCCAGGCGCGCGAGCGTGTCGGCGCCAGGCTTGCCGGGCTTGCCGGTGGGGATCTTGAGTTCGAGAATGCGGCGGTCGCCGAACAGCGACACGCTCTGGGTGGCGGCGATCACCGCGCTCCAGTCGCTGCGCGCATCCATCACCATCGACAGGCGCTCGGTGTAGCCCGCCGCGCGTCCGGCGGCGCGCAGCGCGTCGACCGCCTCGGTCACCAGGAGAGGCTCGTCGCCGGACACCGTGTACAGCGGCGCCAGGCGGTTACCCGCCCGCTGCAGGTGGTCGGCCAGGCGATCCGCGTCCAGGGCTTGTGCCATCGGTCAGCGCAGGTTGGCCGGGTCGGTGGTGGACGGGGTCTGCCACGGCGCCGGGGTGCTGCGCGGCATCGGCGCGGTCGGATCGTACAGCGGCGTTTCGCCGTCTTCGCCGCGCTGCTCGCGGTTCTCGAACGCCTTGCGCACTTCAGGCGCGGTCATGCGGCGCAGCAGGCGCGAGACCAGGTCGCGCTGCATGGCGATGTACAGCGTTTCGATCTGGCCTTGCTTGGCCTGGACGATCTGGTCGTCGTACGGCATTTCGCGGTAGATCGACAGGGTCGTGTCCGGGATCAGGGCGCGGCCCTTGGCGTCGATCAGGCGGAAGGTGTAGTTGATGCCCAGTTCGTATTCCTCGACACGGCCCTGGGCGTTCAGCGACACCTCGCGCAATGCGCGCGTATTGGAGACCTCTTGCAGGATCGCCTGCGCGTCCTTCGGCGAAGTCACCAGCTTGGTGTCGGGCGACGCGGCCCGCAGCGCGCGGCGCACGTCGGCGCCGAACTGGGTGTTGTCGGGGATGCCGATATAGAGCGTTTCAAACGGCATTGGCGTGACGCCGCGCAGCGTGAAGCCGCAAGCGGAGATCAGCATGAACAGCGCCAGGCAGGCGCCGCGCAGCAGCCAGGATTGGCGGGGGGAGTGCGTTTGTTGCCCGGCGAAGTACATGCTTGACCTCATCAGCCTACGACGTTGACCAGTTTGCCCGGAACCACGATGACCCGCTTGGGCGGGCGGCCTTCCAGGTAGCGGGCGACTTCTTCCTGGGCGGCGGCGAGTTTCTCGATGTCTTCCTTGGCGGCCTTGGCGGCGACGCGGATCGAGCCGCGCAGCTTGCCGTTGACCTGCAGCATCAGTTCGATTTCGTCCGCCACCAGCGCGGCCTCGTCGACGTGCGGCCAGGGCGCGTCGAGCAGGTCGCCCAGCTCGTTCGCGTAACCGAGGTCGCGCCACAGGTGCCAGGTGATGTGCGGCACCACCGGGTACAGCACGCGCAGCAGCACGCCCAGCGTTTCGGCGTAGGCGGCGTCGGCGTGCGCGCCTTCCGGCAGCTTGGCGTCGTCGATGGCGTTGAGCATCTTCATGCACGCGGACACGACGGTGTTGTACTGGATGCGCTGGTAGTCGTAGTCGGCCTGCTTGAGCAGGTTGTAGACCTCGCGGCGCAGATCCTTGACCGCGGCGGGCGCGCCGCTCCAGTCGGCGCCGGCGGCCAGGCCGCGGGCGATCGTGTCGCGCTGCGCGTAGCTGATGGACCACAGGCGGCGCAGGAAGCGGTTCGAGCCTTCGACGCCGGAGTCGGACCATTCGAGGGTCTGCTCGGGCGGGCTGGCGAACATGACGAACAGGCGGGCCGTGTCGGCGCCCAGCGTGTCGATCAGCGATTGCGGATCGACGCCGTTGTTCTTGGACTTGGACATCGTGCCCACGCCGCCGTAGGTCACGTCGGAACCGTCGGACTTGAGCTTGGCGCCGGTGATGGCGCCGCGCGCGTCGTAGACGTTCTCGACTTCCTCGGGCCAGAAATACTCGATGCCGCCCTGGGCGTTCTTGCGCGAGTAGATGTGGTTCAGCACCATGCCCTGGCACAGCAGCTTGGTGAAGGGCTCGTCGAAGTTGAGCAGGCCCATGTCGCGCATGACCTTGGTCCAGAAGCGCGCGTACAGCAGGTGCAGGACCGCGTGCTCGATGCCGCCGATGTACTGGTCCATCGGCATCCAGTAGTCATTGCGCGCGTCGACCATGGCGTTGTTGTTGCCCGGCGAGGTGTAGCGCATGAAGTACCAGGACGAGTCCACGAAGGTGTCCATCGTGTCCGTCTCGCGGCGCGCCGGCTTGCCGCAGCTGGGGCAGGCGCACGACAGGAAGGCTTCGTTCTTGGCCAGCGGATTGCCGCTGCCGTCCGGAATCAGGTCGGCCGGCAGCACCACCGGCAGGTCTTTCTCGGGGACCGGCACCGGGCCGCAGTCCGGGCAGTGGATGATGGGGATCGGGGTGCCCCAGTAGCGCTGGCGCGAGATGCCCCAGTCGCGCAGGCGCCAGGTGGTCTGCTTTTCGCCCAGGCCTTGCGCGCCCAGGTCGGCGGCGATGGCGTCCACGGCTTCCTTGTGCGACAGGCCGTCGTACTTGCCCGAGTTGATGGTGCGGCCGCTCTGCTTGTCGCCGTACCATTCCTGCCAGGCGTCGGTGGAATAGGCCTTGCCGGCCACGTCCACGACCTGGCGGATCGGCAGGTCGTATTTCCTGGCGAAGGCGAAGTCGCGCTCGTCGTGGGCGGGCACGCCCATCACGGCGCCGTCGCCGTAGGTCATCAGCACGTAGTTGCCGACCCAGACCTCGACCTGGTCGCCGGTGACCGGGTGCGTCACGAACAGGCCGGTGGGCAGGCCTTCCTTTTCACGCGTGGCCAGTTCGGCCTCGGTGGTGCCGCCCAGCTTGCACTGTTCGATGAAGGCGGCCAGCGCCGGGTTCGACTGCGCGGCGTGGGTGGCCAGGGGGTGTTCCGGCGCCACGGCGCAGAAGGTCACGCCCATGATGGTGTCGGCGCGGGTGGTGAAGACGTACAGCTTGCCGTCCTGGATCAGCTGGCCGTCCTGGCCGGCGATCTGGTGCGGGAAGGCGAAGCGCAGGCCTTCGGACTTGCCGATCCAGTTTTCCTGCATCAGGCGCACGCGCTCGGGCCAGCCGGGCAGATCGTTCTGCACCGCGCCCAGCAGTTCGTCGGCGTAATCGGTGATGCGCAGGTAGTAGCCGGGGATCTCGCGTTTTTCGACCGGAGCGCCCGAGCGCCAGCCGCGGCCGTCGATGACCTGTTCGTTGGCCAGCACGGTCTGGTCGACCGGGTCCCAGTTCACCACCTGGGTCTTGCGGTAGGCGACGCCCTTTTCGAGCATCTTCAGGAACAGCCACTGGTTCCACTTGTAGTACTCGGGATCGCAGGCGCACATTTCGCGCGACCAGTCGATCGCCAGGCCCATCGCCTTCATCTGCTTCTTCATGTAGGCGATGTTGTCGTAGGTCCACTTGGCCGGCGGCACCTTGGACTTGATGGCGGCGTTCTCGGCCGGCATGCCGAAGGCGTCCCAGCCCATCGGCATCAGCACGTTGTAGCCCCGCATGCGCAGCTGGCGCGCCATCATGTCGTTGATGGTGTAGTTGCGCACGTGGCCCATGTGCAGCTTGCCGCTGGGATAGGGCAGCATCGAGCAGGCGTAGAACTTCGGCTTCTCGGAGCCGTCCGGGTTCTTCGCGTGTTCATGGACCAGATAGGCGTCGCGGGCCTGCCAGTCTTGGTGGGCGGCCGCTTCGACGGTAGTGGGGAGGTAACGTTCCTGCATGGGCTCGTGCGCGATGGCGAAAAATGGGTGAGCCGCCCCCGCGCGCCAGGCGCGGGGGCGGCCAAAACCCCTGATTATAGGAGGTGCTAGGCGCGGATAGGGGACGGGGCGATTTCCGGGATGCGGGCACTGGCCCCCAGCATGCCGTAAGCCAGGGTTATGGCCCCCAGAACCGCGCCCGCGGTGACCACGCCGGGCCAGCCGTAATGGGAGTAAAGCCAGGACGATACCAGCGATCCGGTCGCCCCGCCGATGAAGTAGCTGGTCATGTAACCGGCCGTCAGGCGGCTGCGGGCCTCGGGCCGGGTGCGGTAGAGCGAGCTGGTATTGGTGACATGGACGCCCTGGATCGCCAGGTCCTGGATCAGGATGCCGACCAGTAGCGCGATGACCGAGGCCTGGCCGAAGGCCATCAGCCCCCAGGAAGCCAGCAGCAGCAAGAGGCCGATGCGGGTGGCCTGGTTGCCCAGGCCGCGGTCGGCCAGGCGGCCGAAGCGGTTGGCGGCATAGGCGCCAGCGGCGCCGGCCAGCCCGAACAGGCCGATGGTGGTGTTGTTGAAGCCGTAGTCCGGTCCCGACAGCAGGAAGGTCAGCGGCGTCCACAGCATGCTGAAGGCGGCGAACAGCAGGCCGCCCAGCAGCGAACGGCCGCGCAGCAGCGGTTCCTCGGCGAACAGGCGGAAGATCGAGCCGAGCAGGCGCGGGTAGCTCATGGCGGCCTGGCTCTTGTGGCGCGGCAGCACCTTCCAGAGCGCGGCGGACATGGCCAGCATCAGGATCGCGGCGACCCAGTAGACGGTGCGCCAGCTGCCCAGGTCGGCCAGCACGCCGGCCGCGGTGCGGGCCAGCAGGATGCCCAGCAACAGGCCGCTCATGACGGTGCCGACCGCCTTGCCGCGCTCGTGCGGCGCCGCCAGGGTGGCCGCGAACGGCACCAGCACCTGCGCCACCACCGACAGCATGCCGGTCACCGCGGTGCCCAGCATCAGCATCTGGATGTTGCGGGCGAAGGCCGATACCAGCAGGCCGCCGGACGACAGCAGGGTCATCAGCACGATCAGGCCGCGGCGCTCGAACAGGTCGCCCAGCGGCACCAGCAGGATCAGGCCGAGCGCGTAGCTCAGCTGCGCGATCATGACGATGCTGCCGGCGGTGGCGTTGGACAGCGTGAACTGCTGGCTGATGGTGTGCAGCAGCGGCTGCGCGTAATAGTTGCTGGCGACCGCCAGGCCGGTGGCCACGGACATCAGCAGGATGACGGGCGCGGTGAGCGGGGCGGGTTGGGCGGGAGCGGCGTTCATGTGAGGCGGGGAGTCGGGAGTGGCGGGGGAAGGGCTCAGGCGGCGATGCCGCCGGGCGTTTCCTGGTCGTGCGGGATCAGCAGTTTCTTCAGCAGGCCGGCCATCTGGCGGCGTTCGGCGGCATTGAGGGGGGCGAGCAGCGCTTCGAGTTCGCGCAGGTAATCCTTGAGCACCTGCTTGATGACGCGCAGGCCTTCGGGGGTCAGCGCCACGATGACGCCGCGGCGATCATCGGGGTTCGGCGTGCGCGCCAGCAGGCCGGCCTGTTCCAGGCGGTCCAGCCGGTTGGTCATGGCGCCCGAGGTCAGCAGCAGCGCCGCGACCAGCTTCTGCGGATTCATGGCGTGCGGCGCGCCGGTGCGGTACAGGGTCGCGAGCACGTCGAATTCGCCCTGGTGCAGGTTGTGGCGCTTGAATGCCTGGCCGACGTCGCGCGCGGCGAAGGCGTGGAAGCGGAACACGCGGCTGAGGACGCTCATCGGCGAGATGTCCAGGTTGGGGCATTCCTGCTCCCACTGCGACAGCACCAAGTCGACCAGATCGTTCATGATGTTTTTATATAAAGTATCTTGACGTAAAGATAAATTCTAGCAGGCCGGCCCGGGATCATGCAAGGCGCGCCCGCCGGCCGGCGCGGACCGAGCCAGGAAGCACGGGCGCGCAAAAAAAAGAAAGGGCCCGCCCCTTGCGGGGCAGGCCCTTTCCGGCTTGACCGGATAACCGTGCGGAATTACTGCGCGGCGTCCTTCAGCTTCTTGAGCGGGCGAACCTTCACCTTGACCGAAGCCGGCTTGGCGGGGAACCAGCGCTCTTCACCGGTGAACGGATCCTTGCCGAAGCGCTTGGCCTTGGCGGGAACCTTCTGCACGGCAACCTTGAACAGGCCGGGCAGCGTGAATTCGCCAGCGCCCTTCTTGTCCACGGAGCTCAGCACCGAGGTTTCCAGGCTGGCCAGGACGGCCTTGACCGACTTGGCTTCGACGCCGGACTGCTCGACGATGTAGGCGATCAGCTGGGTCTTGTTCAGAGCAGCCTTGATAGCCTTGGGGGCGGCAGCGACCTTCTTGGCGGCGACGACCTTCTTGGCTGCGGGCTTCACAGCGGGTTTGGCGGCGGTAGCCTTCTTTGCGGGCGCCTTGGCGGCGGGCTTGGTGACTTTCTTGGCAGGAGCTTTAGCTTTCGTGGCCATGGTCAAAATCCGTATGTTGAGGACATTGGGGCAGCGCGCGCGCCGGGTATCGGCGTTTAGCACTACGCGCCCGATGATAGCGGAAGAGTGGCGGTTGTAGCCGCTTTCGCAAGGCCTTTCGCGCAATCTTTGTTGTTTTCCAGGCAGAAAAACCCCTTCTGCAAGGGGTTCTGCAAAATGCAGTGACAATCACTGCGATTTTTTCAGTGCCGCGAAAGCGCTGCGCGGCGTTGCCGCGTGTCGCGCGAAAGTGCTTTCGCAAGGGACTTTTGAACCATCCGGGGCTGGCGTGTTCCAATGCTTCGCGCCGCGCGTCGGCGGGCGCATGCAGGCGGCCGCGGGCGGCCTGCATGCGCTGGCCCGCGTGCCATCCTTACCCCGCATGGAAGTGAAGCACCCTATGTTGATGAAGAAGTTGGCGGCGAGCCTGCTCGTTGCGACCGCATGTATGTCAGGCGCCCTGGCGCAATCGATGCCCCAGCCCGACCTGTCCGCCAAGGCCTGGTTGCTGCTGGACGAGACCAGCGGCCAGGTGATCGCCTCGCACGCCGCCACCGCCCGGATCGAGCCGGCCTCGCTGACCAAGATCATGACGGCGTACGTGGTGTTCAGCGCCATCCACAACAAGGAGTTGTCGCCGGACCAGAAGGTGACCATCTCGACGCGCGCCTGGAAGGTGCCGCCGGGCAGCTCCAAGATGTTCCTGGAGCCGGGCTCCAAGGTGTCGGTGGACCAGCTGCTGCGCGGCCTGATGATCCAGTCCGGCAACGACGCGGCGATCGCGCTGGCCGAAGCGGTGTCGGGCAGCGTCGAGGCGTTCGTGGCGCGCATGAACGACACCGCCGCGCAACTGGGCCTGCACGGCACGCGCTTCGCCAGTCCCCACGGGCTGCCGGACCCGGGCACGTATTCCACCGTCAGCGATCTGTCGATCCTGGCCACGCGCTTCATCCGCGATTACCCCGAGCTGTACAAGACCTACGATTCGGCCAAGACCTTCACCTACAACAACATCACCCAGCCCAACCGCAACCGGCTGCTGTGGCTCGATCCCAGCGTCGACGGCCTGAAGACCGGCCATACGGAGGCGGCTGGCTACTGCATCGTGGCCACCGCGCATCGGCCCAACGGCCGCGACCAGCGGCGCCTGATCACGGTGGTGGTGGGCACGGCCTCGGACAAGCTGCGCACCCAGGAAAGCCGCGAGTTGCTGGAATGGGGCTTCCAGGGGTTCAATACCATCAAGTTATATGCAAAGGGCCAGGCGGTGGCCACGCCCGAGGTCTGGAAGGGGCAGGCCGACACGCTCAAGGCCGGCTTCGCGCGCGACGCCTACGTCACGGTGCCGGCCGGCGCCAAGGTCGAGCCGGTCTGGGCGCCGCAGGACCCGCTGGTGGCGCCGATCGCGGCCCAGGCCACGGTCGGTTCGCTGCGCGTGATGGTCGACGGCAAGCCGGCCATGCAGTTCCCGGTGGTGGCGCTGGAGCCGGTGGCCGAAGCCGGATTCGCCGGCCGCGCCTGGGATTCCATCCGCCTGTGGTGGCGCGGGCATTCCTGATTTGACGGGAGGGGACATGGCGGTGAGTTTTCCGGGCGGGCCGGCCGCGGCGCCGACCCCCGATGATCCCCTCGGGCTGCTGTCGGCCTGTCATGGGCGCATTGCGCGGCAATGCGCCACCTTGCGGCGCCTGGCCGCGCATCTGCCGACGCATGGCAGCGACGCCGCCGCCCAGGTCGCGGCGGCGGGCGTCGCGCGCTATTTCCAGACGGCCGCGATCCATCACCACGAGGACGAGGAAGAGGACCTGTTCCCGGCCCTGATCGAGTCCATGGCGGGTTCCGACGCCGTCTGCCTGCATGCGCTGGTCGATGGGCTGATTGCCGATCACGCGCGGCTGGCGGCGCTGTGGGCGCCGTTGCGGCAAATCCTGGACGAGATCGCGGCGGGCCATCCCGCGGTGTTGCCGGCGGCGCAGGTGGAGGCGTTCGCGGCGGCCTATGCGGCGCATATCCAGCGCGAAGAGGACGAGTTGCTGCCGCTGGCCGCGCGCCTGATCGATGATGATGCGCTGGCCGCGATCAGCCGGGCGATGAAGGCGCGGCGCGGCGGCGAGGCCGGCTGAATGTCGTCGCGCGCCGGGCGGCCGCCAGCCGCTTTCTTTTAGTGTTAAATGATCGCAGCCGGGGCAATCCGCGCCGGATCTCGAACCGCCACGCCATGCACCGCAACACCCGCTTTCGCCGGAAACTGCAGGATCCCGCCTTGATGCACGCCATGTCGGCGCACAATCCGCTGTCCGCCCGGCTGGCGGCCGAAGCCGGATTCGATGCGATCTGGGGCAGCGGCTTCGAACTGTCGGCCAGCTATGCGGTGCCGGACGCCAACATCCTGTCTGCCGGCCTGCACCTGGACATGATGCGCGCCATCGCCGCCACGGTCGACGTGCCGGTCATCGCCGATATCGACACCGGGTTCGGCAACGCCATCAACGTCTCCTACGTCGTGCCGCAATACGAGGCCGCGGGCGTGTCGGCGGTCGTGATGGAAGACAAGACCTTCCCCAAGGACACCAGCCTGCGCGCCGACGGCCGCCAGGAACTAGTGCGCGTCGAGGAATTCCAGGGCAAGATCGAGGCGGCTTGCGCCGCCCGCCGCGATCCCGATTTCTGCGTCATCGCCCGCACCGAGACCCTGATCGCCGGCCTGGGGCAGGCCGAGGCCCTGGCCCGCGCCGCGGCCTACGAAGCGGCCGGCGCCGACGCCATCCTGATCCATTCCAAACAGGCCACGCCCGACGAGGTGCTGGCCTTCATCGCGGCCTGGTCTGGCGGCGTGCCGCTGGTGCTGGTGCCGACCGCCTATCCGCAACTGCGCGAGCGCGACATCCAGGCGCTGGGCAAGGTGGGCCTGGTGATCTACGGCAATCATGCGATCCGCGCGGCCGTGGGCGCGATGCGCGAGATCTTCGCCCGCATCCGCGCCGAGGGCGGCATCCATGCCGTCGATGCCGGCCTGCCGACGGTGCGCGATATCATCGGCCTGCAGGGCGATGCGGACATGCGCGAGCTGGAACGCAGGTTCCTGCGCTGAGCGCGCGGGAATATCAAAAAGACGGGGCAGGGGAGCGATGGCGGCGGGAAGCAAAGCGGGGTTGGCGCGGGTGTTTGGCGATTGGGTGCCGGAAGTCGGCCCCGCGACCCTGCGCGCGGACCTGGCGGCCGGGCTGCTGGGCGCGCTGTTGGTGCTGCCGCAGGGCGTGGCCTTCGCCACGCTGGCCGGGCTGCCGGCGCAATACGGCCTGTATTCGGCCATCGTGCCCTGTATCGTGGCGGCGCTGTTCGGCTCCAGCCGCCATGTCATGTCCGGCCCCACCAATGCCAATTCGCTGGCGCTGTTCGCCGTGCTGACGCCGCTGGCGGTGGCGGGCAGCCCGGGCTACATCGAGCTGGCGCTGGCGGTGACGGTGTTGGTCGGGCTGATGCAATGGCTGGTGGGCGCGCTGCGGCTGGGCTCGCTGGCGCACTTCATTTCGCCGTCGGCGCTATTTGGCTTCACCAGCGGCGCGGCCCTGCTGATCGCGGTGCATGCGCTCAAGGATGCCCTGGGCCTGCCGGCGCCGGACTCGCATGGCGCCGGCGCCTTGCTGGCCAGCCTGGCTGGCCATTGGGACCAATTGCAGGCGGGCGCGCTGCTGGTGACGGCGGTGACCCTGGCTTCGGCCCTGTTGCTCAAGCGGCTCGACAAGCGCAAGCCCTATATGCTGGCCGGGCTGGCGGCGGGGGCGCTGGCCGCGGCGGCGTTCAACGCGGCGGCGGATCGCTTGGGCGCCACGCCGGTGCCGCTTCTGGGCGACCTCGCGCAGCCGTGGCCGCCCTTCCATGTGCCCAGCGTCGATTGGCGCGCCTTGCCCGATCTGCTCAGCCTGGCGTTCGCGCTGACCATCGTGGCGCTGGCGCAGTCCATTTCCATCGCCAAGGCGGTGGCGACGCGCTCGGGCCAGCGCATCGACGCCAATCGTGAATTCGTCGGGCAGGGCCTGTCCAACGTGGTCGGCGGCTTCTTTTCCTGTTATCTGTCCTGCGGTTCGCTCAACCGCTCCATTCCCAACTACGAGGCGGGCGCGAAGACGCCGCTGGCGGCGGTGTTCTCGGCGTTGCTGCTGATGGCGCTGGTGGCGCTGAGCGGCCCCTTGCTGGCGCGGATCCCGCACGCGGCCATCGCGGGCCTGCTGCTGCTGGTGGCCTGGACCCTGCTGGACGTGCCGCGCTGGCGCCAGCTGATCCGCACCCAGCCCGGGGAAAGCGCGATCGCCGCGGCCACGCTGGCGGCCACCGTGACGATCCGCATGGAGGTCGCGATCCTGCTGGGCACGGTGCTGTCGCTGATGGCGTACCTGCACCGCACCTCGCGGCCGGCGATGCGCACCATGGGCTTCGATTCGCGCGGGCTGGACCGCCGTTTCGTGGTGCTGGCGCAGCAGCCCGAGGCATTGCCGGAATGCCCCCAGCTCAAGCTGCTGCGCATGGAAGGGTCGGTGTATTTCGGCGCCGCCGCACACGTGGCGCAGCGCCTGCAGGACCTGCGCGAGGGCGCGGCGGCGCCGCGTCATTTGCTGGTGATGGCCAAGAGCATGAATTTCATCGACCTGGCCGGCGCCCAGGTCTGGGAGGACGAACTGGTGGCGCGCCGCGCCATGGGCGGCGACCTCTACTTCCACCGGCCGCGCCCCGAGGTGCTGGCGATGTGGCGCCGCACCGGCTTCCTGGAGCGGCTGGGCGCGGACCACGTGTTCCCCGACAAGGCGACCGCGCTGCACACGATTTACGCCCGGCTCGACCGGGGCATCTGCGCCGGCTGCCAGGCCAGGGTGTTCTGGGAATGCCAGCCCGAGAGCCCGCAGGCCGGCCACTGAGCCGGTCTCAGCCCGGGGCGTCGGTGCCCAGGTAGGCGGCCTGGACGCGCGCGTCGGCCGCGATCCGGTCCGGCGGGCCTTCGGCCAGCAGGCTGCCGCGCACCAGCACGGCGATGCGGTCGGCATGCTTGAACACCACGTCCAGGCTGTGCTCGGTGAACAGCACCGCCATGCGCTGCGTATCGGCCAGCTCGCGCGTCAGGCGCATGAGCGCATGGCGTTCGTTGGTGGCCATGCCGGCGGTGGGTTCGTCCATCAGCAGCAGCTTAGGCCGGTGCGCCAGCGCCATGGCCAGCTCGACCCGCTTGACGTCGCCGTAGGCCAGCGCGCCGCAGTGCGCGCCGGCCTGGGTGGCCATCCGTACCTGTTGCAGCAGCGCCATGGCTTCGTCGGGGCGGTGCGAGGCGGCGCGGCGCCAGGGGCGCAGCAGCAGGCGGTCGCGCGACAGCAGGGCGGTCTGCACGTTTTCCAGCACCGTCATCGAGCGGAAGGTGGCGGCGGTCTGGAAGGTGCGGCCGACGCCCAGGCGGCAGATCTTGCCGGCCGGCAGGCCCACCAGCTCGCGTCCATCCAGGCGCACGGAGCCGGCGTCGGGCCGCAGCTGGCCGCCCAGCACGTTGAAGCAGGTGGACTTGCCGGCGCCGTTCGGACCGATCAGCGCCAGCATGTGGCCGGCCTCGAGCTGGAACGAGACGTCCGCCAGCGCGTCGATGCCGCCGAACGATTTGCGCAGCCCCTGGACCCGCAGCAAGGCGTCGGCCGTGGTCATGCGCGCCTCCGCGCCCCGCGCGCCGCGGCGCCCGCCAGGCCTGCGGGAAACACCATCACCAGCGCCAGGATGGCGAGCCCCAGCACCGCGTGCCAGTAGTCGGTGCTGCGCGCCGCGGCATCCTGCAGCCAGGTGTAGGCCGCCGCGCCGACCAGCGGGCCGGCCAGCGTCTGCAGGCCTCCCAGCAGCACCATCACCAGGCCGTCCACCGACCGACTCACGCCGAGCACGTCGGGGGCGATGCTGCCTTTGGAGAACGCGTACAGCGATCCGGCCAGGCCCGCGGCCAGCGAGGCGGCCACGAAACCGACCCACTGGATGCGCCGCGTGTCCATGCCCAGCGCCTCGGCCCGCAGGGCCGAATCGCGCGCGCCGCGCAGCGCGTAGCCCAGCGGCGAGAACGCCAGACGCCGCAGCCAGGCGATGCCGAGCGCGCACAGCGCCAGCGTCAGGTAGTAGAACCAGGGCCCCTGCGTCAGCCAGCGCGACGGCCACAGGCCGATCAGGCCGTTGCTGCCGCCGGTGACGTCGTCCCATTGATAGGCCAGCGCCCACAGGATCTGCGCCACCGCCAGGGTCAGCATCGCCAGGTACACGCCGGACAGCCGCACGCAGAACCAGCCGAACACCACGGCGCCGAGTCCGGCGGCCAGCGGCCCGAGCAGCAAGGCGGCTTCCATCGGCAGCGCCGCCAGCTTCAGCAGCAGCGCGGCGCCATAGGCGCCCAGGCCGAACCAGGCGGCGTGGCCGAAGCTGGTCATGCCCGCCAGGCCGGTCAGGAAATGCAGGCTGGCGGCGAACAGGGCGGCGATCAGCACTTCGGTCAGCAGGATGCCCAGATAGGGCCATTGCGCCGCCGCCAGCGGCGCCAGGAGCAGCAGCGCCAGCAACGCGCCATAGGCCAGCCGCAGGCGGCGGCCGGCGGGGGCGATGGGCGCCTCGGCCGCCAGCGCGTGCGAGGAGGGCGCCGGCGCCCGGCCCAGCAGGCCCCACGGCCGCGCCACCAGCACCACCGCCATGACGGCGAATTCGGCCAGCAGCGTGAGCTTGGACAGGTTGAACAGCCAGGGGCCGATTTGCACCTGGCCCAGGAAGACGAAGACGGCCTTGACGCAGCAGATCAGCACCGCGGCCAGGAAGGCGCCGGGGATCGAGCCCAGGCCGCCTACTACGACGACCACGAAGGCGCTGGCGATGATCTCCAGGTCGAGCCCGAGCGTGGCGGGCACGCGCGGCGCGGCCAGCGCGCCGCCCAGCCCGGCCAGGAACGCGCCCAGCGTGAAGGCCGAGGTGAACAGCCAGGCCTGGTTGACGCCGAGCGCGGCCAGCATGTCGCGGTTCTCGGCGGCGGCGCGCAGCAGCCGGCCCCAGCGGGTGCGCATCAGCAGCAGCCACAGCAGGCCCAGCACCACCGGGCCGGCCACGATCAGCAGCAGGTCATATTGGGGAAAGCGCCGGCCCAGGATCTCGACCGCGCCCGACAGGCCGGGCGCGCGGGCCGCAAACAGGTCTTCCGGACCCCAGATCGCCAAGGCGGCGTCGCCGATGATGAGCACCAGCGCGAAGGTCGCCAGCAGCTGGAACAGTTCCGGCGCGCGATACAGCCGCTTGAGCACCAGCAGTTCGGCGGCGGCGCCGATCAGGCCGGTGGCCAGCGCCGCCAGCAGCAGGCCGGCCCAGTAACCCGGTCCGTCGCCGAAATAGTGGGTGAAGCTCCAGGCCAGGTAGATCCCCAGCATGTAGAAGGAGCCGTGCGCGAAGTTGACGACGCGCGTGACGCCGAAGATCAGCGACAGGCCGGCGGCCACCAGGAACAGCGCGCTGGCGTCCGCCAGGCCGTTGAGCAGCTGCGACAGCAGCCCCGACAGGCTCATCAGTGCGGACGCATCTTGCGCACTTGTTCATCCGGCGGCTGCAGGCGCGCGCCGTCGATGTAGGCGAAGTCCTTCATGATGCCCTTGCCGTCCTCGACCGCGGTGACGCCGATGTAGACGCCCATGGTCGACTGGTGGTCGATCTTGCGGTACTGGATCGGGCCGTAGGGCGTATCCACTTTCAGCCCGGCGAAGGCGTCGACCAGCTTTTCGGTGTCGACTTCGCCGGCAGCCTTCAGGCCCTGGGCGATCGACATCAGCGAGGCGTAGCCGACCACCGAGCCGACCTTGGGCGTCTCGTTGTAGCGCTTGCGGTAGGCCTCGACGAAGGTCTTGTTGGCCGGGGTGTCGATGGCGTACCAGGGGTAGCCGGTGACGATCCAGCCCGACGGCGTGTCGGCGCCCAGCGGTTCCAGGTATTCCGGTTCGCCGGACAGCACCGAGACCACGGCGCGGTTCTCGAACAGGCCGCGGGTGTTGCCCTCGCGCACGAAGCGGGTCAGGTCGGCGGCGAACAGCACGTTGAAGATGGCGTCCGGCTTGGCGTCGGCCAGCGCCTGCACCACCGCGCCGGCGTCGACCTTGCCCAGCGGCACGGCCTGCTCGGCGACGAATTCGACGTCGGACTGGAACGACTTCATCATGGCCTTGAAGGTGGCCACCGCCGATTGTCCGTATTCGTAGTTGGGGTAGACGATGGCCCAGCGCTTCTTGCGCAGGGCCAGCGCCTTGGGCGCCAGCGCAGCCACGTGCATCCAGGTGGACGGCCGCAGGCGGTACGTGTAGCGGTTGCCTTCCTGCCAGGTGATCTTGTCGGTCAGCGGCTCGGCGGCCAGGAAGAACACCTGTTGCTGCTTGGCGAAGTCGGTCAGCGCCAGCCCGGTGTTGGACAGGAAGCCGCCGAACAGCAGGTCGACCTTTTCGCGCGCCAGCAGTTCCTGGGCGGCGCGCACCGAGTCGCCGGGGTTGCCGTTGTCGTCGCGCGAGATCACCTCGAGCTTGCGGCCGAGTACGCCGCCGGCGGCGTTGATCTCTTCCTGCGCCAGTTGCCAGCCTTTCTTGTACGGACCGAGGAAGGCCGGAATCGCCTTGTAGCTGTTGATCTCGCCGATGCGGATCGGCGGTTCCTTGTCTTTGGCGTCCTTGGCGGACGCGACGGGAGTCAGCACCAGGGCCAGTAGCGCGGGAGCGAGCGCGCGGCGCAGCAGGGTCAGGCAGGGACGGAGCATGGCGGATATCGCAGGCAAGAAGGTCCGGCCGGAGCCGGGCCTTGTAGGGGACGATTGCTGTTGCGGCCCAATTGAAGCATGCGCGGCGTCCGAGCGCCAAGGAAAACGGCGGGGGACGGGTCCGTCCGCCAACGTGAGAAGACCCTGCGATGCAGGGCCCAGCAATGAAAAAAGCCCTGCGAGGGCAGGGCTTTTTCGACTTTCCGGAGACCGGCCGAATTACTTCAGCTTGGTTTCCTTGTAGTCAACGTGCTTGCGAGCGACCGGATCAAACTTCTTGATCAGCATCTTCTCGGGCATGTTGCGCTTGTTCTTGGTGGTCGTGTAGAAATGACCCGTGCCGGCAGTCGACTCGAGCTTGATCTTTTCGCGGATACCTTTGGCCATGTCGTGCTCCTAGTATGTCAGATTGGCGGGGGGCCGATTAGGCCAGTTCGCCGCGGGCACGCATGTCGGCCAGCACGGCGTCGATGCCGTTCTTGTCGATCGTGCGGATGGCCTTGGCCGAGACGCGCAGGCGCACCCAGCGGTTTTCGCTTTCAACCCAGAACCGGCGCGATTGCAGGTTGGGCAGGAAGCGACGCTTGGTCTTGTTGTTCGCGTGCGAAACGTTGTTGCCCACCATCGGGCCTTTGCCGGTCACTTGGCATACGCGTGCCATGGATGCACCTCATTTATTCTTGCGCATCGCCGGGGGGTAGACAGGGTTTCAGCCGCCGGGCTGTATCAGAGGCGTGGATCGTCGTGGTCTTGCCACGAGGTCTTGCCATCTTGCCGGCCACCCAGTCTTAGTGGATGAGGGGGAATCGGGGATCCCGCCCAGTGCTTATACCCGCTGCCTGCCATCCGCAAAAATGCGCTTGGGGGTCAGAGTGTTGAACTACAAAGCATAGTAGTCCAGCACGGGAAACTTCATGTGAAGACGTAGATTCTAATACGAAAAATCGAGATAAATCAAGTGCCAGGGGCGCGGCGCAGGGAAAGGCGTGGCTTTCCTGCCGCGATGGACGCGTCCGGACGGCGCCCGCCGGCTTGATAGCAGCGGGCATGCTCCACCGGCGGGCGGCGGCGCGGCCGCCGATACCTTGTGTCCCTGCATTCAGACCGGGTGCGATTGCGCCACGCGGCCCGACAGCCAGGACAGGCAGGCGCAGGTCGCCAGCGTGGTCGTCAGGGGCAGGGCGCTGTCGGTCTGCCAGGCGCTGACGGCGAAACCGGCCAGCGCGCCGCACGACAGTTGAAGCGTCCCCAATAGCGCCGAGGCCGCGCCCAGGCGCTTGCCCTGGTCGGACAGCGCCAGCGCCGCCGAGTTGGGGTTCACGAAACCCTGGCTGCCCATGTAGCAGATCAGGCAGGCCATCAGCAGCGGCAGCGTCATCCAGCCCACGAGCGTCAGCGCCACCGCCGCCAGGCTGGCGCAGGCCAGCGCAGTCAGGGCGCGGCGTTGCAGCTGGCGCGGGGTGTGGGTGCGCAGCAGGCGGGCGCTGATCTGCGAGCAGATGATGAGCGACAGCGCGTTGGTGCCGAACAGCAGCCCGTAATACTTGGGGTCGACGCCGTACAGTTCGATGAACACCCGCGGCGAGCCGATGATGTAGGCGAACATGCCGGCCTGGCCGAAGCCGCCGGCCAGGCTGTGCGCCATGAAGCCGCGGTGCGCGAACAGGGCGCGGTAGTTCTGCACGATGGTCTGCCAGCGCAGCGGCACGACCCGCTCGGGCGTCAGCGATTCCTTCATGATGAGCACGACGGCCGTCATCAGCATGGCGCCGCCGGCCAGCATCACCCAGAACAGGCTGCGCCAGCTGGCGATGCCCAGCAGTTGTCCGCCGGCCAGCGGCGCGAGGATCGGCGCCAGGCCCATGATCAGCATCAGCAGCGACATGGCGCGCGCCGCTTCGTGGGTTTCGTAATGGTCGCGGATGACGGCGCGCGGAATCACGATGCCGGCCGCGCCGCCCATCGCCTGCACCACGCGCCAGCCGGTCAGCGCCTCGACCGAGCCGGCCAGGGCGCAGCCCAGCGACGCGATCATGAAGAGCGTCAGGCCCACCAGCAGCGGCGGCTTGCGGCCGAAGCGGTCGGCCATCGGGCCATAGAACACCTGCGCCAGCGCCAGGCCGATCAGGTAAGCGGCCAGCGTGCGCTCGACATCGCCGCGCGGCACGCCCAGGTTGGCGGCGATCGTCGGGAACGCCGGCAGGTACATGTCGATGGCGAAAGGACCGATCGCCGTCAGGGCGCCCATGAGAATGAGCCAGCCCGGCAGCGCGCCGCGGGAAGAAAGGGTAGGGGGCATGTGGACCGCGAGGGGGCTCGCGCAAGGGACAGGGCGCGTCGCGCTGCATTGCGCGTTTTGCACCAAGCCAAAGACTGTATCACGCACTGCCTTACACGCAAATTGCAAGTGATTTCCGATACAGTCTGTCCGTGTCCGTACGTATTCCAGAGGAGATGCTGTGAGTCCTTTGTTGTCTGTTGTGGAACGCAAGCTCCAGGCCTTGCCCGTCACTGTCCAGCTGGTGTTGCCCGATGGCACCGTGGTCGGGCCGCCGGATCCCCGGGTGCGGTTCGTGACGCATGACAAGACCGCGCTGGCCCACCTGGCCGAGGGCGCCGTCGGCGTGCTGGGGCAGGACTACGTCGAAGGCCGCATCGACATCGAAGGGTCGATGCGCGATGTGATGGCGGCGGCCGCGGCGCTGCTGCCGGGTTCACCGGTGGACGCGGCGCGCGGCGGCTGGCTGACCGAGCTGGTGCGCAAGGTGATGTCGGTGTGGCGTCACTCGGTGGAGCGCGACGCCCGCCAGATCGAATTCCATTACGACCTGTCCGACGATTTCTATGCCCTGTGGCTGGATCCGCGCCGGGTCTATTCCTGCGCCTATTACCGCGAGCCGGGCATGAACCTGGCGCAGGCCCAGGAAGCCAAGCTCGACCACATCTGCCGCAAGCTGCGGCTGCGGCCGGGCGAGCGCTTTCTCGACGTGGGCGCGGGCTGGGGCGGGCTGTTGCTGTGGGCGGCCGAGCACTATGGCGTCGACGCCACCGGCATCACGCTGTCGCGCAACCAGCATGCGCACGTCAGCAGGCTGATCCAGGAAAAGGGCCTGGGCGAGCGCGTGCGCGTGGAGCTGCTGGACTACCGCAAGCTCGACGAGGCCGCGCCCTACGACAAGATCGCCTCGGTCGGCATGTTCGAGCACGTCGGCCGGGCCCAGCTGGAAGGCTATTTCGCCAAGCTGCGCCGGCTGCTCAAGCCGGGCGGGCTGATCATGAACCACGGCATCACCGCGGCCGGCGTTTACAACGCCGAGCTGGGCAGCGGCATGGGCGAATTCATCGAGAAGTACATCTTCCCTGGGGGCGAGCTGACCCACATCAGCGTCGTCATGGAGGCCATGACCAACGGCGGCCTGGAA
The DNA here is from genome assembly GCF_902859645.1 of Achromobacter insuavis. Lineage (GTDB taxonomy): Bacteria > Pseudomonadota > Gammaproteobacteria > Burkholderiales > Burkholderiaceae_B > Achromobacter > Achromobacter insuavis. Next base: position 7,279 of record NZ_CADIJR010000058.1, on the reverse strand, counting down.
GAGGTGGACGTCGAAAACCTGCGACCGCACTACGCCCGGACCCTGTGGGCCTGGAGCGACGCGCTCGAGGCCAACCTGGCCGAGGCCGCGCGGATCCTGGGCGGCGAGCAGGGGGAGCGCTCGCTGCGCGCCTATCGGCTCTACCTGGCGGGTTGCGCCATGGGCTTCGAGCACGGCTGGATCGCGCTGCACCAGATCGTGGGCCAACACCCGGCCACGGGGCGTCCGGATGAACTCGACAATCCGCCCGACCTGGCCTACCCGTGGCGACGCGATTACATGTACCGGGACCCCGATCCGAAGCCCTGAAACCGGGTTTCGGGACCATTAAATGTATTTATACGAACAAAATATTAACTAAATGTATCTACATTTTCGGGAGGCGATTCCCCAGGGGAAAACGGGGAATCGCCTCTTGGGAATAAGGGTTTTTCCGCACGGTTTTCGGCGTGAATGTATCTGATTCGTTCAGGGGTGGGCTTGGGTCATGCATTAATTTCGGTTAAGATGCTGGCTTCTTCTTTCAGTTTGTTCACTATCTGTGGGTTCTCGAAAACTCTGTTTTTGAGGCTCCTGTCTTGCAAGACTCCGCACCCTGCGGATCCTCTTGTTGCTAGTGTCGGTTTGTATTGGCGGTTCTGCCCGTCTTCCGCACAACCCCCTTAGCTCCATGGCACGGCTGGACCAGCGCCGCCGTGTCCCTGAACCTATGGAGGCAAAAGCCAATGCGTTTCACCCCCGTCAAGACCCTGGCCGCCGCGGCCGTCTTGTTTGCCTTCGCCGGATCGGCCCAAGCCGCCGATGCGCCGCAATGCGAACTCAAGCGTCCGATCAATTTCGGCGCCATGAACTGGGAATCCAACCTGGTCCTGGTCGATGTCGAACGTTTCATCATGGAAAAGGGCTATGGTTGCAAGACCGAAACCCTGCCCACCGAGACCTTGCCGGCCCTGGCCGCGCTCGAGCGCGGTGACCTGGACATCAACACCGAGATCTGGCTGAACAGCGTCGCCGACCCCTGGGAACGCGCCGAAAAGACCGGCCGCGTCAAGCGGATCGGCGATCTCTACATGGGCGGCGAAGCCTGGTACATCCCGCGCTACACCGCCGAGCGCCTGCCCGAACTGAAGTCCGCGGCCGACCTGCCGAAGTTCAAGGACAAGTTCAAGGACCCCGAGGAACCCGGCAAGGGCCGTTTCTACGGCTGCCCGGCGGGCTGGGGCTGCGAAGTCACCAGCACCAACCTGTTCCACGCCCTCAAGCTGGACGATTCCTACACGCTGTACTCGCCGGGCACCGGCGCGGCGCAGAAGGCGGCCCTGATGTCGGCCTACAAGCGCAAGCAGAACGTGGTCTTCTACTACTGGTCGCCCACGCCGCTGGTCGGCGCCATGGACCTGGTCAAGCTGGAAATGCCGCCCTACGACGCCGACAAGCACAAGTGCCTGACGTCGCCCAAGTGCGCCAAGCCCGAGCCCAGCGCCTATCCCGACAATCCCGTCTTCACCGCGGTGAACACCAAGTTCTCGCAGGAAGCGCCGGTGCTGACCGAATTCCTGTCGAAGGTCTCGGTGCCGCTGCCCGTGATGAACGAAACCCTGGCCCACATGGAAGAAACCGGTGACGAGTCCGGCGCCGTGGCCAAGTGGTTCCTGAAAAACAAGCCCGACGTCTGGACCAAGTGGGTCCCCGCCGACGTCGCCGGGCGCGTGCAAAGCGCGCTGTAACCCCCGCCGCCTTTCCGGCGGCGGTCCGTTCCGGCTGGCCGGGACGGACCGCCGGGTTGGACTTTTTCCCCTTGGGATGACCCCAAGGGGAAAAAGCCCTCCGGCAGGCGGACTGCCCGCCACGCGGGCAATGCGCGGGATGCCTTGCTCCCGCGCCGGACTGTAAGCGTATTTCGCCATCGCCGCCGCCGGCTTCGCGCGCGGGAAGCCGGCCCGGCCTCCGAGCCGGATGCCGTGGGCGCGGCGCGTGGCGAATGCGCTGAAATGGAGTCAATACATGTTTCCTGAAATCATTCCCGCCCGTCAGGTGCGGGGGGCCATCGACGGATTCGTCGATCATCTGGTCACCAACTACGCCGATACCCTGGAGACGCTGTCCCAGCCCGTGCTGCATGCGCTGGTGTGGCTGGAGCAGGTGCTGCGCAGCTCGCCCTGGTGGGCCGTGGTCGGCGTCACCATCGCCATCGCCTGGCTGGTCAGCCGCCGCATCGGCCTGAGCCTGGCCATGGGCGCGCTGCTGTGCGTCATCGGCGTGCTCGGCCTGTGGGACGCCGGCATGCAGACGCTGGCGCTGATGATCATGGCGGCCGGGCTGTCGGTGGTCATCGGCATTCCGCTGGGCGTGCTGATGGCGCGCGTCAACTGGCTGCGCTCGGTCATGCTGCCGGTGCTGGACGTGATGCAGACCATGCCCAGCTTCGTGTACCTGATTCCGGTCGTGATGCTGTTCGGCCTGGGCAAGATCCCCGCCATCATCGCCACCGTGATCTACGCCGTGCCGCCGCTGATCCGCCTGACCGACCTGGGCATCCGCCTGGTCGACCGCGAGGTGCTGGAAGCGTCGCGCGCGTTCGGCGCCAATCCGCGCCAGCAGCTGTTCGGCGTGCAATTGCCGCTGGCCCTGCCCAACATCATGGCCGGCATCAACCAGACCACGATGATGGCGCTGTCGATGGTGGTGATCGCCTCCATGATCGGCGCGCGCGGCCTGGGGTATGAAGTGCTGCTCGGCATCAACCGCCTGGAAGTGGGCCGCGGCCTGCTGGCGGGCCTGGGCATCGTGGTGCTGGCCGTGCTGTTCGACCGGATCACGCAATCGTATGGACAGCGCATGCGCATGGGAGGCCAGCGATGAGCAAGATCGAAGTCAAGAACATCTACAAGATTTTCGGGCCGCATCCGAAGAAGTGGCTGGAAGCCGCGCAGGGCGGCATGAGCAAGGAAGCGCTGCTGGCCGAAAGCGGCCACACGCTGGGCCTGCGCGACATCAGCCTGTCGATCGAAGAGGGCAGCATCTACGTCATCATGGGCCTGTCGGGGTCCGGCAAGTCGACGCTGATCCGCCACTTCAACCGCCTGATCGAGCCCAGCGCCGGCCACATCCTGGTCGACGGCGTCGACGTGGTCAGCCTGAACAAGCGCGACCTGGAGACCTTCCGCCAGAAGAAGATGAGCATGGTGTTCCAGCGCTTCGGCCTGTTCCCGCACCGCACCGTGCTGGACAACGCCGCCTACGGCCTGGCCGTGCAGGGCGTGGGCCGCGCCGAGCGCGAGCAGCGAGCCCGCGAATGGCTGGAGCAGGTCGGCCTGTCGGGCTTCGAGCAGCAGTATCCGCACCAGTTGTCGGGCGGCATGCAGCAGCGCGTCGGCCTGGCGCGGGCGCTGGCCACCGATGCCGAGATCCTGCTGATGGACGAGGCCTTCTCGGCGCTCGATCCGCTGATCCGCCGCGAGATGCAGGACCAGCTGCTGCAATTGCAGTCCAAGCTCAACAAGACCATCGTCTTCATCACCCATGACCTGGACGAGGCGCTGCGCCTGGGCAACCGCATCGCCATCCTGAAGGACGGCGAGCTGGTGCAGGAAGGCACGCCGGAAGACATCCTGCTGAACCCCGCCAACGATTACGTGCAGTCGTTCCTGCAGGACGTGAACCGCACCAAGGTGCTGAACGCGACCCACGCCGTCAATCCGGCGCGCCTGACGCTGACCATGCGTTCGCGGCCGGCCCACTCGGTCGACCGCATGCGGGCGCTGAACTACGAGTACGCGCCTGTGCTGGACGGCAAGCGGCTGGCCGGCGTGCTGACGCTGGTGGCGGCCGAGCAGGCGGTGCGTGAAGGCGGGCGCGACGTGTCGCGCTTCGTCGAGGACCTGGCCTCGGTGCCGGCCACGGCCGGCCTGGGCGAGGTGCTGGCGCAGCTGGTGCACAGCGACCAGCCGGTGGCGGTGACGGGCGAGAACGACGAGTTCATCGGCATGCTGTCGCGCAAGAAGGTGGTCGAACTGGTGACGCCGGTGCTGGCCGAGACGGCGCCGACGGACGAGTCCGCCACGGTCGCCGCCGAGGGCGGCCAGGCGGCGCAGGAGGCCGAACTGCAGGGCCAGCCGCAACCCGCGCAGCGGGGCGAGGCGGCCTGACGTCCAGGTTGCCGTCAGGCGGACGGGCGGCGGCTGCCGCCCGTCATGACGATGCGGTCCCGGCGCGGCCAGGCTTGCGCCCGGGGCCAGTCCGGATATGATGGCTGGCCGGCGCCGACTGCCGGCGTGCCACTATTCGGAATATCGGAATCCGTCATGCCAATCTTGAATGTCCAGATCATGCAGGGCCATTCGGCCGCCCAGAAGACCGCCTTGCTGCAGGCGGCCTCGCAGGCGGTCGTGGAAAGCATCGCCGCGCCGCTGTCCAGCGTGCGCATCGTGCTGCAGGAAATCCCCGCTGAACACGTGATCGTGGCGGGCGAGATCGGCAAGGCCATGGCGCGCGTCGACGCCGCGCTGATCGAGGGCCGCGACGAAGCCAAGAAGTCGGCGCTGATCGCGGCGTTGAACCGGGCCGTGTGCGACAGCATCGGCATTTCGGGCGAAGACGTGCGGGTGCTGATCCGCGACGTGCCCAAGACCGACATGGGCGTGGCCAACGGCCTGAGCGCCAAGGCCGCGGGCCGCTGAGCGGGGCTCCGGCATGGCGATCGGCAAGGACAAGGGCTCCGTCACCGTCGACGACGTGGCGGCCGAAGCGGGGGTGTCGATCAAGACCGTCTCGCGGGTGTTGAACAACGAGCCGAACACCAGCGAGAAGACCCGCGCCAAGGTCATGGCCGCGATCGCCTTGCTCAAGTACCAGCCCAATCCGTCCGCGCGCCGGCTGGCCAGCAAGCGCTCGGACCTGATCATGCTGGTCTACGACAATCCCAGCGACAACTACCTGATCAACATCCAGCACGGCGCGCTCGACGCTTGCAAGCGCTATTTCTACAGCCTGCTGCTGCATCCCTGCGACTACCGCGCGCCCGACCTGGCCGCGCAGATCGTTCAGGCGGCGCGGCAGCATGCCTGCGCCGGGCTGGTGCTGACGCCGCCGTTGTCCGACGTGCGCGCGCTGATCGCGGCGCTGGACGATGGCGACGTGCCTTATGTGCGGCTGGCGCCGGGATCGCCCAGCGCGCGCGGACTGGAAGTCAGCACCGACGATCGCGCCGCGGCGCGCGACATGACCCGTTACCTGCTGGACCTGGGCCATCGCCGCATCGGCTTCGTGGCCGGCCATCCCGACCACGGCGCGGTGGGCGAGCGCCTGCACGGCTACCGCGACGCGCTGGCGGAACAGGGCGTCGCCTACGACCCGACGCTGGTCGAGCAGGGCCTGCATTCGTTCGATTCCGGGGTGCAGTGCGGCCAGCGGCTGCTTGAGCGCGCGCAGCGTCCGACCGCGATCTTCGCGGCCAACGACGACATGGCGGCCGGCGTGCTGTATGTCGCGCATGTGCGCGGCCTCAGGGTGCCGCAGGAATTGTCGGTGGCGGGCTACGACGACACGCCGCTGTCGCGCCAGACCTGGCCCAAGCTGACCACGCTGCGCCAGCCCATCCGCGAGATGGCCTACGCGGCGGTCGAGCAGTTGGCCTCGCGCGAACCGCAGGCGCGGGTGCGCACGCTTGGCTACGAGCTGGTGGTGCGGGATTCGACCCGCCCGCCCGGCTGAGCGCGGCGCGCGCGCCGGCCCTCAGCGCAGGCGCTTTCGCACGTCATCCTGCGGCGCATAGCCGATGCTGTCGCGGGCGTCGGCCACGTTCCAGGCGCTGCCCTGGTTGGCCGAGACGCCGTTGACCGTGACGCTGCCGTCGGACCAGCGCGACGCGTCCGCCGTCAGCGCCGCGATCAGCAGGCGTTCGAGATCCTCATTCGACAGCCACATGTCGTGGAACCAGGCCAGCGCGCGGCGGGCGGGTTCGTCGTGGGCGTCAGGGACTGGCGCGCGCGGATGCGCCACGCCGGAGTAGGTCATGTCGCGCGGGTCGTTGTCGCCCGGCAGGATCCAGCCGATGCGCGCGATCACGGTGGACAGCCGGCCCTGCGTGACCGCCGAGTAGGCGCGGCACAGGCGTTCGCCCATCACCTTGGACGTGCCGTAGGCCAGCGAGTGCACCTCGCGTTCGCCGTCGAACCAGCGCGTGCCGGGCGCGGGCTCGGTCTCGGCGGTGAGCTTGCCGGGTCCGATGGCGGCGGCCAGCGGCAGGTCCTTGTAGCCGCCCATGGCGTGGTTGGATGACGAGAACACCAGCCGGCGCACGCCTTGCGTGGCGGCGGCGGTCAGCACGTTCAGCGTCATGTCGTAGGAACCCAGGGCTTCCTCCCAGCTGGCGTCGGGCGTCGAGTGGCGCGCCGCCAGGTGCAGCACGGCGTCGGCGCCGGCGAAGTGGCGGGTCCAGCCGGGATCGGGCCGTTGCAGGTCGGCGGCCACCAGGGTCAGGCGGTCGCGCAGTTCCGGGCTGAAGACGCTGGCGTCCGCGTGCAGGTCGATGCCGACCAGGTGTTCGCACCAGGGCTGGCGCGCCAGGATGGCCAGGGCCTTGCGGCCGAGCTGGCCGGTGGCGCCGGTGACGATGATACGGGCGGGGGGCAGGATAGAGGTCACGGTGGATGCTTCCGGTTCAAGGCAGGGGGCACAGGCAGGCGGGCGAGCGCAGCGGGTGGGGGGCGCCGTGCGAGCGCGCCAGGCCGGTCGCCGGATCGATGCGCACGGCGCGAAGGAGGTGGTCGTCCTGGGCGGCCAGCAGCAGGAATTCGCCATCGGGCGTGAAGGCAATGTCGCGCGGCGCGCGGCCGCCGATGTCGATGAAACCGACGAGGTCGAGCCAGGGGGCGACGCGGTGCAGGCGGTAGACGGCCACGCTGTCGTGGCCGCGGTTGGCGGCGTAGAGCCATTCACCATCGGGATGCAGGCGCACGGCGGAGGCGGTGTTGGCGCCGCGCCAGCCGCGCGGCAGCGTGCTGGCGCGCGCCAGTTCGCCGGCCGGCTCGTCGAGCGCATGGATGGCCACGGTGTTCGAGAGCTCCTCGACCACCGCCGCGTGCGCGCCATCGGCCGTCAGGGCCAGGTGGCGCGGTCCGGCGCCGGGCCGCGTGCGCAGTTCCCGCGCCGGCGCCGGGTCGAGGCCGTCGGGCAGCACGCGGTGGCAGGCGATGGTGTCGGTGCCCAGGTCGCACAGGTAGACCCGCGCGCCGTCGCCGCTGGGCGCGGCGTAGTGCACGTGCGGTCCTTCCTGGCG